>CAIJXH010000001.1 GCA_903824595.1 uncultured bacterium
AGAAAATCTTCATTTGTTTAAAAAAGTCGGTTCGAACTTTTTAATTAAAGATCGAACCGTACTTTTTGAGCCACGCAGAGCGTGGCGAGCCCTTTTGGATTCAGGATTTTTTGGGGGGGATTCAGAACAGACGGCACTTCGTGCCGACCATATTTTTGCTTCAGAAACCCTTTTCGAAAAATTGCGGAGAGGGAGGGATTCGAACCCTCGAGGACCTTTCGACCCTGCCGGTTTTCGAAACCGGTGCTTTCGACCACTCAGCCACCTCTCCGTGTCGTGTGCGACATTGGCACCACTCGGTGCCAGCAGCTAAAATACCATACTTTCGTAGCTCGAGAAAATGCGATATATTGTGAGGGTATTGGCCCCATCGTCTAGCGGTTAGGACGCCGGCTTTTCAAGCCGTCAATCCGGGTTCGATTCCCGGTGGGGTCACCAAAGTAGCCCACACGCAGATGCTTCGATATTCGATAGCGGTTTTACACTCATGTATAATTGCTTCCATGCATGAATTTCATCATTTGCACATGCGAGCGCGCAATCCGAAAGCGCGTCATCCGTATCCAGCGCGTGATTGGCGCGTGCGCGTGCTTGACCATGCGGTGTTTGTGGCTGGCGTGATGGGACCATTGATGACGTTGCCACAAATAGAAAAGATTTACCGCTGGCATGAAGCCGCAGGAGTATCGGCGATCTCGTGGGGGTCTTTTGCTTTTTTCGATATCATTTGGATTGGATATGGTCTGGTGCATCGTGATCGTGCTATTACGCTTGCGTACATGTTGTGGTTAGTCATGAATAGCGCGGTCGCACTGGGTGCCCTTATCTATGGATAGCGTGGTGTGTTGAGAGTATGAAAATCATTTGCTGCGCGATGCGTTGCAAATGGTACAATAGGGGATATGAATATACGTACCAAGAGTGTTGATTATAAGATAACGCCAGATATTACTTCGTATCTCGAAGAGCGCGTTGCTGCGCTTGGGAAGTTTTTGGGCAAAGATGCTCGGGTAGAGGTCGAGCTTGGTCGCGATGCGGGTCGTCCGCGTCACGGAAAGAACATCTTTTTTGCCGAGTTTATTGTAAAACAGCCTGGTTCAGAGCGGCTATGTTCACGAAATAATTCCGAATCCATCAATGGGGCAATAGATGACGCAAAAGATGAAATTGTCAGACAGTTACGAAGTGCCAAATCATTGCACAAGCGTTCGGATCGCAAAGCGGGGGCGATGGTGAAGAAAGCGCTACATCAAGAACGAGAATCGTGAAAGCTGCAAAGACCTCGTCGAACATGTCGTGATTGGATAGGCACTATATTATCCACAGGATGATCGTAGATACGGACGTAATGCGTGATACTATTTTTATATGGATGGACAAGTGTCGTGCTGCAACAAACATCCGCTCACGGCGGTGTGTGTATTGCTTGCGCTCGTCGCTGGAGTTGAGGCGCTCTATATTTGGAATCCATCATTTCTTGGTGTTGCGCCGGTACAAACTCCTGCGCACAGTGTTGTCACCGATCTTTCTACGGTTCTCACGGTGCAAGATACATCAATCGGTACGGGCGATAAGCTCACCAATGGCGACATGGCTGTGATTACCTATACCGCGAAGCTTCTCGACGGTACTATCGTCTCGGATCATTCAAACGCAAAGAGCGCGGGTTCTTTTGTTGTCGGTGCTCCCGCGACGGGCAGCGGACTTACCCTTGGGCTTCTCGGCATGCAAAAGGGTGGCACGCGCGTCGTATCCATTCCACCCACATACACGTTTGCATCGTCCACCGTACCAGAAGGGAGTGTGCAGAAAAATGCGACAATCATTTTTGATCTATCGCTGATAGAAATACATAAGAAACGCTAGACAATATGGTTCTGACACACCGTACATTATTGTCGATGGTGGCTTTTGTTATATGTTGTTCTTTTGTTGCGCCTGTGCACGCCGATACGCTCTGTAGTCAAATGTATACAATTAGTGGTTACGGCACCCCGTCCGTCAACACTGGCGCGTGTAGTGATTGGGCTACTTATGGATACAGCGACACAACTGATGGCTGTACTCCAGACACTGCAAATCAAACAACATCACGTGCGTATGCGTGTAAGTCTCGCACCTGTCCCGTATCGCAAACGGTATATCAGAGCGGGACCAATCTTTATCTTGGAGCAACCACGCAGATACAATTTGCAGGTCGTCCTGGCGCATGTTCAGATTATGTTACGGTGAGTCGATTCCTGCCAAATGGACCGGGAACGCATATATACGACTGTTGTTCTCCAGAGAGTGGCAGGTCGTACTGGGTTGATATTGGATATAATAACAACTACTTATACACGGATAATTTCAACGTCTTCTTCCATGAAGGTCGTTTTTATACCACCTCGGCTTCACCGTTATCTTACCAACAATCCCTCCCTCCCCAAACCCAATACCAATCAATCGCCAACCCCAACAGCACCCCCGCCCCCTCAACACCATCCTCGCCCGCTTCCTCACCATCAACACCATCCTCGCCATCTCCCGCCACCCCCACAGCCCAACCTGCAGC
>CAIJXH010000002.1 GCA_903824595.1 uncultured bacterium
GCTGCAGGTTGGGCTGTGGGGGTGGCGGGAGATGGCGAGGATGGTGTTGATGGTGAGGAAGCGGGCGAGGATGGTGTTGAGGGGGCGGGGGTGCTGTTGGGGTTGGCGATTGATTGGTATTGGGTTTGGGGAGGGAGGGATATGGAAGAAGATGTGTTATAGGTCGACGTATAAAATACTCCGCCATGGACGGCACCGCCTTCGGAAACATAGAAATCATGCTCAAACGTAACACAACTATTCGCATCTGCTCCTGGTATGATCATGAGTGTTCTTGAAAACGGGTTGACACCGAGACACGAGACAGGAGGAGTTACAAATGAAGGATTGCGTGCGGGACACGTAGGAATATCTTGAAGCGGGTCGTTTTCACATGATCGTTCTGGAACAAATGAAGATGCCCATGCGTAATCGCTACAAGAACCCTGCGCCCATTGCAGAAAAGTGCCGCCACTAAACTTTGTATCAACCACGGTCTTGTATTCTGTTTTTGCCACGCCACAGGTGCGCGACTGGCATGCATATGATCGAGCGGTTTGATCATATGAACCACACGATGCGGTATCGCTGTAGCCATAGGTAGTCCAATCGCTACACGAAGTAATGTATTGGGCACTATACCCCGTAATATTCGAAACACGTGCACACAGTTCGTCAGCATTCGCTATGCCAAAAAAGCTTACGGAGAAAATCATTGCACAAAAGACAAACGACCATCGTGCCATGTGTAGCATGATATCACGTCGATTCGATGGACAAGCACCTTTTCCACTATCGACGCTTCCCTACTTTTCTGCGAGACACAATAAATACGTTTGAGTATCTTTTTGGACTGCGAGTCTTTTGACCTTTGCCCGACGGTTTACCCCACATCGTCTTCGCGCGGCGCAATCCGCGCCCCTGACGACCTTCACCTCCACCATGCGGGTGATCGACGGGGTTCATGGCAGTACCACGGACGGTTGGACGCACTCCCTTCCAGCGCGATCTACCAGCTTTCCCAATCGATACAAGAAAATGCTCCTCGTTGGATGCTTCACCGACCGATGCCCACGCAGTATCAATGATACGACGAACCTCCGTAGAAGGCATCTTGAGATGCGTATAGCCAGAATCTTGAGCCACTACTTCGCAGAAACTTCCCGCAGAACGCGCCACCACACCGCCTGCGCCGGGTTTGAGTTCAATATTGTAGACAAAAGTACCGACTGGAATTTTCGCGAGTGGAAGACGGTTGCCGCGCTGCACCGATGCGGTAGCAGATACAACGAACGAATCACCCACAGACACTCCACGCGGAACAACGACGTAACGCTTCTCGCCGTCGGCATATACCGCCAAGCCGATGAAAGCTGAGCGGAACGGATCGTACTCGATGGTTGTGATGCGAGCAGGAATATCCTTTTTGTTGAATTTGAAATCAACATCGCGAAAACGACGCTTGTGTCCACCACCATGATGACGCACCGTAATACGTCCACGCGCATTGCGACCTCCTGTTTTGCGCGCACCAGACACAAGTGATTTTTCTGGACTGTGACCACTCAAAGCCGCGCGATAGTCAATAGATGCTTTGGTGCGCATTCCTGGGCTCGTTGGTTTGAAATATTTCATCGTCATACAGATCTTTGATTATTGTTAGGCAATGGTTATCGACTCCCCTGGCTTGAGATATACATATGCTTTCCGCCCTCCTTTGGCAACTCCCACACGACCAGTACGCATAGATCGTTTTGCTTTTGAGGGCACCCGCACCACCCGAACCATACGAGGAGTCACTTTGTAAAGCGACTGCACCGCACGTACGATATCGCGCTTTGTCGCATATTCAGTGATGTTGAACGTGTAGACACCTACGGCTTGATGACCAGATGCTTTTTCGGTAATGCGAGGCCCTTTGAGTACCTGTACGTAAGCAGAGATCGACGACTTCTCCAGAGAAGTATCTTTGTTCGGCGCAATATGCGGTACGGTTGATTTTTTTGAAAAGAGTCCCATAAAAAATGATTAGGTAGTAGCGTGTTCTTTTTTTGATGCAAGGCGTCGCGACAGAATTGCAATTCCAGCTGCGGGATTCTCGATCACGAGATATTTTGCAGAAAGAACCGCAACAGGATTCAAATCACGCAAAGGAATCGTTGTTACGTTTCCAATATTTCCGAAACTTTTCTTTGCAGTGATATTTCCGTCAGAAAGAGCGATGAGTGCGGCATTTGAGCGCTTGCGAACAATTTTATCAAAACCAATTCCCCCAAGCGCGATGAGCGTCTTTTTCGCGATCGAAGTTTTTGGAGCATCAAACGCAAGAGAATCGATAAAGATTACCTCGCCGTCGCGGATTTTACTCGATAGCGCCATGCAGAGGGCTTTCGTGCGCATATTCCGAGGAATGGTGCGCAAATAATTTTTCTCGTTGCGCGGCCCGTGGGTAACGCCACCGCCTTTCCATATGGGAGAACGGTTCGATCCAACGCGCGCTCGACCAGTTCCCTTTTGTCGCCACGGCTTTTTACCACCACCACGCACATCACCGCGATTTTTCGTGTGCGCCACATCAGGTCGCGCATTGCTTTGCATAGAAACCACAACTTGATGCATAAGCGCATCGTTCCACGGGAGAGCAAACAAAGCCTCTGGCAATGCTATTGTCCCCGTCTTTTTTCCCTGCATGTTGTAAATATCGGTGTTCATACAAAATATAGTTAGCCTCGAATTTCGACAAGTGTTCCTGGTTTCCCCGGTATAGCTCCCGATATGACGAGCGTATTAGATTCTTGATCGACGCGCAAGATTTTCAGATTCTTGACGGTCACGCGATCTCCTCCCATGCGTCCGGCCATGCGCATACCGGGAGACACGCGCCCACCTGCTCGCCCTGCGCCACCGATTGATCCCGGAGCACGCTCTTTGTTTTTCTGACCATGACTTCTGGGCCCACCTTTGAAACCATGACGCTTCACCACACCCTGAAAACCCTTGCCTTTTGAGACAGCAGATACAGCCACCACATCACCGGGAGCAAACAAAGACACGTCGATATGTTGACCACGCGCCACGTCACCCTCAAGAGGAAATTCACGCAATACTCGCGCCATAGGAAGATCTTTGAGATGTCCCGCGACTGGCTTACTCACGTTTTTCTCTTTGCGAGAACCAAATCCGACTTGTGTCGCCGCATACCCGTCTGTCTCTTTTGTTTTTACCTGCGTTATAGTCAAAGGACCAGCGATCACTATCGTGGCAGGAGACACGACACCCTTCTCACTGAAGATTTGTGTCATCTTTCCTTTTGTTCCGAGCATGAATTTCATAAAAATATCCGCGCAACAGCGCGGACTCATATCCGCACCATTGGTCCCTATGGGGACATAGCGTGATGGGTACTATACACGAACTACGTCACCGCGCAAGTTTCGCTCTATTTCTTCACTTGCTGTAACACCGACCACATAGCTTGATCTTCACCACCGTCGAATTTGAAGATAGAAACACCGCGCACCCCCAATTTTTTAGCAAGCGCTATTTTGCCATCAATCGATTGCGCGTCAGGCCATTCCATCATACGAAAATTGAGATGCGCATTGTAGGTACTGGCATAGGTCGTTGCGGCAACTGCTGCAAGCTGCGCTGAATTATCACCAAGCGACACAGGAGTGCTGGAAGTAGCGACAGGAACATAGGTAAAGAACATTTCGCCCTGCGCGTTGCGACTCGGCGTGATTCCGTACTGAGCTGCAGTGGTAATCGCATACGTCGGATTGAAAGTCCACAAAATATCGTATACGTACTGTTTTCCCGCATATGCCGTTACATCGTATTCATATCCATACGTAGGGATACCGATCATGATTTTACTCTTTTTTATATCCTTCGCCGCGAGGCGCACGACTTTCTCCACCCACGCAGGATCAGAGATCGGCGCGTACAGCTGTGAAGATGACGCTGCCTGATTGATCAATTTCTGATCTATGGTCTGCTGATCATACGCCATGATACGCACTCGATCACACGATGCGTTGATCGCTTTGAAATCATTCGCATACGTCGTGGCGTCTGGAGGCGGAGTCATCCCATCATATCGATCGGATACGGGTGTACGTGATTCTATAGTGCATACAAGCCACCTCTTAGAACCAAGACGTGCGGCAAGCCCTTTCAAAAAAGATGAGAAATAATTCCGATCAACCGATCTCTTTCCTTCAAAATCTATATCAATACCGTCAAAATTATTATCTTTCACCAATGCTGCAATACGATCTTCGAAAGCTATCCTCGAACGCTGATTACTAAGGAGTGCGTGCACAAGATCCGCATTACTCGTCATGATCGTCGGGATCACACGCACACGTTTCGTCCTCGCCGACGCGATAAAACTTGCCCACGGTTCCGCACCAAGCGATCCATTATCCAATAACGTACCATCAGACTTGATCGTATATACAAAAGGATTTACCTCGGTGAGCACGTCGAGATGCGGCAACACATCCATAGTACCCGTTGCCGTACGCCAATAGGGAATCCATCCTGACACTTCAAACGAAGGCGAAGCAGCCGATGCCGTCAACGGGATGGAACATACTAAGATGGTCAGCATGGAGCAACGTATAAAGAAAGATGAACGCATAAGATACCAGTATACCGCGTCTTGTTGCATCTGATGCAATTTTCCATAAGCCTGTGGTAGGATAACTTTCATGGAACCGTCGAAAGCCCCGGAGCAATTCTTGAAGCCGTACAATGCTATTGAGCACGAGGACACGTTGTACCGAATGTGGGAAAAGAGCGGGTATTTCAATCCCGACAAACTCCCCGGTAACCGCAAGGAATCTTTCTGCATCATCATGCCGCCGCCCAATGCCAATGGTTCGCTCCACGCGGGGCATGCGCTCTTCGTCACGCTCGAAGACATCATGACGCGTTTCGCCCGCATGGACGGCAAGAAGGCACTCTGGCTTCCGGGCGCAGACCATGCCGGATTTGAGACACAGGTCGTGTATGAGAAAAAACTCGAAAAAGAGGGTCGCTCGCGTTTCGACATGAATTCCGAAGATTTGTACAAGGAGATTCTTGATTTCACTCTCGCCAACAAATCTTATATGGAAGGTCAGCTCCGCGCGCTCGGCGCCTCGTGCGACTGGTCGCGCGAAGTATTCACCCTCGACGACAAAGTCATCAAAACAGTCTACGACACGTTCAAAAAACTTTCAGACGACAAACTCCTCTACCGCGGCTCACGCATCGTCAACTGGTGCCCGAAGCATCAGACTTCCCTCTCCAATCTCGAAACCACACGCCAGAATCGCACCGACAAGTTCTACTACCTCAAGTACGGTCCGTTCACCATCGCCACCGCACGCCCCGAAACCAAGTTTGGCGACAAATATGTCGTCATGCACCCCGACGACGCGCGCTATGCGGAGTACAAAGACGGGCAGCAATTCGAGCTTGAGTGGATCAACGGGAACATCACCGCAACTGTCGTGAAAGACGAGTCCATCGACATGTCGTTCGGTTCGGGCGTCATGACTATTACTCCATGGCACGACGCGACCGACTTCGAGATCGCACAGCGCCACCACCTCCCCTACGAACAAATCATCGATTGGCGCGGCAAGCTTCTGCCGATCGCGGGCGAGTTTGCAGGCATGAATATCAAAGACGCGCGCGGCAAGATTATCGAAAAGCTACAAGCGAAGGGATTGGTGGAAAAAATAGACGAAGCGTACGCGCACGAAGTTCCTGTGTGCTACAAGTGCGAACGAGAGATCGAGCCGCAAATCAAAGCGCAATGGTTCGTCAAAATGAAACCACTCGCCGAAAAGGCGCTTGATGTTGTAGAAAATAATCACGTCAAAATCCTTACAGAAAATCACGAGAAGATTTTCAAGCATTGGCTTGGAGACATTCAGGACTGGAATATCTCGCGACAGATAGTCTGGGGTATTCCTATTCCTGCAAAAATATGTGATTCCTGCAACGACGGTTTCGTTGATATTGATGACACGGCAACAAAGTGCCCGAAATGCGGTGGCGCTGTCCGCAAAGATCCTGACACATTTGATACGTGGTTCTCTTCTGGTCAATGGCCATTCGCAACTCTCGGATATCCCGACGGGCAAGACTTCAAGACCTTCTACCCCACGACTGTCATGGAGACTATGTATGACATTCTCTTCTTCTGGGTCGCGCGAATGATAATGCTCGGCATCTACCGTACCAGCGAGATTCCATTCAAATACGTATATTTGCATGGCATGGTGCGTGATGCGAAAGGTCTCAAGATGAGCAAAAGCAAAGGCAATGTCATCAATCCGCTCGATGTATCGAAAGAATACGGCACCGATGCACTTCGCATGGGACTCGTCGTCGGCAACACACCCGGCACCGATCTCAATCTCGACCCGCGCAAGATCGGCGCGTACAAAAAGTTCGCCAACAAACTCTGGAACATCGCGCGCTGGGTACTCGAGTCATGCGAAGCGACCGGCGCGACACTCACCGAAAACGACACAGCGGCTCTCAAAGAATTCCGTGCACTTGCGGCAGAAATCACTGCCGATCTCGAGGGTTTTCGCTTTCACCTCGCGAGCGAAAAAATCTACCACTACATCTGGCACACCTTCGCAGACAAACTCATTGAGGAGAGCAAACCAATTTTCACGAACGGCACGCAAGCGGACAAGGACTCTCGTTCGTCTCTCCTCATTGAAATATTCAGTGACTCCCTCAAACTCCTCCACCCGTTCATGCCGTTCGTTACCGAAGCGATCTGGCAATCGCTTCCATGGAAAAAAGATGCGGATATTCTCATGGTCGCTCCGTGGCCGCGGTATACTGATCAGTAATGCACAGCGTCACACAGCTTCTCATTGCAATTGCAGGAGGTTTGTTTCCAGCTCTCGCGTGGCTGTGGTTCTGGCTCCGCGAAGACTCCGAACACCCAGAGCCGCGCCGTCTCATTTTCTACGCGTTTATCGCTGGCATGGCGACGGTCGCTATCGTCATTCCCATAGAACTCTCGCTCCGCGCTGTTATCAACACAGAAACACTACTGTTCATTACATGGGCGATCGTTGAAGAGCTCATGAAATTTATTGCAGCAAGTACCGTCATATTGTGGCGCCACGACAATGACGAGCCAATCGATGCGGTGATATACATGATCATGGTCGGACTTGGGTTTGCTGCGGTTGAAAACATGATGTTCCTTCTCTCTCCCGTATCTGGTGATTCACTTTCGCAAACCATACTGTCGGGCAATTTTCGATTTATTGGTGCAACACTTTTGCACGTGCTTTCGTCAGCGATCATTGGAGTCTCTCTCGGTCTCTCGTTCTACAAACATCGATACGTCCGCTATGGCTACGTGTTGTGCGGCATCGTGCTCGCCTGTATAACACATAGCGCATTCAATTATTCTATTCTGCATGTGCCAAGTGAACACATGGTGCAGGTTTTTGTTGGGGTGTGGATAGGAATTCTTGCGCTCCTCGCCATGCTAGAATATGTCAAACGCGTCCGACCTGTATGCGCGTCGACGTGACATGATTATATGAAAAAACCATCTTTCTTTTCTCGTCTTACTGGATCAGCCGATTCGTATGTATACGAGGACACCGATACTCACGCATCTCAAAAATCTCCGCACGGAGATCAATCACCCGTTGTCGACACCGCTAGATGGAACACAGACGGAACAGAAGAACTCGCCATCGACATCTATCAAACACCCGAGGCTATTGTGCTGAAAACTTTTATAGCTGGCATCAATCCCTCCTCTCTCGACATTGCATTGACGCGTGAAATGGTAACCATACGCGGCACTCGTCATGACGAAAACGAGGTCGAAGACGAACATTATTTTCAACGTGAACTCTGTTGGGGTTCATGTTCGCGCACCGTCCTTCTCCCCGAGGAAGTAGATGTCGATATGGCGGAAGCTTCCGAACGTCATGGCATTCTTCACATACGTCTTCCAAAAATCAACAAGAAACGGGAAACTAAACTCAAGGTGCGCAGCAAATAACGATAATGAGCGTGTCTCGCCTCTCACGGATTACAAGAAAAGATAGTTGACTAACGCGCGCAGCGTATTACTCTGTGTAAAGTGACTTGCGTATAACAACACAGTCGAAGGGAGGAGCACATGCATCCGTCTCCAGAGCAACGCTTGACAGTCACCCGCATTCTAGAGAACGCGGAGAGATACAGAGGGAAGGATGTAACGATACGAAGAGGGTTCTTCTCGTACAACGGGGAGCTCAGGCGAATTCAACTGGAGTCGAATAATGGCATGATAGTCTTTTCCGTAGGGCGAGGGCAAGAAAGATGCACGGACTTCGGTTTCTTGGTCGATACAATCATACCAGACACCGTGTATTGTTCTGGCATAGGATTGTATGTGAAGTTCCAATACGATTCTCGCGAAGATCACGTGAGTATCGTATAAGCACACGCCCCCGACAATGTCGGGGGCTACTTTTTCGTGCGTATCCTCTTGCAGCACATGTCGTGAGGGAATACGTATCTACTTTTTGAGTACTCTCTTCAAATAGTACCCCGTATGCGACCCCTCTATTTTTGACACCTCTTCTGGCGTACCTTTCGCCACCAAGTGTCCGCCGCCGGAGCCGCCTTCCGGTCCCATGTCGAGGATGTAATCGGCACACTTGAGAAGATCGAGATTATGTTCGATGAGGACGACGGAATTGCCGCGATCAACGAGCTTCTGCAAAATGTCGATGAGCTTCTGTACGTCGTCGTAATGCAAACCGACTGTCGGCTCGTCGAGCAGGTAGATCGTCTTGGTGGTGAGCGGACGATACAGCTCGGATGCGATTTTCACGCGCTGCGCTTCCCCGCCGCTCAAGGTCGTCGCGCTTTGTCCGAGCTCCAAATACCCGAGTCCCACGTCGATGAGTGCCTGGAAACGATCCGTGATTGCCGGAATGTCTTCAAAAAATGCGAGCGCCTGCTCGACCGTCATCGAAAGCACATCGTGGATGTTCTTTTTCTTATACTTCACTTCGAGTGTCTCTTTCATAAAACGCTTGCCGTTGCACACATCGCACGTCACGTACACCGTGGGAAGAAAGTGCATTTCGACAGCGACGAGTCCATTGCCCTGACATGCTTCGCATCGTCCACCTTTCACATTGAACGAAAATCGCCCCGGACCCCAGCCGCGCGCCTTGGACTCCTCGCTCATCGCAAACATGTCGCGGATGTGCGTCCATGCGCCGGTATAGGTTGCGGGATTTGATCGCGGCGTGCGACCAATCGGCGACTGATCGATGAGAATGGCGCGAGCAAGCGATTCGGTGCCAGAAAATTCCGCGCAGTGGTAGGTTTTGGCGCTTCGGTAGCGCATATCGAAACGCGCCTGTAAATTGCGATGGAGAATTTCATAGAGGAACGTGGATTTGCCAGAGCCAGAGACGCCCGTGATACACACCATTTTTGCGAGCGGAATGTCGACATTGAGTTTCTCGATATTGAAACGATGGGCACCGCGGATCTTGATCTTGCCGCGATCGGCGGTGCGGCGTTTGTCGGGAATCGCAATCATGGCTTCGTTGCGCAGGTACGCAAGCGTGCGCGAGCCGCTTGCATTTGTTTTTGCAGTGAGCAAATCCTCGAGCCACCCCGAAGCTATCACCGTGCCGCCGTGCGTACCCGCACCCGGTCCTATGTCGACAATGTAATCCGACGCGAAGATCGTGTCTTCGTCGTGTTCAACGACCAAGACGGTGTTGCCCAGATCGCGCAGGCGTTTGAGCGTCTCGATGAGTTTATCGTTGTCCCTCTGATGCAAACCGATCGTCGGTTCGTCGAGTACATAGAGCGCGCCCACCAAACCACTCCCGAGCTGCGAAGCGAGCCTAATGCGCTGCGCTTCGCCACCGCTCAAGGTGTTGGCGCGACGATCGAGCGTGAGGTATTCGATGCCTACGTCGAGCATAAATTTCAAACGGCTCGTGATTTCTTTGATGACAACGCGCGAGATCTCCTCTTCTTTCTTCGTAAGTTTGAGTTTATCGAAAAATTTCTGCGCCTCGGCGATCGAGAGCGACGTGAGCTTCACGATATTCATTCCTTGCGCCGGCTTCCCTTCTTCATGCGTCACCGCACCCACAAACACATTGAGCGCCTCTGGTCGCAAGCGCGCACCCCTGCACACCTCGCACTCTTCATCGCTAAAAAGATACTTCACGCCGAGACCTTTGCATTCCGGGCACGCGCCGTAGGGAGAATTGAATGAAAAAAGGCGCGGCTCCACCTCGGGGAACGAGAAGCCGTCGTACGGGCACATGAATTTTGCGGACACAATGCGGCTTTTGCCCAAGGAATCAGTGATCGTTACCAGTCCCTCCGACTCCGCAAGCGCCCGCTCGATCGCCTCGCTCGCGCGCTCGCGCGCCGCCTTGGGATCGTCTTTGAATTCCGACACAAAGATCTCGTCCACCACAATGTCGATCTTATGCTTGTCGTTTTTCTCGAGCACGATGCGTTCGCGCAGCGATTTTTCCTCGCCATCGATAATCGCTTTTTCGTAACCCTTGTTGAGCATGTCGTAAAGCATTTGATAGTACTCGCCCTTGCGCCCCACGACGACCGGCGACGAGATGCGCACTTTCGCGCTCGATACTGCGGCGGTGAGTTTCTTATCTTTTGCAGCGCCGCCCGCGCCCTTGCTCGCCTCGGCAACGATACCAAGCACCGTATCGAGTATTTCTTCGTTGGACAGCTTGCGCACTTCCCGTCCGCACTCCATGCAATGCGGCTTGCCCACGCGCGCGTACAAGACGCGCAGGTAATCGTAAATTTCGGTGATTGTGGCGACGGTCGAGCGAGGATTATTGCTGCGTGACTTCTGATCGATGGCAATCGCGGGAGACAATCCGCTAATCTCGTCGACATCGGGCTTCTGCATTTGCCGCAAGAATTGCCGCGCGTATGCCGAGAGCGACTCCACGTACTTGCGCTGACCTTCGGCAAAAATCGTATCAAACGCGAGCGACGACTTCCCACTGCCAGAAAGCCCCGTAAAAACGATCATTTTGTTGCGCGGGATTTCCACGCTCACATTTTTGAGGTTGTGCGTCCGCGCGCCTTTGATGATTATCTTATCCTGTGACATATGACCATGCAGTTCCAACCCCTCGCGCAGGGCTAGGGGTAGGTAGCGGCACTATAGCATACGTTGCTACGCATTCATCGGCACATCCATAGTCATAGCATTGCCGCTTCTTCTTTCAACACAACGCCAAACCGCATGTGAACAGCGTCTTTTATGTGTTGCGCCAATGTCCGCACGTCATGAGCAGTCGCTGACCCGCTTTCGTTCACGAGATAATTGGGATGCTGCTCGCTTGCTTTTGCACCACCCACTCGCGCACCTTTCATTCCCACTTTTTCTATCAGCCATCCGGCAGGCACACGCCCTTCGCGCGCTCGCACCTCTTTCTCTTGTTCAAAGAGCGCGACCACCTCGGGCGGCGCGATGGGATTCATAAAATAGGAACCGGCGGCGCGCACATGCTGCAAGTGCCGCTTTTCGCGCTCAGCGATCGTCTCCGCCGCGAGCCGTTCGCTTTCCTCTCGCGCCGTCTGCACAAGTCTGACTTGTGCAGAGGTGATGATCCACTGCGGATTGTCTTTGAAGAAACTATGGCGGTAGGAAAAATCGCATTCGCTTGCGGCAAACTCGCGCGCTTCGCCTGCCACCGAATCAATCGCCCGCGCCGACACCAAAAAATCCTTCATCTCCGATCCAAACGCGCCCGCATTCCCCCGCACCGCACCGCCAATGCTTCCCGGAATGCCTGCTAGCTTTTCCCATCCGCCAAGATTGTTCTTTGCCGCCGCGTGGATAAGCGCGAGCACATTACATCCCGCTTGTGCAGTAAGCACATCACCCTCGAATGAAAATGAGCCGCTGACGATATGAATCACCAGCCCGTCGAAACCACTATCCGACACGAGCACATTACTCCCGCCGCCAAGGACCGTAAAAGGAAGGCGGCGGTCGCGAGCATACGCGACCGCCGCCCCCACCTCCTCCTCACTCTTCACCTCCACCACATACCGCGCCCCCCCACCGATGTGAAAGGTCGTGAGCGGCGCAAGCGGGATGTGTTCGCGAATGTCCATAGCTTATAGAAGTTTCGAAGCCTCTTTGTCATGATTCACCACCGCCTCCTCCTCAATCCAATGCAGGATCACCATAATGCGCCAAGTATGGGCTTTTTTGAGGCATTTTCAAGCGCAACATCTTCGAAACACACCTTCGCCATATTCCTTATTTTCTACGACCGTTGGAAATAAGGACAAGGATAGAACAGAAATAAGAAAAGAGAGGAGAGTCACTTATGCGATATGGTACATTTTATTTTTTGATCCTCGTGTGTCGCGCCTGCATTTACTTTTTTTGTTTCGCCTCCTCCTCCAGCACTCGTATCTCATCGCGTATCAGCGCCGCTGTTTCAAAGTCGAGGCGGTCGGCGGCGTCGTGCATCTGGCGGCGTTTTTCTTTGATGAGCTTTTTTGTGTCGGTAGTAGCGCCCGCATCCATGCGCGCCAATTCCGAGACAGCACGCGAGCGTGAGCGCTGAATGTCACCGGTGATGTCTTTGATCTTCTTGGCAATCGTCTGCGGCGTGATGCCGTGCGCCGTGTTGTATGCCGTCTGTATCGCACGGCGACGATTGGTTTCGCCAATAGCGCGCTCCATCGAGCCGGTCATGCTGTCGGCATAGAGAAGTACGCGACCGTTGACATTGCGAGCGGCGCGGCCGATGGTCTGGATGAGCGATGTCTCGCTGCGCAAAAATCCTTCTTTGTCGGCGTCCAAAATACCCACGAGCTCCACTTCCGGCAAGTCGAGTCCTTCACGCAGGAGGTTGACTCCCACCAGGACATCGAAAACACCTTTGCGAAAATCAGTAAGAATCTCAATGCGTTCGATGGTCTGTACATCGCTGTGCACGTAGCGCGCTTTGATGCCGCGCTCGGCGAGGAATTGCGCCAAGTCCTCCGCCATCTTTTTGGTAAGCACGGTCACCATGGAGCGAGCGCCTTTTTTCGTTACCGCTTCTGCCTCGTTGATGAAATCTTTCACCTGCCCCGGGTAGCTTGCCAAGGACCGTCCTTGGTACGGTGAGCCGCTCACGATTGGACGCACAATAATTTCGGGATCGATGAGTCCGGTCGGGCGGATGATCTGCTCTACAGGCTTGCCACCCAGTTCCAATTCATACTTCCCCGGCGTCGCCGACGTGTAGATGGTCTGCCCCGTACGCTCGCGGAATTCTGTGGCGGTGAGCGGGCGATTGTCGACCGCGCTCGGCAAACGAAACCCGAATTCCACGAGCGTGTCTTTGCGCGCGCGATCGCCCGCGTACATAGCGCCGATCTGCGAAATGGTCACATGCGACTCGTCGATGATGGTGAGAAAATCTTTGGGAAAATATGAGAGCAGCGTGTACGCCGGCTCGCCGGACTTTCTGCGATCAAAGTGGCGAGAGTAATTCTCGATGCCGTTGCAATAGCCGAATTCGCGAATCATGGAAATGTCTTGGCGTGTGCGGCGTTTCAATCGTTCCGCCTCGAGCAGCTTCCCTTCTTTCTCAAACTTCTTCAGCTGCGCGGCAAGCTCGGTTTCCATGTCGGCGAGCGCGGCTTCCTGCACGTCTTTTGGTGTCACGTACTGTCGAGCCGGAAAGATGAACATCGCGTCGTGTGTGGCGCCAATCTCTCGCGTCACAGGGTCAATCTCTTCGATTTTTGTAATCTTGCCGCCCGCCACATCAATGCGATACACCGTGCGTTCGCTCGCGGGCATCACCTCGATTTTGCTGCCGAGCGCGCGGAAAGTGCCGGGCATAAGATCGCCCGCCGTGCGTTCAAAATAAATCGCCACAAGCTTGCGTGTGAGCGCTGCTCTCGTCATCGCCTCACCTTTTGTGATTTTTAGATTTACTTTCTGATACTCGATCGGACTTCCCAATCCGTAGATGCACGAAACGGATGCAACCACGATCACGTCACTGCGCGTAAGCAATGATTGCGTCGCCGCATGCCGCAAACGTTCGATGTCTTCGTTGATCTGCGCCTCTTTCTCGATATACGTATCGCTGGTGGGCACATATGCCTCGGGTTGGTAGTAATCGTAGTATGAGACGAAATAGTGCACGGCATTCTCGGGAAAGAATTCTCGATACTCGGACGCAAGCTGCGCGGCAAGCGTTTTGTTGTGTGCTATCACGAGCGTAGGGCGCTGCACCTGTGCGATCACGTTTGCCGCCGTAAAGGTCTTGCCCGAGCCCGTCACACCAAGGAGCGTCTGATCGCGCTCCCCCGCTTTGAGCCCGCTCACCAGCGCTGCAATAGCCGCCGGCTGATCACCCTCTGGCTGATATTCTGATCGCAATCGAAACTGCATAGCGCTACTGCGCCACGAACGTCGCGCCGACGGCATCTCCGTGCGCGTTAGCGACTTGCGTATCGGAATGAAGGTCAAATTGTGCGTCTCCATCATCTTCATATACAAGTACGTGATACGTTTTGCCCGATTCCGTAGCACGCAACAGGTCGACAACTGCATCGTTCGAGATTCCCGCTTTCAATCGCAATGCACCTAACACAAATCCGCGACTATCGCGCACGGCAATCCATCTATCGTGTGACAACGATACACTCGCCACCTGCACCGAACTGCCGGCACGCTGATCAACGACGGTGATCGATTCGCCTTTTGATGTTTCTGATGGCGTAGTATCGGTATGTATTTCTTCTGATGGAGACGCCTCGGTACGCGCCACAGTCACCTCATGATTAGTAACAATATTTGAACGCACGGTATTGCGTGCAATAAGCCACCACCCACCAATAAACAAGAGTGACAACATAATCAACGCTATCACCCTATTTGTCGTATCATTAAGATCCATAGCAAAGTAGACTTATCAAAACTAATAAATAGCACCCCTCTAGTGTATGACGCGGCTTGCAAGAGTCAAACCCGCGCGTCAATCACACGTAACACATGCATCAAATCCGCAGTGCGTAACGCGCCCTCGCGCAGCACTCGGATTGAATGTCTCGTGCAATCAATGACGGTTGAGGGCAGGCGACTTGGCAAAACCCCAGCGTCTACCGCAAGAGAGATACCACGCGCATCCACGCCAAGCTGATCGATAATAGCATCAATACGTTGTGGACAAACCGCACCGCTCTTGTTGGCACTCGTCGCGACAATGGGTCTGTCGCAATAGCGAAGCAACGCTGTACAAAATTCATCGTCAGGAATACGAAAACAAAACGTCGCGGCATTTCTGCATATTCCCGTCTGCATCGTATGATTGCTTTTTACCACAAACGAAACCTTGCCGCGCGGCAACAATTCGATGAGTTTTTGGACGCGCTCGTCGATATCAGAATACCGAGCCGCCATTGCGCAATCTGTAACTATTGCCGATAGCGGTTTATCGTTCGCACGCCCTTTGATAGAAAAAATGCGCGTTACTGCAGCATCAGAAAAAGCATCCGCACCAAGACCATACAGCGTATCTGTTGGGTAGAGCACGACACCATCGTCTTCCACCGTTGCGGCGGCGCGAAGCGCCGCCGCCTCTATTCCAACTTCTTCGATTGCAACACTATCCATAATACGTGGTGCGCGGTGAGGGGATCGAACCCACGGCCCTCGTCACGTCAAGACGATGCTCTACCACTGAGCTAACCGCGCTCAAACACTATACCAGAACTTGATGTGGATACAAAAATCAATCCTCAATAAAGCCTCCCGCCTGATGATTCCACAACGCAGCGTATGCCCCGCCCTTTTCCAAGAGCGATGCATGGGTTCCATCTTCAACAATCAATCCATCCTCCATCACAATAATGCGATCCATCTCTCGGAGAGTCGAGAGACGATGCGCAATCGCAACCACTGTTTTGCCCTTCATAAGCTCGTGCAATGCAGATTGAATGGCAACTTCCGATTCACTGTCGAGAGCACTTGTCGCCTCATCGAGCAGCAGAATCGGCGCGTTTTTTAAGATCGCGCGAGCAATCGCGATACGCTGCCGTTCACCACCCGAAAGCTTGATGCCGCGTTCACCCACGAGTGTATCGTATCCATGCGGCAGTCTTTGAATGAATTCGTGCGCATATGCCATACGCGCCGCTTGCTCTATCTCTTCTTGCGTTGCGTCGAGCTTACCGTATGAAATATTTTCGCGTAGTGTCCTATGAAAAAGAATTGGCTCTTGTGGCACGTAGCCGATCGATTCTCTCAAAGAATCTTGCGTCACCCGCGCTATGTTTTGCCCGTCGATCATGATCGCACCTTCTGTCACGTCGTAGTGACGCAAAATGAGCTTCGCCAATGTACTCTTGCCCGCACCGCTCCTGCCAATGAGACCCACTTTCTGATGCGACGACACCGTGAGAGAGAACCGCGATAGCACTCCCGCTGATCCTTCGGCATATTTGAACGAGACGTTGGAAAATGATATTTCTCCTTGCGTAATTCGTATCGCAGGAGCATTCGACACGTCGCGCACATCATGCGCGTGAGTTAGTAGTTCGACCGTCTCGCTCGCATCAGCAAACGCATCATATACGCGACGCAATTCTCTGGTTACCCCGAGAAGATTGTCGATCACACCGAGCGCATATGTCTGAATGAGGACGAAATCCCCAATCGACGCCCTTCCATGATTCCAAAAATACAGCGTGCTGAAAAAAAGCCCGAGCTGTATACCGATCATAAGAATACCTTGTGCCGACCAAATATATTCATCGGCATACCACGAACGTTTCGTTGCTCGCTGCCACACATCCACAAGTCCGTTGAATCGCGTCGACTCATGCGCAACGTGAGCAAAATGCATGATGGTGCTTTGATTGGAAATGGCATCCGCCATGCCGCCAACGGTCGCACTATCGGCTTCTGATCGCATCACGCGATACGGTTGTCGCCACAGCGATACCGCGATCTGAAATATCACAAATACCACCGACCATGCGCCAAGCAACAGTCCAAGCGAACGATTGCGAAACACGAGTACCGTCACCGCACCTACAATGTACAATATCGCTGGCCCAAACGTCATGGAAAAACTGTCGAGCAATATTTCAAACGCCGACACATATTTACTGATACGACGCGTGAGTGTGCCCGCAAACTGATTACCGAAAAAATGTGCTGAATGACGGATGAGGTATGCAAATGAATCCGCATACAGTTGACGCATGACGCATAGTTCGAGATACATGAGCGAAAACGAAAACAATCGACGCAGGCCCCACTGCACCACATACAGAAAAGCGACCATGTACAAAACCGATACGAGTATCGCCGATGTTGCCGCATTATGCGATTGATCGGCCACGAGAATGTTGAAAAAACGACTCAAGAAAATCGGTACAAAAACTGAGCAAAGCTGAACACCGATCATGGCGAGAAAAACAAGTAACAACGCCAACGGATGCTGAAAAAGAGCGTTCGCGTAGGATCGGAATATGTCTCGTATGGATACCGTGCGGCGCTTCTTCATATTGATATACTGATGTATAAAGGTACCATGAGAATTCTTGGCATAGAAACATCGTGCGACGAAAGCGGTGTGTGTCTGATCGATGCAAGCGGAATGTGTGGTATAGATTTCAAGTTTGACATTCTCGGCAACGCACTCGCCTCACAAGCCGCGCTTCACGCACAGTATGGCGGTGTCTTCCCAAACCTGGCGAAACGCGAACACGCCAAAGCGCTCGTTCCGCTTTTGGAAACAGCGCTGCGGGATGCGGGCGCAGCTTCGCTGCGCCCGCATCCCGCAACCGTTCCCGATCTGCACACCATACTGATGCGCGAACCAGAATTACAAGAGCAATTGGAGCCTTTTTTGAAAACGTATGAAAGACCCGCAATCGATGCAATTGCAGTGACAACAGGACCGGGATTGGAGCCCGCGCTCTGGGTTGGCATCAATTTCGCACGCGCACTAGCCATCGCATGGGATATTCCCATCGTTGCCACAAATCATATGGAAGGACACATTATGCTCTCCATAGCGAACGAAACAGGATTGAAGCCATTCGAATTTCCCGCACTCGCACTACTCATATCTGGTGGACATACAGAACTGGTGCTTATGCGTGCATTTGGAGAATACGAGATCATCGGACAAACGCGTGACGATGCCGCGGGCGAAGCGTTTGATAAAGTCGCTCGCCTACTCGGACTTCCCTATCCCGGCGGTCCAGAAATTTCGCGCCTTGCCGCTTCCGCTCGCGCACATCCTAGAGGCGACACCTCTAGGATTCAGCTGCCGCGACCGATGCTTCGCGAAGATAATTTCGATTTTTCGTTTTCTGGACTGAAGACTGCCGTGCGACGGGTTGTCGAGGCACACCAGCCGCTGTCGAACGAGATGAAATTGGCAATTGCGCGGGAATTCGAAGACGCCGCAACCGAGGTGATCGTGAGCAAGACGCTCCGAGCGGCAGAACACTTCTGTACACCCACAATTATCCTCGGTGGTGGTGTTTCCGCCAACACGCACATTAAAGACTCATTCTTCGCCGCGCTGCAAAAAGACAACCTTGCCACACTTCTCACCCCTCCTCCTGCCCTCGCCACAGATAACGCACTCATGATCGCTCTCGCAGGCTACACCCATGCTGTCCAAAAAGAATTCGTCGAGCCACATACACTCAAAGCACAGGGACACGTACAACTCGGATTACAACGATAAACACGGGTCTCACGGTGTATCGAGCGTACGTTTCGTTTGTTTCCACGCATCGATAGCAGCGTGATTGCCCGAGAGAAGCACGGGCGGAACGCGATATTTTTTCTTTTTCCATATAAATACTTCCGGACGCGTGTAGACCTCGGGCGACGACACGCGACTTGCTTCGAGTGATTCTGCCTTTCCCAAAACACCCGGCACGAAACGCGCCACCGCATCAATCACCGTAGCCGCAGGCAGCTCGCCACCCGTAAGTACGTACGGACCCATCGACACTTTTTTTGCCTTCAAAATCTTCTCGACACGCGCATCCACACCCTCGTAGTGTCCACAAATGAAAACGATATGTCTTGTCAACCTAGAGGCGACACCTCTAGGATTTGCTAATTTTTTTGCCATCGCTTCATCAAAAATCGCACCATCGGTAGCAAAGAAAATCTTCTCCGCGCCGCGCTTCTTCCCTATCGCCTTTTCAGCGGCACGCAGTATCGCATCCGGCTCCAAGACCATCCCGGGTCCACCTCCGTACGGCCGACGATCCACGCGACCATAACGATCGTGCGTAAATTTCTTGGGGTCGTAGTATGAAATTTTGATTTTCTTGTTTTTCACCGCGCGCCCAATAATCGAGCTCGCAAGATACGGCTCGATTGATTCGGGAAAGAGAGTAATGATGTGAAAATGGATCATACAAAGGCATCCTAATGCTTTTGCGCCCTCCGCACAACAAAAAGAAAAAGCCGCGCAGACGAATCTGCGCGGCCACCGGAAAAGCCGGATTTTGGTTGAACTTCAGCGAACCGGGACGGGGGTGCCGTTCGGAACGCCGACATCGGTCATGAAGAACGTGCTGCTTCCGCCAGCCTTCGCCGTCATCGCCTGCATCATCATCAGCTTGTAGATGAAGGCGCGTTGACCGGTCGGATCCGCTTTGATGAAGGCGTCGATCTTCAGCATGGCGTCGGTCAGCTTGTCGGCCGCTTGAGCGGACGCGATGGCACTGATCACTGACGGATCTGGCTTCACATTTGATGCGATCGCAGTGACGAGAAACAACGGCGAGTTGTTTTCGGCGAGCACCGTGCCGATCATCATCTTCATCTTGTCGGTGAAGCCTTCGGGCGTGCCGTTCTTGGCGATCGCGTCGAAGACCGCGTCGACACTGGCGTAGCTCAGGCAGATGTCGCGGATTTTACCGCGCACCTGCTGTTGAACCTGCTGGAAGTAGACCGAAGCCGCGTCGAGGACGAGGACACGGTCACCGCCGAACTGCTCGTCCTTGGCGCGAACCGGCTTCCCGAGGATTCCCATCCGCAAGATCGCCTCCCGCCCCGCCGGTTTGGTGTGGTCTGGCATGGCGAAGAGCAGGCGAACATCGAGTGACATCGGCTCGCGCTTCGGCCCGACGATGCAACGATGGTCTTCGTGATCCTTGTCGTTGTTGGGATCGTTCTGGGCGAACTGCTCCTTGATGGCGAAGCCGCCGCGCTGCAGGAGTACCAGCTTGTTGCCCCAATCAGCGAACCAGCCTTTGGCACCGATGTCGACTTGGCCGGACTCGTAGATCTTGCCGTCGAACCCGCTCGGCGTGAGAATCATCCCGATCATGTCGGGAGGAATCGCACGCGGTTCCGAAGCAAACGACGAACCGCCGGTCAGGGTCGCAATCGCGACCGCGAGGGCGGCAACCAGTGAGAATTTACGCATTTTCGGTATTTTCCGTTGGATGTGCCTTGCCGGATGGATCAGCGTTTGATGTTGGCGCCCATGTCGCGGTTGATCGACGACCTGTCAAGCTCTGACCGCGGAATGGCATTGGTTGCATAGCTTGCCGCGTTGACGCAGAAGCCGGTGATCACCACGAGGGCAACGATGCCAGCTACGCCGTTGACCCAACTTCGGACCGTTGTCGCATCGGAGTCATCCATACCGCCATCCTTGGCCATCTTGTTGATGAACCAGCGGACGACCAGCAGGACGACGACGATCGTGATGATTGAGCCGATGAGCCACATCATATTGCCTTGAAGACCCTGGAGGAATCCCTGCAGGGTTAGCGAGGTTGAAGGTGTCATAGAACTGGTCCTTTTTGTCTTGAGTCAAAAGGAAACCGGAGCGCCACATGCGCTCACATTCCCGAACAAACCAGAACGCCTTTTACACCAAAAAAAGGCTCTCGTCAAATTTTTTTGGATCCCGCTACGCCGGAAATTATTTCAAATCCGCCAAGACATCATCGAGCGACTTTTCGGTACGTTCACGCTTTTCGTGGGTGTGAACATAGTCGCCGGTATCGGCATCGGGATCGGTTGCACCGGCGGCGGGGCGTTCGCTCCCCTCCGGTTCTTCGATCTTGAGGTTGACGCGAGCATCGTTCTTCATACCGACGACACGAAGTACGGTGCGAATCGCCTTGGCGGTCGCGCCCGAACGTCCGATCACCTTGCCCATATCGTCTTTATGCACCAAGAGCGTGAGCAGGACTCCCATCTCATCCACAACTCGAGTAATTTTCACATCTTCAGGATGATCTACCAACGCCTTCACGACATATTCCAAAAATTGTTGATCGCGTTCCATAGAAATCTTACTATCTACTAAATAATAACGATGATAATTATAGCAAACTACGCCGCGACAGGCTCGCTCGGAACGTCCGCAGAAGGAGTGGTAGGATTTGAAACGGTACTCTCTGCAACGGGCACAGTTTTCTTGGGAAGGACATTGATCTTCTTACCCGCAATAACACCGGCAGATATCAACATGTTGTGTACCGTATCGGTTGCTTGCGCCCCTTTCCCTAGCCAATACATCACGCGTTCGGCATTGATTACTCTCTCTTTGGTGCGAGGATTATAGGTGCCGACTTTCTCAATGCATGTACCTGATTTTGCAGAACGGGCACGCTCCAAGACGACAATTCGAAAACTCGGCATGTTTATCCTCCCAATCCTCTGCATTCGTATTCGTAACATATGTTGCGCCACTTTACCCTTATTCCTTCTATTTTGCAACTTTTTGAGCATCCTCAAGCTTCACCGATAACAAGCGCGACACACCATCTTGACCCATCGTAATGCCATACAGTTCACCTGCAGCTGCCATGGTAGCTCGATTATGCGTGATAACAATCAATTGAGAATGTTTTCCGAGTTCGCGAATCATGTCGGCATATCGACGACTGTTTGCTTCATCAAGCGCAGCATCAGTCTCATCAAGAATAAGAAACGGTGGTGGATTGACACGGCTCATTGAGAATATGAGCGCAATCGACGTGAGTGCGCGTTCACCTCCAGAAAGAGCTTCCAGTCCACGAACTTTCTTGCGCGGAAGCGCCACCGATATGGAGAGTCCAACAGAAAGATCCACGTTACTCTCACGCGACACAGCATCGTCCGCATCGTCATATGAATCGTTGTCATCATCTTCTTCATGCGCTCGAGTATTCGGACGCTCTAGCTCAAGCATTGCGTGACCACCCCCAAAGAGCTGGTGGAAAAACAAAGCGAGAGATTCGTTGATCTTGATCAGTCCTTCGTGAAAACGAGCGTCGATGGTTTTTTCAAGATCTGTAATAATACCCCTCAACGACACCGCGGATTTCTCAAGGTCAATAATCTCATGCTCGAGAAACTCATCGCGCTCTTTTGTTTGTTTGAATTCTTTGATCACGGCGTCCCCGTTTCCAATACCAGATTCTTCTATTTTTATTTTGAGACGTTCGATATCGCGACGACGTTTTTCTTGCATACTTCGATCTTCAGAAAGTGCGCCATACGGGATTTCGGATCGTTCCCATGAATGGATCGCCGCACCGACAAGCGCTATCCCTTCTCGTACCTCATCCTCAAATCTTCGCTTCAGATCGACAATCGCCGCACGAGCAACACGCGCAGCGTCGCGCTTACTTTGTGCGTCACGCGCATTCGCTTCTAATTGCACAATATCACGCTCTGCCGCAAGACGCTGCTCGCGTATACGCGCAATCTTTTGTCGCGCCATTTCACTGCTTTCACTGAGAATCATTTCTGTTTCCTGCGCTTTCTGAAGAAGCGTCTGGATGTTCGCGACCTGCTGACGAGCTTCTGCATTCGTAACCGGCGCACCATTTTCAAGACCATCAACGAACGATCGTATGCTCGACCGAAGTTGAGACACTCCCGATCGAATGAGGTTCACGTCTGTTGCGCGTTCTATGTCGGCAAGTGCGATTTCAATATCACGGAAAAATCCGCGCACATGCGGCACCGCCACGATCGCTTCGACGGTCACGTGATTTGCCTCGAGCGCACCTTCTGCGCGCCCAAGTTCACGCGCGAGCCGTTCACGTTCTCTACGCGCATCAGCCACACGCACGGTGAACTCGGAGACGGAACGCTCAAGATCGGATACATTATATGCATCTGGATCACCAGCTTTTCGCGCATCGGCAATTGCGTCAAGACATGTTTGCAACACGCGCTCATGAGCATGTTCATCATCGCTTATACGAGCATCTTCTTGTGTAATCCACGCATGTTCACGCGCAAGATATTCATTGAGGCGCGCCGCCAAATCTTCTCGCTGCTCACGCGCGCGTTCGATTTTTTCCACTTGTGAGCGCAAAAATCGTAAATGCGGCGCTATCTCGCGGCGCAGGGATGCCGTCTTTTCGAGATTGAGTGCCGTCTCTTCGAGTTTTCTTTCGCTCTCTATCTTCTTGTGCTGATACAATTTGAGACCAAGTGCGTCTTCGAGCATTTCGCGGCGCTCGCGCGGGCTTGCGTTGAGAATTCGATCGGCTTCGCCTTGCGAGATGATTTGATATCCCGAACCGCCAATGTTGGCACCAGCAAGAAGACGGATCACGTCTTTGAGACGCACCTGCGTACCGTTGAGCAGATACTCATTCAAGCCATCGCGATACACGGAGCGCTCGATCGTCACCTCGGAAAAGTCCATGTCGAGCAGCCGCGTGGAATTATCGAATGTAACTTTCACCCCCGCACGGTTGGCACGCGACAAGGCGGGCGATCCGCCCCAGATCAAATCCTCACCCTTCTTGCTACGCATCGATTTCATCGACTGCTCGCCCAAGACGAAACGAAACGCTTCCGCGACATTCGACTTCCCGCTTCCATTCGGCCCCACAATGCTCGCAATCGGCGACGTGAAAACAAGCGCCGTCTTTTTCCCAAACGACTTGAAACCCGACAGCTCGATGGATTTGAGGTACATCGAATACATTGTATCAAATAGAATGGTTCACGAACTTGCCTCGCAATGAATGCGAATCCTAGAGGTGTCGCCTCTAGGATTTCAAAACAATGTCACCATCCCCTAGCCGCCAGCGCCTTCTCCGCCGCTGCTTGTTCGGCTTCTTGTTTGGAGCGACCTTCGCCAGCTGCCACTTTTTCGCGACCAATGTATGCGCCGACGACAAACACTCTGTCGTGATCCGGACCAGACTGGCTCTGCAGCTGGTATGTCGGCGTCACATTTTCCTTCTCCTGCGCCATCTCTTGAAAACGACTCTTCGCATCTTGCCACAAGCGCTTCGCGACCACCTCGTCGGTCTTGTGGAACAGCTGCGCCGCGATGAATTGCTGCGCCGCTCCATACCCAGCATCAAGGTACACAGCACCGATCAGCGCCTCAAATGCATTGGCAAGAATTATTTGCCGCGCGCGCCCCGTGTCTTTCGATTCTCCGCGCGAGAGAAGTAAAAAATCATTCATGCCGAGTTTGGTTGCCGCATCGGAAATGCTCTGCGTGTTCACCAATGCTGCGCGATACGCCGTGAGATCTCCTTCCGACTTCTCGGGATATTTCGCGTAGAGAAAATCAGTGACGACCAGCTCCAATACGGCGTCACCGAGAAACTCAAGTCGCTCATTGTGTTCGCGCCCGGGAGTCCTATTTTCATTCAAATATGACCGATGTGTAAACGCCTGCTCAATGAGTGATGAGGTGCGAAACACATGCCCGATCCGTTGTTCAAACGATCCGAAATCCATATCTAAGACCTATGCTTTTGCGCGAGAATGTTGATCGCGCGCGTCACGACAGGCAATATATCATCATAAAAATTGAGATCGCCCACCGACGCAAGAGGAAACCATTGCGCGTCATCGAGTCCGCCGTCTCTTTTGAGCAGGAGGTCTCGGAATTTTCCGCGCGCCAAATAGTAGGTCGCGTGACGTCGTTTTTTACCAAGCTTGCTCAAACTCGCCACATCACTTGCGATATATTCATTTTCTCCCAACATATCTTCCACATCGACATCGAGTCCGATCTCTTCATTTACCTTACGCCGCACTCCAACTTCTTTTGATTCACCCTGCTGCAATTTACCCTTTGAAAGAGTCCAGTGCCCGAAAATATCGTGCACCAACGCAAGATAAATCTGTTCGGCACCCTTGGCTGCATCGACAGGGATATCTCGTGCATACACCACGGCACCTACCAATTCTTCAACCGCCATATGGCTAGCAATGTAATCCGTTTGTTTGTGCATCTTCCCTTCGCCCTTACCCGGTTCGCCAAGCTCGATATACACTGCACCCAATACGCCATTGACAAACCTGCTCGACGACGCACTTCCAAACGCTTTCGCCAGTTCAATTGATTCATTGATCGCAACCTTTGCGGGCACTTGCGAGCGATCTGCATACAAAAGCTCTGCCAAACCAAGACGCAACACACAGCGATCAATCGCGGCAATTTTCTTAAGTGGCCATTCAGGTGCGGCACGCATGATCACTGCGTCAATCTCTTTTTGTTTGAGAATGACGGTATGCACAAGCGTTCTCATGAAAGAGAAATCTGACTCGCGCGCTCCGAATTCTTTTGCATAAGAAACAAGGCGGCTCTCTGCTTCTGGCGCCGCCATCGTCCCTGAACTTTGGTCATATTCAAACAAGACTTGGAGGACGACTGATCGGGCTAGGTGTCTGTTTGACATATGATAGTGAAAGATCAAGTAAACATGAAAACGCGAAGACGTTACGTCTTCGCGGTACTTTTATCGGGAGTTTGTCCTGATTCGCGAAGTCCAGCCGAACGACGCTTGGCACGTCGCGCATCTCGAGTCGCGCGAGCGACGACGTCAACCACGACTCGTCCGTTGTACGTACCACACTGACGACACGCGCGATGCGACACGCGAGACGCTCCGCACCCGCACTTCGCCAACCGTGCAGGCACGATTGCATGATGAGAACGGCGTTTTGCCGTTTGGGAACGATTTCTGCGCATTCGTACTACCATACCGACGATTATACATTTTTTTGTTTTGTACGCAACGCGCGACAAAAGGAAAAGCGGTGGATAACCGAAAGTCCTTCTTGGTGGATCGCCTGTCGATGTGCGAACGTTCCGTATCCCTTGTGCGCTTCCAACCCATACGCAGGATACAACGGTGCAATCTGTGTCATGAAACGATCGCGTAACACTTTTGCGACGATCGATGCAAGCGCAATCACAGGGATCGTCTCGTCGCCACGGACAAACGCTTCCTGTTTCCATTCTGGCTGCACGCGAAGACCTGCATCGAGCAGTACGCTCGCCTCGCGCGGCGACACGCTCAGACAATCAATCGCTCTCGCGGCGGCGGCGTGAACGGCAGGAACAATACCGATTTTGTCGATCATTGCCGCATCAGAAAAGGCATGCGCACATCGAAGCTCTCCATGCACAGCGATAATCTCGTACAGCGTTTCGCGCTGCGCTGCAGAGAGTTTTTTTGAATCGCGCAGCCGAGGCTCTCCGCGTTTCGTGATTGCTGCAAACACATCGCGCCACGCAAAATCCGCAGGCATACATACCGCACCCACAGCAACAGGCCCTGCCAGCGCCCCACGCCCCGCTTCGTCTATGCCGATGAGATACATGATCGTATTGTATACTCTCTAGTATGAAAAAATTCATCAATCTTCACACTCATTCTCACTACTCTCTGCTTGAAGCACTGCCAAACGTAGAGAATCTTGTTGCCGCGGCAAAAGCCGATGGTCAGACCGCGCTCGCACTCACCGACAACGGCAACATGTACGGCGCGATTGATTTCTACAAAGAGTGCGTGAAGCAGGAACTGAAACCAATCATCGGCGTCGATTTCTACGTCGCGCCGCGCACGCGTTTCGACAAAGAACACCGAGTGGACGATCGTCATTCACGTCTCATTCTGCTCGCACAAAACGATGCGGGATACCACAACCTCATTCGTCTCGTGTCGCAATCGCATCTTGAAGGCTTCCACGATCGTCCGCGCATCGACCGTGAATTGATCGAGCAATACCGAGAGGGACTGATCGCAATTCTCCCCGCTTTTGCAGGCGCACATACGCACGCCCTCAAGGATGGAAATATCGATCGCGCGCAAGAAATCGTCGCATGGCACGCGCGCATCTTTTCTGAAAATTGTTATGTCGAGATCACGCGCCACCAGGAAATTCTCGATCACGAGGAGCTCATGCGGCACATCATTTCTATCGCTCGCAAAGAGAACGTGTCACTCGTCGCCGCGCATGAGACGTATTATCTGAAGCAAGACGATGCCATAGCGCGCGAGCTTGTCAACTGCATCCGTACAGGTACAACACTCAACCGCGACCTCCTCGACAACCCTCATAATTTCTCGTTTCTTTCGTGTGCGCGCGCCGAAGAACTCTTCGCCGATCTTCCAGATGCACTTGAGAACAGTGCGAAAATCGCCGAGCAGTGCACACTCAAGCTCACTCTCGGAAAAGCAATCTTTCCCCTTTTTCCTATTCCCGATAATTCGACACCAGATCGCGAACTGCGTGCACTTGCCGAAAGCGGTATCGCTGCGCGCGGATTAGCAGACACTCCCGAGCTTCGTACACGCATGGACTACGAACTCGGAATCATTGAGAAAAAAGGCTACGCATCGTACTTCCTCATTGTCGCCGATCTTCTACGTCATGCCCGTGAGGTCGGCATCTTTACCAACACGCGTGGTTCGGCGGCAGGATCGCTCGTTTCCTACCTATGTCACATCACCACCGTTGATCCGATAAAATTCAACATGCCCTTCGAACGTTTCCTCAATCCAGAGCGCCCATCGGCTCCAGATATCGATATGGATATCGCCGATACTCGACGCGATGAACTTATAGAATACGCGCGAAGAAAATATGGCACCGACACTGTTGTACAGATTGGTACTTTCGGCACCATGATGGCACGCGCCGCGGTACGCGACGTGGCGCGTGCGCTCGGACACTCATATTCGCTCGGCGATGCGATCGCAAAAATGATTCCATTCGGCAAGCAAGGTTTCCCTGTCACCATCGACTCGTCACTCAAAGAAGTGCCCGAGCTTGCGAGCGCGTATGAAAAAGATCCTGATGCGCGCGAAGTACTCGATCTTGCACGCGCGATCGAGGGCAACGTCCGCCATGTGGGCGTGCACGCCGCTGGCGTTATTCTCGCCCCAGGTCCCGTTACCGATTATGCGCCCGTACAGCTCGACCCAAAAGGCGGCAAGACCATCACCCAGTACGACATGTATTCCATCGCCGATGAGTACGGCGGCGTCGGACTTCTCAAATTTGACTTTCTCGGACTCACCAACCTTTCCGTCTTAGCAGATGCCGTCGCTCGCGTAAAAACGCGACTCGGGCAAGACGTTGATCTCGACCGCGTCCCGCTCGACGACAAAAAAGTGTATGCCATGCTCACGCGCGGCGAGACACTCGGTGTATTCCAGATGGCAGGCAGCGGCATGACCGCATATCTCAAAGACTTGAAGCCCACGGTGGTACACGATCTCAACGCCATGGTCGCCCTCTATCGCCCCGGCCCCATGGCATTCATCCCCGACTACATCGCGCGCAAAAGAAATCCCGCGCTCGTCAAATATCTCGACCCTCGCATGGAATCCATACTCAAACCAACCTACGGCATTCTCATCTATCAAGACGACGTCATGATGATCGCCGTGCAGCTCGCCGGTTATTCATGGGGCGAGGCCGATAAATTCCGCAAAGCTATGGGAAAAAAGATTCCAGAGGAAATGGCAAAACAAAAAGAGCGTTTCGCCACAGGCTGCATCGAACGCGGCATGAACAAAGAAAAAACAGCCGAACTCTGGCAGCAGATCGAGACATTCGCCGCCTACGGATTCAACAAAGCCCACGCCGCCTCCTACGGCAGCCTCGCCTACAAAACAGCCTACATGAAAGCCAACTTCCCCGTCGATTACATGGCGGCAGTGCTCACGGCAGACGCGGGCGACGTGGAAAAAATTGCCGAGATTGTCGCCGAGTGCAAACGCATGCATATCGCCATCCTCCCACCAGATGTGAATGAAAGTCTGGGGACGTTTACGGTTGTGGGAACAGCTGCTACAGCGGAGAACCTTGTAAGCGAGGCGACAGACATTGCTGGGGTCTCTCGCAGCGCGTCGGCGCGAGAGGGAGCGCTGGCGCAGCAGCGCCAGACAGCGACCCCAGCAATGTCTGTCGCCGAGCGTGCCAACAACGGAGCAATCCGATTCGGTTTATATTCCATAAAAAACTTCGGCACTGGTGTCGCCGACTCCATCATCGCAACACGCGAGAAAGGCGGCAGATTCGCCAATCTCGCCGATTTCCTCTCGCGCATCACCGACCCCTCGACTTCGCTCGGGACAAGCAAAAACTTCAACAAAAAACAGCTCGAATCCCTCATTCAATCCGGCGCGCTCGACTCACTCGGCGAACGCGGACAGCTTCTCGCCGAGATCGAACTCCTCCTCATCTATCACCGCGAACACACCAAATCACCGAACAATCAAATTTCTCTCTTTGGCGCGGCCGCCTTCGGCGGCCGCGCCCCTCTGACCCTACCACCACACGACCCCGCCGACCCCGACCAAAAACTCACCTGGGAAAAAGAACTTCTCGGCATCTACGTTTCTGGTCATCCGCTCGACAAACACCGCGCAAAATTGAGTAACGTAAAGAATTCCATCAAACATGCCAAAGAACATCTCAAGGGCGTCGAGACGGTGATCGGCGGCTTCATCGAGACGACGCGGCACATTCTCACCAAAAAAGGCGAAAAAATGGCATTCCTTCAAATCGCCGATCTCACCGATTCCATCGAGGCTGTCGTCTTCCCTCGCTCGCTCAAAGAGTATGAAAAAATCCTCGTCCCCGGCGCCTGCGTTCTCCTCAAAGGAAAAATCTCCGAGAGAAACGGGGAGCCGAGTTTCGTGGCGGAGAAAGCAAAAGGATTGTAATACAAATCCACATATAGTATAAAGGAGAAGGTGGGCGTGTGTTGTACATGCCCTGCAATCGAGGAGAATATCCACGATGTGCGTTCTTGTACTAGATTTGAGAGCAGTGGAGCAAGGACTTGCCCGCTTGATAAAATTCTATGTCGGCCATGAGGCGATGTTCGCGGATACGAATAGTCGGTACCTGGCAGATGTCATCGGTACCATGATTGGCCCAAGCCCCGAAGCGCTTCAATGTTATTTTGAGGCGTCTCCGCGCGTGTCGCGCATTCTGATGGAATCGGCGCAAAGAGCAGGATTCCCTGTCAAATCCGTGAATCAGTTATGGCACGCGTTGCGAAAGGTTGAAAAAAGAGTACGAAAACATCAGCCCATTGAAGCTGATGTGCGAAATCAGATTGAGGTACTAATCCATTTGATTGTACACGGTTTATGTGATTGTGGTGATGGATGAAAGATGATCTTGGCGCGCCACTTCGTGGCGCGCCTCTCTATTTCCCCATTCACAAAAAGTTGCTATCATGCTTCACATGCCTATCGAACACATCCGCCATACGCTCGCCCACTTACTCGCCGCCGCCATCCGTGAGCAGTATCCGCACGCCAAACCCACCATCGGCCCTGCCGTCGACAACGGCTTTTATTACGACTTCGATTTTTCTGCGGGCGAGATCCCCGGCGAGCAGCACCTCGCCAAAATCGAAAAGGCAATGCGCAAGATACTCCCCTCGTGGAAAGAATTTTCGCACAAGGTCGTCTCCCCCGCCGAAGCGCGGGCGTTCTTCGCCGACAACGACTACAAACTCGAGCTCATCGACGAGCTCGAAAAGAAAGGTGAGACGATTACACTCTACACCTGCGGCCCTTCGACGGGCTCAGGGCAAGCTCATTTCACCGATCTTTGCCGCGGCGGGCACTCCGAACATCCGAGCCAAGATATCGCCCCCGACTCTTTCCACCTCGACCGCGTCGCCGGTGCCTACTGGCGCGGCGACGAAAAGAACAAAATGCTCACCCGCATCTACGGCCTCGCTTTCGCGACCAAAGAAGAATTAGACGCCTACATCGCCCAGCGCGAAGAGGCAAAAAAGCGCGACCATCGCAAAATTGCGCGCGAACAAGACCTTCTAGTATTTTCCGATCTCGTTGGTAGCGGCATGCCCATGTATACCCCACGCGGCAACGTTGTCCGCAACGCAATCATCAACTACTCTCGCGAACTCAACGCGCAACTCGGCTTCGGCGAAGTCCACACTCCCAATATCAACAAAGCCGAGCTATTCAAACTCTCGGGTCACTACGACGCCTACAAAGAAGATATGCTTTCCGTTCGTTCGCAGTACGTCTCCGACGAAATGTTCTTGAAACCAATGAATTGCCCGCAACACACGCAGATCTACGCGTCGCAGATGCGCAGTTATCGCGACCTTCCTATCCGTTATGCCGACTTCGCAAATCTCTACCGCGACGAACGCCCCGGTGAACTCTCCGGCCTCACGCGTCTACGCGCATTCGCACAAGATGACGGACACATCTTCTGCCGCGAAGACCAAATAGAGCAAGAAATTTCTGCCGTCCTCGACGCGATTCAGACAGCACTCTCTACCTACAAAATAGGATTCTGGATGCGCCTTTCTTTGCGCGATCCCAACAATGCCGCAAAGTATCTCGGCGATCCAACCAGATGGGAAACAGCGCAAGATATAATGCGCACTCTTTTGCAGAAAAAGAATATTGAATTCAAAGAAGCAATCGGTGAAGCTGCGTTTTACGGTCCGAAGATCGACATTATGGCTGTGGATGCCATCGGGCGCAATTGGCAAATCTCTACCGTCCAGCTTGATTTCGTGCAGCCGTCGCGCTTCAAACTCGAATACATCGGCGAAGACGGGACCCCGAAAACACCAGTGATGATTCATCGCGCACTCATCGGCTCACCTGATCGCTTCCTCGGCGTCCTCATTGAGCACTACGCCGGTGCCTTCCCCCTCTGGCTCTCGCCCATGCACGTGCGTATTCTCCCCGTCTCCGAAAAACACTCCGAATATGCAGGACTTGTCCTGCGTAGCCTTGGCGAAGCAGGGATCCGCGCCGAAATAGCCGAAGCCACCGAATCCCTCGGCAAGCGCATCCGCGAGACCAAGCTCCAAAAAGCCCCCTACTTCCTCGTCCTCGGCGACGAAGAAGTTTCTGGCAATACCGCCACCCTCGAAGGTCGCACCAGCAAAATCGGCGCATTCCCCATCGCCGAGATTGTCCACAGGATACAGGATGAGATCCGTGCCCGCTCCTAATGATACAATGAAGTCGTATGGAAAAGAAACTATCCGTCGAACAAAAAATCGACCGGCTCGCCGTGGTCGTCGAACGTGGATTTGCGGCAATTGCTTCTGACATTCAGGAAATACGCGAAACAGTGGCAACAAAAGCGGATATTTCCGATTTCGCCACCAAAGATGAAGTTCGTTCCATAGTTCGCACGGAGATTGACGCGGCATTAATCCCGATCAAGCTCGACCTCCAGTACATCAAAGACGATGTTCGCGACATTCGCAACAGAATAGAAAAACTCGAAGAGTCGACAAAAAATCATTCCGGTTTCGCAAAAGAAATCGACCACTTGTTCGATCGGATCGCGACCATAGAAAAACACCTTGGTATCAAAATCAAGGCAGTCGCCTAACCAAAAACCACCCCGTCTTGGGGTGGTTTTCGTTCTACTTTGGAACTCTGAGTGGCGGCGGCGTTAGGCGCGAGAGATGATGATGCGCGGCGCGGACCCGTTTTCAGATCGCACCACCGTCATCGCGTCTTTCGGCATGGATGATACAGAGCGCGCAACAGAATCTTCACGCACAGGGAGATGTTCCAACGATCCGTGCACATCATGTGCATACGACACACGCGGCGATGCGACGTGAACGCGTGCTGTCGGACGATGTGTATACGCAAACATGGTCGACATGCCGCCTCGATAGTAGAGCACCAGGTAGCTTGCCGCAACAGCGAAGGCAAGGATCGCCATCCAGTAGATGCTGTTGCCAATCGCACCGAAGTCGAAGCCTGTATACGGAATCTGCGAGAGCGCAACGTACGGAGCGGCAGTCGTCGGTGCCACGTATCCCACTCCATATTCACCCACATTCACCACCGCCTGGCAGCGACCGACGATGCCCTGATTGCTGTAGACCGTAAGCTCGTAGGTCGTCGTCTGTGTCGGGTACACGGTCGTCAAACCAGATGTATTCACCGATCCTCCAAACAGATACGCCGTCCACGCGTTTGCCGATGTCCACGTGAGGTTCACCGCTTGCCCTGCAGATATGGTGTTTGGCGTTGCCGTGAGTGAGCACGATGGGTATACCGTATTGGTTCCTGTGTAATACGAAGATGAATACGGATACGAGTATTGCACAGGATAGTACGCAGGATAATCGGAAACCGTCTTCAAAGTGGAAATCGTCGAGCCGGAGCCGTAGGTGTTGAAGCTGCCGTTGATGCTGTTGTCGGTGTAATTGCAGCTACCGTTGGTGCAGTAGTTGGAGCTGTAGTTGGAGACATTGGTGCTCCCCGGCGCACTCACCGTAAACGGAGTCGACGCAGTCGTGCCGTATGAGTATGAGGCGGGATAGGAGTATGACGCAGGGTATGAATACCCATAACCGGAGGAAGAGTATGCGGGATAGGAATAGCCTGTGGAATACGCAGGGTACGAGTAACCCGAGGAGGAAGCTGGGTAGGAATAACCCGTGGAACCATTGCCGTAGGAATACTTGGGTGCGCCAGTAGTGGGATAATAGTAGTTCGGTTGCGCATCGCGATACGTAGTGACAAGATTTGGAGAATAGTACGAAGAGCCAAAATCCGCACTTCCAACACCAATCGGTGAATAGTAACTCGAACCAAAATCACCAGCTACGGTAGGAGAATAATAAGACGAACCGAAATCTTTCGCTTGAGCAGCATGAGAATAAAACGAGGTGCCAAAATCAGAATTCACTGGAGAATAGAAACTGGAACCAAAATCAACATTTTGCGCCGTACAACAAGGAGCATCAGCCGATCCAAAATCACTGACACTAGTATCTGACCCCGACGAGAAGAAACTTGAACCAAAATCCTCTTGCGCCAATGTCACACGCGGCGCCACACTCATCACGAAAAGACAGGCTAGCACCACGATCATGGACGAACGAAACTGCTTTGAAATATATGTCATACGAATGTTTCTAAATTGTGATTTCGGCTGCTAAATTACTTATATGTTTATATTATATCAAGATATTTTATGTTGTCAATGGTGTCATCTCGTCCTGAAAAATTGTTGCGTAGGGATGATACTTCTCATCCCTACGCAGGGTATGACGCGTCCATGACAATCACTCGTGCACGTGCGTGCCCACGAGCACACGCTTGCCCCCCGGTGGCTTGCCTGTGCGGACCGCCTGAACCAGAGATGCGCCGGTAATCCAGCCAATCCCCTTCTCATCGCAAATCACGACCCACTTCGCGCCTGCAAACTTCGCAGGATGGCGACAAAAGTCGTCGCGAGGACCTGTAATCTTGGAGTCCTTGAACAGCGCATGAGAAAGCTGTTCTTGGATTCCTTGCGGCGTATCGCGCGGATTGAATTCCCGCAAGATAAACATCGCCACCTGCCCGTACCCCGCCTTTACAAACGGAATACTGACGCACGCAACAGGCGTACGCCCGCGGGTGTGTCCGGAACGCAAAACATTGCACGCGTCGCTATTGACGCACGCTCTTCCCGCCGCCATTGCCGGCACACTTGCCAGCAAGACAACCATCATGACAAAGATCAATCGAATCATTGCTTCCCTCCACTTCCTCAGGATTTCTTGCCTACACAAATGTATACGCAAGAAGCCACAAAGAATCAAGAAAATTTTTGGGCAGACTATGAACACGCCGTGTGTTCATAGTCTGCCCCAGTAGATCAGTTCCAGCTCAAGTTCCCTATGAGAGAACCGTCGGGAAGCCGGCACTGATTCTTGCATTCGCGTTGCCTATTGCTGAGCACGCGGCAAGTATCGCTTCTAACCAGCGTCCCGCCCTTATTTTTGCAGGACTGCGCTTTCGAGGCATTCGACACCCCGTCAAACGTGAACCCTTGCGGGGTCCCCTCGACGCGGAACACCTCCGCGCCAATGCCATACCGCACCACCTGCGGAGTGGGTGCCGGAGGCGGATTCGCCACCGCACCTGACACCGCGACCGCGGGTGCCTTGTACTCCGTGGTGGCGACCTGCTGGGTGGTGGCGGGAGCATTCCACTTATTCACCCCCCACACAATCAGAGCCAAAACCGCCACGACGCCCACGAAGGCGCCCAGCCCTTTGAGGGCCTTTTTGCGACCATCAGTGAAAGTCATTTTCCTCTCCTCTTATCTTGTTTGCACCCACTCCGGGTGACGACTGGCGGCATATTACCACATCAAGTATCTACTTGTCAATAGCACTCACCTAAATTCCTTCAAAATGGCTTCAATATTGAATAAAATAGGCGCGGAGATCGGAATCCCCGCGCCAAAAGTTCTCTCTTCTCTCTTTTTCAATCTTTCGATTCCGAACTCGGCGTCGGCACACCCGCACCCCTACGCAATATCGCAGCCGCATCAAGCAGTGTGTTGTTTGAGCGCACAAATGTCTCTTCTGAGCGTCCACGCAACACACTGACGCGATCAAGCGCTTCGGCGAGCGTCATTTTCTCGCCTCGTCCAGATGCTTCCGTCACAATTTCTTTGGCAAGCGCAATTGCCGTGTGCACATCCGCCATTTCCGCTGTACGTTGCTGTTTTTCGATCGCTCCACGCTCGGCATTTTTCTTCAGATCGCCTTCCGCTTCCACATTAGTGACATTGAGTCGGCGAATCTTGATTCCGAGATCGTGAATATCCGCAACGCCATTTTCGAGTGCCGATCGAAGGAATGTCTTTGCCGTATTTTCACTCGTAACCTGTTGGTCACTCACGCCGACCAATTCTTCAACAAGGAGCGCGGATAGCGTGTACTGACCAAGTGTCAGCTCCTCCCACGTCAATGTTGCACCATGCTGCCGTACCACCTCCTCAACCATATCTTCGAGAATCTTGTTGATCTTTGGGCGTCTGCCTCGATCCTGAAACTTCCTGAAACTCGCTGGACTGGTTGTATCGGGTACATAAACGACAGATACGTTCACGGTTACCGCGCCTCCACTGGCTTTCTCACCATCTTTGCTCAAGAGACACCGCACACCTTTTACTTCGATATCCATTTCTTCAGGTGTGATCTGCTCAACGATTAGCGTCTCAATGAATGGGAGAAGAAATACCCACCCTTCCCTTATTACTTCGTCGCAACGTCCACCAAGAAATGTAGGCGTCGCAACACTGGGAGGATTTGCAGACACCTCGTCGTAGCACACAATAGCCAAAAGAGCAAAAACAAGAAGCAGCATGAGGCCAATAAACCATGGGAGTCTCGGGATCAAGAACAATGACACCGATGATGCCAACAAAACAAACAGTATCCACTCAGCAAAAGTCCTCGGCATGATCGCCTCCATCGGATTGGAACATTCCCTCACAGGGGATTTTTCTGCGGCGCATTATACAATAAAATATACAAAATGAAAACCCCGCGATATAGATCAAAATAACTGTTACCCAAACCCCTCCGGATAGATCAAAATTCGGTTTGTGGGGTCTGACCCCAAACATGATGACCCCAAACATCAAACATGACGACGTATACAATATATGTCATACTTGACATTATGAATGTCGATGTACTGACAAACACGGCTCGCGCGATGGTTGCTCATGGTAAAGGCATTATCGCCGCCGACGAGAGTATCGACACCTGTAAAAAGCGTTTCGACGCGGTCGGATTGGAATGCACTGAAGAGAATCGCCGCTTATACCGCCAAATCATTCTCACCGCACCGAAAATCGAGCAGTACGTGAGCGGCATTATTCTCTTCGACGAAACAATACGCCAAAAAAACGATGAGGGGATTCCATTTGTCGACATACTCACGGCGCGCGGCATCCTCCCTGGCATCAAGGTAGACACAGGAACCTCCGCGCTTGCATTACACGAGAGAGAAAGCATAACGAATGGACTTGATGGTTTGAGAGAACGTCTTGCCGAATATGCGACATATGGCGCGCGATTTGCAAAATGGCGCGCCGTCATCGCCATCGATGCTGATATTCCATCAGAAGCATGCATCAAAGCAAATGCGCTCGCGCTCGCGCACTATGCAGCACTCTGTCAGGAAGCACATATCGTCCCCATCGTCGAACCAGAAGTCCTCATGACGGGAGATCACACGATCGAGAGATGCGCCGAAGTGACTGAACATGTGCTAGAAGAAACAGGTGAGGAACTTTCGCGACAGGGAGTCGCCATCGGTGGCATTATCCTCAAACCAAGCATGGTGATCGCAGGCAGCAATGCCGCAAATCAATCTACCCCGAAAGAGGTCGCTGATTTCACGGTGCGCGTCCTCAGCGCAACAGTCCCCCGCGAGCTTCCCGGTATCACGTTTCTCTCTGGCGGTCAGAGCGACGAACAAGCAACCGCCAATCTACAGGCGATGAATGCGCTCGGCACACATCCATGGAAACTCTCGTTCTCATACGGGCGCGCCATCCAAAACCCCGCTCTCGCCATCTGGGCATCAGACACTCAAGAAAACGTCGCAAAAGCACAAGAAGCACTCCTCTTCCGTTGCAAAATGAACTCGCTCGCTGCCCAAGGAACATACGACGCGTCGATGGAAGAATCGCGCACCTACTGACTGACAAACCTCTTGTGCTTGGGGCCGGGGTCGAACCGGCGACCCTTCCCTCTTCAGGGGAATGCTCTACCAACTGAGCTACCCAAGCATCCACCTCACTCTACCACAAAGCAATTTTTTGTTCATCTGTCTGGCGGAATTGCATAGTAGTTTATGAGATATCGCGCCAAGGAGTCGAACGGATGTGCGAGAGATGCCGATGCATATTCAACACCATGCGGCTCAACCGCAAACAAAAAGATAATAAATTTCGGATCATGCGCGGGGAAATATCCAAAAAATGAATGAAGATAGCGATCGGTATAATATCCACCTCCGCCAGGTATCGCGATTTGCGCCGTGCCTGTTTTTGCCGCAATCGAATAATGCTCTTGTTTTATCGCACCCTTGAGGAGAGCATTGTCATACACACGCACGAGCATCGTCGTAACGGCATCCACGCTGTCAGGCTTGAGTACGCGACGCCCTTGTTCTAGAGAAACTTCACGCGTTATCCCGCTCTCAAACTGTACCGCCTTGACGATATGAGGACGCGGCAACACTCCACCGTTGGCGAGCGCCGCAAGCGCCCTAATCATCTCAACACCCGTGACGGCGACACCTTGTCCGAATGAAGCACTCGCATAATCAACATCATACCCATGGTCAATCGCGCGAATATTTCCCATTGCCTCGCTCGGAACATCGACCCCCGTTTTCTCGCCCAAACCATATGCGTGCATATAGTTGCCAAAGATAGTATGCCCCATCGTATCTACGATAAATGTAACGCCGAGATTGAGTGATTGACTCAATATTTCTTGCATCAAAACCCGCCCGCGCGCCTTGCCATCGTAATTACAGATCTTTTTGCCGCTACGCTCGATACAACCCGTATCATCGTACATCGTATTGGGATTGATCGCTCCCGTATCAATGCCCGCCGCCATCGTCAATGGCTTCATGATAGAACCCATCTCGTAATCGCCCTCAACGAGCTGATTGCTAAATAGTGAAACGTTGTCGATGGTATTGTATGTATTTGGATCAAAACCAGGTCGTTCTCCCATTGCATATATCTCACCCGTGTGCGGATCCATAATAATACCGCCCGCGATTTTCGGGGTGTACGTTTTCATGACTCCATCAAGAGTTTCTTCGAGTTCACGTTGCACCGATGGTTCGATTGACGTGATAATGTTTCCCGTGTGCGCAGCGGGATCAAAAGACAACGCCGACTGCACATTTGCGAATATTTCAGCGAACGGATTCACCGCCGTACCGGACACTGTCTCGGCTAGAGTATCTTGCCACGAGCGCTCCAATCCATACACACCCACGCGCGCATTCCCCTGATATCCGACAAATCCAATCACATGACCAGCCAGTTCACCCGCAGGATACATACGCCACTGATCTTGCACAGGAATGACGCCGGGCAGTTTTGCCGCATTGATCTTTGTCATGGCGCTATCAGACACATGAAATGCTATTTCTTCATAGGGATCGTCTTTTTTTGCAAGAGCAGCATCATAGCGCGCCCGATCTATCGGCGTAGCCGCATTGAGTACGGCATACGTCCGTTCCGCATCAACAATATCTCCCGGCTTGAGCGCAACGCGCCATCCCGTCTGTGTTACCGCCGCCGCAACAAGTGATCCATCTTTTTGAGTGAAAAAAATGTCATGACGATAAATAGTATCCGGACCTTGATTGACATACTGCCCCATCGCCTGTCGACTATAATCTTCTCCGTGAACTAGCTGTATGAAATAAAGACGAACAATAAGCAGTGCCGCAACAAGAATGAAAAGACCCGACAAAAATCGGGTCCGCGTGACGATGTTAGATTTCATTGTGTGGAACCGATAGAGAAGCCGCGGCAGCATTGCCAAGACGATGCACGTATGCCACGTGCGCCACGGGTACTAGTCCGAGTTCGCCTGCCGACTCAGGTGATATACCCGCAGATGCAGCAAAATATGCACGCTCTAACTCCGACACATCGGTCGAGAGATGCGTTGTGTGCACGGCAGTCTCCCGACGCGCCACGACGTTGAGCACGGTCGCGCTGACGAGATACACATAACAAAACGCGAGACAAATCAACGCGCCCGCCAGAACTCGCAACATCATACGTTCAGCAGGATGTTCGATAGTGAGCGAAAATCCTTTTGGCGCCACAAACACAAGCCTCCCCTGAAACACGGAGGGCGTATATCTAGACATGCGCGTATTGACACGAGATCCCATGATATAAAAATTAGGTGCTGATTTTTTGGATGATTCGTAATTTCGCGCTCCTTGCGCGAGGATTCTGCGCCAATTCTCCCGCACTCGCAACAATCGGCTTTTTTGTGATACGCATACCAACTCCGCTGTCTTCCCATTCCGCATACTGTCTTTTCACCACCCTATCTTCGATGCTGTGGAACGATATAACTGCAATACGTCCATCTGGCACCATAAGATTCCACGCACGTCTAAGACCTTCCGAGAGCGCGCCAAGTTCGTCATTTACCGCAATGCGCAGCGCTTGAAACGTTTTAGTAGCTGGATGAATACGTCCGTGACGCGCCGACCCAGGTACCGCCAAGCGAACGATTTCCGCCAATTCACCAGATGTCTTGATGAGTCGCCGCTGCCTCGCGTCAACGATAGAGCGCGCTATCCGTCGGGCATATCGCTCCTCGCCCCAGCCATAAATGACATCGGCAATACTTTCTTCAGCCCATTCATTCACAATAATCGCAGCAGTAAGCGGTCGCAGTCCCGTTGGCGCATACGTCATCGCGAGCGGCTCATCGCGCAGGAAAGAAAAACCTCTCCCTGCATCCAACTGATACGAGCTCCACCCGAGATCGAACACCGCTTTCGAAATCATCTCGATACCGAGTCGCGATAGCTCGTGTGAAATGGTACGAAAGTCGGCATTCACGAGATGCACTTGCGGTCGTGCGCCCGAAAGCGCATCTCGTGCCCGCTCAATCGCATCAGGATCCAGATCGAAACCGATCAAGACACCATCCGCCCCGAGCTTCTCCGCAATCGCGCGGGCGTGCCCCGCGCCACCGAGGGTCGCATCGACGACACAGTCGTCAGAAGCAATCGCCAACGATTCAAGAGTCTCATGTAAAAGAACAGGGATATGACGATCGACGTTGCCTGACAACGTCGGATCGCTGGAAGATTGTGAGCGTCGTGTGCGCATGACGATGTTGATCCTCCAGCTATCCGATGCAATCAGACCTTCGGTTTTTGGACATACTCTAAAAAGCGCCTATCTCTCCAAGCTTCTCTGCAAGCGCATCCGCATTCTTTTCGATACGCTGCTTGTAGCTCTTCCATGCCTCTTTGTCCCAAATCTCGACCCGATCCGACACGCCCGCAAAGACAACATCCCGCTTCAATCCGGCAAATTCTTTCTGATGGTCCGGAATGAGAATGCGCCCCGCGCCATCGGCTTCCACTTCCGCCGCACCCGAAAGAATGAAGCGACTGAAGCCGCGCGTGTCTGCCTGCGTGAAGGAAAGCGCGTCGAGCTTGCTTGCGACTTTCTCCCAGCCATTTCGCGGGTAGACGAAGAGACAATTATCAAGACCGCGCGTAATCACCATCTTTTTTCCAAGCGCCGATCGAAATGCCTTCGGAAGCATCACTCGTTTCTTTTCGTCCAACGTGTGTTCGTATTCGCCGATAAGCATAAAATTATTTACCACTTTTTCCCACTGCAATGGAGTATATACCACTATACCCCACCGCAAGACAGTTATCCACACTTCGACTCGCTCCATGGATATTCTCAATAAAAAATCCGGCTTGGCGCACTACCAAGCCGGATAACACTTACAAAAGATCAACCTCCAGTGCGACTTTCTTCTTTTTTGGGCCGACCGTACCCACCTCAAAGGTCACGTCGAGCCCTTCGAGAAGTGTTACCTCTCGGCGATACGACCGAACTTCGAGCGTCTCTTTGCCCCTGGAGCCGTCCAAATTATATGCACGGACTTTCCAAGAATTTCGAAAGGGTCCGACCACAAACCCTTCGAATCTTTCTTGACTCATGCTCATCTCCTTCTGTGAAGGAGGAAAATTTACAAACGACCGTGAGGTCGTCTAAAATTTTTACTCCCTTCAACTTCTCGAGCCCACGAAACTGCTCGTGGGCCAACCCCCAAAACATGTCTCCTGGGCGGATTATTTCCGCCATTCTCTCTGCCATATATGCCCTCATGCGGGCATCTTGTGCATGCCCGAGCATATGATGCTCGGAAAACGTCTCGGCATCGAGACGCAATTGGGACGCCCTTCTCCTTGTCTCCGCAACCTCCCGATGAAACATCATCAGGAGCATTTCGGCATGATGAAGTCGTCCTACGACGACTTCATCACTTCCAATCTCAATGGCGACTTTTTGTTCCAGAAAGAATCCGTCGTCCATCCCTTTGTGCCTTTTTTCCACTGAACATTTCCGGCCAATCCGGAAACGCAGTGCGGCATTTGTAACACGATGCGCGCCTATCTGTCAAACATGTCGTGATGTGGTACTTTTGTCGGACATGCTGACGATCCTGAAGCACGCCACCGATGAAGCGCTTGCCGACATACGCAATGAAATGCGTGTGCGCCAAACGACGAAGTTCATTCTGCTATTTTCTATGGGCAGCCAGTTTGATCACCTCATCGTGCGGCAGCTCGCCACGCTCGGCATCTACTGCGTCGTCGCCGACCCGTCGAGCGTGACGGCGGATGATGTGAAAAAAGCCGCTCCGGCGGGCATTATCGTCTCCGGTGGCCCTGCATCGGTGTACAACGAGCCGCCGCCGTTTGACGGCGCGATTTTCGATCTCGGCATTCCCACCTTCGGCATCTGTCTCGGATTTCAGATGTTGGCACAGCGTGTGGGCGCGAGCGTCACCCCGCAAACGAAACGTGAATTCGGCGTGCACACCTTCCGCGCAGCCGGCAACGATCCGCTTTTCGATGGAGTAGCGCGCGAGACGCAGGTGCTCGAGAGCCATGGCGATGCGGTCAATGCCGATGCGTCGTTTGACATACTAGGCACCACCGAGAATGCTCCCGTCGCCGCAGGTCGGCACAAGCATCTCTGGGGCGTGCAGTTCCACCCAGAAGTTACCGATTCACTGGAAGGCATGAAGATGTTTGAAAATTTCTGCGTGAAGATATGCGGCATCACCGACCGCTTCCCCGCACACAGCGTCGCCGAACAAAAAATCGCCGCGCTCAAAAAGCAGGTCGCCGGCAAAAAAGTCTTGATCGCTCTTTCCGGCGGCTCCGATTCCTCCGTCGTTGCCTATCTCCTCAAAGCCGCTCTCTCGCAAGAAAATCCGAGAGGTGACACCTCTCGGATGACAGGGATATATATTCGTGGCATAGACAGACCAGATGATGAGGCGTACGTGCAAAAATACTTCGGCACTCAGGACTGGATTGAGGTGAAGATTTGCGATGCGACCGATCGTTTCCTCGAGGTATTGAGAGGAAAACTCACCATGCCCGAAAAACGCCTCGCCATGCGCGGCGTGTACAAAAACGTACTCGAAACCGAGATCGAAAAGATGGGTGCCGATTTCATCGCGCAAGGCACACTCTACACCGATCTCGTGGAAAGCGGGCACGGGCACGACACCGGCGCTCGGCGCGCGCAGATAAAATTGCATCACAACACTGATCTCGGATTTTCCGTCCCCGAGCTCTCTCCGCTCGAGACCGAGGTGAAAGATTCCGCGCGATCGATCGGTCGCGACATCGGAGTGCCCGAAGATTTGCTCATCCGCCACCCATTCCCCGGACCGGGCTTAGTGGTGCGCATCGAGGGCGAGGTCAACGCCGAGACGCTCGCGATCGCCCGCGCCGCCGACGGGATCTACGTGGAAGAGCTGCGCGCGGCGGGGTTGTACCCAAGCGTGTGGCAAGCAGGTGCCACGCTCACCCGCTCCGAGCACTCGGTATCCAAAGGCGACGACGCGGGCACCGGGCACGTGCTCGCGCTCTGGGCAGTGTGGAGTGTGAATGGATTTACTGCGCGTTTTGCCGAGCTTCCCTACGATTTCCTCGCCCGCGTATCGCGCCGCATCACCAACGAAATCCGCGCCGTCGGCGCCGTCGTCTACCGCATCTCCGACAAACCGCCCGCGACGATCGAATGGGGGTGAGATCGTACACAGGAATTCTCCATGTGCGTGCCATACAATCCTTGCACTTTCGTAGTTTTCATGTACGTTTTCGAGTAGCATACATGTTCTTTTTTTGGAGGATGAGATGACCGAGGCGTTCATTGCACAACTTACAGAACACGACCTCACGGAGGTTGCCGTGCATCACACTTTGAGACAGGTTCTAGGATACGGAGACGCACTATACATCACCGTTGAATCACCAGGCTCGTATCTTGAACATCGAAGTATGGCAAACCTACTTGAGCGTTTTGACGAAGACGGGGATGAGGAAAAATACCACGAAATCTCAGGTAGATTTCTCGGGATTGCGCGCGCTCTCAACATACGTCTCAACATTGAGCCATACCTCAACGTGATCAGGAATGTGTCCGAGACTGGTTACAGGGATTTCGTCATAAGCCGTGGCTCATACCTCACTGCACTTATGGTGACAAAAAAATTGGAGCATTTGGGATTTACACTGGTAGATTCGGCGACATTCATAAAGATGGATGCTCGCGGTGTTATCGATCGCGATGCAACAAAACTTGCGTGGCAACAATTACGTGTCACCGGAAAATTGGTTATCCCTAGCACATATGGATCTAATCCTGATAAGTCTATACACATATGCAATTCAAGAACCGTAATAACAGCGCTCGCGGAACTACTCGCCAGTTCTGGAATGTACGAGCGAGTCGTCATCGTATAACTCCACACGTCAACGCCCCATATCCATTATGGGGCGTTCTTTTTTATCCAGATAAGGGTAGATCAACAGTAAACACCGCACCCTTGCCATCACCTGGAGAACTGGCAGATATATGCCCACCAAATCTTTCTACTATTCCTTTTGCTAAATACATGCCATTTCCTGTTGATTCAGGATTATCGTCACGACTGCGGGCATCATGACCGCCTTTCGTAAATAGAATCCTCATTGTCTCTCGTGATATTCCTTTGCCTGTGTCACTTACAGAGAATATTGCTCTGTCACCAATTTTTTCAACAACCACACGCACAGACCCACTCGCGGTGTAGTGCCATGCATTCTCTAAAAGAGCGAAAACCACGTGCAAACTAAGAGCAGTTTCATCGACGTCGACCATGATTTGTTCTGTTGGCACCTGTACTGCAAATTCAATTCCTTTTCGCTCGAACAATCTCCGCATAACTGCACATTGGTTTCTTACAACATCTACTAAATCGATTTTTTCTAATTCGAAACGCAAAGCACCTTTATCAAAGTCAACAGCAGCAATCGTCGCCACCATGAGCTTATTTCCACGCATCGCGTCATCTTCTCTCTCCTCGGCGTATTTCTGCTGTTCTAATGCAGAAGACTTGTCTCTCGCGAGCTTTCCGTACCCGATCCACGCTCGATACAAGAAGTTCTTGGCGCCATGACTGATGACACTAAGAAGATATTTTTGTCCTTTATTTGCCTTATCGAGCTCATTCGCCATTTTATCGAAGAAGAACGCGAGAATCGAAAACAGGATGATTGTAATCGCTATAACAACGCGCATTGTATGAAAATCTCTCACGACGAATAATGTTGAAGAGATAGCGACAACCATCGCTACAAGAATCGCTCGAGTACCCAGAAGACGAAGCTTGAATATTTGAAATCGTACGATCGTATACACGAGAAACGCGAGAAAGCTCACCATTCCAAGAGAGCCTATAAAGCTGATCTGCTGAATTCTAGTAATTTGACCAATGATATTGGATCCGAAAAATAGACTTAGAAAAGCAACTATTCCACATGTAGTAAACATAATCTCTCCACTAAACGCATCTCGATCTTTGGTAGAACGATATCGAAAAATACCTAGCATGATAATGTAGATTATCGCCACAACCTCAAGAAAATACATCAAGTAGAAAAGAAACCCAGGCACACCCTCACAGCTATCCAAATCATACGAAGTGATGTTGAAAGTGGTCGGCAACAGCAAAAAGACCGCAGCCATAATCCCCATACACAACGATTTGAGCCATCGAGGTATGTCTGCATGATTCTTATCCGTTACAACATGTGAAAAACATACTGAAAATATGAAAATTGGCACCTCGAATACAGGGGTAAGCTGCCACGCAAAGTGCAAGACATCGTTGTACGACGTCACCCACAGTACAAGAATATCCAACACCCAAAGCGCAAAAAAGGAAGTGATTCCAAATAAAAGCCTCGATGGTAAGGAATGCCTGTCTTTACTGAATACATATGCGCCAAGAAAGACTGAAATAATAATGACGGGAACATAGGTATAGAAAAGAAGCGTTGGCGCGGTAGAGAAATCAAAAATAAGAAAAGACGGGATTTCGGTACCACAGATTAATGGATTCATATCGCGATATATAGCATTACGCACCTCAATGTACCACAAACAAACCTCTCATGGTATAGTGAAAATATGCGGAATGGGAACATGTGGCTACTAGTGGCGCTATTGACACTTGGTTTCGCTTCCATTTGCTTTACCTACTATCAGACGATAGTCCAACGATCATATCTTAGCGTCCACAATGGCGACTTTGGCGGCTAGACAGTTTGATGATATTTTACCCCTCGCTCAATATAATTCTTCTCAACTTCTTTGCAATCGAAATAATTTTTCACAAACTCTTCTATATTGCCAGCTGAAAATTTCCCACAAGAATACACATCAATAGAAATAAAGTTTTTCGGAGCCAGTGTGTGAATCTGAATCCCACTTTGTATGAGCGGTATCCAACCAGACAACCCCGCCAATTCAGGATATTGAACCGCGTCACTCCTGAAAATAAACGGTGGCGATTGTTTGTTCATTTTGAGCCGCACGACTAGATCCTCAAGAAATTGGTAGCACAAATTCAAATCATCGCACACACCAGGTCGACAACCGTACAAATCAAGGGTTAGCAAATATCCAAACGGCTTTTCTGCAGTTTCCATGGTTGGATTGTAACAAATCTATGGTATCAAACAACATCAAAAGTATCTCTAGCTGCGTATACGTACAGTGTATTTTTTGAGAAAAGCACAAGGCTCATAGCTTAGTTTCGATTTTCGCAATCCCAGATTCCCTAAATCTTGCTCCCAGTTCCAAACGGCAATACCCTGTGCCTGTAAATGAACCGCCACTCTATTCGCTAAAAATTCATAAATTCCTTTGTACATCAGATCGGCTTTCCAGTATTGACCTAAACATATTCCCTGTCCAACGATTTCATCGATTGTGAACGCTTGCATTTCCCCACCAATGAAGACGCCACCAACAAGCAATGAGTGGGACGACGCAGTCTGCAGTAAACGCTCCAAAGAGGTTTCCTCATGTTCCAAAAAATATTCTTTGTTCGAGGATTTTTTACTATGTTCCCATCGCCGAATTACGGAGCGAATCGAGGCCTGTACGTTTGTATCAGCGAGATCGGCAAACTCAACTACTGCTCCAGAATTTTCTCTCATAAAGCGTTTTAGCATCTTCCTCTTTGATTCAAATTTTGCACCAGAATATTCTGCAATTTCAGGCACGGATAATAAGTATTCGAAACTGTCACGATCTTCTTCCACCTCAAGATCAGATCTGTTTATCAAGAGCGCAGATATTTCTGGCACAAGCCGAAGCACGGGAGAGATTTTCATGCTTTCCGCAAATGTTATTAGATCTAATGCTGTGTGTGTCGCATCATTATCTCCAAGAAACGAAAGGAATGGCTCCTCTGTATGATAATCGGAAAATTGTACTGCCAAATTTCCACGAAGGTCGGAAATTTGTCTGGAGGAATTAGTGTCCCACGCCCACAGTGATGTAAAACCGAAATCAGAATATTGAGGAAATTTGCTTGTATATGATTCGATAATCTCGCGATCTGAAATTTCAATTTTTTTGAATTCAGGAAATCGAGGAAGTACTTGTTGCATAAACACCTTTCATGCGTGATTAGGCTAGAGACATTATTACAATAGACGCAGCTCCAAGCATCACTCCAAGCGCCACCATCAAACTCAATGACTCACCAAAAACAAATATCCCGATGAGCACAGTAACAATGAAGCTTGCAACCGACCAAATTGGACCAACTATCGAGAGTAGATTCCTTTCAGTCAACGCCAATAGCCACACACCTCCTGCCGCCGCATATGCCGCTATGGCGACACTACCCCACATTGCGGACGGGTGAATGGCAAATTTCTTAGACGCATAATCGCCTACGGCATATACTACTATTGACACACCAATCCAAGACAAATAATTCATAGCGAGTACTTGAGCAGCTACCAAAACAAGCCTATCCCTGTACCACCTTTTTATGCGCCACAATCTTTCTTATGTGTTCCAAAATTTCTGCAGGACTCATCGTTGATTTGACTATATATCCACTCGCCCCAAGACTCGTCGCACGATCACACTCTTGCTGATTGTCATCATTGGTCAACGCAATCTTTATTGATCCAACTCCTAAATTTTCATTTTTTAACTCTTCAAGAAATGTAAAGCCGTCCTTTTTAGGCATTTTTATATCGAAAACAATAATGTCTGGCTTGAATCCTGTTCGCAATGAATCCATCGCGTCATCGACATTTAATTTTGCCGTGACGTGCAGTCCGCCTTGAATAAATATCTCGGCAAGTGTATTTGCGAGCAACACATCATCATCAACCATCAAAACATCAATTCTCTTATCCTGATTCATAAGTGGTGCTTTATATTGTTATTACATGTTTTTAGTATATTTCAGCTATTGCATTGCGGAACAACTGCAGATTTCGTTCGAATATCGTGCCATCCAAATTGGAGGTAAATCTTCCGAGTTACAAAACCAAGATACCCGAGAGCCATTAGACTTGTTCCTATTACCCCCATAATACTATACGCATCGTGCGACAACGATAACAGCAACAAACTGAAATAAATACAAAACGTATCCGCCATCGAGACACTTTCTGTCAATGTACCGTAGAGAAACACCAGAGAAATCACAGCAATTAAAAACAAGACAACGCGTTCGATGAAAGATATTATTGGGATTTGTATATGCATCAATATTTGTATATGCATGAAGAACCATGAGAAAAGAAGTACGCATAGTGCCATAATCGCAGCAACATAACGACGTGTATTTGAATGAGAACCAGATCTATTACTCCCCATGACTCGAAGCAAATACAACGCACCAACACAATACAAAAGCACGCTGATTCTTGCAGAAATAAGTAGAGCAAGGTTCTCCTCAATGACACCAGCGTAAACCGCAAATAACATTCCAGCACCACTCATAACAAGTCCTGCTCCTGTTGTACGCAGACTATACATAACTTTCTCTGAAATATCACTCCATATACTACTTCGCCACATGATAACTACGCCAGATATGATGTACGTCATCGCTAAGATGGACAAAAGGGCTATGGATGAGTGAATTTCTTCCCGCGCGAGCACGGTCAAGACAATTCCGCACATTGCCACACAGAACACTCGCTGATAATTATTTAGTCGATTTTGCTGAAAAACAAACATACCGTACCGAAATACTAGCATTGGCGAATTTTTTAGCAACCCTCCATGTGTGTATTCGTGTGCGTATAAGCGGCATCAAAGCGTACCACTGATGTAATAGTGAGCGGGCCCACAAGGATTCGAACCTTGATCAGCGGTTTTGGAGACCGCCATTCTACCATTGAACTATAGGCCCTAGAGAGGATCGAAAATGAACATCACCATTCATTTTCTCCGAACGAAGAGTCTATACGATCCTCATGTATGGACTCCGATGTTCCTCGATGATCCGAGGAATGAGACAGTATACTACTTTTTTGATTCTTTGTGTTTTGTCTGTTTTTTGCACCACTTGCAGAACTTTTGAAGCTCGATTTTACGAGTAACCAGTTTGCGATTCTTTCGTGACCAATAGTTGATGCGCGAACATTTCCCGCATGCGATTTTTATGAGCTGGTCTTGTGACATACGATATATACAGAAATATACAGGGCTTGAGCTGCCTCGTCAAATGGATCAGACACTCGCAATTTTTTAGCAGATTTTATTCCACGGACCAAACCCTGCGCCTTGATTGAACAGCGCTCTTATGATCGTGTCAACAACAAGCCACGCAGAGAGCACAATCACAAGCCCGATTGCCACATTGGTGAAGATGCTTTTCGCCTTTGCAGCAGCTCCCGTATCACCTCCTGCCATCAAATACACCCATCCTGCATACGCAAACAACACCGAGGACAGGAAAACCACCATGTAAATACCCGTATTGACCACATGCTGCGCCGTGTTCGCAAGCTCACATATAGTACATGCGGTGCCGCCTCCCACGCTCGTCCCATCACAGGTGACAATTCTACTACTCATATCGGATGCAAATCCAAGCATCGGGATGAAATAGGATACCAAACACGCAACAGCAGCACGTGCACGATTCATGCAAACTATTGTAACATGAACAAAGATGCTGCATACTGTACGCGTGCGCGTCGGTGGCAGAGCGGTCAAATGCATCGCGCTGTAGACGCGACGGACTTTGTCCTACGGGGGTTCGAATCCCTCCCGGCGCACTGTATAAGACCCTGCTTTGCGGGGTCTTTTTACGTCGCATGCACACGTGTCACCCTTGGCAACACATGCGGTTTTATGTCCTTGCCGCACTACGAGCGCGAACACCTCGCTCTCGCACATGACCTTTGCGCACGTCGAACGTAAAATCGCCCGACCCATCTTTGCCGCCCTTAGCATCAAAGCCAACAACGACCGATCCTCCTTCCATCACGCCACGAGCAACCATCATATTGGCAACCGGAGTCAATATCTTTGTCTGTATGAGTCGTTTGAGCGGGCGAGCACCGTACTGTGAGCTATACCCTTCACTCGCCAACCGATCGAGTGCCGCATCGGTAAACGACAGAGCAATATGCTTATCTTCGAGGCGTTTTGCGACAATGGAAGTTTGCATTCGCACGATATCTTTTATTGCATGAGTTGAGAGAATATCGAACAAAATAATCTCATCAAGACGATTGAGAAATTCGGGACGGAAATATTCTTTGAGCGCACCCATAACCTTGCTTTTCACTTGTTCGTAACGTTCTCCTTCAGTGCGAGAATGTCCGCTCGCAAATCCGAGTCCCGACATATTATCTATGTATTCTGCCCCAATGTTTGACGTCATTATTATGACGCTGTTCTTGAAATTTACTACTCGTCCTTTCGCGTCGGTGAGACGTCCATTATCAAGCACTTGCAGCAAGATATTGAAAACTTCTGGATGTGCTTTTTCAATTTCATCGAACAGAATAACAGAATACGGACGATGACGCACAAGCTCGGTTAGTCCCCCGCCATCATCGTGACCAACATATCCTGGCGGCGAACCGATCATCTTCGACACTGAATGTTTTTCCATGTACTCCGACATATCCACACGAATAAGCGATGAATCGCTATTGAACAAAAATTCCGCGAGTGCGCGAGTGAGCTCGGTCTTTCCAACTCCAGTCGGACCGAGGAATAGGAATGATCCCACGGGACGATTTGGGTCGGATATCCCGGCGCGACTGCGCTTGATCGCGTCAGACACTTTTTGCACCGCCTCTTCCTGCCCCACAATACGCTGCTTGAGCACGAGTTCCATGCGAGACAACTTTTCCGCTTCTTCTTCAAGCATGCGCGATACAGGCACCCCGGTCCAACGCGACACGACACCCGCAATATCCTCGCCGGTAATGTCTTCTCGCAATACACGGCGCGTCTGCTGGAGTTTCTTCAAGCGTTTTGTAGCAGTCTCAATAGCGCGCTCAAGAGAAGGTATTGTCGCGTAGCGAATTTCAGCAGTCTTCGTGAGATCGGCAATGGCTTCAGATGCGTCTGCATCGATACGCGCACGCTCAAGCTCACCCTTTGCTTTCTTTATTTCGGCAAGCGTATCTTTTTCATTTTTCCATTTCAGCTCAAGTTCGCGCGAACTATCTCGCAGATCGGCTATTTCTTTCTCGATTCCTTGCACGCGTACACGCGCCACGCCATTTTCTGCTTCCGCTTCCTTTTTTAGAGCTTCTTTCTCAATCTCAAGACGCATTATTTTGCGATGCGCTTCTTCAAGGACAGGCGGCTTATTTTCAAGCGACAATCGCAATGCCGATGCCGCCTCATCGATGAGATCTATCGCCTTGTCGGGCAAAAATCGTTCAGTTATATATCGGGATGAGAGCTGCACGGCAGCTTGAATGGCGTCGTCGGTAATGTGTACGCCATGGTACAGCTCGTAGCGCTCTTTGAGACCTCGCAAAATCGCAATCGCATCCTCAATAGTCGGCTCATTCACGTATACGGGCTGGAATCGTCGAGTAAGCGCGGGATCATGCTCAATATGTTTCTGATATTCCTTGAGCGTCGTCGCTCCAATGACGCGCACTTCGCCGCGCGCAAGCGCAGGCTTGAGCATATTACTCGCATCCATAGAACCTTCTGCCGCACCCGCTCCTACTAACGTATGCATTTCGTCGATGAACAGAATGATTTTCCCTTCGGAGCGCTCGACTTCTCGCATGACCGCTTTCAGACGCTCTTCAAATTCACCGCGATATTTCGTACCCGCGATCAAAAGCCCAAGATCAAGCTGTATGACCTCTTTGCCTCGCAATGATTCAGGAACATCGCCCGAAGCGACTCGTTGAGCCAATCCTTCTGCGACCGCCGTCTTTCCCACTCCCGCCTCCCCAATGAGAATTGGATTGTTCTTGGTACGACGCGACAGTATTTGAATGACACGCGTTATTTCAGTATCGCGACCAATAACAGGATCAAGCTTGTTTTCGCGAGCGCGCTCTGTGAGCGATCGCGCGAATCTCGACAAAGCCCTAGGTTTTTTCGGCTCCTCCACGTCGCGAATTTTTCCTTCTTTTATGTCTGAAAGTACGCGCGCAAGCGCCGCACGATCAACTTTGAATCGCAACAAAACATCTCCGGCAGGACCGGGGTTTTCTGTGACGGCAAGCAGCAAATGTTCGGGAGACACAAATTGCTCATTGAAACTCGCCGCTATGCGTGGCGCCGCCTCAAACACGCGCACCAATTCTGGCGTGAGATACAGCTGAAAAGAGGGAGAGACCGCGGTATTCCCTCCTCTGCCTTCTATCAATTCGAGTACCGAATCAACAAAATGTGGGACATCAATTTCTATCTGTTCAAGAATCGGCGCCACCATCGTTTCCTCTTGCATGATGAGCGCCGCAAGCATGTGTAGCGTAGACACTTGGTTGTGTCCACGCTCCACGGCAAATTGATGCGCATGGTGAATCGCTTCTTTTGCTTTGGTCGTATAATTATTGAATGGTGTCATAGGTGAGATTTATTTTTTTATAGATCCGCTTCCTTTCGGAACACTTACCGCCACAAAAGCATTTCCCGATACTGCCCGCGATATCTCGGTACTCATTCCCACAAGGTCTCCATTGTCGTTGATGAGGGGTGAGCCATACATAATAGCGCCTTCGGGCAGATCAGTTTCTACTATATCACCACTCCCTTGACGCGGCACTATCGACGTAACCATGCCGCCATTGACACGCGGGATTGTCTTACCGTTCAGCGCCACAACACTCTCGGCAAGTTTCGCTCGCGCGGGAGCAATCGTGGCAGGTACCCATGCGATAGGTTTGGCACCCGTCTCGATGGTCGAGGTTGAAACTCGCAAGAACGCATATCCGTTTGAGTCATCACGCGCGACGACAAATAATCGAAGACGCGACCCATCTCCAAAAACAGCGACCGCATCTCCATATGCTCCCAATGCCGCGGTATCGGATATCACCCCACCCGACTCAACGACAACACCAAGCCCCAGAAACAACGGGTCAGTACTGTCTGAAGAATATAATCGCACGACGCTTGGCGAAAAATCCGCCACTGATTGCGTCATCAGATCACTCTCTTTTATGAGCATCGTTTTCGTCTGTCCTGCCGACGCTGTCTGCGTCGTCGGAACAATTCTTTCGATCGTGTGTTCCACCACACGATTGACAGTCTGGGCAATCGCGGGCGGCGCTTTTTCCATCAACGAAACCGTGACTATTCCAGTCGCGATGGAGGTCACAAATGTAACCAACAAAGTCAACAATACGACTTGGGATTTCGAGAGTTGTTCTATATCCATACGTATGGGCGAGTATATCATTTTCGCGCAGAAACTAAAGCCGATAACACGATCACCACATACTCAATATCACGTTTTTTCGTCCCTCTCCCCAGAGAAAATCGTATGGTATGCGATGCACGCCACGCATCGGTTGAAACACCACATAAAGACGCAACGACGTGCGATGCCGTCTCGCCTTCGCGACACGCGCTTTTGGTTGACACGGCAATTCCCGCGTGATCGAGTGCTAACGCCAGATATTCTCCAGAAATTCCTGGTATCGATACGTTTAGTATGTGCGGAAGCGCGCACCGAAGATCGCCATTGACGCGCGCATCTGGAATACTCGCGCATAAACGCTGTGCCAAATGATCGCGCAGTTTCTTCACCCGTATTGCTTCAGTGTGACGATGACGTACCATCTCGGCACATGCAGATGCAAACCCAGTCGCAAGAGCTACGTTTTCGGTACCAGACCACCACCCTTTTTCTTGCGCTCCCCCATACACAACGGGACGCAATCCCATATCGCCACGCACATACAACGCCCCAATACCATGCGGTCCGTACATTTTATTTGATCCGAACGATGCCAGGGAGACGCCAAGCGAGTGAATGAGCGTCGACTCGTACAGCGGTGCCTGTCCGACATCGGTGTGAAATGCAATTCGAGTGCGATGTGTTTGTTCATGAACGCGAAGTGCACGAGCAATGTCGGCGAGCGGTTGAATAATGCCAATCTCACTGTTCGCCCACCCCACAGACACGAAGACAGTTTCTGGACGCAATACGTCACACACCGCGGCAGGCGTAATAATGCCTCGCGCATCGGGCGCAACATACGACACCACGCCACCCATTCTTTCGATCTCATGAAAACATTCCCCTATCGACGGATGTTCGATAGTATCTACGATCCAGTGCGTACCCACCATCGACGGCAACGATTGCGCAAAACCAATAACAGCAAGACTGTTTGCCGCAGTAAGACTAGGTGTAAAAACCAACTCACGCGCCTTTATTCCAAAAACTCCCGCAATACGTTCGCGCGCATCATTGAGCGCACGCTTCGCCGCCACGCCCTCGGCATGAATAGCACTTGGATTACCCACGAGCTTTTCTGTGGTGCGCATCGCACGAATCGCCGTCGCCAACACAGGAGACGCGCTCGCGTAATCGAGGTATATGCGACGTTTTTTTGCCTTATACATTGCCAGATTCTGCAACATCTTGTATACTTATGCAATATTCTCGAGTCCTATGGCACTCATTTTTTCATATGAATCACGATATCAAGTCACACGCCATAGAACGCCCACCTGTCGTCGTCGTCATGGGACACGTGGATCACGGTAAATCTACGCTCCTTGATTTCATCCGTAAATCAAACATCGTCTCAAAGGAAGCAGGGGGCATCACGCAGCATGTCGCCGCATACGAGGTAACGCGCGAGCACGAGGGTGAACAGAAACGCATCACCTTTATCGACACGCCGGGGCACGCCGCATTTCAAACCATTCGCGCGCGCGGTGCCACCATAGCAGACATTGCTATTCTTGTCGTCGCAGCAGATGATGGGGTGAAAGCACAAACACTCGAGGCATTGCAAAGCATCCGAGACGCCCATGTTCCCTTCATTGTTGCAATCAATAAAATCGACAAACCAAATGCAAATATCGAGCGCACCCAAGGCTCACTTGCTGAACATGGAGTATATCTAGAAAAACTGGGCGGTGATGTGCCATGGACGGCAATTTCTGCGAAAACAGGAGGGGGGGTCGATGAGCTTCTCGACCTCATCCTCATTGTTGCTGAATTTCGTGAGCTCCGAGCACATCCAGCATCGCTTGCTCGCGGGTACGTCATCGAGGCGCATCGCGACCACAAACGCGGCATGGCCGCGACATTGATTATTACCGATGGCACCCTTGAACTCGGCATGTCGGTTGTCGCGGGACGCGGCATATCACCAGTCCGCATCATGCAAGACGCATCGGGCAAAACACTAAAAACAGCGACATTCTCAATGCCAATTACCCTTATCGGGTTTGACATACTCCCCGAAGTCGGAGCGACATTCATCGCATATGCAAACAAACGTGACGCAGAAGCGGCGCGTCCGTCTGGAAGCCCGCCCCCTACACACACCCCTACACACACTCCTGAATCGGTCGATCATTTTGCACTTCCCATTATTGTGCGTGCCGACACGACAGGTTCGTTAGAAGCAATCGCGCACGAGGTTGTCACGCTTGGCAATGAACGGTCGTCAGTGCGCATCGTACAATCGGGCATCGGTGATATATCAGAAAATGACACGAAGGCAGCTCTCGCCGGCTCACTCCACGCATCCGTCTTTGGATTCAATGTTGAAGCTGATCAGACAGTGCGCGAATATGCGCGCAGACAAGGTGTCCGCATTGAAACTTTTGATATCATATACAAACTTACCGAGCGACTCCAGGAACTCATGGTTGACATGCGTCCAGAGCGACGCGTCGAGGAGGTTGTAGGCAAAGCTCGCGTTCTCAAGCTATTTTCGACTCGCAAAGATATGCACGTCGTCGGCTGTGTCGTACATGAGGGATACATGACGCGCAATGCCACCACGAAGATAATGCGACGCGGCGTGTTGATAGGAATTGGTACCGTACGCAATATCCAATCACACAAACAAGACGTGTCCCGCGTCGACACCGATTCAGAATGCGGCGTTGAATTGACCTCGTCATTCGAGATAACCCAGGGCGACGTGCTTGAATGTTATGTTACCTCTGTTTCTTGAATATGAATACCAACAGACACAACAAGCTCACCCAAGAAATTGCGCGTCTCGCGGGAGATTTTTTTATGCGCAATGTACGCGTCCCAGATACGCTGCTTACCGTTACGAGAGCCGTTATTGCAGACAACCTAACTCGCGCGACGATTTTCTTTTCTGTGTTACCAGAACATCGAGAATCCATAGCGCTCGCCATAGCCAAGCGCGCGCGTTCCGATTTTCGGACATACGTGAAAGAACGCCGCCTATTCCACCCCATACCAATCTTCGATTTTGACATTGACGCGGGCGAGAAGAACAGACAACGCGTCGATGAGCTCACACGCGCATAAAACCATCGTTGACTGTGCTATAGTGTTCGCCATCGGCCCGATGGCGAAGTAGCAACGCGGCGGTCTGCAAAACCGCTACTGGGTGGGTGCAACTCCCACTCGGGCCTCCGATAAAGATGGGTGATCGCGCTATTTCACCGCGGCGATAAAACTGGTGTAATTGAATTTCAAATCCTGAATTGACTCTTCAAGAATGTCGAGACCGTAGAGCTTTGCCGCCGTGCGCGATGCGATAACAGCCGTATGTTCCGAGAGCACGCCACACGCAAGATCTTCCGCCGCTTTCGCCGTGTCTGCATATTCATGCATATGCACGTTCGTCCATTTACGTCGCATATACATACGACACTGCTTGAGCGCCTGATCATGAGAGGTAATCATCGTAACCATATCCGCGGTGGTGCCGCGACGTACCAAAAGGTTGTGATGCACGTCAATCTCAAATATCTTTTTGATGGTAAAACGATGCTTCGCCATAGCGTACACCGCTTCAATCACGATACCGCCGTTGGAATTCTCGATAGGAAATATGCCCACGGCAATTTTCCCCGCTTCAAGAGCCGCGAGGACGTTTTCTGCCGACACAAGACAGTCTAGCGAAAATCTTTTGATACCCAATTTCGCAGCATACGTGCGCGCCGCCTCTTCCGAGAAGCTGCCGCGTGCGCCAGAAATTCCAATGGTCACCATCGTGGTATCCTACGCCATCCACCCTATATCTTCAAGAATTTATGTACTAACCGTATACCTTCCGTCAGGAAGACGCACAAATGTACTCGCCTGGAGATTGACAGCAATCGTCGCATCTTTGACATACCGCTCACGCTTCACACGTTCAATAATATCAACGCGCGACAAAGGACCTTCGCGTTCCAAAACACTCGCAATCACGTCACGAACAATACCCGGCTGATATCCCCACTCTTTCAAAGCATACAATCCACGCCCCACAAGCACGAAACGCGCATCTTTGATGAGTTCATTGTGTGTGGTCGCCGCATGAGCTTCGCGCTTGAAAAGATTTTTGATACTTTTGGCAACTTCGGAGAAATGCATCGGTGAACCATGTCGCTTGAGTGTCAGATACGCAAAATCACGTGTGTTTTTGATGCGTACATGCGGAGATTCCATCCTGCCCCATTCCCCGAGCGGATTTTTGCCGACTCGTTTAGAAATCTGCAACCAGCGAGCCAATACGTCTGGTTGACGATTTTTTATCTCGTGTTTTTTCAGTAAATCAGAGAACAATTCAAGAATCTCCTGCTCTGGCACCAGACGAGTTGGCTCGATCGCTTCATAGAGATTTGCGAGAGCGCGTTCAACCTGTTCGGCAAGCGTGTCATCAACATGCCAGCGGGTTTTGAAATCGGCGTCCTCGCGACGATCAGAAAAATGATGCCCAACCGTGAGGAGAAAGATGATATGCGCGCGATCCGCAGACGATTTAGGCACCTCATCAAGGATCGTTTCCTCGGATACTACGCCACCTAGATTTTGAATTGCTTTCTTGAGATCGCCCCAAGCGCTTGAGTGGGTTTCGTATGCGTCAGAATCTCGCACCGAAGAAATACCATGACTCTCTATTTGACGGATACGTTCACGCGTTATGTTATACTCCTTACCGATTGAATCAAGTGTGCGTCGCTCCCCGCGTGGAGTGAGCCCGAAGCGATCAATAAGAACCTTTCGGGATCTCTCTGGAAGACCTGAGAGCAAATCACGACTTACAGAACGTGGTGAAAAAGTAAGCATATGAAATAAAATTGACTTATTTGTTGACTTGTTCCCTTGTTATAGCAACCATCCTTTCATCTGTCAAATATCTCCTGGCTGGGGGACTTGGGCTCGAACCAAGATTGAGAGCTTCAAAGGCTCCTGTCCTACCGTTAGACGATCCCCCAAACGAACGCCTGTATTATAGCCGTGCTTCTGCAGAGACGCCACTGGCACCCTACTTGCGTCAATATGAAAATCCTTCTGAATGAATGTGGCGCGTAGGGACCCCCGCGGCAACAAGTTCGTTTGTTATGCCGATGACCATACCCGGTGGACCACAGAGGAAAACATCGCGATCAAACACATCGGGACATGTTTTGATTATCTCCGATGCATCAATCTTTTGCGCGGGAGTCACATCCGACACATACGTATGCACCTGAACTCCCGCGTGCATGAGTTCGTGTATAAGTGGAGTATCGGAACGCATCTTGTTTGCCACAAAAGCGACCGCATCAGCAGGACGCGCCAGATCTCGGATCATGGCAACAATTGGCGTTATACCAATTCCACCCGCCACAAAACAAAATCTCCCCGTTTCTGCGAGATTGCACGTAAAGTGCCCCATCGGGCCATCAATGATAACTCGCGTCCCTGGAACAAGATTCTCGATGGTATTGGTAAAATCACCAAGTTTTTTTATCGACACACGCAGGTCGATGCCGTTATACGGTTGAGAAAAAGAGAACGGATGATGCGAACATAATCCGCGCTGCAAAAACATGAAGTGCGCATACTGCCCAGCCTTGAAGCGAAATGATCTCATGTGCCTGCCCGTGATATAAATTGATACTACGGTATCCGACTCACGCACGACACGTGCGATACGAAAATCATGCCACACCACATACCACAACGGACGAAACACGCGATACCAGAGAAACACACATCCGACCAGAAGCGCGAGAGTTGTCCAATATGTGCGAGCGAGAGAATCCGCCATATCACCCGATGAAATTTGATGCATGAACGAAAACGCTATCGCGCCATAAAGAAACAAATGAAACGCATACCACAGCTCGTACCGAAACAATGTCCTCACAGCTCGTATAGACATGATCCCGATCGCGAGTATGACAACCGCTCCCACGAGCGCATACACAACATTGTCCCACGTGGTGATAAACACACTACATTGTTCAAACACACCACGATGATCACGCGCCGCATAACCACCCACAAGCAAACATACGTGTATCACGATCATCCCGAGAATGGAAAAACCACATAGTCGATGCATGCGCGGCGCAGAGAAACTTGGGAACGCATCAAGTAGCGGCATGCGACTTGCGAGGAGAACCTGACAAAAGACAAGGAGCATAAGCGCAAGTCCCGCAAGTCTCCCGAATGCAATTGCGATACTCGCTCCAAGACCAGACACGAGCATTGATTCGGATCCCGCAAGCCAGAAGACAATCGTCGCAACCACCACCGCTATGAGAGCGCCTATCGTTATCAGCGCGACGTAGTCATTTCGTGACATTGCCTATATAGAAAGAAGAAAGCTCCTGATCAACTCCTGGTCTGGCGTGCGCACGAACACGCGCAAAAACTGCCGACGCATCTTTACCACACTCGTCAACAATAGCCTGCGATCCTCCGGGATGCACCGATTCAAACCGTGTCATGTCGTAGACTTTCCCCTCAACGATCAGCCAACAATCGCCAGCAGTATCGTGCTGTGCCACACGCGTACGCGTGATATCAGAAGACGTGTGCGTTGTGGTTTGTATCACAGGTGCTTTTGCCACAGACGTTGTTGCAGACACACTCGTTGTCGTAGGAGCGACGGGAGCAAACATCTTCGACGCATACGCAATCACTCCAACGCCCGCAACAGCAAACAACATCGCTCCCGTGAATACAACACGACTCATATGCGGCATAGTGTACCACATTCCCATGCTACTATGTCAGCTGTATGCGGCACTCTTTTGTTCCCCCGATAGGCGCGACACTGATCATCTTTGCGATGATGTGCAGTGGCGCAGTCTACGGACATGTGCATGCCAATACCCCAAGCATCACCTCATTGGTGGCAACCCCACCATATGTACCCAATAACTACACAACCACCCTGTCGTGGAACACCACAGGAGTCACGGGACAAAAGCTGATGTTCGATTGTGTGCTCGGCGTGACCGCGAAAAACACCGATGGAACATCATTTCCATGTGGTACCCGTCAATCGGTGGGCGCGCAAGCCGCATCAGACTCATTCGGACTTTCTTTCACCAATGTAACGGGCGGCACACGAGATGTTCACCTGACGCTCTATCCTTCCATCGACACGAGTACCGATTACGACACAGGAGCAGCAAGCACCGTTATATCCGTGCAACCATCTTTTCAACCAATTACCAACATCTCGATTACACCGCCCGCAACATCGACGACGCCCTCTGGGGCACCGATCACCCTGTCATGGACAGGTGTCGATGCGAGCGGCGTCAATGTACAAATCGCCTGTATCGAGGGTGTGAAAGTGTTCGCTTCGCCAACGGCGACCGATCCGCTACCATGCGGACTACCAGCATTCTCCAGCGACCTGCCCATCTCGGGAAATGTTACAGTCTACGCAACCAACACAACTTCCGAGCCACGAACTCTTACATTCACTGTCTTACCAGAGATAGGAGGAGCCACCTATGACGCGACACGATCACTTTCCACCAACGCAACGATTGCACCCGTTCCTATACCGGGAAAACCAATCGCGACATCTCTCTTCGCATCGGCAATGCGATTACTCTCCAATGATATTCTTGCGATTTCGTGGTCAACCGCCAGTAGCACGGGAGCAAATCTCACCTTTTCATGCGTAGACGGACTGACCGTATATGTCGCCAGTTCCACCGAGCGTATTGCTCTTCCGTGCGGAACGACGGCTTTCGCCTCGCCACTTCCTGCAGTGGGCAGCACAACAATTTCTATATCCAACAGCAACTCGTACGGCATCTCGATGACGATCACCATTCTTCCGCAAGACAGTGCTGGCGCATATTATCAAACAGCGTCGCGCTCACTCACCACTACCATCTATCCAGCGGGTGCAAACTTTGCTGCAAACCAGATTCAACCAACCACAACACCCGCAATACATACTGAACCAACGACACACGTGCGCCATTCATATATATTTTCTCGATCGCTTCAAAGAGGATCTCGCAATGTCGACGTACAAGCGTTGCAAACATTTTTGGCACTCGACGCATCTATCTATCCAGAAGGAGCAGTGTCGGGATACTACGGTCTTGCAACTGAACGCGCCGTCAAGCGTTTTCAGAAGAAATACCTACTCGCCACACAGAGCGATTCTGGATTTGGGTGCGTGGGACCAAAAACACGAACCGTCCTCAACACGCTTACGACACCGTAGTCGATCCACACACGTCTATCACCGCAAGTTCGAGCGGTAATTGAGGTATCGCGGCATACGCCATGGTCGCATATGCATCAAGCAACGCGCGAAGCGTTTCGGAATGTATGCCTGGTTCTTTTGATAATTCTCTTACCATCGCAATGTCCGATTCAGATAGTTCGCGCACATATCGCTCAATGAGATCGGGAGCAAAACGCATGAGAAGCACGGCGCGCAATCGGTGAATAAGCAATTTTGTAAGTACGCGCGCGTCGGTATGTGATGCAACGACTGCGTCAATCGCGGCAAGCGCACCCGATACGTCTTTCTTTGCAATTGCCGAAAGGATGACTCGAATCGATTCTCCGCGCGGCGCGCCAGAGACCATCTCGACATCAGAAAGATTGATATGTGTACCTGATGATGCGGCGAGTACTTTTTGCAAAAGCGAAAGCGCATCGCGGAACGACCCTTCGGCGATCAGCGCAATGAGTTCAGCAGCGGATCGCTCGAGTGTGTACGCTTCTTTTTTTGCAATGTCACCAACGATATCAGCAAGCATCGCGCGCGTTGGCTGCTTGAACGAATACACTTCACAACGCGACTGGATCGTGTCTGGAACCTTATCGCGTTCGGTTGTCGCCATCACAAACAAACAATGTGCAGGCGGCTCTTCGAGCGTTTTCAAAAATGCATTCCATGCGTCTTTGGTGAGCATGTGTGCTTCATCGATGATGTATAGTTTGTAAGGCGATTCAAACGGGAGTGCGAGCACCCCTTCGCGCAATTCACGAATATCGTCGATGCCTCTATTGGAAGCCGCATCAATCTCATATAAATCACGATCAGTGACTCCGATTTCCTTCGCTAGAATACGCGCAACACTTGTCTTCCCCGTGCCACGACCTCCGCAGAAGAGGTAGGCATGCGCAAATTTTTTGTTCTCGATCGCCCGCCTCAACACGTCCGTAACATGCTGTTGTCCGCGTACCGCGTCAAAATCACTCGGGCGATAGGTACGATACAGTGTCTGATGCCGCTTTTCTTCCTTTTTCATGCGGGAAGTATAGCAGACACAAGCACGCGGCGCGCCTCAGCACTCGTATCGGTATTCATAAGACCAACACGCAATTCTCGAGCTCCATCCCATCCAGAAATATATGCTTTGAAGTGCTTTTTCATCACCGCATACGATGTCGTCTCGGAAAGTAATTGATCAAACAGCATGAGATGTTCTATCAGCGCGGACACACGCTCTTGCGGCGCGGGAGGATGCACTCGATCCGCGAACAACCACGGATTGCCGTAAATCGCGCGACCAAGCATGACTCCGTCGCAGCCTGTTGCGTCAGCTTTTGCTCGCGCATCCGAAATGTCGCGCACATCGCCATTGCCAAGAATTTTTGTCATCCTAGAGGTGTCGCCTCTAGGATTTTGGATAGCGTTGCGGATGGCGACCGCCTTTGCAACGAATTCCCAGCGCGCAGGCACGTCGGAAAGCTCGTTGCGCGTGCGAGCATGTATGGTTATCGCCGCAGGTTCTTCTGCCAACAATTCCGAAAGCCACGTATCAAGCTCATCGCGCGCATACCCGACGCGTGTCTTTACCGACACGGGAAGACCAGACTTTTTTGCGGCACTAATGAGTGAGCGAGCACGTGCCGTATCTTTGATCAGAGCAGCACCACTTCTGCTTTTCCCAATCGCACGATCAGGACATCCCATATTGATATCTATGCCGTCAAACCCCATATCCCGCACGATATGTGCAGCATGTTCCATACGAGCAGGATCGGAAGTAAAGAGCTGCGCGATGATGGGATGTTCGCTATCACTATAGAGAAGTTTTTTACGGAGCTTGCGTTGTCCAGCGTCGTCGGCATACAACAACCCATCGGCAGAAGTAAATTCTGTAAAAAACACGTCGGGCTTGCCATGGCGAGCAATGAGGGCGCGAAACGCGGCATCGGTAACATCCTCCATGGGAGCGAGGACGAAAAATGGTTTCTTGAGCGTTTGCCACACGTTGCGCATGCCGCCACAGTATCACAAACGCGCCTTTGCGTCCGTACGCATTCCCGTTTTCAATTTATAAAATACACGATCCCCAAATCTAAGATCAATATACTCTATGGAGGAAATTGCGTCCCGGAGAGGGTCAGAAGAAAGAATGAGCTGGAGATTTCTGATGAGCAGCTCAGGATTCTGACCAAAAGAGGCTCGCACGACAAAGCCACGATTCAGTGTTATCGAAAAATCTTGCACAGTATCTTGGCGAACATCAATCACGCCAAATCCTGCTTGATCGAGTCGCTCAACCAACACGCGCAAATCGGTGAAATAACCCGAGGCATACGTTTGTCCCACGGGATTCAACGTACTCGACGCAAGCGGTCCAAAAAACAAAGTGGTTTCCATTGACTCTCTGCTACTGGTAGCCGCTTCGCCAAAAATGTATCCCGTCGAATCCACAAAGAAACACGAATTGTCTGCACACCAGCGCGCGTATGGAATACGTTCCGCAACGACAATATCTACCGTCTGTGTCATATACGAGGCTCGCGAAAGATGTACGGTCGCGATGCGCGGAAACGTGTTTCTGATCGCTACCTCAACAGAATCTCGCGGATATAGCCACAGGTTTGCATGAGAGAAAAAAGCATGCCCATCGGGAGTAACAATCGTTTCTGCAACTCGCTCAATCTCTGCATCGGAAAGCGTGCGCGCCCCAGACACAGTGAAGTGCGCGATCGAGAAGCGCGGTAGGTACGAAAGTGCGTGTATGCCCCATACGCAAAACACACACCCTATCACCAAAAAGATTCCGCCGATGATACGCGCATGACGACGGCGCGCGCGCAAGTTTGATTTTGGACGCTCATACGTATCTTCCGCACGCACAGAAGACGCTCGGACATGCTCCTGAATTCCTACTTTCTTCTGACGCAAATCAACGATCTTTTGAGATGACATCGGTATTCATATATCCCCGCAAGGCGTCGGGAACCGTGATCGAACCGTCGGCACGTTGGTAGTTTTCTACAATTTGGCACAGTACGCGCGGCAACGCGAGCGCAGTATTGTTGAGCGAGTGCACATAACGAAGAGTGCCGTCGCTATCGCGATAGCGGATGTTGAGTCGTCGTGTCTGGAAATCATGAAAATAAGATGCCGAGTGCGTTTCGCGATATTTTTTCTCGCTCGGCATCCACGCCTCTATATCATATTTTTTCACCTGTCCAAGCCCTAAATCGCCGCCGCAATTTACCACCACATGATAGGGCAATTTCAACTCCTGCAACAGTGCCTCGGCATGTGCTGTCAATTCCTCATGCCACCGCACCGATTCTGCGTGGTTCGCCTCGCACAAGACCACCTGCTCATATTTTACAAACTCGTGCACACGAAATACTCCGCGCGTATCTTTTCCATGACTCCCAGCTTCACGTCGAAAACATGGAGAGTATGAAAAAAATTTGATCGGAAGCTTACTCTTTTCCAAAATTTCTTCCATGTAGTACCCCATCGTACCCACCTCGGCAGTGCCCGCCATATAGTCTCCATCTTGCGTCTTATACAAATCTTCTTCGCTTTGCGGCAAATAACCCGTACCAACAAAAGGCTCTCGTCGAAGCATCGACGGTACTACCATTGGCACAAACCCTTTTCCATGAAAACGATCTTGCACGAAACGTTCGAGTGCCCACACTAATCTCGCACCCTCGTTCTTCAAAAAATATCCGCGGAAACCAGCAACCTTCGCGCCGCGTTCAAAATCCGCCATGTCGTTCTGCAGCATGAGATCGACGTGATTTTTTGGCTCAAAATCGAAAGAAGGAATGTTGCCCCATGTACGCACTTCCTGATTATCGGCATCAGACTCACCCTCCGGTACGGAAATGTCTGGAACGTTGGGCACGCGCACCATGAGTGCACGCCATTCTTTGAGCACGTCTTGCAATGATTCTTCTGCGATCTTCATGGTGTCCTTGACCGATTGCATGCGTACAATTATTTCCTGACGCGCCTCTGGCGTCGCCGCACTCGCGATTGCCTGCGACGCCGCATTCTGCTCGGCGCGCTTTTCATCAATTGTTTTTTGTAGCTCGCGACGCTTTTCGTCGAGCACCAACAATTGCTCAATATCTATGTCGATATGTTTCTTCTTCGCTCCTGCAACTACGATATCTTTATTTTCACGGATAAACTTTATATCTAGCATGCTAGGATAATACCATATGAATGATGCGCTCGTACAACTCATTCCTCATCAGTTTCCCCCACTTCTTCGAGAGATTTCCGACCCCCCGAAACAATTACATGTGCGCGGCGCCTTGCCATCATTCGATTTGAAATGGCTTGCGGTAGTAGGGAGTCGCGCCCTTACCCCATACGGCAAGCGAGCCTGTCGTACCCTCATCGAAGGATTACGCGGCTATCCCGTTGTCATCGTGTCTGGACTTGCGTATGGAGCCGATGCCGAGGCGCACCGCGCCGCGCTCGACAATAAATTGCCGACCGTCGCCGTCCCTGGATCTGGACTGAATTGGGATGTGTTGTATCCACGGGCGCACGTGAATCTCGCGCACGACATACTCAACGCAGGCGGCGCTCTTCTCTCGGAATTCGAACACGATCTGAAAGCGACCGATTGGAGCTTTCCTCGCCGCAACAGAATCATGGCAGGTGCTTGTCATGCCACTCTTATTATCGAAGCTAAAGAAAAATCTGGCTCGCTCATCACCGCAAAGCTCGCTGCAGAATACAATCGTGATCTATTAGTAGTGCCTGGCTCAATCTTCAGTGAGGAAAGTCGCGGCACACACCAATTCCTCAAACTCGGTGCGGCAGCCGCCACTTGCGCCGACGACATTCTCGCCATGCTCGACATCAAAAAGCGGAACGATGCGGTATCACTTGCCGAAATACGCCAAGATCTCTCGCCTGAAGAAATTCGTGTCGTTGATATCATCAAATCTCCGCTCTCGCGCGACGCGCTTCTCGATGCGCTCAATCTCCCCGTCACCGAAGCCAATGTACTCTTATCGACTATGGAAATAAAAGGACTTATCGTAGAAGAATTGGGCGCGATACGATTGAGATAACGATTTTCCTCATAGAGAAATTGTTCTGAAGCATTTGACATGTGGTACTCTTCTCGAGTATCACTATCCATATCTTCTTATGAAATTAGTTATCGTTGAATCACCAGCAAAAGCAAAAACAATCGAGAAATATCTCGGAGATGGTTTTGTGGTGCGTGCCTCTGTCGGACACATCCGCGATCTTCCCAAAAGCAACAAAGATGCCGTTGATATCGAGGGTGGTTTTGTGCCGCGCTACCAGGTGGTAAAAGAGAAAGAACATGTCATTCACGACCTCAAGACCATCGCGAAAAAATCAGACGAAGTAATTCTTGCGACCGACCCCGATCGCGAAGGAGAAGCGATCGCGTGGCACCTCGCCGAGACGATCGGGCTCAAGAAACCAAAACGCATCGTCTTCCACGAAATTACTGAGCGCGCCGTACAAGAAGCACTCACGCATCCGCGCTTCATCGACGACGCGTTGCGGCGCGCCCAAGAGGCGCGCCGCGTACTCGATCGCCTTTTCGGTTACGATCTCTCTGGCTTGGTGTGGAAAAAAGTGCGCTATGGACTCTCGGCAGGCAGAGTACAATCACCCGCGCTTCGCATTATTATGGAACGCGAGCGCGAGATCCGAGCATTTGTTCCGGAGAAATTCTGGATCGTATCCGCAGATGTCAAGACAAAAGCCAGCACACCATTTACCATCACCTGCACGGATGAACCAAAGACAATGGAAGAAGCTGAACGAGTCCTCGTCGCCGCACAAACGGGAACATGGTACGTGCAATCCATAGAAGAATCCGAAGCCGCCCGCACTCCCCGCCCGCCATTCACCACCTCGACTCTCCAACAAGCAGCATCCACTCGTCTCGGTTTTTCGCCATCGCGCACCATGCGCGTCGCGCAAAAACTCTACGAAGCAGGATTCATTACCTATATGCGCACCGACTCCGTCAATCTTGCAAAAGAAGCACAGGCGGCACTGTGCGCCACAGCAGAACGCGAATTTGGCGCAGGGTACGTGCAGGCGCGCACGTTCAAAACCAAATCCAAAAGTGCACAGGAAGCGCACGAGGCCATCAGACCAACCGATGCAAAAAAACGCGTTGTCGGCGGTAATGACGAGCAGAAAAAATTGTATGAGCTTATTCGAGCACGAGCGCTCGCCTCGCAAATGGCAGACGCGCGCGTCATGCGCACAAAAATCATCGCAAACATTTCTGGCAGTACCATTCCAGATTTTGTAGCAAATGGATCTCGCACCATTTTCGACGGCTGGCTCGCCGCCGACACAGAAGCGCGCGGCGAAGATGTGGAGCTGCCGGCAGTCGCTCTCAACGATTCGCTCACCCTCATAGAAGTTCATTCGGAAGGAAAAGAGACCCAGCCACCAGGTAGATATTCGGAAGCAGGATTGGTGAAAGAACTCGAGAAACGCGGCATTGGTCGCCCGTCCACCTACGCGTCAATCATCAAAACACTGGAGGATCGCGGCTACGTGGAAAAGCAAGGACGCACGCTTCTCCCTACGCCGACAGGCGATGTTGTGTCGTCATTCATCGAAGAACATTTCAAAGATTATATTAGCGACAATTTCACCGCAGAAATGGAAGACGAGCTCGACGAAATTGCTGCAGGTACGCGCGAGTACAAGAAAACACTTACAGATTTTTATTCTTCATTTAGCAAAGCCGTGAAAAGCAAAAACAAGATCGAGAAAATTACAAACATGGGCAATGCCCCAACTGAATTCTCGTGCCCACTTTGCGGCGGTAGCATGGTATACAAACTCTCGAAAACAGGCCGCTTCATGAGCTGCGCGAAATTCCCCGCATGCCTCGGTGCGCGAAAAGAAGACGGTTCTGAAATCGCGCCACCCAAAGATCTTGGAGAAGCATGTCCAGAATGTACAGGAGGAAAACTCATTGAACGCGAAGGTCGCTTTGGAAGATTTGTTGCTTGTTCCAATTACCCGAAGTGCAAATTTGTGCGCAAAGATGCCGCCGAAGAAGAGCGCGGCAAAACGGGAGTTACCTGTCCCGATTGCAAAAAAGGCGAAATGGTGGAGCGTCGTGGACGCTTTGGTGTCTTTTATTCATGCTCCAATTACCCAGCGTGCAAAAATGCCATCAAAGCTCGTCCCACTGGTCGATTGTGCGCAGCATGCGGTTCACTTATGATGGAAGGCACCAAAACAATCCCCGAACGCTGCTCTAACAAAGCTTGCCACAACCATAATCCGCACAAGAAATAGACAGGCGTCATCGCGAGACGTATCATAGCCTCTATGGAAGCACGTTCGGTTGCAGACATAGTGCAGGCAATGGAACATCCGAGCGAAGAGAGTGTTGCGCTCGTTACCAAAGCATACGCATTTGCTCAAGAAGCACACAAGACACAAAAACGATACTCCGGCGAGCCCTACTTCATTCATCCCGCAGAAGTAGCTTACTCGCTCGCGAAAGCAGGTATGGGTCAGCGTACGATAGCAGCGGGACTCCTACATGACGTCATAGAAGATGCGGGGATCAAACCAGACACACTCAAACAAGAATTCGGTATTGAGGTACTTACGCTCGTAGAAGGAGTCACCAAACTCGGAACACTGCGTTACCACGGGCTCGAGCGTCATGCTGAGTCATTGCGCAAACTCTTTGCCGCAACTGCAAAAGATATCCGAGTACTCATCATCAAGCTCATGGATCGGCTACACAACGCGCGCACCCTCATGCACGTACCAAAACCAGAGAAAAGAATCCGTATAGCACTCGAGACACTTGAAGTATATGCCCCGATAGCCGACCGACTCGGTATGAGCGTCGTCAAACAAGAGCTCGAGGATTCTGCATTTCCCCATGCATACCCTGCAGAATTTGCTAAAACACGCGATCTCCTCAAAGAGCGCAACATAGGAGACAACAACATCTTCGAACAAGACATCAAGCGTGAAATTATCAATGCAGGACTTCGACAATTTCGCATCGAAGCGCGCGTAAAAGGGCTCTATTCTTTGTTTCGAAAACTTGAACGTAAAGACTGGGATATAACCAAAATCTATGACATAGTCGCCGTGCGCGTTATCTTTCCTACGGTCGCAGACTGCTATACCGCACTCGGTATTATTCATGGACGATGGCGACCAGTACCGGGTAAAATCAAAGATTACATAGCATTTCCAAAACCAAACGGATATCAATCTATTCATACAACGCTCTACACAGGCAACGGTGGCGCCATGGAAGTGCAGCTGCGAACCGAGACGCAGCATAGAGAGGCACAATTTGGTATCGCGTCGCACCTCACCTACAAAGAGAACCAACATGCTTCAGATAGTACGCGCACTATTTCAAGCGGGGGAGGATTGGAATGGTTGCGACAATTTCTTCCGGGATGGAAACGTAGCGCCGAACACACTCTCGCAACGTCAGATGATGTAGCCAAGCGTCCAACACCGCGATGGATCAAGGACATCGCGCACATGCAGGATGAAATGGGTTGCTCGCAAGAATACATTGATACGCTAAAAGCTGATTTTTTCAGTCATCGCGTATTTGTGTTTACACCCAATGGCGATGTTATCGATCTTCCCATAGCAGCAACGCCGATTGATTTCGCGTATGCCGTTCACTCTGATGTGGGCAATACGATGGCTGGCGCACGCGTCAATAATAAAATGGTGTCACTTGATACAGCTCTAAAGAATGGTGATATCGTCGAGATCATAACAAAACCATCAGCACACCCATCGCGCAAATGGCACGACATTGCAAAGACAAGCATGGCGCGCAAACACATCCGCACAGCTCTTGCTGCACGCGAGAAGAAACAGTAGCGAATCCACCTTTACACAGAGAAATTTGAGACTGAGTACAAATCATCTTCTGGTTCGGGCGGCGGCACCACGACCTGAGCAGGTTGCTCAACAACAGGATCAGCAACGTGTACGACATTTTCTGGAGATTGTTCACGTAATTCAGCATCGGTCGGTCGGTTGGACATGTCTGCAAATACTTTTTTCAGATTCACCAAATCTTCCGCCGAGAAAAAATCAATAGTGAGTTTCCCTCCTTCATTGCGCTTTTCAATACGCACGCGCGTACCAAGCTTTTCTGTAAGCTCGCGCTCCATTTGCAGCAAATCTGGCGAGAGATCACTTTTCTTGCGGACTTTATCAATCGCAACACGACGTGCAAGTGCTTCAGCATCACGCACCGTAAGATGCCTAAGAGCAATTTCGTCGAATAATGTTTTCTGCTCTTCTGGTTTGTCAACCAACATCAAAAGTGGACGTGTATGACCTTCGCTAATAACACCAGACTGAAGCGCATCCTGCATCTCTTGCGGCAACAACAAAATACGCAAAGAATTTGATACATATTCCCTGCTTTTACCAACACGCTGCGCGATCTCCGCATGTTTCAACGCAAAATCATCGACGAGCCGCTGAAATGCTTTTGCTCGATCGACTGCATTCAAATCTTCACGCTGGAGATTTTCTATGATAGCGAGCTCAAGCTTCATGCGATCAGAATCTTCTGACGTGCGGATCACAACAGGCACCTGAACGACTCCCGCCAGTTTCGACGCACGCAAACGACGCTCTCCCGCGACAAGTTCATATTCTACATAAATCCCCTCACCTGGTCGTTCGATTTCTTTACGCGTCACCGTCAACGGTTGAAGCACCCCATACTGACGAATCGATTCTGCAAGCGACGCGAGAGCCGCCTCATCAAACGTACGACGCGGCTGGAACGGATTAGGCTTGATACGCTCAACCTCGACCCAAAATATTGAATTCCCGTAATATGCGCCTGCTTCCATAGGCAACAAGTATACCATGCGCAAAAATTTGTCATCCTGTGGAAATGGTCGTACACTCTCCTGTATTGCCGAAGTGGCGGAATGGCAGACGCGCACGACTCAAAATCGTGTCTCGCAAGGGGTGAGGGTTCGAGTCCCTCCTTCGGCACCGAAACAGTTGAACCGCACGTATCACGTGCGGTGATTACTGTTTGAGCCAAAAGGATGAGTTGCACTATGGGACCGAATGGCTTGTATATATCGTGATATACTCTTCCAGTATCAGAAAAGATATTTTTCATTATCATGAAACCACCTCTGCATCCTCAAGAGAAAGATCGCATGGAAGCCGTGCATCGATTGAACATTCTTGATACCAAACCAGACCCGCGTCTCGACGCTCTCACGAAAGAAGCAACAGAAAAGTTGCGGCTCCCCATCTCTACCATTTCAATCCTAGACAACGAACGCGAATGGTATAAATCATGCCAAGGAATACTTGATACTGAAGATCAGCGAGATAACGCATTCTGCAGTTGGGCACTTTTGTCGAGCGATGTTTTCATCGTCGAAGACACGTTGCTCGACGATCGTTTCAAAAGCAATCCTCACGTCATCGGAGCTCCATTCATACGATTCTACGCAGGATGCGCAATCACCGACACGAAAAGTTCGTTGCCTATCGGTGTTTTTTGTGTAAAAGACACGAAACCGCGCTCACTCAGCCTCGAAGAAATCGGGACGTTGTTCGATCTAACCCAAAAAGCAGAAAACATCATCAATGATCTCGCGTAGGCGCCTCCCTACAAAAAAATCTTATTTCGTGTAAAATCAACCGTACCGCCCATAGCTCAGTTGGTAGAGCAGTCGCCTCTTAAGCGAACGGTCGTTGGTTCGAATCCAACTGGGCGGACATTGCTTTTTATTGCTTATAACATTCAGTCGCGAATAAAAAAGCGCGATTCAATGCTCACTGCACATGTGATACAGTACATGCGTTGCCCGTTGCCGGGGTGATGAAATGGTAGACATAGGGGACTTAAAATCCCCAGATCGAAAGATCGTGTGGGTTCGAGTCCCACTCCCGGCACCATGAGTTTACACAAAGTGCTGTGCATAGTCGGTCCGACCGCATCGGGCAAGAGCGCTTTGGCTGTGGAATTGGCGCGAACGTTCGACGGCGAGATCGTATCGGCAGATTCACGGCAAGTGTATCGCGGACTCGATATCGGTTCCGGTAAAATCACAAAACAGGAAATGTGTGGTATCCCCCATCATCTACTCGATGTTGCTTCCCCCACACGCACGTTCACCGCGCACGATTTTGCAAAAAAAGCGCGTGTCGCGATTGCGGATATTGAGGCGCGGCATAAACTTCCCATTGTTGTGGGTGGCACAGGATTCTACATTGATGCACTTGTCGGACGTATTCCGCTTTCTAACGTGCCAATCAACACAAAACTGCGAGCGCAACTTGAAAAAATCCCTACCGAGAAGCTTCTTGCACGTCTACGAAAAATAAATCCCGCGCGCGCCGACACCATCGAACCACATAACAAACGTCGCATTATTCGTGCCCTTGAGATAGCGCATACACCTCATGCGGCGGCGCCTTCGGCGCCGCCGCCCTACGAAATCCTTTGGCTCGGCATCGCTCCCCCGTTTACCACACTTGAAGAGAAAATCACCGCACGCCTCTATTCTCGCATCCGCGTTGGGATGATCGCCGAGGCGCGCCGCCTCCGCGCCGACGGGCTCTCTTTCCGCCGCATGGAATCGCTTGGTTTGGAGTATCGTTCACTCGCGCGACTTCTCCAAGAAAAAATATCGCGCGAAGAATTCGAGACCGAGCTCGTCCGCGCTATCCGCCGTTTCGCCAAACGCCAAATCACCTATTGGCGACGCAATACATCCATTCACTGGTTCGATCCATCCGTCCCATCAACCATCATCGACACAGTCGCCACGTGGCTGCTCGTGGATAACAAACCGACATGAGAGACAAAGATGCTACGATGTATGGATATGCTTCGTCATCTCATTCATTCTCCCGCACAATCACCCATGTCGCTTGATCACGAGCGTCGGTATTCTCTGCGAATCAAAGACCTGCCAGAAGATGAGAAGCCACGCGAAAAGCTTACCGCACGCGGTCCTGATGCGCTTTCAGTACACGAGCTGCTTGCCGTTATTCTCAATACAGGCACCACCAAAGAAGATATTCTCACCATGACGCAACGCATCATTCGCGAGTATGGCGAACAAGGAATCATGCATTCTCGCAATCCAGAGAAACTTGCCGACGACATGCGCATCCCCATTGGAAAAGCTTTGCAAATAGTCGCCGTAGTAGAGCTTGGCAGAAGGTTTTTTGCCCGCAACAATACAACCACTCCCACCATCCGAACATCGGCGGACGTGTTTGAACATGTGCAAGATATGCGCCGTCTCCAAAAAGAACGATTGCGCGGATTGTATCTCAACGCACACTATCGGCTCATCCACGATGAAATACTTTCGATTGGCACTATTGATTCGAGTATTATGCATCCGCGCGATGTATTCAAACCAGCTCTTGAATATTCTGCGGTCGCAGTGGTTATAGTACACAACCACCCATCGGGCATACTCGCGCCGAGCAACGAAGATATTGCCATTACCAACCAACTCATCGACGCTGGGCGCATGCTTGGCATCGATCTTATTGATCATATAATTGTGACCGAGCATGCACATGCGAGCATTCCGGCACCATACACGGTATGAGTACAATCACAACAATAGAGAAAACAACGTATCAGATCACCAGTCGCGCATGGTTTATACACGATGGCCCTCCAGAAGATCGTGTGCGAGATATTGCATTCCACGTCCAGGGTGGCGATTATTTCTCGACACTGGCAACCATTATGATGCTGGTTGCCGATTCTCTCCAAGACAACCGATCGCATAACGAAACACCCAGCACATTTACCATCAACACGCTCTCTGCTCTCAAAGATGAGCTCATGCACTTACATCATAACTATCACATCGAACCAGGGCGTTTTATGCGACACAACGAATCACGAGAAACAACGTAATCATTCCACCTATTGTTGCTATCGTTGTCCATCGTCTGGGATGTTCATGATGACTTTCTGGCAACAAATCGCTCGCGCCGATATACAGGAAAAAGCCTGCGAAAATCGCCAGCAACATTCCGAGCGACGCATGCGAAACAGAAAAGAAGAGCGCTGATACAATACCCGCCATGGGCGCTATTGCATCAATCATGAGCCATATCATTGCACGAGTACGCGTGCCTTTGTTGCGTGTAATCATGGAGACTGTGTTGATGCCATCAGAGAAATCGTGCGTCAATACCGCAGCCGCCACGATCCATCCCATGTGTGGCGATACATGGAACGCCAAACCAATACCTAACCCATCAAGAAAGCTATGAAGTGAGAGTGTCCCTGCACCCCACACACCACGCGCACTTTGCTCATGATCATGCACATCATCATGATGACGATGTAAGATGACCATCCGATCAATCACAAGATACGTCGCAAAACCAAGCGCCACCAGAGCCAGTGTATACGATGGCGTGCGCAACGACGAGGAACCGATGAGCTCGATCGCTTCCGGCATCAAATCAAAAAAAGCAACGCCTATAACTGCCCCTGCCGAGAATCCCAATATCAGATGCAGTCGATCTTTTAGATAAAACGCAAACAGTCCGCCAGAAAATGTCGCGCAAAATGCAGCGATCGCTATGGAAAAAATCATGGTGGACCTAAGGGGAATCGAACCCCTGCCTCCGCAATGCGAATGCGGCGTTTTACCACTGAACTATAGGCCCTTCTTTCTCACCTCACGACACAGAATACCCGAACTTAGACACAACGTCCATGTTTTGTGTCGGGCTGCCGAGAATCGAACTCGGGCTACAAGACCCCCAGCCTTGCGTACTACCACTATACGACAGCCCGCTTTTTCGTAGTGCAGTCCTTTGTCGGGCCGCCGGGAATCGAACCCGGTCTTTACGAACCCGAATCGTACGTACTACCGGTATACTACGGCCCGAAAAAGAACTTCACTTCCTGTTACATACCAACAGGGTGCACCCTGCAGGATTCGAACCTGCGACCTTTCGAATGTGAATCGAACGCTCTAACCAACTGAGCTAAGGGTGCGCTTGGCGATTATCACCCATAAACGTATAACGCTCAAGTCGTCTTATTTGATAGCAACCACTTTATACTTTTGCGTACCTTTAGGGGTTTCAAAGGTAAATACGTCGCCGCGCTTTTTATCCATGAGTGCCGCTCCGAGTGGCGAAAGATGCGATATCTTACGCTCTTGCATATTCGCCTCCGCCGATCCGACAATTTCGTACACATGCTCTTCTTTTTCATCATGTTTCTGAATAGTAACCACACTCCCGAGCGAAACAGTGCTTCCCTTCGCGTGCTCTATGATTCGCGCATGCGAAAGCTGCTCTTCTACGACTCGGATTCTATCTTCGGTCGCTGCTTGTAGATTGCGAGCTTCTTCATATTCAGCATTTTCAGAAAGGTCGCCGAGTGATCGGGCATACTCAAGCTGTTCGGCGATCTCGCGACGACGCGTCGTCTTGAGATGCTCAAGCTCTGTTTTGAGCTCATCAAATTTCTCTTTGCTCAAATAATTATTTTCCTCATTCATATCTTGTTGCCTCATTATACATGAGGCATTCTAGTATGCCAGTGGACAATGAATGATTCGATTACTGCACGTACTCGGGATGTGATTGTATCAACCATTGAAAGAACGGGACCAGACCGGGAGCGGCTCCCGACGCAGTGCCTGCCGGCGCGTGCTCAAGCACTACCGCATACGCATAGTGCGGATTTTCCGCTGGCCAAAATCCGATCGACCACGAGTTCATCCACTGATTGTGCGTTCCTAGTTGAGCTGTCCCTGTCTTACCCGCAATGTGAATACCTCCTATATAGAGAGACTTCGCTGTGGCGTCATGGCGATCAGACGTAACAGCCATGCGCATACCTTCACGCACAACCGCCAAATTACGGTCATCGATAGCAACCATGCGATAGGGCGCTGTAGAGCTCGCAATAAGCTGCGGCACGAATAACTTGCCGCCATTTGCAATTGCCGCAGTGTATACCGCCGCCTGTATGGGAGTGATCTGAAAACCATACTGCCCGATTGCAGTGTGATACGTATCACCAATGCGCCATGGATCATCTTTACCGAACACTGTTTGTTTCCACGCTGGTGTCGGTATCACTCCTGCCATTTCTCCAGACAATGCGATGCGCGTTGTCGTACCGAGTCCAAACTGTTGCGCATAGTGGTCGATTTTAGAAATACCAAGCCCCACCTGTCCTCCAAACCCACCCCCAATGGTGTAAAAATATTCATCAGAAGATACGGCTATTGCAGTCCGCATGTCTATCGGACCATGCACCGTCCAATCTCGAAATATCGAAGGATGTGTCTTGTCATAAGGATTTTGAACAACAATCTTGCCTGTTGATATAATTATTTTGTCCGGACTTATAATGCCTTCTTGAAGTGCAGCGGATGCAAATATCGGTTTGACAATTGAACCCGGTACGTATAACCCAGAAATTGCTCGATCAAGAAGAGGAGATCCCGCGCTACGCGATGCGCTCGCAATAGCACTAGCGTCGCCATTCACAAACATCGAGAGATCGTATTCTGGGTAACTCGTCAACGCAAGAACCTCTCCTGTACGTACATCTATAATCACTCCTGCTCCTCCCGTAAAATGTTGTTCACGCGCATGAGTTGAGAGCACTGAATATAGTTTGCTCTGAACGTCGGAATCAATCGAGAGATGCAGCGGATTACCATCGCGTGGTGGCGCAATGATGCCGCGTTCTTGTACCGTTCCGTGCGCATCAGTCTCGATTATGCGCGCACCATTCACACCAGCGAGTGTTGAATCAAATGATTGCTCGACACCCGCAACGCCCGCATAGGTATCGCGCCACCACACGCCTTGCGCATCGGCTTTTGGATAACGCACAAAACCGAGCAGATGAGAAAGCCCGGGCAACGAACTATAGGAACGTAACGCAAATGGTGTCGTCGATGCACTCGCGGCAGGTGCTGCTTCATTCCACGCCAACGCACGCCCATTCCGATCGTAAATAATTCCGCGCAAGGCGAACAACGTATGTTTATCAAGACGATTATTTTCGGAAATGGTGGCATACGCAGCGCCGTGTACCACTTGCAAGTCATACGCACGCGCAATGAAAAAACTCACTATGAGCACACACGCAACGCCAACTCCCGTCATTGCAAATGTCGATACGGGACGCACAACCACGCCTTCAAATTGACCATCATCGCGTCCCGGCAAATTACTCGAATCTAGAAAGACTTCGTCAGGCGCAATTTCGTGCGAAACTATGCGGCGTTTCCAAAACAACATCGACTCACTATACTGGGCACCACCTCACTCGTCCACTTTTCTTGAATCTTCCCGATGACGTTAGTACCCAACCATACACCGCGTACGAAACGGCTCAAACACCCACACAAGCATCACACCAACAAGAGCGCACATCGGAGGATACGGAGCACCAGGCGCATACCACAACACATCCATCAACAAACCGATGCAGGGCACTTCCCACGCACGAAATCGCACCGACAATGCCAGCATACCGATAAGGGGAATCCACCACGGCGCGAAAAAGACACCGAGCACACAGCTCATTGCGACGAATGCACGTATATTATCTGTTTTTGAATACCACATAGACAAACGTGAGACTGTCGAGTGCGGAAGGTAGCGCAATGTATACATCTTGAGCGGTGTTCACTGCATCCACATGCACCGAACTCACCACGCCGACCATTCTTCCGCCATATGCAGGTACGCGCACGGCATCTCCTACCGCTAATGCGATACCGCGCGGTACCGCAGCACGACCATACCCTCCTTTTCCATGCACAAGCACCGAAGCTCCTGCGATAGTCGCTTCGAACGACATATCGTGAGCAAACGTCTCCATGACGAGTGAGCTGCGCGCATCCGCTCGCACCACACGCCCAACCACAAAGCCTGCCGCATCACCCGAGAGAACGAGGCTTCCTTGCATCACCCCATCATCCAGCCCGGCACCAATCATGAATGTCCCGTAAGGAGATGAGTACCACGATGAAACAACGGGAGCCGTGATGCCGTGCGCATTCTCAACAAGATGCGTAATCGCACGCAAAGCATTCGTCTCTTCCTCAAGCGCATCGCACCGCGCCGCCTTATCTTGTATAAGCGCAAGACGCGAACGAAGTGCGGCATTCTCTTCCATCAACGAACGACGTGACGAGAAAAATCCGCTCATGGCCACTTCTCGCATGATTCCACTGCACGCGACCCACACACGCGCTTCACTCATGCGCATCCACACTCCCACACCGCCGCCCGTACTATGGTCGATCGCCACAATACACACAACCATCACGGTCGCTAATACGACACGACGTCTGCCACGCCTTTGATCATTCGGTAGGGACCAATTCATCATCAGATTTCAAAATCGCCTCGCGAAACAAGGCAATGTTATCAAGTACTATGGCTGTTCCTCGCACAACTGCAGTCAACGGATCGCTTGCGACAACGACAGGAAGCCCGAGAGAACGGGTGAGAAATTCCGGAAGTCCGCGTATCAACGCACCGCCGCCCGCAAGATAAATACCTCGCTGCATAATGTCCGACAGAATTTCAGGCGGCGTGTGCTCAATCACTTCTTTGACCGACTCAACCAATTCTTCGATTGAATGTTCGATCGCATTCCGCACATCCTGATCGGATATCATTATTTCACGAGGGAGACCTGTAACTAAATCGCGGCCACGCACCGCCACTTGTAGTCGCTCTCGCGATGGCGCAACAGACGCAATGGCAATTTTGACTTCTTCCGCTGTCTTTTCTCCGATCAAAATCTTGAACTCGTTACGCGCATGCGCGACGATATCACCATTGAAACGATCACCTGCAATACGCACATTACGCGACGTCACAAGTCCACCGAGCGATACAACGCCTACGTCAGTCGTACCGCCACCAATATCTATTACCATGCTCCCTGTCGGAGAATGCACGGGCAGCCCGATGCCAATGGCCGCTGCCATCGGTTCCTCGATAATATGCACCTCGCGAGCACCAGCCGCACGCGAAGCGTCACGTACGGCGCGAACTTCGACCGACGTTATGCCCGAAGGGACGCCGACAGTCACGCGTGGACCAAGCCATTTCGGCTGCCCTTCCTGTGCCTTGTGAATAAGATACGCAAGCATTTCAGAGGTAACTTCAAAATCAGAGATTACACCGTCAACGACTGGCTGTACTGCAATGATGTGAGGAGGTGTACGTCCAAGCATTTCTTTCGCCTGCACCCCCACCGCAACGACACGATTTGTTTTCTGATTCATCGCCACAATTGACGGTTCATTTATGACAATACCGCGACCTTTCACATACACGAGCGTGTTTGCTGTCCCAAGATCAATGCCTATGTCATTGGACACGAACCCCATAACACGCTCCTTCCATTCGCGCGATCGCTGTAGCACATCATTCATAGCATTCAATCGGTGAGACGTCTTATAACTTCTGAATCTGGGATCATCGTGGATACGCCATCGACTCGCGAGATCATTTCAACACTGCCTTCCGTCATGGTCTTCTCCGATATAATCAAGCGTGTCGAGATCCCTATCAAATCGGCATCGGCAAACTTTTCGCCCGCGCGCGTATCTCGATCGTCAAAAAGCACATCGATACCATTATCGACGAGCAGTTCATACAGACGATCCGCTTCGGCGATGATGTCTTTGTTGCCGCCCGTGATCGCAATGAGATGCACTGCAAACGGCGACACTTCTTTTGGCCACACGATTCCCTTTTCATCGCTGCACGCTTCCACAATCACGCCCATGAGTCGAGTGATGCCAATACCAAAGCAACCCATAATAGGATGCACGTTTTTTCCGTCGCGATTTTTGTAGGTGAAATCAAAATCCTTGGCATACTTGGTGCCTAGATCAAATATATTTCCAACCTCCGACGCTTTCGCCCGCGCAAGAGAGCCTATATTGCATCGCGTACATCCGCCACCCGCTTTCGAATCGCTGATTTCAGCGTTGACGCAGTATGAACATTTGTCGCAGTACAGAATATCGTCTTCTCCTGCATCCGTGAGCACCATGAATTCGTACGAGAGTTTCGTCGTGAACGCGCCTCCCGATGCCTCCGTTGCTTTTGCCACCAAACCGCATCGTTCGTATACACGCAGGTAGGCTTCTTTGGCGGTGTGATAAAAACGATCAAAGTCTTCTTGTGTCTCATGGAACGAGTACATGTCTTTCATGGTGAACTCCCTTCCGCGCATGATGCCAGATTTTGCCCGCAACTCATCGCGATACTTTTGTCCGATTTGATACAGCGCAAGCGGCAAATCCTTGTATGACGTGATGTATTCCTGCGCGATTGGCGTCGCGATCTCCTCTTCACTCTGACCAATGGTGTACTCTTTTTCCGTACGACTAAGAATTTTGAAAACAACGTCGACATTGTCCCATGCGCCGGTTTGTTTCCACGGTTCGCTCGGATGGAGCGTCGCCATTTTGATTTCCTGTCCCCCAATCTTATTCATTTCGTCGCGTACGATGCGTTCAATTTTTTCCAACACTACACGCCCAAGCGGCAAATACGAATACACCCCCGCCATTTCTTTGTGGATAAATCCAGCACGAATCAGAAGCTGCGCATTTTTTGACACCTCATCTTTTGGCGCCAATTTCCTCGTTTTTGTGAATAGGTTCGATTGCCTCATGCACTGCATTGTAGCGCAAATTTTCAAAGAATATCATTGACAATCAATCGACACTGACGTGCAAACGCCTAGAATAACCCTGAAATTTGCTTTATGAGCGTCGTAAGACGAGAATCAGTCGTACTGTTTGTTCTAATCAATGGAAGCGTCGTGAAAACTGGCACGGAAGGAATCGTGACATATTGTGCTGAATTATAGACACCATACAACATCTTATCATTGCTAGCCTTGAGTGTGCGCAGTGTCGTCTGATCAGCAATACCTGTCGGCGAAATACCATTGCGAACTTGAAACGATGTCACTGCGGCCTGTGTTTGTTTGCCGAATACACCGTCACTGGTAATACCGAGCAATGTCTGCAGTTTTTTTACATCGCTTCCCTTACTTCCTTTTTGCAACGATACCGACTCGTCTGATGAGATAAGTTGCGACGCATCACTTTGGATTGGCTGAATTAGAGAAGTAGAAGTTTCTGGCACCGAAACACTAGAATCACCCCCGACTTGGAGGACTGATGCAAATAGTTTCTGCAAATTCCCTCCAAGAGAATTCTTCAATTCGATTTTATAACGCTCAACGGATGCAACTTGTGCCGCACACAACGTCGGCGCGACCACGCTTCCCTCTTTTACAGACGCGCAGTATCGACAATCAAGCGTCGTCAAGCGCGATATGTTTTCTCTCGAAGCAACATCATCCAACTTTTGCACATCAGGAAGTACAGCGCAATACAGCACACGACACGTCCCTCCATCATGAGATCCTGTGCGTGAATACGTCTTGTACGAAGGCAAATAATATTGCGGAAACGGTTGTCGATTTGCCCCATACTCAGTGGCATCGGCACATGCCTTGAACATTTGATTTGTATCGCGAAATGAAAACCCAGGTGCCGTGAGCGCAATACGAGTAAATGTATAGTCCCAGCTCGTGTACGACGGAACATTACTATTGAATGACGCTACAAAACGGGGACTTACTAGTTTGAAAAAGCACGTGTTCGTTCGATACGACAACGGTGCGTCTGACGATTCTGGCATGCCAAAGAAATCTTTTGAAAACAAAAACTCTTTTGTACCATCGCATGTCGCGCCGCTAACACGCGACTGATTTTGATTCGGCACGCTCGTCGCATATGCGGTACAACATAATCCACACCCCATTCCCACGATCAGCATCAAGATTGTTTTATGCATACGATAAGAATCGACATAACGCCGCCGTGATTACATCAAAAGACGGACAATGTCGTGATACGTTACGACAACCATAAGAAGTATGACGCAAATAATACCAACACCATTGAGCAGCTGCACAACGTAGCGTGGAACATCTTTGCGACGAATGGCCTCGACACCAAGAAGTACAATTCTGCCGCCATCAAGTGCGGGGATAGGTATGAGATTGATGATGGCGAGATTGACCGAGATAAACCCCGCAAGCGCAAGCACGTTACCAAATCCGTTATGCGCAGCGTCACCGACAATCTTTACTAATCCTACGGGACCGACCATTTCAGAAAGCATCGATGTTTTACCAGAAAACACGCCCGTAACCATGCGCCATAAACCTCCCGTCACCGTAGCTCCCGTGTTGCGTACACTCACCATTGCCGCACACATCGATTCATACCAAGAAAGCGGCGTATCATTCACAAGCGCAAGACCAACCCCAAGAGCAGGACGATTCGCTTCATCAAGAATAATTGCGTGCGCCGGGCGGATGTGTGCAATGTTAGCTACACCTGCACGAGCGTACGAAATGGAGAGATTTTGCCCCCCTCGCTGACTCACAAAATCTGATATCGCATCGGGTGTGAATACGGAAAGTGCAGTACCGTGTTGATCAGTAATTCCTGTTATCGTGTCGCCACCACGCATACCCGCGGCCGCTGCAGGCGACCCCGCGACAACCCCTGTTACCAGCACATAAGAGGCAGGCGATTCTTCCGCGACGACACGCGGAACGCCGATATGGAACGCTATTGTAAAGAGCGCACATCCCATGATCACATTCATGGCAACGCCCGCAATCAATATCAGCGCTTGCGCCATACGACCAGCATTACGCAACGCTCCCGCTCCCGCCTGTTTATCACCCTCATCTCCAAACAAACGCACAAATCCGCCAAAAGGAAGCCAATTGAGCGTATATTCGGTACCGCCAAAATGCCCCATCGTCAAAGCACGCGGCGGATATCCTATGCCAAATTCCTCCACGTGAACACCGCACAATTTTGCAGCGACGAAATGCCCGCACTCATGCACCACCACCAACACAACCAATATCAACAGCACGAGAAGCACGGTCATGCGGTCATTTCTTCTGCTTTTTTATCAAACGCTTGCTCGAGTTCGGCGTTTATTGTATCCACTTTCTTTTGTAGCTCTTCTTTGAAACGAAATTTATCGTCCTCCGTGAGAAGCCCGAGGCGCTCTTTTTCTTGTATGTCTTTCCATGCCTCATCACGGGCTATGCGCACGGCGGCACGCGACTCTTCGAACTTGGCCTTGGCAATCTTTACAAACTCTTGGCGGCGCTCGCCCGTGAGCTCTGGGAACGTAACACGAATACCCGCAGAATCGGTGACAGTCCCCACGCCAAGGTTTGCTATCGTGATCGCCCGCTCGATGTCTTTTATCAATCCAGCGTCCCACGCGGTAACCCGTAGCGTGCGCGCATCTTCTATACCCACGTTTGCCACCTGCTTGAGCGGCATCATTGAGCCGTACGCAGATACTGACACACTATCGAGGATTGCGGGTGACGCACGCCCCGTTCGCACGCCACGATACTCTTTTACGAGCCATTCTTTTGTTTTTTCTAAACTTGCCTCAAACGATGTAAAGTCGTAATTCATACGTGTAATTGTACTACATTTTTCCAACAAGTAACGCAACCTGTTCAAGCAAGGGTTTTATCAACGCTCCCTTATCGGTCAGGTATCGGCGGGCACGGTATATAGCCGCAATTCCTTGATGATCAGGGTTCGTTCTACGCGCCACCGCATGCTCAAGCGACGCCAGAAATTGTACTATTGCATTCACGTCACGTCGCTCGTCATCTTTTTTCTCGATAAGAGACGCGATATGTGTGAGACGTTTTTGTGGCTCTGCATCAAGAAATTGCATGGCACGTTCTATATTCACTTGATTATTCGTATCAAGCGTCATCATCTGCGCACGCGATCGTATGGTTGATATGAGTGTCTCTGGAGACGGAATCACGAAGAAAAATAAAGCATCGCCTACGGGTTCCTCTATTGTCTTCAGGAACGCATTTTGCGCTTCATGCGTCATGTCAGGCACCACGACAATAAATACACGGCGTGTATCAATCGCACGACACGCCGCGCGCTCAATGATATCGCGCGCTTCTTCGATGCCAAAATGTTGATACGTCCGCACATATACATCGGAATTTTTGGCACACGCAACGCCATGCTCTTCGAGATACGCATACAGTCCGGGGAGCAGTTCTTCTGTCCCCGCTACAAGATACGCACCACCATTCAACGGCGAATTCATACTCCCAGTATAGCAATATTACGCATATATGCTTTCACGCGATGCACAAGTGAAGCCACGCTACCGCTTGGAAATAATCGCCTTCTTGTAGGTATCGAGATGTTTGAGCGCTTCTCCCGTTCCCTTCACCACACAGTACGCTGCATCTGGCGCAAGACGCGCCTTCACGCCCGTACGCCGCAACACGAGCTCGGGCAAATTCCGAAGCATCGAAGAGCCGCCCGTCATCGTGATGCCGTTGTCTATGATGTCTGACGCCAGTTCAGGAGGAGTTTCTTGTAAAACATCTTTGATGGCATTGATGATGACGCGCAATTCCTTACCAATCGCGCGGACGATTTCATTCGTCCCCAATTCCACCGAACGAGGCAGCCCTGTGACATGATCACGCCCCTTTACCATCATCATAAGCTCTTCATCCATAGGTACCGCTGATCCTATGTGAATTTTTACTTCTTCCGCCATTTTGTCACCAATCGAAAGATTGAAAGTTTTCTTGATGTAATCGGCTATTGCATGATCCAGTGCATTTCCTGCACATTTTGCCGATGTCGATGCAACGATACCGCCCAACGCTATTACCGCAACATCCGTCGTACCACCTCCGATATCCACGACCATATGCCCGCGAGCTTCATGAATAGGGATTCCTGCGCCGATGGCAGCGAGGATAGGTTCTTTGACCACGTACGCTTCGCGTGCACCTGCTTTTGTGGCTGCCTCAATAACGGCGCGGCGCTCCGTCGAAGTGACGCCAGCGGGCACCGATACCATTACTTCTGGACGAAATATATTCCACCTGCCTAATGCCTTGTGAATGTAGTAGCGCAACATGGCTTCGGTTACTCGATAATCAGCAATCACGCCATCTTTCATGGGACGATAGGCAATTATCTCGTCGGGTGTACGACCAATCATCTCTTTTGCGTCATTGCCAATGGCGAGGATGCGATTATCTCTCTGCGATACCGCCACGACTGACGGCTCATGCAACACAATACCGCGTCCCGGTACAAACACGAGCACGGTGGTAGTACCAAGATCGATGCCGAGTTTTGGAGTAAAGGAAAAAGTCATAGGTGAGGGCATTGTATAGCTTTCAACGCATTTGACAACAAAACGTACCGATAGAAAAAACCGCATCGCCTATTCCAATTATGGAACACGCGATGCGGCTGCAGTCAAAAGAACTCGCCACACAAAAAAGCAACCCCATACGAGACGCCCGTGCACACGGGGAAGGTGATTATCCACGCGAGCACAATGTCACGCAACACAAACCACTGCACGCTACCCACGCGCCTACTTGAGGCCGCTCCTGCGATAGACGACGTAATCGTGTGCGTCGTACTAAGAGGAATACCGCACATAGAGGCACAGGTGATCGTTGCAGCAGCAGATGTTTCGGCTGCAAATCCCTGCCACGATTCGATGTGCGCCATGCGCATACCGATCGTACGGATGATGCGATATCCGCCGAGCGACGTGCCAACACCCATCGTACCCGCACACACAAGCACGACCCAAGACGGCACTTGAAATATCGGAATCGCATCGCCAAGCAACAGCGCGAGCGTAAAGACACCCATGAATTTTTGCCCGTCGTTCATGCCGTGCGCAAAAGCCATGAACGACGCCGAGAGAATTTGCAACAGATCAAACGCCCGTTTCGCTTTTCCACTCGGCAAATTGCCGGCACATTTCGTGATCAACGTGCCGATCACAAACGCCGCAAAGATCCCGAGCAACACCGAACCCGCCATCCCAATGAAGACGAGTTTCCAACCTGTCCACTCAAGCGCGTCAACACCGCCAGACGCCAATCCTGCTCCTGCGAGTCCTGAGAGCAACGCGTGCGATTTGCTGACGGGAAAACCGTTGTGCGCAGCGAAACACCCCCACGCAATAACACTGCACATCGCGGCACACAGAGCGGGGAGCGTGATGAGGTGAGGATCAACAATGCCTTTCCCCACCGTCGCCGCTACCGCCGTACCAGTCATCGCGCCAGCCGTGTTCAAGATCACGGCGAGCACAATCGCTTTTGGCACAGAGAGTACGCGCGTCGCGACAACCGTTGCGATTGCATTTGGCGCGTCAGTCCATCCGTTGACGAATTCTGCCATGAGAACGAGTGTCAACGTAAAAATGAGGAGCGCCATGTCATCCTCCTTGCGCGATGGCGAGCATCACTTTTCCGCATCCATTAGCATGGTCGGTACACTTCTCGAGAAGCGCAACATAATCACGCACCACAATAAATCCGATGGTATCGAGTGTACCTCGTCTTTCTTCTGCGACGAGAATATGCTCGACTTTCTTGCGGATTTCGTCAGCCTCGTGCTCCATTTTTCGCAAGATCACACGCCCTCTTTCACACCGCTGTACATCGATGTGCTTCGAGGCAAGAAGTGTCACAAGCTCATACACTTCGGCACTCATGTCGTTCACCATGCTAAATAAACGCTCGATGTGTTTATGGAGCACTTCGTGTTTGGTAATTATTCCGTTGACCCTATCACCGTGAACATCAATAAGGTCTGATACTTTCCTCATGCCCTTAGCTGTTTCGTCCAATTTTTGTGCGAGCAATATTATTTTATCCCGATCGATCGAGGTGATGAATATTTCGTTGACAAGCTTATGCACGTCATCGACACGCTTGCCCGCATCACGAACTAACTCGTGAATTAGATAGCACTCTGCGCCGCGCTCCCCGCTCAAAAGAACATTCGCTGTATCCGCATTGATACGAGCGATTGCACTAAGATGACTCAAGCACTCCGTGTTTTTGCCCTGAGACAGCAAGCATTTCCACATGACACACATCTTCTTTGATATCAAAGATCACGCCTATTGGCTCGCCGAGCACTTAATCATCCATGCGCTCAAGAGTCAATACATCGTGGCAAGTGCGGTGAATTATGTTATACAGTGTGCAGCGTCAACCGAGGGAGGCGTACATGCACCACACAGCGAAAGCATATAAAATACCACATGCCATGCGGGGACCCGCATCGGCAACGTGTCCGGCGTGTAAGCAAACGGTATATTGCTATGGCGTGCAAGGTAAAGTGTATATACAAAGCCACGGCAAACCAAACCCGCATCACACACACAGGTGTGATGCTAGCGACACCGAAATCAACGAAGAGCGCACCACGTTGGCACTTTCATTTTGAAAGGCACCAGTTCTTTGAACCGCCGCGGAAAACCGTCTTCCCGGCGGTTTTCCATTTTCTACGAAACACTCGATAACACTCGCGCTTCCAACATGAGAAAAAGCGGAAATTCTTTGCGGGCGCGATCTTCAGCAGCTTGACGCGGTCCTTTTTCACTCTGTTTGTGCGAGATCCATTCTTCGAGCCGTGTGACGGCAAACCCAGCTTTTGAGAGCGCTTTGAAAAAATCCTGCAGCGAACGATGATAAGAAACGGTCGACTCGCTCGCTTCTTGTCCCGGATGCATGACGATCGCGTGCGAGCTTTGCGAAAGGTAGCCGTCGAGGCGACGGTACTGAATTCCCTCTTTCTCGTCCCATTCCCAGCGCGATCGTTTTGGAATACGGAACGCTGGATGATTCATGACGAGCACCAAACGACCGCGCGGCGCGAGTACGCGCCGCGCTTCCGCGAACACGTCGCTCACGTTTTCAATATTCTGAATCGCGAGCACAGTCGTCGCCACATCAAACTGCGCATCTTTTGCACACGAGAGCGCATGCGCCGAAGCGACAGAAAAGTTAATCTCGGGCGAGCGTTTCTTCGCAATCGCAATCAGCTCTTTTGAAATATCCGCACCCACCACCTTCGCACCCGTTTCCGCAAACAGTCGCGAGAAAAATCCCTGCCCGCAGGCAATATCGATCACCCGATCGCCTTTTTTGAGCGCGAGCACACGCAGGAGGTTGGGAGCAATCACCTTCGCCTGATAACTATCATCGTCTTCCAAGTATTCGTCGTACCACTCGGCAACGCTTCCCCACGATGTATCTTTTGATTTCATGTGCGACGATCTTCGCTCACAATTCTTCCGTCGTCAATCCGCACGATGCGATCGGCGAGTTTGCCGTACTCTTCCTCGTGCGTAACCATGATAATGGTCTGCTTTTCCTGATGGAGTTTGGCAAAGATGTCCATAACGACGCCAGATGATTCACGGTCGAGGTTGGCGGTCGGCTCGTCGGCAAAGATGATTTCCGGTTTCTCGGCGACAGCGCGCGCAATCGAAACACGCTGCTGCTCACCGCCCGAAAGCTGACTCGGGAGATTGTTGAGTCGATTTCCGAGTCCCACATCGACCAGTGACTGCGAAGCAAGCTTGATCGCTTCTTCCTCTTCGTATTCTTCCATGAGGAGCGGCAAGACGACGTTTTCGAGCGCCGTGAGCTCGGGCAAAAGTGCGTAATCTTGGAATACGTAACCAAATTTGCGCAAGCGAAACGCCATCTTTTCGTGTTCGGTCATCGCGTGCACTTCTCTGCCGTCGATGAATATCATTCCCGTGGTCGGCTCGTCGAGCAAACTGATTTGGTACATAAGAGTGCTCTTGCCCGCTCCGCTTCTGCCCATGATTGCGATCCACTCACCCTTCTCCGCCTTGAAATCAATACCCTTCAACACGCGTGTCTCCACCGCGCCACTCATGTACGTCTTCGTGAGTCCTTTGATATCAATAATGGGCATACGTTAGTCTCGTTTTTTTCTCATTATGAATAGATATTTAAATCCTCGTAGATAAAAATTATATTGTCTGGCTCGTTCATGCCACACACCTGTATTTGACGTTTGATTATGACGAGTGAGACAAACTATGTCCATTGTCTGAAAATATTTTTCTAATCTCTGCCACATTAAAAATCCAACGGGGGTAAATTTCTTTTTAACCCACTGATCCGCAATAACCCAACCCATAACCTTATCATGTTTCAAGATTCTTGAGGTCTCTCTCGCTGTTTTTTCTAATTCGTCATAAAATTCTGTTTTCTCACAGGAAATTTTACCAATACAACGAGGGTCTTCTGAATAATTTATATTATCGGAATACGGAGAATCAATAAAAACAAAATCAACAGAATTATCCGCGAGAGGAATTTTGCGAGAATCGTTTTTAATGATTTCAGGTCTTGTTACATTAAGATCGTAACCAATAACTTCTCGTTTTAATTCTCTGGCTACATCAATTGTAGTTCCGCTTCCGCACATCGGATCAACGACCAAGTCACCTTCCTTTGTGTATCTATGCAATAAATTCCAGAGGACAAAAGCTGGCGTTACGCCATTATATTTATTATTTCCGTGGGGTTTATCTCCATAATTTTGTGTCGGATAATCCCATAGTGTAGTTGATTCTAAAATCAAATCTTTAGCCATATTATTCCAAAAGTTTTTTCAAATCATCAATGAACTTATCAAACATTTTTACCTTGTCGCTTTCCTCAATATTCGTCTCGCTCAATACATAACTGCCGTCTGTATCAATCTCAACAATTGCTCGGCCTTTCTTTGTGGGTTTTTTGACTGTCAATGTTCCGTCCTCATCGGGTGTTACGAAATAAACTTTTATATGTTTTGTTGCTTTATCAGAGGCAAGTTTTATTTTCCAATAACCAGTCTGTGCGATCCTTTCTCGTAAAGTAACCTTGCTAGACAAAACGGCAACAACCCTACTTGTTTTTGGATCATAGATAATTAAATCAACATCTGGTAAATGCAAACCGAATTCGCCGTAATCAACAGTGATGTTTCTCTTAACCTCACTTAATTCTTTAGAAAGATTTGATCCATTTGTTCTTTCAAGACTATTTCCATTTACTACTTGCAAATTGAGAGCGTGAACCTCATCTGTAATAATGTACTCAATCAATTTCTCTAAATTCTTACCCTTGAACGCTCGCCATGATTGCTCGTGGTCATCGCCAGTAAAATCTTTGCCGTGTTGCTCTTTTGCTTCTTTTAATACATTTGAAATATGCCTGTATGCTTCTATGCCATACTTTTTCTTTTTCGTATCATATATTTTGATAAGGTCTTGTATTGTCATATTTTTATTTTTGCATTACTAATATATATTCCGTTGGATAAGCAGAGATTTTGTTTTTGTCAGTTATACTTGCAAACTTTCCCGTTTTTTTATCTCTAACAGACGGTAAATTTTTTGAGGGTATCTCTCTTTTAATAATATCAGCGACTTTTAGTCCCAAGTTTTGCAATTGTTCAACAAAAACTTCTGCATTGAGTATCTTAACACCCTTTAAGCTAGTGTTCCCGACAACAATACAGGTTTTCCCTCCTTTCTTAAGCATTCTTTTCATTTCAAAAAAGACCTGATTCATCTCGCTAAAGTATGTTGAGACTTCTTCGGCAATTTTCTTATCTATACCCAGCAATTCTTTTCGGATATTTTCTGCGATTGAGCTATTGAGTGTTAAATCTTTTTTATTATGATATGAGGTGCCAATAAAACGCTTTCGGAAATCACTCAAATCTTTTGTATACTCTAGCCATAATGCGGTTAGTTGGTGTAAATCAGCATATTCATATGAAGTAACATAGGGCGGAGAAGTAACAATCAAACTAATACTGTTGTCTTTCGCAGGAATTGTCCTTGCATCTGAACAAACTACCTTGCTTGGAATTTTCAAATATCCTTTCTCTGATAATAATTCAAATAATCGAGCATTGCCACGCAACATCATTTTTATTTGTTTTGCAAAAGTCTTGACAGGATCTGACGGCTTTTTTTCAAGATCTCTTGTCGGCTTATTACTTTTTTGCAACCAAATTGAACAATTTTTTAAGATATTTGAAAATCCGCAAAAGAAAAAGTCTTGAGCGTCTTGATCTTTAATCTTTGAAATTTCTGCAAAGATAAAAGCGAGTCTTCTCTTGTCTTCAGGCTTGAACCAGTAATCAATTCTCGCATGTTCGTGAATCGTGACTTTTGTTTTTTCATTATAGGTTTCTAATCTTTTTTGCAGTATTGCAAATTCTTTCTCAATTTTTTCTGGGTTAATCGGAGTGATTTTTGCTTTTGTGATCAAAACAGCAACAGGGTTAATATCAACAGCAATCGACGGTCGCCCCATAACTTTTGATTCAACAAGTGTTGTTCCGCACCCACCGAATGGATCAACAATAAAATCACCCTCTTTTGTATATTTTTCCACTAGGCGCGAAACTATCTGTGGAATAAATTTTGCAGGGTAACGATGATAACCATGCGTAATATAAGTGGTATCTTTTCGTGTCTTATCAGAAAAAGACCACGAATGATCAATCTTTGTTTTATCGAGCAACGAGATGATATCTGTATTCATATCTATGATTTTATCATGGACCTTTTGATCAATTCCTCCCCAAAATGGAATCCAGCGTATTTTTGCGAACGATCATGCGTGCGGGGATGTAGCCGGCGATAATGGTTGATACCACGAGTAGCGCCACACGAAATGCCGTGTCGGGAATCGGCGCCACCAAGATACCGTCGCTGAAAGGGAAATCGATCGGGTGCGCGGCGACCGACGGCACCAGCAGTCCGTACAACACAATCAATCCAATCGCCGAACCAGCGAGCGCGTAGAAAAGCGACTGAAACATGTACGAAATCTCGATCGCCGTGCCTGAAATACCAATGCCTTTCAAAATACCGATGTACTTGCGGCGCGTGAGAGCGTTGATGAATATGACGATGAAAATGGTGATGGATGCAACAACGAGCCCGACCGACGATATCATGTTGCCAAGCATGGCGAACGTGTTCTTGATGTCGGCGACACCGTTTGGAATAGAATCGAGAAATGTTTGCACTTTAGCTTTCCTCCCCACCCCGCTATCGCGCACAAGATCGCGAAACGCATCAGGACTACTGCCCTCTTTGAGACGTATGGCAATCTGCGACACATTGAAATCATCACGTCCAAATAGTTCGCGTGCTTGACCAGATGTCATATAAATACCTGTCGCGAGCGGTTCGATCTTTGATTTCAAGATTCCTTTCACGGTCATTTCGCGCGTTGCGCCGTTCACCGTAATGCGCACTACCGTACCAGGATGCACGTTTTTGAGCGGCGTAATACCCGCTTGCTCGCCAAACGCATACCGATCGATCAAAAGATCGCCTATCAAGATTTGATCGTAATCGGTCGGATCGAGGTACTGTCCTTCAATCACGAAACGTGAGATGCCCGTTAGCTCATTTTCTGCTATCGGATCAATACCCAAAACCTGCGCTCCTGTTTCATTTGGTTTTTCATTGGTGTCGGTACGCGTTTTGTAATTTGCCTCCACCGTACCGCTGCCTACATACCGCGCCGACAGATCCTGCACCTGCGGCAATGTGTGAATAAAAGAAAGCACGGCGGGAGCATCTTCGATATACCGTTTCGTGGAGAGTGAAGAGATGATTACATCACCTGTGTATAGCTGGCGGTACTGTTCATTGATTCCTTCGATGAGCCCTACCAAAACACCTGTCACCACGACGAGATTGAGGAACGTGAGCAGCATCACAAAAACAATAAGTGCATTGGTCCACTTGCTTGAGCGACGTAGCTGTCGCCACGCGAGATAGAAGCCGACGCGTGCATCAAGCGCAAACGACATACTATTTCTTCGGATTGAGCACGATTGTGTCTCCTTCAACAATTCCCGACTCGATCACCGCCGATCCGAGCGCCGACACCGCACCCACCGTTACGGCACGCTCCACGACTCCGCGATCATTTTTTACCTGCATCCACGTGCGTCCGTCTTTTTCATATATTGCCGCTTTCGGTACCACGATCGCATCTGGCACGTATGCCGTCGTAATAAGCGTGGTTGCCGTCATGCCCGAACGAATCCTCGAATCGGCTGCAGTAAATTGGAGCGTCGTTTTATAGGTAGATACACCGTCGTGAACCGTCTCTGCAGGATCGATCAATACAACCTTGGCGTCAAACTGTAGATCGCCGTATGCATCAAGCTTTACTGCCGCGGGATCACCCACTTTCACGTTGACAATATTGATCTCGGGAATATATGTTTCTATTTGAAACGTACCATCACTCACCATCGAAATTTGCGTTGCGCCCGATGATGCAATACTTCCTGTCTTTGCATTCACTATGGTGACAATCCCAGAAAACGGCGCGACGATGAGCGTCTTCTGAAGCTGAGCTTGCGCGCTTGCCACATCTGCTTGCGCCGACTCCACCTGCGCGCGCTGTGCCGTAATATCTTCTTGTGTCGCACCCGCTTGCTCAAGCTCGAGATTTTTCTGCTGTGTATCAAGTGCGGCAGCATCGGCAGTCACCAAAGAAAGCGCGGTGTTGATGGCGGTGCGAGCTCCCCCTGTCGAAACAATCCATGTATCGATAGTCGCTTGTGTGGTTACTAGGTTGGGAATGGCATGATTGAGCGCGTCGTTCGCATCCGAAAGAACCATGGCAATCTGCGCAAGATTATGTGTCGCTTCGCGGATAGAATCTTCCGTATTTCCAATTTCTAAAATCGCAACACTTCTCTGCCATGTCGAGAGCATCATTTCCGCACTCACTCGCTCTGTTTCAACTCGTGATGCCAACTGCGTGTCAGTCACCGAGAACAGCAAACGCGGATCGGTGCGTGGATTTTGTATAAATTGATCGAGCGTATTATGCACGGCGCTATCAGCAGCTCTATACGCATCGCGAATCGCATTCACAAGCGCCGCCCGACTACTCGTTACCATTGATTCCGTAACGGCGACTTGCTCGGCGCGCGTACCTGCTTCCAATGAGGAGAGACGGGCATTTTGAGTTTCAAGAGCTGCTTGACGCTGCATCACCGCCGCGCGAGCGTCTCCATTCTCTACGGCGGCAAGTATCGTTCCTTCCGATACACGCTGACCGACAACCGCATACACCGCGGCAATTCTCCCGCTTTGAGCAAATCCCATATCTACATTTTTCGCCGCAACAACTTTCCCCGATATCGACACCTGTTGGCTAAACGCGGTACGATGCACGACTTGCGTCTGAGATACTTCAACCGTACTGTGTACAAAGAAGAACCAACCACACACCACTCCTGCCACCAGTAGCAAGATCCGCGTCTTATACATCATCACATACGCTTGCAACATTCGCATACTTTTGTATGCACCAGTGTATCACAAAAACTTTACGCGCATTCTTGCATCGCTCCCCCGTCGGCAGCAGCAAGCGCTTCCAACAAAGGCGCGATACGACCCTCCATGATTCCCGCAATATTTGACCACGATTCCTTGATGCGATGATCGGTCACGCGATCTTGAGGCACATTATACGTCCTGATCTTTTCGGAACGATCGCCTGTACCTACTTGAGATTTGCGATCGGCAGCGCGAGCACGATCTTCAGCTTCATCTTTTGCCTGCTGCAGCTTACTCGCGAGAAGCTTTAGGCCTTTTTCACGATTTTGCTGCTGACTACGTTCCGACTGACAACGCACTTCTATGCCTGTCGGAATGTGGACGATGCGTACTGCCGTTTCAACCTTGTTCACGTTTTGCCCTCCGGCACCACCAGATCGTGAGAATTCAATATGAAGATCAGCGGGGTTTATTTCTATTTTGGAACGTTTGTAGATAGGCAAAATGGCAACAGACGCGGTGGATGTGTGAATACGTCCCGCTTTTTCAGTCGCTGGCACTCGCTGAACACGGTGCACTCCAGTCTCGAATCGTAGTTCGCGATAGCAACCCTCTCCCTTTATTTCAAACTGCGCCTCTTTGTATCCTCCCACGCTTGCACGCGATTCTTCGAGCGGTCGCGAAGACCACCCCTTCATTTCTGCGTACCGTATATACATGCGCGCCACATCTTCCGCAAAGAGCGAAGCCTCATCACCACCCACACCCGCGCGCACTTCAAGCACTATTTCATTTGGCCACTCACGCTCGTTGTCATTGCCAACAATATCGGAGATCTGTGTCATGAGAACCTCTTTATGTGTCGCAATATCAGACAATTCTTTTTCAGCTAACTCTTTCATCGCAGGATCTACATTCACCAATTCCTCGGCATCATGCTCTGCCTGTGAAAGGCGTTTCCATTCGGCAACCAAATAGGCAACACGCCGATCGTCGGCATACTCTTCAGGGTTGATCTGTGTATTCATAAGCATTAGTATAGCGCGCCACGCGAAGCGTGGCGCGCTATGTCACACCAGCGTTATTTTTTCGTCGCTTTCTTTGGAGCCGCCTTTGCCATGCGCGTTTTGAAACGCTCCACGCGACCGGCAGTGTCTACAATCTTCGATTGTCCCGTGTAGAAAGGATGCGATGCTGAAGAAATTTCAACCTGAAATACAGGATACTCCTTCCCGTCGTCCCATGTATCTGTTTTCTTCGTGTTGATGGTTGAACCAATCAAAAAACGCTTCCCCGAGGTAACGTCCTCGAAAATCACCTGTCGATATTCTTCCGGGTGAGTATCTTTTTTCATGCCGCGCAATAGTACCGTCACCCGCCCAAAATGTCAATTTGCGATTGCACTTTCGCTGAAAGATCCATGACATCGTCGCCATAAAATGCATACGCGGGTTTCGTTGCGTTCTTCCACCCCGCAAGGTAGCGGAGCGCCGCCAAACGTTCGGCAGCCACACCTCCACGATCAGCGCCATTGTCCATCATGAGAATCGCCGTCGCAAACACAGCAGTACGCGGACTCCATGGATTAGGAGGACTCTGTCCTGCCATGTTCGCAATCCGATCTTGGTAGAGCGCCCACGTCGAGGGAATGAACTGTGCAGGACCCATCGCGCCACCCCAGCCATACCACGGCTTTTTCGATACCTTTTGTGTATTTGGATCAAGCCCGAGTTGCGCACACAGCTGTGCAAACACGGGACGATCGCGTGTCGGATGCATATCTACAAGCCAATTTCCTGTGCCAACATTCTGTCCGAGATTGCTTTCTTCAGAAAGAATACCGAGGATGAGCGCAGGGCGAACACCCGTGATCTTTGACGCCTCTTTCGCGTAGGCGTACATGTCGCCAAACGATACAGAAGAGCTGTCGCGCAAACTAAATAGCGCGGCACGTATCTGCGCCGCACTCTGTTTCTTGGACGCGATAACTTGCAGGTAAATCGCTTCTTGTCCGCGTGCAGCAGTCACGAGATCTTGTTTTTGTTTCTGCGTCACTTTCAAAGACTGCTGTTGCAGTACTTGCAATTGACGTAAATCTTCTTCTTCCGATTGCTGATCAAGCAACGCCTGTCGTCGTACCGACAGATCTTGACGCGTCGTCGCCATTTCAGTAAAAGAGAGCCCGAGAGCATGTTGAATCGTGGCAAATTCGTCGAGTTCTCCAAAAAGATCGGTAAGCGAGCCGCCCAACATGACTTCTGCAAACGTGGTTTCGTCTATCTCGCGCGTGCGGCGCAGTATTTGCGCCAACGACGCCTGTCCGTCAGACACCTTTCCGTCCAGTACGTGTATCGCCGCCTCTTTGTCGGAAACCCCCGATTGCAGCTGTTGAATGACGAGATCGCGCTGTCGTATCGCAAGCTGTGCCGCCTTTATTTTTGAGTCAAGCACCGACACATCGCGCTCAAAAGAAGCACGCTGCAATGTCTGTGACGCTAACCGCTCTTGATTTTGCACTATCTCACTTTCAATTTGAGCGAGTTGTTTTTGCAATGCTGCGCGTTGATCTACTACGGTATCCGCATAGCACGGGACACTCATCGCGAGCGAACACGCGATACAAAGAAACACACGTCCGTACGCTGGGCGCATATATACCGCTATTGTAGCAAATTTTATTGCTTCTTTGTGCTCGCGCCCTTGTCTTCCGCTTTGTGTGCGCCAGCGTCTGCTTCGGAAGCAGCAGCTCCTGTCGTAATGATAGTCTCAACAGGTGTCGCGGGACCTTCTTTTTCTTCCTGGAACGCCTTTGCGAGCGCGACGATTTCATCTCGATCAGTTATCAGAGTCGCGCTCGACGGCAATGCAATATCCGAAGCGAGGATATGATCATCGACGAGCTCGAGCTTGGAAAGATCAACAACGAGATGCTGGGGAAGTTCTGCAGGAGATACATCTATCTCCACTTCATGCATGGTCTTCACAATCACCGCACCAGCCTTTTCAGCAGGAGCAGAACCCATGAATTCGAGTGGTACGCTAATCGTGATCTTCTTCCCTTTTTCAAGCACGTAGAAATCAGCATGCAAAAGCGAACCTGTTACTGGATGGAATTGCATATCACGAATGAGTGTCTCTTTTTGCTCACCCACTCCCGAGAGCGAAATAATAGCCGTTTCTCCCGCTGCTCTCCACACGCGCTTGAGAGAACCTTCCTCCACCGATACAGGGGTCGCCATTTCTTTTGGACCATAAAAAACAGCCGGTACCATACCGCGCTTTCGCAGCGCTTCTACCGATTCTTGCGCATCGCGCTTCGTAACGTCAAGCTTCAACATGGCGAGGATTATACTGATTTGTAGAGGGTTTGCAATAGCACGCACACTATCTCACGCAAGACATGCTACAATTTCCGACATGGCATTAGATGTACTCGCTATTGGAGACATTGCAACCGATACATTCATACGCCTCAAAGACGCGAGTGTCACATGCGACAGTCGCCATGAACACTGCCTTTTGTGCATGCGTTTTGGCGCAAAAATCCCCTACGAATCGGTAGCGGTAGTATGCGGTACAGGCAACGCTGCAAATGCTGCAGTCGCATGCGCAACACTCGGACTCACGGTCGCAATGGCGTCTCATGTGGGCGATGATGATCTGGGGCGTACCAATATAGAAACACTTCGCGCGCGCGGCATCGACACATCACTCGTCGTACGTGAAGCGGGAAAAACATCCAATCACAGTTTTGTACTTTGGTTTGAAGATGAAAGAACGATTCTCGTCAAACACGAAGAATTCTCATACCGATTCATACAACCACACACACCGCCACAATGGATTTATTTTTCGTCAGTGGGGAAAAACTCAGACACGTATCATCGCGAAATAGAAGAATATCTGTCCGCTCATCCATCTATACGACTTGCATTTCAGCCTGGAACTTGCCAACTTTCCATGGGCAAAAACGCACTGATCAATCTATACAAGCGCGCCAATATCGTGTTCTGCAACAAGCAAGAGGCGCAAACCATACTTGAAACAAACGAGCAAAGCATGGCGATCCTCTTGAGAGACATGCGTGCACTCGGCGCAAAGATTGTTGTCATAACCGATGCGCTTGAGGGAGTTTCTGCCGCCGATGAGACCACATCGTTCAGCATTCCCGCGTTTATGATGCCGAAACCTGCAGTGCAGCGCACGGGAGCAGGTGACGCCCTTGCTTCTACCACCATGGCGTATCTTTCGTTCGATCTTTCGCTTGAAGAATCGCTCATGCGCGGCGCAATCAATGCCGCTTCGGTCGCGCACGGCATAGGAGCACAAGCAAACCTCCTCACGCGCGATGAGATTGAACAGTGGTATATGCATCGTCCTGCTCATTTTGTTGCCAATCCTCTTACGCTCCCTCGCGCATGAATGGCGGACATTCGATCGAAACTGGCTCGCCACACGCGCCGCGTGAAGTCCTTATATTCCACGGCTATACAGGCGATCCGGAAGAATTTAGGGAACTTGCCGAGATGCTTGCGGCACGCCTTGATGCACATGTATTCGTCCCTCTTCTCCCCGGACACGGCAAGAGCGAGAAGGATCTCCTGTCCACGTCATTCGATGAACTTGTTGACTCGGCACTCTCACACGTCGAACACACGGCGTCTTTCGGCAAACAATTCGTCCTCATCGGCAATAGTTTCGGCGGACTTTTAGCAATTCTCGCTACGGCAAAACACATGCCCGCAGCACTGGTACTTTCAGTAACTCCATATAAAACGCGTTTTCCATTCAGCATACCCGGTATGGGATACGCGCTTCATCTGCGACGATTTTGGAACAAAACCCCGCACATGAGCCAGCGTGAATTGCGCGCACGCAAACATCTCCCCTTTTATTCACATGCGCCGGGGATATCGCTCTCTCTCATCAATGAAGGACGTCATCGTGCACGCGACATAGTGCCGCACATCACCTGCCCCATACTAAGCATCAATGCTGAATACGATCCGATTGTTCATCCCACAAGCGGCATAACATTACTTGCTCATAGTGGGAACAACCCGCTCAATACACATGTCATGCTCCCGCATCATCCGCACCGCGTATTTTTTGGAAGCGGACACGAAGAAGCCGAGCAGCTCGTGTTCGAATTCCTTGAGCACATTCTGCAATAAAAAAACCGCTCGCCAGAATGTGATCTGACGAGCGGTGCGAGGGCTACTTGTAGAAGTAGTAGCCCTCAAGAACAACGATCGGATCTCCGCGTTCCTCCTGGAACGCCGCCCGAAGCTTTTCGAGCGGGTTCAGGAAGACATGGAATCCGTCGGGTCGTTTGACCGACCCGAGGAGTCCGGAAAAATTCCGGACGAACCGACTGGGCGCACCCTGCTCGGGATGCGCAAAAAGATCGCGGGCGAGCAGCTCGGCACTTGCTGCCGATTGCGCCCGGGCATTCCCGAGCCACTGCTCGCCGAGGACAACCTCGACACTCCGGGTACATCCGCTGTACCCGGTCGGGAGCATCGCCACGCACTGCTCGAAGACAGTGCAGAGCGACTTTCCCGTCTCGGCGCGCACCGCAAGCGCGGTGCGGCCGATAAGCCGCTGCACGGCAGCCGACGCTTTCCCGCGGTCGGCACCGTGCCAAATCTCGAGCCCGAGGCATTTGACGTCTGCCTCGGACACGAGCGCCTCCTGGCGCTCGACGCGTTGCGTCGGCGTCTCCTTTCGGAACGCCGACGCAAACTGGCTCGCCGTGCCGCATACCAAAGCGGCGACGGCGAGCCATACGAGCGCCGTCAAAAATTTCATCAATTTTTTGCCCTCCTTTCAGGCAATTTCTTCTATTTATATTCTACCACACCGACACTATTTTGTCTATACATCGAAAAATCGCCTTATCTATTGGATTTTCGAGCTATCGCTCTTTTCACCGCTGCCTTGATATGCTCCACGTCGAGCCCGTACTCCTCATACAATTCCGTCGGAGTTCCTGATTGTCCAAAGCGATTTTGTGCGCCGAGAAATTCCATCGGTGTCGGAGTAGTTCGAGCAAGACATTCGGCGATTGCACCACCCAAACCACCGATCACCTGATGATCTTCGAGCGTCACCACCGCACCCGCTTCTTCGGCAAGGCGCGATACAGTTGCTTCGTCGAGTGGTTTGATCGTGTGGATGTTTGCGACCGTTACCGCAATCCCCTCGTTCTCCAGCTCGCGCGCCGCAAGAAGCGCATGATACGTAATCGCACCCGTAGAAAAAATTACCGCCTGCGACTGTTCGCCGCACCACAGCACATTCGCCTTCCCAACGGAAAACGGCGTCTCTGACGTGGTCATCGTCGGCATATTGTCGCGCCCAAATCTAAGGTACACAGGCGAGCCAAGCTTTGCCGCGGCGAGCGTCGCCTTGTGCGCCTCTATCGCATCACACGGCGAGATGACCGTCATGTGCGGAATCGCACGCATGAGCGCAATGTCTTCGAGTGCCTGATGCGTCGCCCCGTCGGGACCCGTCATGAGCCCTGCGTGCATACCGCATATCACCACAGGTACGTTGTTGATGCCGATGGTGGTGCGGATTTGCTCCCAATTGCGCCCGGGATTGAACGCGGCATACGAGGTGGCAAACGGGATTTTGCCCGCGTGCGCCATGCCCGCCGCCACCGTGGCAAGATTCTGCTCGGCGACCCCTACCTGCACAAAACGCTCGGGAAATGTCTTTGCAAACGCATCGGCGCAGGTGGATTCCGTAAGGTCGGCAGTGAGAACGACGACGCGCTGATCCGCCTTCCCCGCCTCAACGACGCCCGAACCAAATCCGGCGCGCGTCGCCGCTTTGTCAGGCTTGTCAAAGAGATTCGGTGCGATATGAGCGTCTGGATGTATCATACGATTGAAGCGCGAGCGACGCGAAGCTCTTCGAGAAACACTGTCGCCTCATCCTCGTTTGGTGACTTTCCGTGCCATCGATACTCTCCTTCGATACTTCTGATGCCCTTGCCGGGAATCGTGCGTGCCAAAATCATCGTCGGCTTGTCGACAACAGTATTCGCCTCATCGCATGCAGCAGCGATCTGCCTGATGTCGTGTCCGTCAATCTCGATCACATGCCAGTTGAATGCGCGACACTTGTCGACAAGCGACTCAAGCGGCATCACGTCTTCGGTGCTGCCGTCGATTTGAATGAGGTTGCGATCCATGATCGCCGTAAGATTGTTGAGTTTGTACTTTGCCGCACACATCATCGCCTCCCACGTATTACCTTCTTCATATTCACCATCAGACACCGCGCAAAAGACTCTGTTTTGTTTTCCGTCTATGCGCAGCGCAAGCGCAACCCCTGCCGCCTGTGAAAGTCCGCTTCCGAGCGGTCCTGAGGTGGTTTCGACCCCGGGCAACAGTGCTCGCTCGGGATGTCCTTGCAAGCGCGAGCCGAATGAGCGAAGCGTCATACATTCTTCCACGGGAAAATATCCCGCGTGCGCCATCGCCGCATATTGTACAGGCGCAACATGCCCATTGGAGAGAATGAGCCAGTCACGCTCACTCCATTCTGGATTCTTCGGATCATGTTTCAATACATGCACGTATAAAGTCGCAAAAATATCCGCCATGTCGAGCGACCCTGCGGTGTGTCCTGATTTTGCTTCTGCAAGCATCGCGACAATAGTCTGACGAATGTCATTGGCGCGAATCGCAATATCTTTCACTTGTACATCGGTCAACGTCATATCGCGCGATTATATCACCGCCGATGCAGCACGTTCACCAAGATCATGGTATGTAGCGAGAGGATTGTCCGCTTTCGCGATAGCGCTTCCCACGCCGAAATGCCGCGAGCCCGCACGAGCAAGATCTGCGATATTGACCGCTGATACTCCACCATCCACCGCAATGACTGTATACGGATATCGCGCATGAAGTATTGCGACACGCTCGAGTGCGCGTGCATCATACGGCGCACCTTGCGCACCCAATGTAGCAATCGACATAATTTGTACTACATCACAAAGCGTAATGATGGGATCGAGCACAGAAAGAGGAGTGTCTAACAAGAGCGCAAATCCCACCTCTGCCGCTCCCGCTGCTTTCCAAATCGAACACGCTTCTCGCGCCGCACTCACGTCGGCACAGGTTTCTATGTGCGCGATAATACGGCGACACCCGACACGTGCAAGAAGTTCCCCCACATGGAGCGGGTCTTCTACCATAAGGTGCGCCTCATAGGACATGGTGTCGGCACACGGCAGGTGTTCTCCCTTTGTCGCCATGTGTTCAAAATCTTCCCACTGCCCTTCCCCATACGGCCACGAGATAGCAGGGACAAACACGCCGTCACCCACATCGAGCTGCATCCATGATGCATACGTCGCGTATGCATTCGACTGCTCCGAGAGCTCCGCAAACGTCGACGGACACGTGTTGGTCGGTATAATCTCGATATCACTCATGCGGTCTTATCTATGTGCGCAATGCGACGAACGTGTCTCTCTTCGCCACTGAACGGTATCGCGAGCCATGCACGCACCGCATTCTTTGCTTCATGTTCTGTGAGAAAACGTCCCGCGAGAGAAAGCACGTTGGAATCATTATGTTCGCGAGTGGATGTGATCATATCGAGCTCTCGACCGTCCGCGTCTGTTTGTTTGTGCGCTGGTTCACCATAATACACAACAGCGCGCGCACCTCGCACGCGATTCGCCGCACACGCTTCTCCCTGCCCAGAACCTCCTATAACAATTCCGCGCCTACGCATCGGGTCTTCGGCAACCTTCCGAGCCGCCGCTTGCACAAACAGAGGATAGTCGTCGTTCATATCCAACACGAACGCACCCATATCTTCAACGTCATACCCAAGCGACTGGACAAACGGCTTGAGCGTTTCCTTGAGCGAGAACCCGCCGTGGTCTGCCGCAAAATAGATTTTCATGCAATATTCAAAGTCGCTCCGCTACGCTCGCAACATGTTCCACCAGCGTATGTGCATATCCCATTTCGTTGTCGTACCATGCAAGTACTTTGACGAGCATGCCGTCGACCACGCGTGTCATGGTGAGATCTGCAATGGAACCATACGGTAGCCCGAGAATGTCGGTAGAAACAAGCTGTTCGTCAGAAACCGCAAACACGCGCTTCCACCTCTCGCTCGTCGCAGCTTTGCGAAGCGCACCATTCACCTCTTCAACGGTCGTCGCGCGTTTCGGTACAAACGTGACATCCGCGATCGACCCCGCAGGCACAGGCACCCGCACCGCAATACCGTCAAACTTGTCTTTGAGCTGTGGATACGCAAGAGATGTCGCTTTTGCTGCACCCGTTGACGATGGTCCAAGATTCATAGCACCAGCACGTCCGCGGCGAAAATCGTCGGGAGCGACACTGTCGACGATGGATTGTGTCGCAGTGTACGCATGCGTTGTATTCAAAAGCGCGCGCTCGATGCCAATCGCCTCGTCAAGAATACCAACGAGCGGAGAGATAGCGTTGGTGGTGCACGACGCGTTAGACGTAATGGGACACGCGCCAAATTTTTCTTCATTTGCTCCAATAAGAACCGTATCGACTCCTTCGCCTTTCCCAGGCGCAGAAATAACGACACGTTTCGCACCTGCTGTAATATGCGCCTGTGCCTTATCGGCAGACGTGAAGCGCCCCGTAGATTCGATCACGATATCTACATTCATGTCTTTCCACGGAAGTAACACTGGGTCTTTCTCCTGCATGAGAGTCACACGTTTCCCATCAATAAGAAATGCGCCGTTTTCCGTTGCTACGGAAAACGGCGCCCGCCCATACACCGAATCGTATTTCAAAAGATACGCAAGATTTTCCACCGGCGCAAGATCGTTGATGGCAACAACTTCAATTTCTCCCCTTCTGTCCGAAGCGAACAGCGCACGCACAAATCCACGTCCAATTCTTCCAAAACCGTTGATGGCAATTCTGCTCATAATCAGTGTGATTGTATCATATGGAATTTATGCAATCGAGCGCGCGTTGTAGCCACAAAAAAACTTCGTATTTTTATACTCGCCCGACACTCCGTGTCGTCCTCATTATTTTTGCGGAGTGTTAGTCATCCTAACCACACTGATTAACGATAATCCCGAATCGGGCACTAAAATCTTGTCATAGAGTCCAACTCAACCTTGACAATCATATATAATCGGATATTATCATAACAAATCGGCAGATAATATCGTCATCGCACGCGGTGACAATGGAGAAGAGATTGTGATTTTCCGCCCAACGCCACCATACTTGGTAAAGAAAGAGATGGATGATGTATTGGCATGGACTCACGCGGCACTGAAAAGCCGCGATTTGCATCCACTACTTATCATCGCCACCTTTATCTTAGAATTCCTTGCAATCCACCCGTTCCATGACGGCAACGGGCGTTTGTCGCGTGCACTCACGAATCTCATGCTCTTACAGGCAGGGTACGAATACATTCCGTATGTGTCACTCGAGGAAATTATCGAGAATCGCAAAGATGCCTATTACTTTTCTCTCCGTGGCGCACAGCGGCATCACAAGACTGAACGCGAAGATATCAGTACGTGGATCGTCTTTCTACTTGAAGCGCTCGTATCGCAGGCTGAAGATGCTCGTCTGCTCATCGAACGTCAAGATCCAGAACGACTTCTCTCTGAACGGCAACTCACCATCTTCACACTCTTCACATCAAAAGCGGAGCTCACTCCGCGCGAGATCGTATTACAGACTGAGATTCCCCTTCCCACAGTGAAGCAAGTCCTCGCGCGCCTCGTCGCGCTCAAGCTCGTAAAACGCATCGGTCTCGGACGAGCCACGAGGTATCGTAAATTTGATCGCGCTCCCGCTTCAAGGTGAGTCACGTAAGCATGGTAATGCAGTGTTTGTAGATCCTGAAAATGAGTTTGCAGCTTTCGAAGATCAGTGGGAATACTTGAGTCATGTGCAACGCATGAGTGTGAACGATCTCGATACCCTAAGCGGAAGATCGGACAAATCTGTTCTACCAAGAAGAACGCGATGGGGCCGGTTACGGTCGCTATGGTGCAGACGCTCGCACGCATGAGTGACATATCCCTGACGGAACCCTCCTTGATGCGGTTGATAATCTGTTCGCGCACATCGGGCGCGACTTTGTATTTCCTCATATGCTACTAATTCTAACGGGTAATCCCGCCCGGAATCAGTGTCCGAAATTTGGGGGTCGGTTCAATACCTCGTCTTGTTCTTGATATGCGTGCGTCTATCTTTTATGTTTTGTGATACTGACATAGCTTACATCAAAAATTGAATTAAAAATGCGCCTAAGATAGGTAAGATTAGGTTATCTATTCCGTAAATTGACAGGAATTCCACGATGGTCAGGATCGCACTAATAACAACCAGCTTATAACCAAAAACTGGAGCAAAAAAGAAAGTAAGGATTAGCGTGCAGATAAAGAAAATAGTCGACCCTTCGGCACTCTTGGTGTTTCCAAAGAACTGAACCTTATGTTTACCAAATTTCTCTCCGCCTAAACCCGCTAAGGCATCTGATATTCCCATAACGAGCACACCGAACTGAAAGGCTGCTATGCTGTGGGGAAGAAATACAAAAGCGGAAAGTGCTTCTCCGAGAGGCAGGAAAACATCTCCAAAAGATTTGCGATCAACATCGTGAATGGAGGATAAGAAAGTGGTTTTACGTCCTATAAATATTAAACTCGCAAAGAACAAACAGACTATAACTATGGTTAGTTGATTTAAGAAAAGTGGTGAAATTGCGGCGATAAGAGCTGCACCAATATGAGTGACCCTCCTCGAAACATTTGTGCTTAGAGAGAATCTTCTTTTGACTATCTCAACGACGCCAATGAAAATGCAGGATATCAATACAAAAAAGAGAAGATTCATATATTAAATTCAAATGCAGCATATTGATGAAAAAAGACCGCCTCTTCTTTAGGAAAATTCTTTATGTTGTTGCCTTCCCTGATAAGGGCGTAGATCATTTTTTTAAATCCGGCTTTTTCGGCATCTATATGCACTTGATATGCAAGGGCATTCCCCAATCCCATGCCTTGATATTGCGGTAGTACAGCAATAGTTTTGCAAATGAGAGTCTGATCATCTTCTCGGGAAGTACTACAAAACCCTATGATCTCATTGCCCTTATACAACAGATAAAGCGAATTGAGATGTGCTGTCATTTTCTCAGATGAGTACAGCTGCATGAACTCTTTTTCGTTTAACTCGGTGTAGCCCCAACTTCCGCTGAAAACCGTCTTTGAAATATCTGTGATTTTTCGCATCTCTTCAAGACCTACAGTCTTTGTTTCCATTATTGAAAAACCGAGATCCTGCATCTTCTCGAGAGCAGCTTTGTCTATAACCCTCAACACAATATTGAAAGGCTCGCGTGACGCCGAATAATAAGGGATTTCGGCCGCCGGTTTATTGGATGTGAGAAAATCGTAGTAATAAGTCTCGCACAAAGGCTCCGCCTTAAAAAAGGGAGAGCCATCACTCTCTTTAATACACCTATACTGGTGCCAGATACTCCCGCTTACAGGGCCTTTTAAGACCGAGATTCCTTTTGCTTTAGCGAGTTTAGTTAAACTGCTCCACAGCGAGCTAAAGATTGCCGCGTCATCCGAAAATTCCATAAACCCAAAGAATGCTTCTCCTTGGGGCAAGCGTTTATCGACAATTAGGGCAATATGCGCTTTCATCTGTCCATCTGCGTGCCCTGCAATAGGATAGAACGACACATTGTCGTTATTTAAGCAGAACTCCCAAGCCTTCTTTGAGTCGCTCAAAAAGAAGTCAAAATTTCTGTAATTACCGTATTTCTTCTGAAGCAATTGCGTGAATTCGTCAGCAGCTGAATCAGGTGTGTATGGATTAATTTGCATAATCAAATGTCTTAATGATACCGCTTGATCCGTCAATTTCGACAATCTGATTATCCCGTAAGCTGGTTACCGCATCTGTAGCACCAATAACGGCCGGTATTCCCAACTCTCTAGCCACAATAGAAGCGTGAGACAGTACACCTCCATGCTCTATAATCAGTCCCTTGGAAAGCGCAATAAGCGAAGTCCATCCGGGGTCGGTGTGCGAAGTGACTAAAATATCAAAGTCGATATGGGATGGCATCGAAAAATCTTTGAATACTTTGACTTTGCCTCTGATCAGCCCAGGTGACGCCGGTCGCGCGCGGATTATGTCCGATTCGATTTTGCTGACGCCCTTAAGAGGGGGCGGTTGATTATTTACGCTTGAGAAATGGGACAGAGGAATCAGATCCTTAAAAGAATCATAAAGTCGTTTCCGCTCGGCGACCTTCTGTAATAGATTCGCATTCGTTTTTGCCGTGGGTGTGAGGATCTCTTCTAGATAAAGATAGAAAATATCATCCGGCGTTTCAATCACTCCCTCATCAGCGAGAATATTACCCATACGCCTGAAAAGTTTTCTAGCCATCCCAAATGTGTTTGAACGCAGGAGACGAAATTCCTCGCGTCGAGATGCATATTTTTTAAACTTTGCCAAAATAATTTTAGCCGCTACCTTTTTAAAAAACGGTAACGCTAACTCGATCTGCCTAGCAGCAGATTTTGACTGATAACCACGATACGCCTTCAGGACAACCAACAGTTTTTTAGAGTCCTCATCAACACCTATAGATTCAAGTTTCAACTCGTTTGCAAACCTTCCCCCGAAAGAGTGCAAATATTCTTGAAGAACGGTGCAGATTTTTGGATAGCGTTGCACTTCGCTATTGAATGCCTCAACATTCTCAGATTCAATTGATTGCCATAAAATCTTATGTTCATGCATTTGCGTACTGAGAGACGCAAGGGCTGATACTTGCTCTGTTGCTTTACTGGGGAACATGAGGGCTTGTTGCAGGTCTTTCTCACCAAGCATCTTTTTTAAAATGCCTAAATAGGTCATTACAAAAAAGTCGTTCTCTAGGGTGATATACCATCTACGCAAGAGTCTTTTATTGAGACTCTCAAATAGATCGATACATTGCTCGTAAGTCAGGCGCTCGAAATCATGATTTCGAAGTTGACTTAAATGGCTTTTGACGCTCGACTTAAAGTAAGCAGCGGTGATTCCGTACACGGCTACTTTAGCGGCAACAATAAGCGGATAAAAAATCTTTAAAACAATGGAGGGTTTAATTGCCGTCCCGACTTCTTCCCTGACGTTGCTCGTGATCATCAACTCGAAATTCTGCTTATTTCTCCGGTACCCAGGCACAAATTCTGCCATGCGATACCAATTGTTCATGTTGTAGTACATCCGACCATAGAAAAAACCTAAGAGGTTTTCAAAAACATCGGAGTGTTTTTCAAGTCTTTTCTTGGAGACTCCTGACATATACAGCAAGTCTTTGTATACTTGTGCATATACCATCTTTGCAAAAGTACAGGTGAGTGGGAGCACTATTCCTGAGTAACTTTCTGCAATGTTGGCACTATCAAAATATTCCCGCTTCGCCACTGCGAAATCTCTGGTGATTGGACGAGACTGGAGTATATAAAGTTGCCCATCTTTAAAGCACCATTCGATATCCTGCGGTGCCCCGAAGAATTTTTGTATCTTGGCTGCGATTTCGGCTAGCTGTTTTATATCCGAAACCCTGAGTGATTCTTTATCCCTTGTCTCAGCTATGATTTTATCTCCTATAAAAAACTTCACCGTTTTCTCCTGAATAGTTTTATTGAGTATGGTGCCATTCTTATCGCATATATACTCATCGCACGCTTCACCATTAACGACTGGCTGGCAGAGCCCAAACGTGGCGTTTATCACTACGGTGTCCTTGTCTACTTCTGTAAACATCACTCCTGCTAAGTCGCTCGGTATGAATCCCTGGACTATGACTGCCCCAGGTATGCCCTTGAAAGAAGCGATGACTCTTACAACCTCACCAGCCACGTTTTCTTTGGCAACTCCTATCGCAGAATAAAAGTGCCCTGCAAAAGATTGATTTTTCGAGTCTTCACCTTTTGCGGAAGAGCGTACCGCAAAAAAAGAAACTCGTGGTAGCTGTTCATCAATCTTTTGCAAAATGTCTTCCGATGACCAGCTGCTGTCGCATACAAAAAATTCAGGCACTTCAAAACCGCCCTGTCTTAGTCTTTCTAGCGCGTATGCCTTGCCGCCTTTTTCCATATCGCTAATGAGCTAAAAAGTAGATTATTAAATTGAAAATACCGTACATAAGCAGGAAGGACAGCTGCATTAACTGATCGGTTTGATGAGTCTTTTTTAACCAGTGAATCAGAGTTGCAAAACATACAAGTAATGTTGCACATAGAGAAAAAATAAGGAGGCCAGTTATATGCGGCGAAAGTAGTGTGGTGATTTGAAAGAAAAGTACCGCATTGAGTAAAATCAGAAGTAAGTAAATGACCATCGAGTTATTGAAGCCCAAATACCACGTGTAGGTATCCTTGCCCGTGCCATCATTGCCAGGTATTTTAAGCTTACGTACAAACTCAAAGACAATTGTGCCTACAGTCGTAAAGAGGAAGTGCGTGAATACAAGGTTGTTTAGTGGAATAGGATTCGCGAACATCGCATACACAAAAACCTGCATCAATAGCATCTGTAGCAAATTAGCGCCATTGTAGAGAAAAAAATGACGTCGGATTTTTTCTCCAACAAAAAATTCCTTACCTGCTAAATGTGAATAGACAAGCATGCATACGGCTGCGATGAGAGCCGACCGTCCGGCTATTGCCGCAATAACTACAAGAATGGCAATAGCTGCAAAATCTACATACCGTAATTCTTCTTTCGAAATTATGCCCATTTGGACGGGCCGAGACGCATGATGAATGTTGTCATGGCCGTAATCACGGTGTTCGTCGATAACTCGTATGTGTAATAAGTATGCAAGTGATGCAATAACTGCCAGTGCCACTTGAATAACTGTCGGATAAACTGAAACAATCACTGCAGAACTAAGCGCGGCTGGAAGTAGACTTAACCCCAAGACTGCGATGGGGAAACGCTCCTTTTGGTAGGTATAAAACTTTCTACTTGTAGCAATAGCTTTTTTCATTTGTATATAGTGTGGGCATGAAAGCTGTCGTAGAAAAACACTTTGTCTTTAGCGCGCAGATTATGCAGCTGGTTCTCGTCGGTTTTTATGAGCACAGATTGCTGAGCTGGATATGATCGTTTGACGAGATTATTCCAATACGCTATTACGGCACCAGATTTTGCAGTCCGGATTATTTCTTGCCAAACAATGTCATTGTCTGCGATTGAGAGGGCCTCAAAAATATCCGAGAGATTGAACTTGGAGAATGTGTCATCGGGAATTGAACGCAAATAGGTCAAAAGATTATCTGTTGAGATAGAAAGCGCGGATTCCGGTATTTTTCTTAATAATTGATAACCGTGTTCTTCAAGATAGGGCGGGAGTTCTTTGTCATACCCTCCTGTCAGGCTGTAATGCAAAAAATAGTTTCCTTGAATGGGTACTGATTTTAAATGACGCTCTAACCGCTGGCGATAAACATCCGCAACGGTCTGGCCCTCCGTATAAGAAAACATACCTTTTTGACGTGCGTATCTTTTAAGCATTAAGCGGTTTGATGCCAATCCAAAAAAGAATCGCCAGCGCCATGAATTCCACTGACGGGTATAAAAGTCTCTTTGCTCTTGAATATTCTTGCAGTTGAGCAGTTTGTAAATAGTCCGCCTTGAATGAATAAGCGGCAGTATGTAACGTGCGAAAAATATGATGAAGCGCTCAAAGCGTCCACAATGAATTACGCCTTTTTCTATCAAATCTTTATGACGCGACCACCAGGTGTCGACGGTGGGAGATAAGTTTGCTCGAACCTTCCGAAAAAGCTCCTCTCGATGTTTTGAATCTCTCGCGCCCATCAACTCTAAGTATTCGTCATAGGCAAGACATTTCGCAGCACTCTTCTTGAATTCGAGTAGATAGTTTTGTGCCGGATTCAGATCGATTGAATCAACCTTCCCCGCACCGGCCAATAATAGGGTCAAGGTATTATCGCCACCGGACGTAATCGATAGCACATGATCCGTTGGGTGAATTGAAAGTGCCTCGATTAATACTTGTGGATCTTCCCAGCACTGACTGTAGTTAATGAGTTTTTTATCCATGAGAATGTTCGGAGTCTCGAAAAAACGTCAGTGCTTTTATCATGTAGTCATGATTTATGAGATTATCCTCGCAGATAGAAGGTGGAAAAGGGTAATCCATAGACCAGTAAGGGCTAAAGTGTTGAGAAACTCGATAGAGCGCTGCCTCCTCCTCTGTCAGATCCATGCCCCCGAACTCTTGAAAGGACACATCTAGTATTTTAACACCATCGAGCAGATTAAAAAACCTGAGTGTCTCGTCTAAAGCCCAGCCCGAACGAGGCGGAGCAGGATTGGTCACATACAAGGTTTCAAGCCGATTATCGCGTATGGCTTTACCAATGCTCACCGCTGCTTGATCCACTGGCACCATATTGGACTCACCAAGCATTTTGGGGAACCGCAGCACGCTATTTTTTGCCGAGGCTGACTGAACAGCCGACACGAATGCTCGGACAATTTGATAAAAGCCAGAAAAATTCCTTATTTCTCCTGTGCGACTATTTCCCGTTAGGACAGCGGGTCGGAATATGCCGTGAGGCACCCCTGATTTGACCAATACCTGCTCGGCATTGTATTTATCTTGTTCATATCTATTATTGAAACACTCGACTTTACCTTCTGGCCTATACACAAAAGCTGTACTGACAAAATACACAGGCACGTTCAGTTTTTCGGCCAACGCGACCACCCTATACATCATCATCTCATTCTTGTTGTGGGCTTCGCGAAAATGCACGACGCCAGCACAATGAATAATGCAATCTACCTGATCTGAAAATTCGATCTCTTTTTCTGTAAGATCGCATTCGATTATCTGTTCAAATTTTGTCTTCTGAACGGGTAAGGCATCGGACATGCCCGGTCTTATGCAAGGAATGAGATCAAAACCATGTTGAACAAGGTCTAAAGCGACCTCATATCCCAAATTTCCAGTAATGCCGGTAAGTAGTGCTTTCATGGATACAAGGCGATGACCATCACTCTACCAGAGTGTGGCCGAACAAAAACCGGCCGAGGGCTACTTTAATTTGCGCCCGACCACGCCTTGCGATTGAAAAGCAACGTAGCCAAGAGAACAAAATATACGGTGCCAATAATCCAGCCGGTAATGTACAGGGTTTGCGTGTCTTTGTTGGTAATGAGCATGACACCTCCTACAACTTCCGCAATTAGCCCGTACCGTACAAGTCCAGAATACGGTGCCTTAAATTTTGAAGCGACCAGATCGATTACAGGTAATGTGATGAGTGCCAATGCGAACGTATAGAGTATTTGTACTAACGGGGTCAGGTTAAAGAAGAGGAATCCCTCCGGCGAAATGAAAGCGTTGGCAGGTGCTACATACCTCCCGACATAAAATATACCAGCGACAGCAACGGCACCCAGGACAGTCATTAAGAGATTGGTGCTTGCCGAGGTCTGCTGAAGTGATACGTAAAGAAATACGACAAGAGAGACTAGAAAGGCGATCGCGCCAAAAGTGATGAACGACAATAACTGATCTGGATTAATGTACCCAATCGTCCATAGCGCAAATGCGGCAGCATCGAGCAAAAGGCCAACGCCGAAGTATTTAAAGAGAGGATCTTTTCTGCTAACAAATTTACCTCCTAAAAGAACGGTTGCCACCACGTTGCTTACAAAAAATAGTACTACGGAGGTATTCATAATAAATATGTGCTTAGAGCACTAGCTCATTAATATACCTAGAAGTGTACCACGGTTCTGTTTTCTTCATATATACTTATGCACATAGGTCTATTTCACCCATGCCTCGATATAAAATCATGCCCATCATATTTCAGCGCCTCGCGTGGGGACCCGTTAGGCTTGTGATGTGGCTGTTTGCAGGCCTCGAAATTAAAGGGGCCGAAAACCTAAAAAAGGTTGAGGGTAACTTTATTATCGCGAGCAATCATACGAACCAACTCGACCCCATCTTACTCGTCGCATGTTTCCCATTCTTTTCAAAATATATACCGCTGATGTTTGCTTCTCGGGAGAAAGATTTTTACGCAAAAACTGGATGGAAGCGTTGGGTATACGGAGATACATTCTTTCGTCTAATGGGAGCACACCCTATGTATGGGGGTCTAAATAATTACGAAGCCGCTCTCCGTCATCATCTTGAATTTGCGCGCAAGGGAGAGAGTATCTGTATTTTCCCTACTGGTAAGAAAAAAAATGGCGTCATCGGAAAAGCCAAAGGAGGTGTCGGCTACCTCATGCATGCAACGAATCTACCCATATTACCTGTAAAAATACAGGGACTGGAAGGGATGAGTTGGCTTTCTGTATGGACAGGTAAACACAAGGTAACCGTAACTTTCGGAGAACCACTACAAGTAAAAGACATCTTTATTAACACGAGTTTTATCCAGTTGGTGCAGGACCAAAACCCCTATGCTGACGCTGCCGCTGCAATAATGGAAATAGTCGAACAACTCAACTAGCGCGGTGTTTAATGCTAGAAAACCTTAGCATTATCAAAATGATATAAGCAAGAAGCAATCCCGGCATAGTCAATGCGAGGCCTTCCAAGTCCCCCAGGCTCCCTAAACCGCCTAACCCAAACTCACCGCTTCCCCCTAAAAAAGCCGAGGGGATAAGAACTGAAAATCCAGCAACCAAGACCATTCCTAGCATTTGGATAAAAGGAATAAAGTTTAATAAAAAAATAACATTCCTCGCTACGATGATTCTTGATATCCAAGGATCTAGGTGGGATTGAGTATCGGAAAATTTCCTACTAAATAAGTAATTTTCTAGGCAGAAAAAAATTGCAAATATTACAAATACCATTAACATCTCTGCCCAATATGGCCACAGAACAGGGATGCAAAATAAGATAAACAAATCGAGTCCAAATACCAGTAGTAGTGACATGACCATAAAGATCCGATTTGTGAGAGGTATATCCTCCTTGCCCCAGACACTCCTTACAGGTTGGTTTGCAACAATCACTGTCTTATTAACCGCAGGTAGTGGTTGAAGGGGCGGTACTGTAGTTGGAGGTGTGGGAACTTGGGCCGTTGGGATCGAAGGAGTTTTTCCTAAAGTCGTAAATGCTTCCGTAACATCCTGCTCGCTCCAACCTTGCGAAATAAGTGCCAGCCAAATTGCTTCTTTTTTGATTCCAGCTGCAAGCTGTTGTCGAATGTAATCTAAAAGTTGAGGGGTAACCATATACTGAAAAGGATACCACCTTTATTTTAGGAATAAACGGGTTATACACAGCGCTTATTCGGTACGCTTTAGGCGTATTCGAAATAGGCTCATTGAGTTTATTTCAAACGCAATCTTTGCCCCATGCATCCAAAGCTCCCACAAGCGATAAAAGGCTGGGTCGAATTTTTGCTCTATATCTGATCGGTGACTTTCCAAGTTTTTTATCCATTCCGTCATGGTTCGGATATAGTCTGGTGTATCGTCACGAAATTCCTCCACTGAAAATCCTGCCTGAGTAGCAACAGAGAGAAGCTCCTCCTTAGCGGGCAAGTATCCCCCAGGAAATACATATTTCAATGTCCATTTGTCCACGGGGCGCGGCTTGTAACGACCCGTGAGTTGAAGGACGAGAGGTCCACCCGGTTTTAGCACTTTATGGAGTCGCCCAAAAAACATGGACAGCTTTTGTTGACCGATATGCTCTATTGATTCGAGCATTATGATCCCATCAAACTGCGTACTTGGAAGATCTTCGACCATGTCTCGGTATTCAAGCGATACCTCCTTTTCTAAATGATCTTTTTTAATTAGTTCCCGACAATATTCAAGTTGCGCGTTGCTTAAGGTATAGCCCGTTATGTGCCAATGCATCTCTTTTGCCGCATACTGAGCAAATCCACCCCACCCAAAACCGAGGTCGAGAATGGATGCTCCAGAAGGTAGATTTAACCACTGACCCAAAAGAGCAATCTTTTTTTGTTGAGCGTCCGCTAGACTTTCAGACCCTGTTTCATAGCGTCCGGCAGAGTACGACATTGTTTTATGATCCAAGATCATTTGGAAGAAATCGTTGCCCAGATCGTAGTGATAGGCAATCTGGTCTTTTCTGTTACGAGGTACGCTCCAATTAGAAAGAAGTGTGGCGAAAATAAGTCTTGGGGAACGACGCACATGTTTGAACTGATGTCTTAGGCGAAGATAGGCTTCCAGATCACCTTCAACTCGGAGTTTTCCTTCCATGTAGGCCTCTCCAAATCCAAGGGCTCCTTGTGCTAATAATCTTTGGACGGTTTTTTCATCCTCAAAAACCAATGTAAAAGTTGTTGAGTCCCCAGTGCCGTAAAAGTGCTCGGTACCATCCCAAAGTTTGATAGAAAACTTGGGGCCAGTAAACTGGCTAAAGATCTCTTGTATCATCCGAAAGTAGTTCACCTCTTCATTATGCCTCATGTCGATACAAAAAAGCACCCTAATTAGGAGCTTTTTTGTAATTTTTTCCCTACTTAGACCATCGACGCGTCTCGAGCGCGATGACCTAGCTCGACTTGGCGGAGGGTGAGGGATGCTCCGAAGAGCTCGCTTCGGCTCCGTCGAGCCAAAGCTCCTCTCGGGCCTGCTCACGGCGTCCCGTCTGCTGACGGGTCCCGCGCCGTTCGCTTTCGAATCCCTCCCCCTTCCTGCAAAAATACAATCGCCCGACACTCCGTGTCGTTCTCATTATTTTTGCGGTGATGTATTAACCTTTGCGCGAACCCACTTCGCACGCGCGGAGCGCGTGGTGGCTTGAAACTGCCTCGTACGCTCCGATTGCGCTGTGATGCCAACCAATGCGCCTCGGACACGCTCGCGGACTCGCGTGTGCAAA
>CAIJXH010000003.1 GCA_903824595.1 uncultured bacterium
CTACATCTCCACCCACACCGGCACCAGATTCACGGTCGCGGTTTCGGTATACACGCCACCACCAATTCGCGAGCACGTGAGCGTGTAGACAGTTTGTTGGATAATGGGACTCGAGACTAGTTTGGCGCCCGAGAGTCCGCTCCAGGAGTCGCCGTTGCCAGAGACGGTGCAGTTCGTGGCACCTGTTACTGCCCAAGAGAGCTTGGTGGTGCCATTGCGGCGTACGAGTGAAGGGATTGCCTTGAGGTGCTGCGTGACGGAGAGTGAGGGCGTGATGCATACCGATGCTCCGCTGGAGCAGAAGGTGGGAGGATCGCAGACGGTGAGGGGTCTTGTTGCGCAGGTTTCGTATTGTTGGAAGATTTGGTTGCCGTCGCAGTAGTATCCTGGGGCGCAGGGAGGAGGGTCGGAGGGGGTGGGAGGTGGAGCTGTTGATGTAACGACAGTGCCCGCATGTGAGAAATCTACCCAACCAACATTGGTATCGCCCCACGCATAGCCAGAAAAATTGGTACCGAGCAGCGTGATTCCGTAGTTGGAACCGCTAAGAGAAATGAAGCCGTCCCACCCCCCGCTTTGTGCAGTGCTACCCGCAAGCGCACGGAGCCATCCTCGAAACGAATGACTCGACATAGACGCGGCACACGTGCCCGATGGACATCCAGTGAGATCGCTCGCGTTTGCGCTGATCCAGCCGATCGTGTCGCTCCAGGCATAGCCGGAGATGGTGCCGTCGCTCGCAATGGAGAGACCGAAATTGCGCGTGGCGCACACGTCGGTATTTGCGCAGTTGAGATCGATCCAGCCGATCGTGTCGCTCCATGCGTAGCCAAGAATCGATACGCTCGAGGACTGCGACAGAGCGCTTTTTGGAGAAAACACAAACACCGTAGCAAGCGCAACAACGCTCACGATGAGCAGTCCGTACCGTGTGAGAATGTTTGCCTGCGTCATGGTTTGGTATTGAGCGAGTGAAGAATTTTCAGCTTCTCGGCAGCTGATGCGTCGCTCGGATCAGCTTGGTTTTCGGGTACATTGCTCTTGCCCACAGACACCTTGGGAGATGACGAGGAAAGACTCGCCAGCACATTCAGTTTCTCCTCTTCGGTAAGCGGACGCTCCTGCTTCAGTACCGGTATGCTCGCCTGTTCATCGCTTACATGCAAAGATTGTCCAAAGAAAAAGAATATTCCACTCGCAACGACGGCGAGCATAGTCGCAGCTGTGAGAAGAGTTTTAAGCGGGAGAGTGCGCATAGATGGTCAGTAAATTTTGTACGGACAATGATTTCAACGCTGAATTCAAGCTTTTTACAACAAAATTTCATCGATATACAATGCACCTTTCCGGAAGCAGAATCCCTCCATACCAGTACCGTCGGTGTCAATTGACGTGCCGCCAACATAACCTTTCATTCCGCATAACTCGTCGAACGCGGCTTGACACACGGCGTACGTATTGAAATCAACTGGCTGACTGGAACAAACCCCCGTATTGTTGAATGTTCCTTGGAACGGAAAATTGGCGCGCGCACGAACAATCAGACTTTTCGCCTGCGACGCGATGACGTCTCCATTGATAAACGTGGTCAGATTTTGAGACCAATCGGTAGGAACGATATAAAATACACTACCGGGCTTCGGTTCCATGTAGATATTTCCGTACCCGGAGGTATTCATAAGCCCCCATGACTCGAGCGTTACTGGTCCATACTGCGGCTGATTACTGACTCTAACAGGGCCATTCACGTCAAGAACGGTGACTGGTGACAGTGTTCCGATGCCGACCTTGCCTGCGAAATAGGAACTGCCAAATGCACTAAATGCGTTGACCGAAAGTCCGCCATTTTTCACCTGATTCGTACTTCCCACATTAATCGGCGCTGCGACGTTGCCACTCGGAGGAGCAGCTGTGGGACCTGTCCATGCAATAGCAACAGTCGCAAAGAGCGCTACCCCCCCCATGAGCATGCCGAGACTAAATACGGAGATGCTGTGCTTCATACCCGAATTGTATCAGCATTCTTGAGGAACGGTGCACGAGAGTGTGGATAGTGTTACTTCCTCGCGACAATCTACAGCCCCTTGAACTTCCGCGCGACCTGCTGATACACCTTGTCATCGGCTCGCTTGTCTATCAGAAGGATTTTTAGCACATCGTGGTCTACGAAATACACGATGCGATAATCGCCGGATCGAAGCCGGCGAAGCGGTGCGTATCCTTCAAGGATTTTTGATTGTGGCGGAACAGGTTTTTCGGCCAACAAAAATATCTTCGCCGTCACCTGCCGCCTATGCTTCGCGGGCAGCGAAGCCATGAAATGTTGCGCCTCGTCTACTATTCTAATCTCGAGCATGGAGCATGCGGTTTAGAAACGCTTCGGTTTCTTTTACACCGAGAAGCTTTCCTCTCTTCATTGCCGCCATCGCACGAGCGCCTAGATCAGCATCTTCGAGTGCCTCCATGTCGGCGGGAGAGAGAACAAACGCCACGGTGCGTCCATGCTTTTGGATGCGCACAGGATTGCGTTGCGCGGCGTCGAGCAGTTTGCCGAAGTTGTTCTTCGCATCACTCGCCGCAAATTTTGTGATCACCGTACTCATGCACACATACTAGCCAATTTGGACAATGTGTCAACGACACACTTCTCCTGTATCACTTCCTCGCCCCGCGGCTTCGCTCGGGGCACGTATTATTTCCTCGCCGCAATCACCGCGTCGGCTGCGACCTTGGGGACGATCGCGTAGTGACTGAATTCGAGGTTGGGGACGGCGCGACCCTCGGTGAGAGAGCGGAGCTGTGTGGTGAAGCCGAAAAGCTCCGAGAGCGGCACTTTGGCGGTGACCACGCGCGCCTGACCACGCTCACCCATCGCTTCAATCGAGCCGCGCTTACTGTTGATCATGCCCGTCACATCGCCCATGAATTTCTCCGGCGTAACGACGTCGAGCTTCATGATCGGCTCGAGCAATACCGGCTTTGCTTTTTGCATAGCGTCCTGCATGGCGTTGATCGCGGCGAGTTTGAAGGCGATTTCGGATGAGTCGACATCGTGATAGGATCCGTCGTACAACTCCACCGACACATCGACGACCGGGAAGCCCGCCAACACTCCGCGATCGAGTGCCTCCTTGAGACCTTTCTTGACCGGCTGGATGTATTCCTGCGGAATGACACCGCCTTTGATGTTGTTGATAAATTCGAAGTGATCTTCGCGATCGACGTTGTTCTTGATCTTTGCTCCCTCCACGATCGGCTCAAGTGGCTTCACGCGAATCTTCACGTGACCATACTGACCACGACCACCTGTCTGTTTGATGTGTTTGTATTCCACGTCACTCGTGCCCTGGATCGTTTCGCGATACGCCACCTGCGGCTTGCCCGTAGAAGCTTCCACGCCAAATTCGCGCTTCATGCGATCGACGATGATTTCGAGATGAAGCTCGCCCATGCCGGAAATGATCGTCTCCATCGTCTCGGGATCGGAAGTAACACGGAACGTGGGATCTTCGTCGGAAAGACGCGAGAGTGCAATACCCATTTTCTCTTGATCCGCCTTGGTCTTTGGCTCAATGCGCATGCTGACAACCGGCTCAGGAAATACGATCGACTCGAGTGCAATCGGATGCTCGGCTGTGCACAACGTGTGCCCTATTTTCACTTCTTTGAGTCCTACGGCGGCCGCTATTTCACCCGCGTACACCACCTTCACATCTTCACGCTTGTCTGCCTGGAGACGGACGATGCGACCGAGGCGTTCTTTTTTGTTGTTGGCGGAATCATACACCGTATCCCCCGCGGCGATGGAACCGGAATATACACGGAAGAATGAGAGCGCTCCCACAAACGGATCCACCTGAAGCTTGAAGACAAGCGCTGCAAACGGCGCCTCATCGCTCGCTGGACGCGTCTCTTCTGCGCCCGTGTCGGTGTTGTGACCTTTTGCGGACGGAAGATCGAGCGGCGACGGGAGAAAATCGACGACCGCGTCGAGCACCAGCTGCACACCCTTATTTTTGAGCGACGAACCAGTGAGTACGGGGAAAATTTTGTTGGCGACGACACCTTTGCGAAGAGCACTCTTGAGCTGCTCCTCGGTACATGTCTTTCCTTCGAGGTAGTCGTTCATCATTGCGTCGTCATTTTCGACGATACGCTCGATGAGTTCGTGGCGATACTTCTCCACGTCGGCTTTCATGTCGGCGGGAATCTCGCCCGGCACTACATTCTTGCCCATTTCTCCCTCGAAGCGATATGATTTCTGCGTGAGAAGATCGACAACGCCCTCAAAATTCCCTTCAGAACCAATCGGGAGCTGCAAACGCACGGCTTTGGTGGAAAGACGCTCGAGGATAGATGCGTAGGATTTTTCAAACGATGCGCCCGTGCGGTCGAGTTTGTTGATGTAGCAGATGCGCGGCACATCGGCTTCCTCGGCGTAGCGCCAGTTGGTCTCCGACTGCGGCTCCACTCCAGCGACACCATCAAAGACGACAACCGCGCCATCGAGTACGCGCATCGAGCGCTTCACTTCCGAAGTGAAGTCGATGTGTCCCGGTGTGTCGATGATATTGAAACGTACTTTTTTCGAGAGGTCAGTGCCCATGTAGGTCGGGTTCCAGAAACACGTGATCGCGGCTGCCGTGATGGTAATGCCGCGCTCGCGCTCCTGTTCCATCCAATCAGTTACCGTGTTACCCTCGTGCACTTCGCCAATCTTGTGACTCTCCCCCGTGTAATACAGAATGCGCTCCGACGTGGTCGTCTTGCCTGCATCCACATGCGCGACGATGCCGAAATTTCGAACTTTCTCCAGGGGGTAATCACGAGACATAATGAATTGTATATAAAATAAAAATCGCCTGAGGCGTTCAGATAGAATACGCGAACATCGGCCACAGCGCAACTTCTTGTACATTCCCATGGACAAATGCTATTTTTTGCATACAATGCCGCCATATGTTGAACTACAACGAAGTGAAGCCCGGGGTTGCCGTACTCATCGAAGGCGAGCCGTATGTGTGCACATGGAACAATATTATGCAAAAGCAGCAGCGCCGCCCCGTCAACCAAACCAAGCTGCGCCACCTTATCCGCGGCAACTCCATTGAGTACTCGTTCCAGCAGTCCGATAAACTCCAGGAAGCAGAAATCGAGAAGAAGATGGCGATATTTATCTACCAGCGCAACGGCGAGTGGTTTTTCCACGATATAGCCGACAAATCAAAGCGATTTTCCGTGAGCGACGAAATGATGGGCGATTCGGGCAAATTCCTCAAAGGCAACACCGAGTGTGAGACACACTGGTTTGACGGCAAACTCTTCCGCGTGAAGCTGCCGATCAAAGTAGAACTCAAAGTAACCGAGGCACCGCCAGACATCCGCGGAGCAACCGCACAAGGCGGATCAAAGCTTGTCGAACTTGAGACGGGCGCATCTCTCAACGTTCCCATGTTTGTGAAGCTAGGCGACGTGATCCGCATCAATACCGAAACAGGAGAATACGTGGAACGAGCATAGAGAATGAGTGTTCCCACAGAAAAATGCCTCGGAAATCCGAGGCTTTTTCTTGCACACAACGCAGCAACGCTATTTCTGCACAAACGGGAGCAATCCTATGAGACGAGCACGCTTGATCGCAATTTCAACAGCGCGCTGCTGTTTTGCCGTAAGGCTGGTCTTAGAACGGCTCATCACGCGACCATGCGGATTGATGAACTGTTTCAAAAGATCGACATCTTTGTAGTCGACGTACTGAATATCATTTTGCGTAAGTATGTTCATAGATGAAAAAATTATTAAAATGGTATGTCATCTGGATTGATGTCGTCTTTCGGATACTCGATACCAGCTCCGCCCCCATTCGCGCCACCTGTCTCTTCCGTTGCCTCTTCACGCCTGCCGACACTCTGCCCTGCTCCAGAAGAATTCCCAGAACGCGGTCCAAATTGGACGTAATCAGCAACGATCTCGGTGCGAAACTTCTTTTCCCCGCTTCCCTTATCATCCCAGCTGCGCGTCTGAATGCGACCTTCAACAAACGCGGATCCGCCTTTCTTGAGGTATTGAGCGACCGTATCGGCTTGACGACCAAACACCACAATAGTATGAAAATCTGTTTGCTCTTGTTTCTTGCCCTCACGATCACGAAATACCCTGTTGGTTGCGATACCAAATGTGCAGACGTTCATTCCTGAAGAAAGCGCACGCAATTCAGGATCGCGGGTTAGATTGCCAAAGATTATCGCTTTGTTTATGTACATAGGAAACAAAAATTACTCGGTCGTGAGATCGGTAAGCGCCTTATCGAGATCTTCTTCCGACACGGGAACTGATTCTTCAATTTTGCGAGGGACTGTCCGTATCGTATCCGTACGTTTTACTTCGCGCAACGAGAGAGCCTTTATTTTTGCACGAGTATCCTCACGGACCGTACGGAAAACGAGATGGCGAATGATATCGGCGCTGCGCTTGAACGATGCCTCCAGCATACCGACCACCGCGGTTTCTGCTTCAAATTTGATCCACCCGAAATATGCACGATCATGTTCCGCTGTGCCACTCCCTTCACGCACTTCGATAACGTATGACAGACGAGTCATTGCAGGAGCGCCTTCGGCAATGAATACTCCTCCCACTTTCTCGATAGTATTCCTAATACCGCCGACAATACTCTCAAGATCTTCTTCTTTTACGGTGGGAGCAATCAAATACCCCGCCTCGTAAATGCGGACAACTTGTTCACGATCTTCTTTTTTCTCCTCTTTCATGTAGTCGGCACTCTAGCACAGCGGCAAGCATTTAGGCAAGTTTTTGACCCCGAAGTAAGAACAACCCCAGACAATGCGTCTGGGGTTGTATGTCCTGTGGATCTCATAGAGAAACTTTCCATATGCACGCTGTCTCCCACGGGACGTGTTGTTCTGTCTGCCATCTGATTGCTATGTCATGCAACCATTTCGATCGTCGCACATGTCGAGGGTCGCTTGTTCGTATTCGCTCGACCACTGATGGCTGCGCCAGTATTTCCATCCAGTCAGGATCGATGATAATGACGCGAATGAGATGCGCTTCACGGGTGCCCGACCACGTGACGGGACACACCAGCACATCATCGTAGGTACGCTCGCGCCCCTTGATGTGAGCCACGTTTCTCTCGTAATCATTACCGTCAATCGCCTCACTCATTCCGATCATCATCAGTTTGTGTGACGGTTGAGGCAGCGTCAGAAATCCTTCTCGTCGAGATGCGGTTTCTCGAATTTTTGCTTCCAAAAGCGGATCATGAAAGAGCTGCGAGAGCGTGTACTTTCCTCCCCAAGAAACAACCTTGAGATCAATACTTCCAATGGGATTCATGATCAGGTTGTGCGCCTCGAACACCACCACGCCGTGATTTTCGAGGCGATTGTGCGCTTGTCGTCGACGCTGCTCATCGCGGAACCTAAAATAGCGCCCTATGAGAAATCCGCATCCGCCGATCAGTATCGATACCACGGCTGCGATGGCTTGAAAAAGCCGAACGTGCAGTTCGGCAAAATCAAGCAGTGTTTCCCACCAGCCCATTGCGTGCCTCCTTGTACAATCTTGGCGCACTGTATGGCGCTTTACGTACAAATGCAAGATGTTTCTGAGGTTATGTGCTGTGTCAGATTCCGAACACCCGTCGCACATTTTCCACCAGCTGCCTCGCAGCCTCATCTTCACCCACTCCCTTTATCCGTGCAATCGCGCGCACTACTTCGATCACGTACGCGGGTTCGTTGCGTGTGCCGCGGTGCGGCATGGGGGTTACGTACGGCGCATCAGTCTCAGAGAGGAGCATGTCGAGCGGCGTATTGCGCACCACCTCGTCGTAGTCGTGGGTAAAGGTGAGTACGCCGGTGAAAGAAAGTGTGAAGCCAAGATCGAGAAATCGCCGTGCAACACTCCAGTCCCCCGCGAAGAAATGTACATCGCCCGCCACTTTGGCATGCGCCTTGATGAGATCGAGAACATCTTCGTACGCGTTCATGGTGCCTGAAGTGGCGCGCACGTGGAGCATGAGCGGTTTCCCCAGCGTATTGGCAAGCTCGACTTGCTGGATAAACGCGTCTTGCTGTATCTTTTTCGTACTATCATCGCAGCGGAAATAATCGAGTCCCACTTCGCCGATGGCGATCACGCGCGGCGACTTTCCCAAAGCTTGATACGCGGCGACATCGAAAACTTCGCCGCGTGACGTGAATTCCTTGCCGCCATCCCCCAGCTCCGCCGCGTCATGGTACGACCTCGACGTATGGATCGGATGCAAGCCGATCGTCGCGTACACGTCGCCCCCCTCTTTCTCCGCCAGCGCCACCGCCGTCTTCGATGTATCCAGCTGCGTCCCCACGATGTTCATCCCCACACCCGCTTCCCTCGTCCGCGCAAACACGTCATCGCGATCAGCATCGTACGCGACGAAATTGGTGTGCGTGTGGGCGTCGAAGTAGTTCATGTTGACTTTTGACTATGCTTCGGTATCCTGTACGTATCACCATGGAAGAGACCCTGCCGAGGCCCGTCCTCGTCGGGGGCTTTCTTTTTCTGGGACATCACCTTGCCTTTGACCATGTCGAGATAGACAATCGAGATATTGAGTTTGCGCAAGAGGAACGAACATTTGTTGTTGGGAGAGACGAGCGACTTAAAGACATCCTTCTCTTTCAGGAACGAGACGAGACCGGCATAATCGCCATCGCCGGAGATGAGCACCATCTCCTTAAGACGACCCTCGAAGAAATCCACCGTCGCTTTTAATACCAACTCCGAATCGCAATTCCCTTTCACCTTTCCCTCACCGTCATAGCTGATTTCCTTGTACACAAGCACATAACCATCCTCCTGTAGACGCGTATAGAGATCTTTATTGGCGGGAATAAGTCCCATGAAAAGATATGCGGTCTCGACACCATACTTGTCGCGCAACCACCCACGAAACCGCCGATAGTCGAGCGCCCAGCCAAGATTCTGTACGCCTTTGTGAAGATTGGCACCGTCGATATAGGCGATAGTCCCCTGCTTCGGTTTTGTTGCCATACTACTCTTTGCGGGGAAACAAATTTTCCGGCTTTTTGTTGTCGCGGATGGCGGTGAGGATTTTTTCCGAAGTGGTGGGCATAAACGGCTTGAGATAGGTGGCAATATAAAAGAGCTGGAGCACCAAATACGCGATGATTTCTTTCCCCTCCTCCACATTGGTCTTCACTACCTTAAACGGCTCTTTCACCGTTATCTCCTGGTCGAGAGCACCGAGCATCGTCCATATCTGACCAATCGCGTTCGCGAACTCAAATTTTTCCATTGCATCTTGCATCGACTGGACGTCGGGTACCGCAATGGGAACAACCGGATCAGGCATATATTTTTCAGACAGCATCATGACACGCGCAGCAAAATTCCCCAACCCATTCGCCAAATCGGCATTGTAGACCTCTTTGAATTTCTCCATCGTGAAATCACTATCCTCAAACGGATGCACATGCCGCGCGAGAAAGTAGCGCACGGCGTCGGTGCCATACTCCTGCACGAGCGCGTACGGCTCGATCACGTTGCCGAGCGACTTCGACATTTTTTGTCCGCCGCTCGTGATGAAGCCGTGGTAGAGCACGTGGTCGGTGGTCTTGATACCCGCCGACATGAGCATCGCCTGCCACATGATCGACTGAAAGCGCACCTGATCTTTGCCCGCCATTTGGTATGTTTCTCCCTTGGTCCAAAACTTCTCAAAATTCGCTCCATCGCTCCCCCAGTCAAGGGTAGATATGTAATTTGTCAGCGCATCAAACCACACGTACATCACCTGATTCTCGTCGTCCGGCACGGGGATACCCCAGCTCATGCGCGCACTCTCGCGCGAAATACTAAAATCCTCCAGTCCTTTCTTCACAAAATTGATCGCCTCCTGCCTGCGCCATGCTGGGCTTATGCAATCGGCGCGATCAAGATACGCGAGCAGTTTTTCTTGGTATGCGCTCAAGCGGAAAAAGTAATTCTCTTCTTCGATTTCGATTGGCACCATCGAAGGATGGTTCGGACACGCACCATTCACGAGATCGGTTTCTTTGATAAACATTTCATCGCCCACACAGTAGAGTCCTTTGTATTTTTTCTTGTAGATGTCGCCCGCTTGCACGCATCGTTTCCACAATTCTTGCGCCGCTCGCACATGCTTTGCGTCGGTCGTGCGGATAAACGCATCGTACGAAAGATCGAGCGCCTCGCGAAGTTTGCCAAACTGCGCCACATAATGATCCACGTACGCGTGCACATCCTTTCCCATCTCCTTTGCCTTCTGAAAAATTTTCTGCCCGTGCTCATCGGTGCCAGTGTTGAAAAACACGTCGTGCCCTAGAGATCTCCAGTAGCGAGCGACAATATCGGCTTGCACAATCTCAAGCGCAAAACCGATGTGCGGATCGGCGTTTACATACGGCAACGTTGTCGTGAGATAGTATGCTTTCTTCATACCGATTCACCGGGGAACGACACGAACGCGCGTCGCGCTCGGATATCATTGACGAGTTCTTGCACCGTTGCGGCGAAAGGCACCGAAAGTATGATTCCGAGAAATCCTGCAAGATCTCCGCCTATGATAAGTGCGAGAATAATGAGAAGCGGCGATACACCTACGACACGAGTAACCACCAAAGGATAAATGAGGTGATTCTCAAATTGCTGAATGATGACGTACAGAGCGATTGTTATACACCCAAGTGTCGCACCGCCATCGCCAAACGCTATCGCCACCGCAGGTATCGCGGAGAGTGTGGGACCAAACAGGGGTATGAGCTCAAACACACTTGCAATGACCGCCAACACAAGCGCATGCCGTACACCAAGAATGGTGAGTCCGAGGTACGAAAGAACACCAACAATTACCCCAAGCAGCAGCTGACCCTGCATCCACAAACCGATTTTATCGCGCGACCTTCTCCACAAATCAAGGACGTATGCCCGATAGTGATCGGGGGTGACAACGCTCAAAAAATCGTCCATGCCCGTTTCTGCGACGGCAAAGTAAAAAGAGAAGACAACAATAAAAATCGAAGAAAACACTCCCCCGAAAATCATCGAGAGCGTCGCAAACGCGCTATCGACACCTCCACTCACGCGAAACACTCCCTGAATGCCCGTCATGAAAGAATTAAGGGAGAGCAGCGAGGGCGATACGCCAAAAAATGTAGCGTAGCGTATAAATGAATCCGATGTGCCAAACATATTGATATAACCAGGCAACGCAGCGAAAAAATTCATAATTTCATCAAGAAACGATGGCAAGAAAAAATACACCATGCCAAACACGCCAACAAAAAACGATACGTATAGAAAAATAATAGCGAGCATGCGAGGCATTCGGCGACGCACCATCTGGTCAATCATCGGTTCGATCGCCGACGCAATAACGATCGCGGTGAGAACGTTGAGAACGATGCCGCGCAGGAAAAATAACGCCCATGCGCCGGCTACCACCACCACGGCGCGAATCATGGTACCTGTCGTCACTGATAGATGAGTGTGTGATCCATCCATGCATGCCATCGTAGCACGACCGTTCTTACACGCGAATTCTCATGACGAGATCTGAGATCGAGATACGTTCCTGTGAGCCTGTGTCGCGATCCCGCACCGTGACCGTGTCTTTGAGCTCGGGCTTTTCGCCGAGCGTATCGAAGTCGATGGTGATGCACGCGGGGGTGCCTATTTCATCTTGGCGACGGTAGCGTTTACCGATGTTGCCGTTGTCGTCCCACACGATGTGCGGCACTTGCTTTTTGAGCATCGCGTACACCTCGCGCGCTTTTGCAACAAGCTCTGGCTTGTTGCGCAGGAGTGGAAAAACGGCTGCTTTGATAGGAGCCACGCGTGGAGCAAGCGCGAGATATGTGCGCACTTCTCCTCCCTGCTCGTCTTCGCGGTAGGCACTCGCAATGACGGCAAGCAAGAGACGACCGACACCAAATGTCGGCTCAATGCAGTGCGGAATAAACCGTTCTTTTGTTTCTTCGTCGTAATATGAAAGATCGACACCAGACGCCTTGGCATGCGCGCCGAGATCAAAGTCGGTGCGGTACGCGAGTCCGAGCAGCTCTTTCTGACCAAACGGGAAATCAAACTCGGTATCGACACTGTGTTTTGAATAATGCGCGCGATCGGCAGCGGAAATTTCCACCTGATGAATCTTTTCTACGGGAAGCCCAAGATCTTCGGCGAGAAATGTTTTTTGTTCCGCCTGAAACGCATCGAATACGCTGCGCCACTCACCCGGCTTTACGAAATATTCAATCTCCATCTGCTCAAGCTCGCGGACACGAAAAATAAAATCGCGCGGAGCGATCTCGTTGCGAAACACCTTACCGATCTGCGCCAAACCAAACGGTAGTTTCGGGTGAAATACATCCAACACATTCTTGAAATTGACGAACATGCCCTGCGCCGTCTCGGGGCGCAAATACGAAACCGACGCTTCGTCTTCGGTCGCGCCGACGTGCGTCTTGAACATCATGTTGAACTGCCGCACATCGCCAAGCGCATTACCGTCGGGACTGGCGAGTCTCTTTGATTTGATCGCGGCATCCATATCGGCGAGCGTCATGCCGCGCGGATCTATCCCCGCGTCTTCGAGAAGATGATCGGCACGGAACCGTTTTTTTGTTTTCACGTCTTCCACGAGCGGATCGGAAAATCCGCCGACGTGCCCGCTCGCTTTCCACACATCTTGATTCATGAGAATAGCCGCATCGACACCATATATATCCTCCCTATCGAGTACAAACCGTTTCCACCAGAGGTGTTCAATATTCTTTTTGAGTGTCACGCCCAAAGGACCGTAATCCCACGTGCCCGCCAAGCCGCCATAGATTTCAGAACCTTGGAATATGAAGCCGCGGCGTTTGCACAGCGACACTATTTTCTCCATCGTGACGTCAGTCATGGTGTTAGCGTATCACAGTCGCGGTCGTGGGGACAAATCCTGTGTCAGTTGATGTCCGCGTTGTTACATCCTTCACTGTTTTTTCAACCCGCTCTCCCGTGACACTGTCGGTGCCCGAGAATTGGATGTCTTGGATCAGTACGGGCTCTTGTCCAATCTGCGACGTAGATGGCGTGAGGCCAACATTTACAACAATTTGCCGAGGATCAGTACCATTCATTCCCACGCCGGGCTGCACGCTACCCACATCCCAGGTAAACACTCCTTCATCCGCATTGAACGCGAGATGTTCCGCGCCACTGTAGGTACCCGTCCAACGCACATAGGGCGGGAGTCGCGCCGTGAGCGTACCACCGGTGATCTGGTTGGTTGTATTGGTAAGCGTAAATACGATCGCGTACGTCGTCTCTGCTCCTGCTTTTGGAGGCAGCGGCCCTGTGGAACCAAATGGATTTGCTTTATACAAACCCTCTGCGCTGATGTGCAAATCGCTCGCAAGAAGTATCTTTTGAGATGCCACTGATTGGAGATTTTGCGGCACGTCTGTTTCCGATATGCGCTTACCCGCGGCATTGATCGAGATCGTCAACATAGGAGCGCGCATCCCCTTCAATGCGTCGCTATCGGGTAACGTGAAAGAGAACGAAACGGTACCTTGTGTTTTTGGTGGCAAAGAAGACAACGCACCTTTCGTGGTTGATTTGTCCCATAACACCACACCATCGCTTGATCGGTAAAATCCGTCGATGGTGCGCACGTCTGCTCCATCAATTTGAACACCAGAAAGACGCGCTACAATCACCGCATCGTCAATCGTGGTCTGAAGATTATTGACCCACTGCACCGCTACACGCACATCTGAACCAGGAGCAAGAGAAATTGGCTTATCTGTAGCTTCACCATTTACCGACACAGAGAGCCCGAGGAACGGATCGGATATACGCATGTCGAGCGTATCACTCGCGAGCTGCGTGCTTATGTTCTGATCTTGCGGCGTTGCACGTGTACCCGCAGCAAAACGAAATGTGCGCGCGTCACCACTTTCACCCGTGAGTGTACCCCTCATGACAATCGTTCGTTTCTGACCGGGAGCAAGATCTCCAATCTCCCATACACCTGGTCGTTTTTGCGACGGACTTGCATTCTTGCTCGTGAATCCAAATGGATACTCCGCCGACACTAGGACGTCTCGTATTACTTCGTTGGTATTTGAAGAAACGGTAAGTGTCATCTCGAGCGGCTGACCAGATACGATTTGCTCCCTCCCCTCAACCGAGAGCGTAATCGGCGATGAACTAAGCACTGTACTATATTCTGAATGCGCGACAAATATCGCATTTGACCCCGGAAGACGATATTCAAGCTCTGCTTTTACATCAACGGGACTATTGGTATCTCCAGAGAACACCGCTGTCACAATACCCTGTCGTCGCACCCCTGGATCAATCGTACCCAATGAGATGCGTTGCACCGACATGTCGGTTGCATAGTCAGTACGCGACCGTGTCCCCTGCGGATACGAGACGACCAGATCCGCCAGTTCAAGGGGAACAGAATTTCTGTTTGTTACCATAATCTGCAGTTGCGTCGCTTCTCCGCCTGCTATGTGCGTCGGCCCGAGTATACTGATGTCTATATTGTTTGAGGTTGATGATGCAAAACCAGATCCAAAAGAAAAATAGTACGCAAAAAAAGCGAGAGCTCCGACAAAAAACAAACCAGCCAGTATTGCTACGGATCGTACCATGATTTGTATGCGTTTCATCATTTCTGGAGAAACACGAGGCGACACATTCGGTTGAGTCTTAGAAATTGATTGCCTCTCCCAACGCTCACCAATGACGGGAGATTCTGGCTCAAGCGCGTGTCGCGCCTCCGTATCAGAGGAATGTTCCCACATACGAGAATACATTGCCCTTCGCAAACGCTCAATCTTCCCTTGTTCGTGATCAGACTCACCATCCATGCGGAAATGATACCACGCACGCTGCACGAACCTGCATTACACCCCCGCAATAAAGTGCGCGAAACGATATGCCAGTACACTCATCATGCCACCACACACGATAAGAAACAAAAATACGAGCACCAAACCAAGCATCGGATTGTAATCCATCCGTATTCTCCATTCAACGTATCGTCGCGCCCACATACGCGGAAGGAACAGCGGAAGGATTTTTGAACCGTCGAGCGGAGGAATGGGCACAAGATTGAGACACACGAGCCACACATTGACAGCGACTCCAACAAAACAAATTTTGATAAATTCTGGATCGTTCGCGCTACGAATACACAAAGAAAACAAAAGAGCGATCACCATGTTCATCGCAGGACCCGCGCTTGCCACAAGCACCTCCCCCCACCGAGGAGCACGCGTGAGATTGTATGGGTTGTATGGCACTGGTTTTGCCCACCCAAATATAAAGCTCCCGGGCATGCTCATCGAAAGCGCAGGCAAAATTATTGAACCAATGACATCGATGTGCGGGAGAGGATTCAGAGTAAGCCGCCCCGCATATCGCGCCGTTGGATCACCAAGCACATCGGCAGCATATCCATGAGCGACCTCATGCAAAATAATCGAAAACACCAGTATGAGAAAACATAGGAGCGCGAACATGATTTGCATAGCGATAAGACAAATGCTACCATATCATCCTTATATGGCTAGGACATGCAGCATCACAGGAAAGCGTTCTCGCGTTGGCGGCGGATATTCAAATCGTGTCCGCGCGACCAAATTCAATCCGACCGGCGCTCGTCGTCGCTACGTCAATCTCCAAAAAAAGACGATATTTGTCCCAGAAATCGGCAAGAAAGTTACAGTCCGTGTGTCTGCAAAAGGACTCAAAACAATGAAAAAACGAGGCGCTTACATCACCCTCAAAAAGGCTGGAATTATCACCGCCTAGCAGAAAGTCCCTGCCGCGCTCGGATCAGTACGTCTCCTTGCTATACTGATCGGGTATGCGTCTTTTCACATTGCCACTACTCATCACTCTTTGTATCGCGTGTGTAGCATATGCATATGGCGGCATGCACGCACTCTCTCTTATCGCGATCCTGTCGATACTTGAAATAACTCTGTCGTTCGATAACGCAATCGTGAACGCGCGCACCCTGCGTCTCATGAGCGCGGCATGGCAACAAAGATTCATTATGTGGGGAATTCCCATTGCAGTGTTTGGGACGAGGTTCGTCTTACCCATCCTCATTGTCGCGGCGGCAACGCACATATCCCCGCTCGCCATCACTTCTCTCGCCTTGTTCGATGCGCCGCGTTATAGCTTTTATGTGCACGCCGCGCACGATACCATAGCTGCATTCGGCGGCATATTTCTCCTGTTGGTATCACTCAGTTATTTCTTTGATACCGAAAAAACCACGCACTGGATTCGTGCCATCGAACAACGCACAAGTAGCTGGGGAGCCGTTCCTGCAATCGAGGTTATTATTACACTTTCGATTCTTCTTGTGTGCGCATACGGAAAGCACGACTCTGCCGCCGCAATCCTTTTTGCAGGTCTGATCGGCGTTATCTCATTCATGAGCATAGATGGAGTCATGAAGGCACTCGGAGTTGAGAATACACACACACTCAACGCGGGTATACTTTCATTTATATATCTGGAGATACTCGATGCCGCATTCTCACTCGACGGTGTCGTCGGGGCGTTTGCTATCACCTCTTCCATCGTTACCATTATCGCGGGACTTTGTATCGGGGCACTGTTTGTGAGGGCATGCACCGTACATTTTGTCCGATCGCGCGCACTCGATTCTCTCGTATATCTTGAACACGGCGCGCACTGGGCGATTTTTTGCCTCGCGTTATCTATGTTTGTCAGCTTATTCGTACCAGTGCCAGAAATGGTTACAGGCACGGTCGGGATCATCTTTGTCGGATTGTCATACCTGTCGTCTCAACACGCTCTCCAATCAACACACGCAAACACCACGCGTATACCTATTCGGTAACCTGCTCATCTGTTTCATGGTCATGTCCGCCGTGCGGACGTGCCCCTCGCGTCGCACGGTAATTCATAAGATAGCGGCGAGGATCAGCGTCAAGATCGAGAAATTCGTCGCACACCTCTTTGAGACGCAGCGAGGTTGAGCGCCCAAAAGACACCACTTCCACCTGGCAGCCATGTATCTTGAGATATTCCACAAGAGGCACGAAATCGCCATCACCCGTAAGGAGAACAACGGTGTCAAGTTTCGAAGAGGCGGAAATCGCATCGACAGCCAAACCAACATCCCAATCAGCCTTCTTTGCTCCACCTGCAAATATCTGCAAATCTTTTGTTTTTGGCTCAATTCCAACCTTCGTAAGAGCTTCCATAAACGCTTTTTCTTCTCCCGTCTCTGTGGTTACCATATACGCTCGCGCACGCACAAGCTGCCGTCCCGCGACGGAATCTTTCAGTACATTACCGAAATTGACCCGCGCATGGTACATGTTTTTTGCGCTGTGATATAAATTTTGCGTGTCGATGAACACGCCAACACGCTGACCCGAATGTTTTATGATTGTCATATATAAAGATGCGGCACCTCACCACGAGGAACCATTGTATTAGAATATAAAATCCACTAACTCCATCAAAATTACCTACTTCTTGAGTCCGAGCTTTTTGATCAATGCGCTATACACACGCTTATTGTTCTCTTCAAGATATTTGAGATGCTTGCGACGATCCGCAACAAGACCGAGCAAACCTCTGCGCGAGTGCTTGTCTTTGCGATTTTTGTCGAGATGCACCGAAAGCTCCTCGATTCTCCGACTCAACACCGCAACCTGCACCTCAGGAGAGCCCGTGTCGCCCTCATGACGCTGTGTCTTTTTTATCTCGTTTTGCTTTTGTCGCTTTGTAAGCATGGGGACGATAATATCACATTCGCCCCCATAAAGCAAGCACCGAACTATCCTATTGCTTGGCTTTGGCAGCAGGCACAGCTGCAGCAGATGGCGCGAGAGCTTGTTCCACCTTCACCAGCGACACTCTAAACACGATGGCTGACTTTGCAGGAATAATGACCTTTCCCGTGGAATCCTTCACATCTTTGTCGCCATACCCAAGAGGCGACGGGATGCGCATGAGGCGTTCTCCGCCCTCTTTCATGCCATTGACACCAATCTGGAAACCCGGAATGAGCCCGTCCGATCCGAGGATGAATACCAACGGTTCGTTGTTATGAGCTGCTGAACTGTCAAAAACAGTCCCATCAGGCAACATGCCGACGTACAGAACGGATACCTTTGAACCTGGAATCGCTTCTTTTCCCGTCCCCACTTTCACATCCTGCGCTTGGACTTTATTTGCATCCGCCTGATCTTGCACCGTTTGTGTCTGACCAGGGGACTTTTTGTATATCGAGACGTAATAATACGCACCACCCCCTAACGCTATGATAATAATCGCAGTAATCACAATAATGATATTTCTCATTTCACTATACTAACGCGCAAACAAAATCACACAAGTGCACGCAGGTGTGTATAAACGATGACGTATCATCTCACGACATGTTCGATGCGGTTTTTATTACTCCCTCCACAGTGAGAATGTATAATCAGTCGATGCCACGGGAGTAAATGCAGGCGGCTGAAACGCGAGCACACGATCATACGCGCTTGCCGTAGTGCTATACCCTGATACAACCGCATTCGTGCCATCCACCCATGTCGTCACCGCTTGCGCTTTCGACACGGTGGTACCGATCGTGATGAGACGTGAGCGTATGACATACGAGCGATATTCTGAAGGAACAGAGTGCGCACCGCCCCACACAAAATAATTGCGCCCAAAATATCCATTTTCAGAAACAATCGAACCGCGGACGGTCAGCGTGTCGGGCGAATCAATGGGAATGATCACGTTGCGCTCTGCAACTGCGGTAAATCCTGTCGTGCCGCTTGCGGTGGCATACGTTATATTTCCGTGAATAACGATATCTGGACTAAAAGATCCTGTATCTGCGGCAATAAGCGTTACTTTCCCGGACACCGTACCTTCAATCCACGTTTTCGCTTGCACAACGATAAGACCGCACGACGATGGTACGGCGTATGTCCCTATCAAACTTTCCGATGAAATAGTGTCGTAATCAGTGCTCCAGACGCTCGGAGTATCTGGGTGCACACTCGATACGGATTTTACCCCCGTCACTCGGTACGCAGAAACCGTGCCGTTTGCATTGAATACGAGATGAATGCCCTTTTGATCACTCCCGCTCACATCGGAAAATGTCGCCTTCGTGACGCCACCCACTTTCACCGCCGTCCCACTAAATGCAATACCATACGCTTGAGCGTATCCTTGCAACGTTGCATAGCTAGGAAGCATGCCGGAAAAACTTACAGGAGATACGGGATACCGCCATAACGACGACCCTGCCCCACTGCCAAACACTCCGGGAACACCCGTCCGCGTGGGACTACAGCCGAAAAAAGAATTGCAATCCCACGTAGCCACCTGACTGGTCACGTCGGCGGTGTTTGATCCATCCATACGGATTCCCGCGTTGGAGTGTACAGGACCAATCGCCGCGTCACTCGTGCCATACCACACGTTACTGTCGTACACCGCCGAATACATGTTTATCGAGGGGTGCATGTAACGCGCGCTCAACGTGCGAGGGAATCCCGGGTTTGTGTCGGCGGTGCCGCGCGACGATATATCAACCCACTGTACAATCCCGCACTGTAGGTATGGCACCGCAGTGACGACAGCAGAGCCGACAGTCCCGCCTTCGGGATCTTCTACGACATACGTATAGGGTGACACAATACCCGTGCCATTGAGTAGCGCAGAGGTGTTGTGCGCTAAAAACCATGAATAATATTCCAACCCTGCTTCTGCCACGTGTACCGCCTGTTCACGCGCGAGTAATGCGCGTCCATAGGTCGCCTGTTCAAATACGTAGCTCGTGAGTGTGTTGAGAATGAGGAGAAATATACCCATATACGCGACAACCAGCAGCGTGGTAACACCTCGAGAATTCGCACGTATCACATCATGGGTAATAGTAGGCATGGTATGAGAGATTAGGGCACGTTTCGCAATGCCGCCGACGAGCGAAGAAGGAGCGGGGTTGGTGAGCGATTTGGGTCGATATCGACTTGCACGCTCACGGTGACAAATCGTACATCGGCAACTCGCGTGTAATCTGTCATGAGCGCACCGTTTTTATCATAAAACATGAACAAAGGAATGCCGTGGTCGGTATTGCGTACTGCGTCGGACAACGTCGAGACCACCTCTGCGCCCCCATAGGAAGGAGGATCTCCTGTTGGATCGACAACACCGCGCATAATAGATGATCCCTGCACGTAATATCTAATTCGTTCGACGAGAGGGTCTCCGTCGATGTCGGCGTACAACGTGAGTGTGTTGGGACCGAGGGTAACGATGGGATATGATCCGTCCGACGCATATGCGGCTTCTCGTATTTCGCGCACCATAACATCTACACCGTGTTGAGCAGAAGCCACCGCACTCGCCTGTTGTATGGCATAGCTGTTGGTGCGATACATGTAGAGCACCGACTGCGCAATGGCAAGCATAATGAGTGCAAAAAGACTGACATACACAACGGTTTCGACCAACGTCATACCGCGTGCCATGCCATCTTGATACGAGAGAGCCCGGGGTGAAGAGTGTGGATACATAACAACAGAAGAATCAATTGATCGATAGAGAGGCGCGCGTTGTACCCGATACAGCCCGCGTACCCATATAGGATGCGTGCCCAGATGCGATCACTTGTACATCATACGTGATGGCAGCAAGTCCGCTGAAAAACGCTTGCCCGCATCGATCAGTCGTTGCCGTTGCAGTATACGCTCCATTTCCTATACGCACCGATGCCCCTGGTATGGGCACACCCGCACTCGACACGTCAATGAGCAACGAATTGGTGGTATGTGTTGCAAGATAGACATCGGTTCTGACCGTGACGCCCGGACTCAACAACTCTGGCTGAACGCCACATGACGAAGCCATGTCGTAACCTGAAGAAGCTGGTACGGAGACGGTATACGTGTCCCATTCAAGAGAAGGTATGACTATACTGCCCGCAGCGGACGTTGAAAACGATTGCTGATATTTATATACGACAGGATTGATACCGATAGTTTTTGAACCTTGCAATACAAATGGAATGTTATGGAGCGGAAGCGGTCCATACTGATACCCAACGCTATACGATCCGAGCGTCGGCGTATTCACATGATCGATGCTGGCGAGTTCAAATCCGACTCGAATTGACGGGTAGGTAGATGTCGCAATGCCTGATATATCAATACTGTTTGAGGTTGTCCCGATGCTGTTGCCCGGAAGCATTGTATCGGGTATGAGCGCTTGCCCAGACCCATCATACACGCGCGCCGTGACACGAGCAGCCGACGACGTTGCTCCTGCCCAGCTCAAAACACTCCACTGTGCAAGCGACGAAGGCCCTATCGCAACAGACTGCAACACTCCCGATGAAGGGTACGACCCGGGAGAGCCCATGAGTTTTGCTTCCCCTCCGATAAGTGATATTGAGGTGCTTGTCGCGACCAGTGAATTATTGTCGAGAGGATCGCTCCACACACCAGAAAGTTTTTGTGTCCATGTGTACACGCTTTTTGTTGCGAGAACATCTATGGCGAATACGATAGACGTGTTGTTGCCATTGGTTACCGTGAGATGCCGCGGTACGGGGTTGGGATTTTGCGCTGTTACATCTTGAGTCTGATCGGTGGAATAGCCAGTTTTTGTGGCCGAAATCTTGTATCCCGTTGCCACAGGGGCACCCACGACCGCAACATCACCATCTTCGTTTGCAAACGCGGTGAGATCGATTGCGGGACTCGTAGAAGCGTTCACAATATGCACACGCGCATTCGATACGGCGTGTGAAGATGCGTCTCGTACCGAAATAGCGAGCGTGCCGCACGATACGCACGCAATTTCCATGCCATTGGGTGGCTCTATGCGAGTTACAAGCGTCACGTGTCGCGCTCCCTGGCGTGAATTCCACGACACATCCACACGCACTATTTTGTAATCCTCTGGTATGTGGTTGTTATCGGCACTGCCAGATCCATCACCAGGATCATCTCCATACAAAATCGTCGTGCGGCGCGTATAGGGCACCGCGTTCATGGTCACCGCCTCCGACTGCGCAATGGAGCCAGCAGGTACTCCACTGATCGTACCAATCGCACTGTACGCGAGCGAGTGCACATACTCCATGCGTTCGTTGGCAAGAGCAATAGCCCCCGCACGAGCTTTGTTGTTCGTCATCACATCAACAGACAATTGAAATGCCGCGAACATGCCCACAAACACGAGCAGCATGAGCGCGCTCGCTACCACAACATCAATCATGCTCATGCCTCGTTCGTCAGCCATTTGCATAGAGCGCATACCAAAAAAGCTAGAAATTTTGGGACAGCTGGTAGATAGGCGCAACCATAGCTATGGCGAAAAATCCTACGGAAGCACCGATAAACACCATGAGAAACGGCTCGACGATCGTAGACATGTCTTTCGTTTTTCGATCAACCTCATCTTCATAAAAAACCGCGAGCCGTTTGAGCATCTCTGCCGATGCGCCCGTCTCCTCGCCCACCGACATCATTTCAGCGACGAACGGCGGGTACAAATCTTCTCGTTTCGCAAAAGCAACAGACAAAGGCTCTCCCTGCCGCACCCCGCGTATCGCTTCTTGAATCACGTGACGAAAATAGTAATTTTGCACCACCTCACCCGCAATTGCGAGCGACGCGAGCACATCAACTCCTGATGACAGAAGCGACGCGAGCGTGCGCGCCGTACGAGCCGCGTTGATTTCTTTGATAAGCGTCCCTATCGCGGGCATACGCAAAAAAACAAACTGACTCGTCCGCTGACCTGTGGCAGTACGAAACATCGCGTACGTCAATCCTCCCAATGCCACGACACTCACCAAAGCAAGCGCCGTATATTTCACAAGAATATTGCTTATCATAATGATCATACGCGTTGATGCGGGAAGCGTGGCATGCACTTCATTGAACGTCTGCGCAAGTGTCGGAACCACCTTGACCATCATCAACGCACCAATGCCCACAATGGCAACGATAATGATTACAGGGTAAATCATGGCGCTCTGTACCTTCTTCCTGATCAAATACATGCGCTCCATTTGATCGGCAACCGTCGCGAGTGCTCCATGCAAATCCCCTCCCTCTTCGCCGGCTTTTACCATTGCTACAAATAGGTTTGGGAAAATATGGGGAAACTTCGCAAGAGCATCATGCAGAGTGTCGCCGCGTCGCACGTTGCTGGCAACCTGTGTGATCGTCGCCGACAAGCGAGGGTTTTTGGTTTGTCGCTCGAGAATTGCAAGCGCACGCGAGAGCGCAAGCCCTGCGGAGAGCATTGCGCCGAGATTTCTGGCAAAGAGAATTTTGTCGTATTCTTTTACGGTAGACAAGCGTGCGTTCCAATACGCAAGGCTAAGCGCGCCATGTGTCCCTCCTTCAACAATAGAGATTATTTTGCCACCCTCGCGTCGTACAATCGTATACAATTCAAAACGATCCTTCGCTTCCGCGACTCCGTTGTATGTCTCCCCTCCCACTTTTTCTGCCGTGTATGAAAAATGTGTCACTTCTACAGTATAAATGACCGCGCGAGCACAAAGCGGCGTTTCCCACAGCCGACAAAAGAAAACCCCGCGCCTGCCTCTCGGACAAACGCGGGGAACGGTAGAGATCTGCGGAAACAGTACTCGATGCCGTTTCCCGATTCAACAGGGGCAGAATATTCTATCTCTCTCCGAGACACCCATGGAGTCGATGTCGCGGTAACACGCCTCCATCTCCCAACGTGGACCCCATTTAGCCCAAGGAGTCCATAAAACGTACAGCACCCCAACCCTCAGATAGAAGATATTATAGCCTTTTTCGCATAGCAGATCATTGTTTTGTTTGGATGCTTGTTGTTCAAGCATGGCCGCTGCGATGACCGCAAACGCTAGAGTTGGACTAAAAAGGTGCTCCTGTGACAAAGCTCTCTTGACTGCCTCATCGGTGAAACAACCTTTTGGACGACTCATAGTGTACTCTATTTTTCTGCCAGCCAGAAACGGATTGACCTCCTCGAGAAGGCGGTCAACATCTTTTTCACGATAGAAACCACTCCGGTTGCGGAAAAACATCTTTGGATGTTGCCGTATTACTGGCAGCACAATTGATCTTGTGTCAACCAGCTCAAGGGACGCGACTTTCTTCATGACCCAGAACCCCCATCAGGTTTGGTGCAACACATACATAGCGACAGAAAATCCCATTTTCAAGGCGCTTTCTGCTGTGGCACACTCCTCTCTTTTTCAAAGAACGAGTGTGCAAAGTAACACAGAGATACGTGTCGTGTCAAATTTCCGCCCACCCCTATTCATACAAATCCGCATGCGTGCCTATTGCGATAAACGTAGCTACTTCGTTTTCTTGGACGAAAACCGCTCGGTAACTTCCTGTTACATTTATACTCCGATGTCCCGCATATTCCCCATGAAGCGCGTGATTGTTGAGTATTGGATCGAAAGAGTTATCCAGTAAAACATTTTTCCTCTCGACAAATTTCCTGCGAATATCTTGCGGCAGTCGGTCGAACATTTTGAGAAATTTTCGATGAAGCCGCACTTCCATATCGCACTATCTGGAAAGCAAAAACTCGTCCATTTCTTTCCCACTTTTGAACGTAATGACATTCTTTCCCGCTCGTATGTCGCGCATCGCCGCCTTGACGGCGCGCGCCGTCTTTACATTGAAGCGTTCCGATTGATCGACACCAACAGACAGACGCTCATCAGCATACGCTTTCGTCGCCAATTTCAAAACGGAAGCAAACGGTATTCCTTCGCGCCTCGCGCGACTCATCGCTCGCGCTTTCACCTTGACATCAACATTGAAGACGACTTGTGTAGTCATGCATCAAGTCTACATATAGCTTAGATATATGTCAACAATAACCTACCAAATCTTATTCCTTCACCACGCGCAGCACCTCCTCGATCGTCGATATGCCTTGTGCCGCTTTGAAAATACCATCTTCTGCCATGGTGAGCATGCCTTCCTCGCGCGCACGACTCTCTATCTCATCACCTGTCGCACTCTTCATGATAAGTTCCTTGATACTCGTCGTGACAGGAAGAACTTCGTAGATGCCTGCTCGTCCCGCATAGCCAGAAGCACTCTCCGCACTCGGTTTGGGCGTCGAAAATTCGATATCTTTCCACGTAGTTGTCTTTGCCACTACCTTTTCTTCTTTGAGCGCGCGGAGCACCGATCCCGTATCAACGAGCTTATCAAGCTGCGCTTGTTCATCACGAGACAGCGTGTGCGTCTCGCGTTCTGCAGAAAGTTTGCGCACCAAACGCTGCCCCACCGCCACGCGCAACGTTGAAACAAGTAGAAAAGGTTCGACACCCATATCAAGCAAGCGCGGAATCGCCCCCGCAGCTGAATTGGTGTGTAGCGTTGAAAGCACCAAGTGCCCCGTGAGCGCCGCATTGATGGCAAGCGACGCCGTTTCTTTGTCTCGGATTTCTCCCACCATGACAATATCGGGGTCTTGACGCACGAGCGCACGCAATCCATTCGCAAAAGTAAACCCGATTTCTGGACGCACCTGTGTTTGATTGACGCGCGGCATTTGATACTCAATAGGGTCCTCGATCGTGGAAATGTTGACGTTGGGCGTATTGACGAGATCAAGCAACGTATAGAGTGTCGTTGATTTTCCTGCTCCTGTCGGACCACACGAGAGGATCATGCCGGTCGTCCCACGCATAGCCTCGTGCATACGATCAAGCCCACTCCCATGAAATCCTATGGATTCGAGCGTAAATCCAGACACCGAGTCGCGCAGCAAACGCATAACAATCTTCTCGCCGTAATACACCGGGAGGATCGAGACACGGAATGAGATCTTCTCCCCTCCCGCCTCTGCTCCAAATCTTCCATCTTGTGGAATTCGATGCTCGTCGAGTTTCATATTCGCCAACACTTTGATGCGCGCCGTAACCGCAGCAGCCGCGTGTTTTGGCAACTCCATTGCATCGTGCAAAATACCGTCGATGCGATAGCGGATCAAAAAAGAATTTTCCATTGGCTCCATGTGAATATCGGAAGCGCCTTGCGCATTGGCGTGTCGAATGAGCGTATCCACAATGCGTACCGCGGGCACTCCTTCCGCTATTTTTTGCAAATCCTCTCCAAGATTCTCGGTACCCGCACGTTCAAGCGCGACCGTCTCACGCTCTATCACATCACCTAGATTGTCTTTGAGTCCACGTTGATATTGTTTGAGCGCTGATTTCACCGATGCGGCATCGGTAAGGCGTGGGAGTATCTTGAGACGTGTTTTTTTCTTCACAAAATCGATCGCCGCCAAATCGTCGGTGTCGAGCATTGCAACTTCAAGCTCATCTCCTCTATGACTATAGGCAATGATATTGTTGCGACGCGCCACAGGCTCTGGCACCATCGAGAGTGTTTCAAATGGAATAGCGACACTCGAGAGCGACACAAACGGAATCCCCAAAATGTATGCATATGCGCGACGCAATTCATCTTCTCCGATCACGCTCTTTGCAGTCAGTACATCGCCTATCGTTCGCCCACTCTCTTTTGCCTCCTTCTCGGCAACCTCAAAGTCCTTTTGGGCAACCAATCCAGCATCTGCCAAGAACGATTTGAGGTGATCGTCGGAAATATACATGGGGCAAGTATACCATTGACCGTTGGCGCTTGGTCGGGTATACTTCTCTCATCCATTCCGGCATGCGCCGGAATTTTTATTGGGCATCAACAACACAAACACTATGGCACTATTCGATCTAAAATCAATGAACGCGGCTCTCGACGAGCTGCAACAAGAACGCGGCATTTCACGCGACAGCGTCGTGGAAGCAATCGCCACGGCACTCGCCGCCGCATATCGTCGAGAATACGGCAAACGCGGTCAGATTGTACGCGCCACCTTCAACCCAACCACGGGCGATCTTGAATTTCGCCAAGCGAAAATCGTTGTAGACGAAAGTCTCGTGCGCAAAGACGACGAGAATATGCGCGAAGGCGATGAGAGAAGTCATTTCAACCCCGAACAACACATCATGCTCGAAGACGCGCGGAGGATCAAACGCGACGCGCAGATTGATGAAGAGATTTCTTTTCCACTCGAAACACGCGACGATTTTGGGCGCATCGCAGCCCAAGCTGCCAAACAAGTCATTATGCAAAAAGTGCGCGAAGCAGAACGAGCCAGCATCATCGCGGAATACGGACAACGCGAAGGCGAGATCGTTACGGGTCATGTGCAACGTTTTGAGCGCGGCAATTTGTACATCGACCTCGGGCGAGCTACCGCCATCCTTCCCTACGATGAACAAATCCCCGGCGAGCGATACCGTCAGGGCGAGCGCGTGCGAGCGCTTCTGTTGCGCGTCGACGAAGGAGTACGTGGCACGTTCATCCGTCTTTCTCGATCACATCCGCGTTTTCTTACCAAACTTTTCGAAGCAGAGGTGCCCGAAATGGCAACTCATATCGTAGAGGTCAAGGGCATTGTGAGAGAACCGGGGAGCCGTGCAAAAATCGCCGTCCATTCGACCGATGAACACATCGATCCCGTAGGATCACTCGTGGGACAGCGTGGCGTGCGCGTAGCAGTCGTTACATCCGAACTCGGCGGAGAAAAAATCGATGTTGTGGAGTGGAGCGAACGTGCAGGCGACTACGTGAAAGAAGCCCTAAAGCCAGCTCAAATACTTGATGTTACTCTCTTTGAAGAGGAGAATCGCGCAGAAGTACTCGTTGCAGAAGATCAGCAATCGCTCGCGATCGGTCGTGGAGGACAAAATGTCCGCCTCGCAGCTCGCCTCACCGGATGGAAGATCGATATCAAGAGCGCAGGCAATACGGAACAGGTCACACCAGAAACCACGGAACCAGAGATTGTGTAATTGCGCCGTTGAAATCGGCTTTTTGACTAATGGGATACGTCCGTGCTTCGCGCGATCTTTTATCATGCAACACTTTCTACAAAATAAACGTGCCTATCCTTCCACATCTCCCCACTCATAAACCGTGGTATATACTATCGTCTATATGCGCCCAAGCCTATGCGTGATTATAAAAATCATCGCCTTTTTGTTTGCCATGCTGGCGAGTTTTCTCTTGTATTTTTTTGTTCTAAAAGAAACGGGTAATTATACTCTTTCTATCGTCTCAATTACGATTTCTTTAGTACTGTTTGTTTGGACGTTCAACATGATCGCCCAACACACATCATGCAAAAAACTCCCATGGCAAACTGTCATTGATGCGCTGATGGCATTTATACGATAAAACGCGCGAGCAACACAATGGCGCATGCCTGATTTGGCTGAACAAGGGCCATAAATGCCTGGCCCAAAGTTCCAAGCACGGTTGGTCCACCAAAACGGATTTTTCAGTCGAGAAATCCCGATTCATCTCGTAGATGCCTGCTAATTTGGCAGTTCCAAATCCTTTTTTCCATTCAAACGGTATTCCCTCTGGGAAGACCAGTTTCTGGAACTTGGGCTGTAAGTGTGGCACAAGGTCAAACCATTGTCGGCCAAGGTTCTCTATGAACTTTGTCGCATAAATGATTGATCCTTCAATATCAAACTGTTCGATCCGAGCTTCATTGGATAAAATTCTGGTTGTCGATATTTCGTTTTCAATTTCATCTTTTCGTTCCATAAACTCCTCTTTGGTATATGAGCCTTCCTCACGCATTTCGTAGATGCGTTTTTTCTTTGTCTCAAGCATTTCCAACTTCTTTTTCCATTTCTCAACTTCCATCTCAAACCCTTGGCCTTTCTGTTTCCAGACGTCGATTATGCTTTCCTTGAAGATATCGAGGAAGGCTTGTTTTGGAGTAACTCTCTCTAAATATTCAAAAAACATCTTTTCCAGTTCCAGCTTGGGAGTACTTTTGCCGAATACACTGCAATTCTTATTTCCGCAGTGATAATAGTTATATCGTCCTCCCATTCCGCCTCGTGGTGCGCTTCCGGTTAATGGTCGTCCGCAAACAGCACAGGTTACGGTTCGTCTGAGCGGAAAGTCCGGATTGTATATGTTATATTTGGCTACCAATCTTTTTTTGCCGGTCAGGATCATTTTGATTTGGCACATCTCGTCTTTGGTGATCATTGGTACGTGCTGACCCTCAACATCTTTACCCGTCCACGGATTGGTAATAATACCGGCATAATATTTTAGATAATTATTCACCAGTCGGCTCACAAGCTGGGTTGCAGTTTTTTTGCCGGTGATATCTTTAAGACCCCATTCATCGAGTTTTCTCGCCAGCTCGCTTTGTGAATGCAGACCTTGGGCAAATTCTTTCAGTCCTCTTTGGATGATCGGAAATATTTGTTCATCGGGCGGATCGGCGTAGGTCTTTTTCTCGCCGTGCTTTTTGAAATTGACGCATTTGTAACCAATCGGTGGTTTCCACGGATAGATACCTTGGTTGATTCGAGCAAGCATACCGTCACTGCATCTTTGTTTTCTGATGGCGTTGTCAAACTCGGCGATTCCGGCAAGGAATGTTTCCAAAAGTTTGGCCACTGGTTCATTACCGATTGGCTCGGTCACTGAGTGCAGTGTTGTGCCATAAGTCGCCAATATCTTTCTAATGGCGAAGTGATCATCGGCATTACGGGCAAATCTGTCCACACGCAAAACCACAAAGGCTTGGACCTTGTCTTTATTCTTGCGACAAAACTCTAAGGCTCCCAGAAACTTCTTGC
>CAIJXH010000004.1 GCA_903824595.1 uncultured bacterium
ATCCGAAAGAGAAATTTCATCTTTTGTTTTTTGAGAAAAAATCTCACTCGATTGGATTTCGGATGATTGGTCTTTTCTGTTTTCTTCAATCATCCAGTTCACCCAATCGAGTGGCAAAGAAACTTTTTTGATTTCCTCTTTAATTTGAGAAGTGATGATTTCTTCACGAACATATTTTTGTTCACAAGGATTTTTCCGTTTTGTGCATCGCAAATAGTTATGACCTTTTTGTGTTTCGGTAGTGATAAAACAACCACATTCTCCGCAACGGAAAAATCCTCTATATAGATATTCTTTCAAACCTTTTCCTTTTGGTTTAGATTTTCGGCTCATCACTTCTTGAACGGAATCAAAAAGTTTCTTTGTGATAATCGGTTCATGCTTGCCTTCGTATATTTCACCACCATATCTCATTAAGCCAGTGAATATTGGATTTTTTAATATCTGTTGATAATTTGACACGGCAAGCTGCTTTCCATTTTTTCGACACAATCCAAGTTCGTTAAATTTATCTCGTAACTCTCTCAAAGTGAAATTACCAGTTGAATATGCCTCAAATGTCTTTTTGATAAGTGGAGCAATTACTTTGTCAGGTTCAATACCTTTGCCTTTCACATTTACATATCCGAGCGGAGACATTTGAGGCCATATTCCTTCTTTCACTTTGTTACGATGTCCGCGTTTAATATTCTCACTTAGGTTGTCCACATAATACTTGGATTGTGAAAATGCAATGGAAAGCATGAACTTACCTTGTGGAGTTGTATCACACCAGAAAGTTGGAAATTTTAGCTCGGCAAGTTTTTCCGTATCGAGCAAGTAGATAATTTTTCCACCATCAACACTATTTCTCGCCAATCTGTCGGGATGCCATGCCAAAATCCCATTTGCCTCACCTTGCTCGATACGGAGAAGCATTTCATTAAATACTGGCCGACCTGGTGCTTTAGCAGTTTGTTTCTCTACAAAAATATCTACCACTTCAATTTGTTCTTTAACCGCTAACTCTTTGAGTTCGGCCAGTTGGTCTGAAATGCTTCTCACTTGCCGATCCTCTGTATCGGTACTTTTGCGAGTGTATATGAAAAACTTTCTGGTGTGATTATTCATAGAATTGTATTGGCAAACGAGTGAGCCACGCGGAGCGTGGAAAAACCTTTTGAATTCGGGAATTTTTGGCGGGAATGTGTTTGTGTCGGCGCTTCGCGCCGACCCCATTTCGGCTTCTGATTCCGATTTCCAATTTTGGCGGTGTGTATTGGACGAAGTTCGAATGTATTTCGGACAAAATCCGCAGGATTCTGACGACTAATCGCACGCGCGGAGCGCGTAGTGGCTCTAAACCTCTCCGTACGCCCCGATTGCGTGGGGAAGCGATACAATGCGCCTCGGACACGCTCGCGGACTCGCGTGTGCAAAAACCAAAAAATTTCCTTTATTGGATGCAGTTCAGGCAACGCTCGTGCATACTTCGCATACAATTGTTTTGCAATGTTGCCCGAATCCACTCGGCTCCAGATGAATGCCGTGCTCGTGTGCTCCTTGGAAGTATAGAGCTCGGTATTTTCTATCTGTTGACTAAGAAATTCATAAAATAAATCCCGGATTGTTTCCGAGTTTACAGGTGATTCATTATTTTTGAAATGCTTCTCAAATAATTTTATAGCCTCTTCTGCGGCATGAAAGCGGACCAGATTCCGAATCGTTTTCTCCTTCTGAATAGATCCATTTTGAATACCCTCAAAGCTCATGACCGTACTATACCACTCTTCTTCTATTTCTCTACGTTGCTACATGCAAAAGTGAGGACCTAGAGTCGAAACGACACGCGGTGGTATTCTTGTGCCGCTCGTTGCGCAATCAATTTCATAAACGACACAGATTCTATCGGGTATTTCCCTTTTGCCGTCTCGTCGGAAAGCATGACTGCATCAGTCCCGCACATCACTGCAAACACAACATCAGTCACCTCAGCACGCGTTGGAACAGAGTGTTCCACCATCGAAAAAAGCATTTGTGTCGCCGTAATGACCGGCTTCTGTGCACTATTGGCACATCCGATAATACGTTTTTCGATGTACGGTATTTCTTCAATAGGTTCAGCGAGTCCAAGATCACCTCGCGCCACCATCACCGCATCCGACACAGCGACAATAGCTTCGATATCATGTACTGCTTGCGCGCGTTCGATCTTTGCAATAACGGGCAATGATGCGTCTCGATCTGCAAGGTGCGACTTGAGCGCGAGCACATCGGACGCAGTTCCCACGTACGATTGCGCGATATACTCCACGCCTTGCTCGATCGCAAAATCAAGATCACTCAAATCTTTCGCGGTGAGAATTTCTTTGTCTTTATCAAACTGATGTCCATCATCAGTGGTCTCACGTGGACCAGAGAGATCGATAATGATCGGAATGCGCACATTGCGCGCGGCTGCAATAGAGCGAATGAGAGCAATATATTCTGCATGTTGTTCATGCGTACCATGCGACATATTACATCGCATGATGTTCATTCCACTACTCACCATACCATCAAGCACGGCGCGACTACCGCTAACTGGTCCAACGGTACCGATAATTTGAATAGTGGAGTTGCTCATATCAGAAAAAGGCACGTGTTGCTTCTATCATAGCATCACCCTATGAATTGGAGTTCCTTCAATGAATCGTTTGATGGTATCACACGTCACGGCAAGTATTTCACCGTATGATTCTTTCGAGAAAAAAGCTACGTGAGGAGTCGCAATTACATTGGGCATGTGGATGAGTACATGATCGCGAATGATTGTATGCGGGTCGCGCACCGACGTTCCACTCACCACCATCTCGAGCTCTCGATCAAGATCGCGTTCGCCTTCAAGCACGTCGAGCCCTGCTCCCGCAACGACACCCTGCGTGAGTGCCGCGAGAAGCGCCTGCGTATCAATCAGCTCCCCGCGCGCCGTGTTGATAATATAAACTCCGCGCTTCATTTTTGCGAGCGTACCAGCATTGATCAGATGATGATTTTCTTTCGTGTACGGCGCATGAAGCGAGATAACATCGGAACAGGCAAGCAGTTCATCAAACGAAACATATCGTGCATGCTCACCTTCGATACTGTGCGTTGGAAATGGATCGTACATCAAGACACGCATGCCAAACCCTTGCGCGATCGCGACTGTATTTTTACCGATAGCTCCCGTACCCACCACACCAATAATCTTGCCGAATAGATCAAAACCTTGCAAGGTTGCCATGGTGAAATCGGCATCCTGCACTTGCTGATGTGCCGTGACCACTTTGCGCGAGAGCGCAAGCAATAGCGCAAACGCAAACTCCGCCACCGTGTGTGATCCATATTTCGGAACATTACACACCGCGATTCCACGCTCCTTTGCATATGCCACATCAATATGATCAAAGCCTGTGGAGCGAGTTGCGATCATCTTGAGGTTGGGCAACGCATCCATTTCCGATTTCCGAAATTCCTGTCGCACAAAAATACTCACGATCTCCGCATCGGAGTGTTGAGAAAAATCAGCTACCGAGTCTACATACGCCACCACACCAGGAAACGCGACATCAAACGCCACGCGCGCCGCCGCATCAGCTCCCATGACAATAATCCGCATTCCGCACAGTATAGCAGGTTGATGGAAATACGAGAGGTGGTACTATGTACATATGAATCCTATTGCCCTCGATGGAATGAATATAACAGGCGTCGCGCCAGGCGGCCTCCTTGTGTTATTATTTTGGAGCCTTTTTTGGAAGGGATTTGCCCTGTGGCACGCTGCAAAACGCGACGAAAAGTGGTGGTTCATCGCGTTTCTGCTTCTCAACACCGTAGGTATTCTCGAAATTGTCTATCTCTTCTTCATTGCCAAAGTTCCCGCGTTCCGCAGCAAATGTGGTCTAAAAGCTGAATAGATCAAAAAAATTCTTTGCTAAACATACTCCCCTATCCGCTATTCCCATGCGCGTTCTTCTGTATCGAGGTCGTCACCAAAGTCATCTTCGTCATCATCCGTGTCAACATCTCCCAAAATCTCTTCTACCGAGTCGTCTGACAGACCTTTATCTTCATGCTCTTCTTCTTCATTCTTACGAGAATCACGTATCATATGCTATATAAATAAGACTACTAAAACCAAACACGCCTATAGTACTAATGGAATCGGCGAACGCAAGACCCCTCCTCCTATACACCTGTGAATAACTCTGTACGTATCCCATCACGACACGATTCTCCGAGGTCGGGATTTTTCTGCTGAAAAATCCCTCTGTTTCGCGCCGTCGCGCTGCAAAGACCTCGTCGAACATGTCGTGAGGGGATACGCGTGAATAACTCAATCAGTTATAATCCAGACATGGTGCCCAGTGATACAATCGCGCAACACTTTCGTCTCGCAATGCCCGTTGCTGCCGCGTTGAGAAAAATCGGCATCACAACCATACACGACCTTTTGTACCATTTCCCCGCACGATATGATCAAGGAGGAACAGAGTCGAGTATTGCAGGACTATCCATAGGGCAAGCAACCATATTCGGCACTATTCATGCGCTCGAGACCAAAAAATCGTGGAAACGAAAAATTCCGGTAGGTGAAGCAAAACTCCGTGACGCAAGCGGTTCAATAAAAATCATGTGGTTTCATCAACCGTATGTGGTGAAAAAATTTTCTGAAGGAATGTTTGTAAAAGCTTCAGGGATGGTGAGCGGAAAAGACGGCTCTCTCTATCTAGCCAACCCACACATCGAACCAGCGGATCCGATCGAGACAGGAATCTTCGCTGCCACACCAGAAAACACCGATGCACCAATTTTTCCGGTATATCCAGAGTCACGCGGCGTGTCGTCGTTATGGTTTCGCCATGCACTCAAGCGCGTACTCAATGCAGGAGCACACGGTATAGAAGATCCGATCCCATCGGCAATACGAGAAAAGTATCGCCTGCCCTCACTCGACACTGCGCTCGTATGGATCCACGCGCCAGAAAGACTCTCACACGCGGAAGCTGCGCGAAAACGTTTCGCATTTGAAGAGATGTTCGTCCTTCAAATACAGAAAGCACTCGACCGTCTCGAAAACGACACGCGTACCGCATTTCCAGTCAATGAAGGCGAGAAATTCGCGCGCACCTTTCTCAAATCCCTCCCTTTTCGCAGTACTCATGCGCAGCAGCGCGCAATTCACGATATTCTGCGTGATTTCAAAAAACAACATCCCATGGCGCGACTCCTAGAAGGTGACGTGGGTAGCGGCAAAACGGCAGTCGCAGCTGCCACCGCCTACGCGATTGTGAATAGCCGTCCGCCCGAGCGTACCAGCGGCACTCTCCAGATTGCCTACATGGCACCCACAGAAATACTCGCGCAGCAACATTTTCAGTCATTCATCGAATACTTCAAAAATCTACCCATCAACATTGCGCTTATGACAGGCAGCGGGTGCAAAAAGTTCCCTTCCAAAGCACACCGCCACAAAGCGACCTCCATCTCTCGCGCACAACTTTTGAAATGGATCGCAAACGGAGAAATCGCCATGCTTGTAGGCACACACGCCCTCATTCAAAAATCCGTTGTTTTCCAACACCTCGCCTACTGCATCGTCGACGAACAACATCGCTTCGGCACACGTCAGCGCGCCGCTCTCCTACAGAAACCATCCCCCATGCACGCAAAGCCAGTACCACATTTCCTCTCCATGACCGCAACACCCATCCCTCGCACTCTTGCACTTACCATGTACGGCGATCTCGATCTCTCCATTCTCGATGAACTGCCGCCCGGACGCACCACCATTACTACAGAAATCGTACGTTCCTCTCATCGCACACAGGCATACGAACGCATGCGCAGCGAACTCAAAAAAGGGAGACAGGCATACGTCGTTTGTCCGCGCATCGAAGAACCTGATCCGCAAAAAGAACATGCCGTACAAGCAAAATCCGCAAAAGCCGAGGCAGCGCGACTCCAAAAAGATATTTTCCCAGAATACGAAATCGGACTTCTCCACGGTGCAATGAAACCAGCCGAGAAAGATGCGGTGATGGCACGTTTTGCATGCGGCAAAACTCACGTTCTCGTCGCCACTTCAGTCGTCGAAGTAGGCATCAACGTCCCCAATGCCACCGTCATTCTCATTGAGGGCGCGGAGCGATTCGGACTTGCCCAACTACACCAGCTCCGCGGACGCGTCCAACGCTCATCACATCCGCCCATGTGTTTTCTCGTATCAGATACAGCATCGCACACTTCCACCACGCGTCTCCGCGCACTCGCTCATTCTTCCGACGGATTCAAGCTCGCTGAAATTGATCTAAAAACACGCGGTGCGGGCGACCTGTGGGGCAAGAAACAGTGGGGAATTTCTGACATCGGCATGGACGCACTGCAAAATATCCGCCTCATTCGTGCTGCTCGCGAAGAGGCGACGCGTGTCGTACAGAGTGACCCGCACCTTACAAACCACAGAGCTCTACGCGCGCGCATTTCCTCTCTCGCGGAGAAACTTCACGAGGAGTAACAGCTCCTTTGGGTATAAGAGTCACACACCCTAGTTCGTAATCGTCACCGACAGCGTGTCGACACGCGATCCGCGCGTAAGCCGTATCGTATACGATCCAACCGCTTGATATCTGTGATCGAGCGACAGCGTAGAATTCGAACCCGTACATGCGGGAGTCGCACCTGCCACTTGACCATCACCCCACTCGAGAGAATACGTCTGACAATTTCCAGTATCAAAATGTGCTTGCACTTGCAATGGATCTCCTCCCACATTTGGCGCAAGCGACATACTGCCCAAACCAGACCCATCAGAAGATCCGCCGGCGGCAGAGATAGATACTGACGCAATGGTGACAGGAATAATCGTACCGTTCGATTGCTGGATGAATATAACCAGCTGTGCCGTATATCCACCGGGAGACATGTATGTGTGGCTCACCGATTGCAAACTTCCCGTACAACTCGAGCTTGAAACACCTGAGCTTCCCAATTCTTGCCCATCGCCAAACACAACATTGTACGCAACTCCAGCTCCGCATGAAATATAGAATGTCGTCGTGAGAGGCGCAGGTCCGCTTGTCACAAACGCTGATATAGTTCCTCGCGCAATCGCTGGATTACCCACACCCACACCGCCAGACACAGGTGCTGCCGGACCAGTTACGGTAACGGTCGCCGTCGTCGTGTGTTCGCCTGAAGAAAGAGTGACTTTGTATGTTCCGCCATATTGATATGTATGACCAAGCGTCTGATTGATCGGGTAGCACGATCCAGAAGGAACCGTGAGCAAGGAAGGCTGCGACCCGTCACCATAATCAAGACTGTACGTTGCGCCACTACACGAATTGGTCGTATTCACTGTCGCTTGTATAGCCACCGCAAGAGGCGCATTGCCCGTAATCGGCGTCACCTGAATAAACCCTCCGACCGGCGACGGCCCTATTGATGCTTGAGTACCGCCAGAACCATTGAGTGTTGCGCATGCCAAAGACATCGCTGCCGCGGTACGCGGACCAACCACACCAAAACCCGTCGTACCTGGCGTACCAGAAGAAACAATGTTGTTTTTCACCTGCCACCGTTGCACCGCTGCTTCGGTACGCGCTCCAAAATACCCAGATACCGTCCCTTCAGGATATACCGAGCTGTCGGTCGCAAGAAACCTCTGAAGTCGCGATACATCATCACCTGTCGAACCAAATTTGAGAGACACCCCGAGGAGTGGACACGCACTCGAGACAGATTGTCCAGAACCAGAAGATGACAGAGGCGCCGTCGAGCCACCCGTACCAATCTGTTGCTGCAATTGGGTAACACGCGCCAAAAGATCCCGCACCTGTTGCTGGAGATCTTGCACGGATTGCGCGTGCGTTGCATACGGGAGAACCAACGTCATCACCACGAACAACCATGTCGATATACGCATACCGCCATTGTCGCATGCCATATATCAAACGCAACGACAAATCCACATATGAGTCCGCCCGCTTGGACTCGAACCAAGGACCCTGGAGGTATAAGCTCCATGCTCTAACCAACTGAGCTACGGGCGGATACAGAGATTATAGACCCACATCATCAATTTTGCGACACTCCCGCGCCACGAGCTGCGAAATATCTCACGTATTCCCTGTTGCGCATGCCCCCACGGCGCACGCAACCGCACGGACAACGCGTGTATCGAACATATCGGGAACTATTTTGTCGGCGGTTGGTTTCTTGATCAATCCTGCAATCGCGCGCGCAACCGCAAGCTTCATATCGGGCGTAATGATCCGAACACCATAATCGAGCGCGCCACGAAAAATTCCTGGGAACGCAAGAGAGTTATTGATTTGATTTGGGAAATCCGATCTGCCTGTTCCCACCACCATGGCACCGCCTTTTTGCGCTTCATCGGGCATGATTTCTGGAATGGGATTTGCCATCGCAAACACGATGGCGCGCTCTGCCATACACGCGATATCTTCACACGTCGCAAGTCCAGGACCAGACACACCAATCAACACATCGGCACCGCGCAACGCTTCACGCAATCCGCCCGTGATTCCTTCGGGATTTGTAAACGTTGCAAGATCACGTTTATGGTGTTCGGGGCGTGACACATCGATGCACCCGCGGCTATCAAGTACGATAATCCTCTGCGCACCAGCGGCATGCAATAATTTCGCTATTGCTGTTCCCGCCGCACCTGCGCCCGAGATAACAACACGCACCGAGTCCATACGCTTATTCACCACCGTGAGTGCGTTGATGAGTCCAGCCAATACGACGATCGCCGTACCATGCTGATCATCGTGCATAACGGGAATATCGAGCATATCTATAACGCGTCGCTCAACCTCGAAACACACAGGTGCCGCGATATCCTCAAGATTGATCCCTCCAAACGCAGGAGCAATTGCGCAAATGGTTTCCACAAGAAAATCGACTCGCTCTTGTTGGCGCGCAGCACGGATCCTTTGCGGCACATCAATAACGATGGGCATCGCATCCACTCCTGCAAACGTTTTGAACAACGCAGCCTTTCCCTCCATTACAGGAAGCGCCCCAAGGGGACCGATGTTACCAAGCCCTAAGACCGCCGACCCGTCAGAGATAACAGCCACCATCTTTCCTTTGATCGTATACTCGCGAGCCTTATTCGGATCACCAGCAATCATCGTAGATACCGCAGCAACACCCGGCGTATAGATACGCGAAAGATCTTTCTTGCTTCTCACGCGCATCGCCGACACCATCCGCACCTTTCCGCCAAGCTTTTTATGGAGCGCGATAGCTTGTTGCGACATGTCGCCACTTTGCACCTTCTTTTTTTTCTTTTGCATCGCGCTACTATATCACTTTCCGCGACTTTTCACTCCTCGCGCGATCGTCTTGAGAATCGCCATGCGTACCATAAGTCCGTATCCCACTTGGCGAAAATAAACTGCATGCGGAGAATCATCGACGTCGGGAGAAATTTCGCCAATCCGCGGAAGCGGATGAATGATGATTGCACCTTTTTTCATAGAATCAGCAACGGCGCGCGTAATGATGTAGCGTCCTTTCTGTTTTTCGTACTCGACTTCGTTCTTGATCCACTCTTTTGCGATGCGCGTCTGATAGAGCACGTCAGCCTCCTTTACCACGTGATGCATGGATTCTACTTCTTCCCACGCCACGCCCTTACGCGTGAGATACTCTTTTACATCATCGTCCATGCGAAGTTCGGGCGACGACACAAAGGTGATGCGAATCTTTTTGTATTTACCGAGCAGATATGAGAGCGAGCGTGTCGAGCGATAGTATTTGAGATTGCCGATAAACGCGACATGAATGTTGTCTTGTCGTTTGAGCTCACGCTGAATGGTGTACAGATCGAGAAGCGCTTGCGTGGGATGTTGTCCGAGATTGCCATCGCCCGCGTTGATAATCGGCACGGGCGACAGTGCTGCCGCACGATCGGCAGCGCCTGTTTCCATGTGTCGCATGACGATCATATCGGCATACTGCCCTATTACTTTGATAGAATCTTCGAGCGTCTCACCTTTCGATTGCGAAGAAGACTCACGTCCGTTTTCCATCGTAATGACATGACCGCCAAGCCGATACATCGCCGACTCAAACGAAAGCCGCGTACGCGTGGAAGGTTCATAAAAAAGAGAGGCAAGTACCTTGCCTTTGAGTGATTGATCGCGCTTACCTTCAAGTGCGGTTGCGAGCGCGAAAAGCTTTTGAATGGATTCTCTGGTACATTGCTGCGTCTCGATTAGATGCTGCATCAGCGCGCAGTATATCACTGCTAGTTTTCTTGTATACTGAAACCGCATGCGCACCACCACCCTCACCATACGACGCCCGTTTGATGCACACGTCCATCTACGCACGGGATCAACACTTCGTGCGGTAACACCTTGTACAACCGCCCGATTCGGACGGGCGGTCATCATGCCAAATACCGAACCGCCTATCGAGACCGTCGCACAAGCTGCTCTATACAAAAAAGAAATTCTGTCCGCCGTACCGAGCGGACAATCGTTTGATCCGCTCATGACGCTCTACCTCACAAAAAATCTCACACCCGCCGACATAGAGAAAGGTGCGACACATGACGTGTGCAAAATTTATGGCGTCAAATCATATCCTTTCGGAGCGACGACAAATTCGCAATACGGATTCCGTTCCATTCTCGAGGCAAAAGACATCGTACGCACACTCGAAGAAACAGGTATCCCACTGCTTCTTCACGGAGAAGTACACGTGAACGAACAAGGAGAAGCAGAAGATCCGTACGATGGAGAACGACTTTTTATCGCCGACACACTTCCGCGCCTCCTTGAATCTTACCCGAAACTGAAAATTTCGCTCGAACACATTACCACCATCGAAGCGATCGAGTTCATGGAAAAAAACGGCGAATCGGGAAAACTTGTCGCCACGGTAACACCACATCATCTGCTCTACGACCGTCGCCACGCATTCTCGGGCGGCTATCGCGCGCTGTTACACTGCAAACCGCTCGTGAAGCGCCACGAAGATCGCGAGCGTCTCCGCGACATGATGAAAAAAGGATTTCCGTTCGTATACGCAGGAACTGATTCCGCACCTCATCCAGAATCAAAAAAATTCTCTTCGTGCTGCGCATTCGGCGTATTCAACGCCCCCGCAGCCGTGGAACTCTACGCGCACGTGTTCGACGACATCGGCGCACTCAACAAGCTTGAAGATTTTCTCTCGGTCAATGGTCCGCGTTTTTTCGGTTTAGCTCCCGACATCGACACCATCAAGCTTGAGAAAAAAGATTGGCACATCACCGAGCCGATCGTCACCGACGAAGGAACCAGAATCTTTCCCATCTACCACGCTATCCACGGCTTGGGTAATGAGGTAATGCGATGGAAAATCGCATAGCACGCAAACCCTACACCAACGGCGCGTGTTCAATATCTTCTTTTTTCTTGGGCGTAATGCCATGCGCGATAAGGATTTTTTCAAAATCGTCGCGCTCAATGGTTTCTACCTCCACGAGCTTTTCGGCAATCGCACACATCGCATCATGATGTTTCGTAATAACTTTTTCGGCTTTCTTGTACGAACCGTCGATGATGCGCTTCACCTCGGCGTCGATTTGTGCAGCAAGCTCCTGTGACTGTTCACCTCCCTCTATACCCGTACCAAAAAGCGTCCGCCCACCAGCGCTCTCAAGAGCGATCGGCCCCACTTTATCGGACATGCCATATCGCGTCACCATGTCGCGCGCAAGCGCCGAAAGCACCTGCAAATCATTCGATGCTCCCGTCGTCACATCTTCGAAAATCATTTTTTCGGCAATGTATCCACCGAGCGACACCGCAATGTCATCAAGAAACTCTTTCTTTGACTGCATCTTGCGATCCTCAAGAGGGAGCTTGAGCGTATAGCCAGCAGCGCGTCCACGACTGATAATTGAAACCTTGTGCACAGGATCAGCATAAGGCAACACCGATGACACGATTGCATGACCTGCTTCGTGGTATGCCGTAATTTCTTTCTCTTTTTTGTTGAGCACATGACTCCGTCGCTCGGGACCAAGCATAACTTTCTCGATGCTTCGTATGAGATCATATTGAGTGACTTCGCGACGATTTTCTCGTGCCGCGAGAATCGCCGCTTCGTTCATGAGATTGGCAAGATCAGCTCCTGAAAACCCTGGCGTGCGTTCGGCAATAACCGAAAACGCAACATCAGGACCCATTGGCTTCGCGCGTGAGTGCGTGCGCAATATGTCCTCTCGATCTTTCCTGTCGGGAAGATCGATAGTGACTCGGCGATCAAACCGCCCGGGACGAAGAAGCGCGGGATCCAACACGTCTGGTCGATTAGTAGCCGCCATTACAATAACTTTTTCGTTGGGCTCAAATCCGTCCATCTCTACAAGCACTTGATTTAGCGTCTGCTCACGCTCGTCGTTGCCGCCACCAATACCACTACCGCGCACGCGACCCACCGCATCAATTTCATCAATAAAAACGATTGCCGGGGCCGCTTTTTTTGCCGTATCAAAAAGATCGCGCACTCGAGATGCGCCAACTCCCACAAACATTTCCACAAATTCCGATCCAGAAATAGAGAAAAACGGCACTCCCGCTTCACCCGCCACCGCCCGAGCGAGCAGTGTTTTGCCCGTGCCAGGCGCACCCATAAGCACGACACCTTTTGGAATTCGAGCACCAATCTGGATGAATTTTTTTGGATTTTTCAAGAAGTCCACAATCTCTGTCAATTCTTCTTTTGCTTCGCGAGCTCCAGCCACATCGGCAAACGTAACCTTCTGCCCTTGATCTTCAGGGGACGTGAGTCGCGCCAAGCTTCTCCCAAACGTAAACGCCTGCATTCCCCCAGAACGCACCTGTCGCGAAAGATACCACACGATACCAAACAGGAGCGCTATGGGAAGTATGAGCGGCATTAGCGTAAGAAACCAAAAGCGCGCGCCACTCTCATCTTTGACCTCAATGTTCACCGCATCCAGCTTGTCTTGCGCCAATCCGTAATTCGCCAGTGTTTGAGTGAACGACGCCTCATTTTCTTTGCGCGACTTCCTCTGCACTTCTTTTTCACCGCCGACACTTTTGTACGTTGCGGTTATTTGATCTCCCTCGACAACAATCGCGGCAATCTTCCCCGCGCCAACATCATTCGCAATTTGTGAGAGCGGAACCGTATCAATACTTGTAAGAAAGAACTTCTTGATCGAGGAATATCCTGTCGAAAGGAGCAAGAACACCACAAACGCTATTACAAACTGCGCCGCAAGCGACGGGTTTCCCTTTGGAACCCTTGGCGGAACATCGGATCGACGAGGCATTTTTTTTGGATCAGAATTATTCAACATACACTGAGACATTATACACATCTCTACAGACAAAAGAAAAACGATCGCTGTTGATGCTATAGTAGCGGCATGTCACTTTTGCATAATACTCGCGCAACGTTTGACTACACGATCCTCGAAGAAATGGAGGTAGGTATTGAATTATTGGGCACCGAGGTACATTCTATTCGCACCGATAACGGATCACTCAAGGGCGCTCGTGTCATAGTTCGTGGCGGTGAAGCGTATCTTATTGGCGCACACATTCCCCCATGGCAGTCAGCTAATACAAGTGCTTCATATGATCCAGAACGGCCTCGTCGTCTGTTGTTGGAAAAACGCCACATAGCACGTCTTGCATCTGCAGAGTCCGAAAAAGGCTTGACAATTATCCCAATTCAAATGTACAATAAACACCGGTATCTGAAGCTTCGTATTGCAATCGTACGCGGAAAGAAAAAGGAAGACAAACGCCATTCCATCCGTGAACGAGAGGAGAAACGCCGCATTGATCGCACCTTGAAACAATAAATAGGATTTAGGATTGTGGTCCAGCCTGTCCCCGAATGTCTTTGAACCAAGAACCAAGGACGGTCCTTGGTATTCGAAATCATTTGGGGGGTGACTGGCTTCGACAGTGAAATCAGCGCATGCGAATGCGCGGCAGGAGCGGATGACTCCTTTCAACGTCCAAACTTCAAGTGCGAACAAAGTAGCACGGGCAGTCCTTTCGCCTATCCAGATGAAGGACTTGCAGCTCGCTTACGCTCTCGTAGCCTAAGCGCCGTCCGATGATCCGAAACTTGATCAAGATCACTCGGGCGTAAAAATCTCAAGTGCAAGCATGTAGTGTCCCACACATGCCCCAAGGGACGGGACTAGAACGATGGTGATTCTGTTCGTCTCATACACCATTACTTGAATACGTCTTCAATGACGACCAAGACGATCCACGCCGCGTCGATGTTCGTTTGTGTTTTTCGCTGGACCGGGGTTCGATTCCCCGCACCTCCACCAATCGAAACTTCCACAAAAATCGCCTGTGACACGCTCGTCGATATGACGACGCGCAAAACAACACATCATTTCGAGGTGTTGTTGCGTATTACGAGATTGTCATCGCTATGCTCTTGTCGAAGGTGCGTGCAGATCGTCTCGGCAACAAACGCGGGCGAAAGATAGTACGCAAAGTCGTCTGGTTTCTGTTCATCAAACAATGCTGTGTGCATCCGATCAGGAAACACACTCATCACACGCACACCCGAGCCAGCACATTCCGCACGCAATGATTCGGTAAACCCTCGCACCGCCCACTTACTCGCACAATACGCGGATGAAGTCGGCCTGCCTGAAAGCGCGCTTGTGGAAGCAATATTGATGATCGTACCGCCCCCTTTTTTCCTCATGATCGCAAGCGCCTCTTTTGATCCAGCGATCGTACCCAACACATTTACCGCAAACATCTCGCGCACACGCAACATATCAAGACCTTCTACAGGACAATGAGGCATCCATACAGCAGCATTGTTGATCCACACATCAACATGCCCGAGCGAAGACGCGTACTGCGCAAGCGCGCGCACATCAGCTTCGTGAGCAACGTCCGCAACCCATGCGTAAGCACCCACTTCTTTCGCCATTGCTTCCAGTTCAACCCTGTTGGATTCTGGCGCACACACAACCACCGCACACTCTTGTGCAACAAACAAACGTGCGAGCTCCTTTCCAAGTCCGCGACTCCCTCCCGTTATCACGACGACATTGGTGGCAGACATACTCTACATCATCATGCGATACACATTTGTCTCCTTTTTTTCAAAACCAAGCTTCTGGTACAGTTCGTTTGCCGCAACACGCGAAGGCTTGCTTGTAAGGCTCACAGAAACTGCGTGACGAGCTCGAGCACGCTCAATGAGTTTCTGTATGAGCACGCTTCCCAAACCGCGACCGCGACACTGTTCATCCACCACCACGTCTTCTATGTGAGAAAATATTCCTGCGAGAGTTCGCACCACAACAATGGTCGCCATTCCCACGATGTTCCCCGCATCTCGCACCACCCACACTTCAGTTCCTGTGTGAGAAATGGATTTTTTCATAGACACGGCGGACACACGAATCGTGCGAGATAGTTGCGCATACAAAGAAACAATCGCGCGCATGTCATGCGAATCAATCACTCGCAAACGCGAAAGTTTTCCCATGAGTGATATAGTACCTCCAATCAAGGCGCGCTACAATAAAACCATCATGAAACAAGCGCGCGACAATGCGACAATGATCATCAGCATAAGTGTTGCGTGCATGATGCTTGTGTATGCATTCCACGCATCAAAAAACATGACGCGTACGCAAGAAGTGACCTCATCTGCGATTGCAGTCGAGCTGGCACCACCACCTCACGTTACATCGCTTGGATGGTATCCTGTGGTACGCGTGCTGGATGGTGATACTATTATCATAGAGAAAGATGGTCGTGACGTGCATGTGCGACTCATCGGTTTGGACACCCCAGAGACAGTCGACCCGCGCACGCCAATCCAGTGTTTTGGCAAAGAGGCATCGGATGAGGCACGACGTGTTCTTGATGGAGTATCAGTACGCATTGAGACAGACTCCTCGCAAGATACATACGATCAGTACGGTCGACTTCTCGCCTACGTATACGCACCATCATCTACGCATCCCGATGGATTTCTGTTCAATCAATTTATGATCGCCGAAGGATACGGTCACGAATATACGTATCGCACGCCTTACCTATACCAGACATTATTCAAGGCCGCAGAACAAGCTGCGCATGCCGCAGGAAAAGGATTGTGGGCCGCTTCTGCATGCGTAGACACGCCATGACGTATACTAGAATTATGATGTTGCACAAACAAACCGCACTCGCGATTGTGAGCATGCTGATTCCTCTCACTCCTGCATACGGGCTCGTCACCGCGGTATCAAACGGCGCCCCCACGTTTTCCAATCTTACAAGCCTTACCAATCCCACACAATGTAATTCTCTGTTCGGACTTCCAACCGACACGATACAAATGCCCGCAGATAGAGCGGTCATGAACACTAATGCCTGCGCCGCATACCAGTATCTCATAACAAAATATCCGACTCCGGGAGATTGTGCTCGTATCGGTTTACGTAACCCACGCATACAAGGCATTACCAGCCTCAATACCGATTTTGCGATTCGCCTCGCCCAATTGATGTCCGCCGCAGAATTCGCAGGATATCCTCTCCGCATCACATCCGCATATAGGACAGCAGGTCCAAAAGGAGGACAGGCGTGTGCAAATCCATCGGCACCTAATTCAAAACACACGAAAGGACTCGCCGTCGATCTTGCATTCCCGGGAGGCGGCACCAACTACGATTGCTCATCTGACGGATATCGGTGGGTCTATGCGAATGCGCCGCGCTATTCCCTCGCACTCTATAGTCAAAATCACACAAGATACCTCAAGGGAGAATGTAATCATATTGAATATACAGGCATAACCGCATCGGCAACAGGACCAGGCGCAGCCGACACATCAGCACCTGACGAAGAGGATACCGATACTTCAGAACCGCCAAACTCCAAAGAACAGCGCGTCATTCTCATTTCAGCTCCCGACACCAATCAGCAAAGCAACAGCTCGCTGTTTAGTGTCCTCAAATCACTCTTTTCTGGATCGCAACAAAATTCATCTCGACAGAATCAAAACCAGACTATTCCAACTATTCAGCCGTCCGCATCATCGCCGCAACAACAATCAATCAGCTCCCCTGCTCAAACAATCACACAACCCACTACACAACAAACCACAAATCAAACACCACGCGACGAGCAGTCAATCAATCAAACCAGCACATCGACACATACCTCCGCGTCTTCCACGATAGCCGATCTCATACGCGCGCTCGCCGAACCAACAAGCACAACCCCGACCAGCTCAACACCAACGGTCGTACACCAATTCATACCCGCGACCATCATCACGCTGTATCCGCATCAAACACCCACGTCAACAGACCAACGCAACGCACCACCCACACCGAGATCTTTCACCTCTCCCGACCTCGGTGACATAACGCCAGTCACCTATACGCCTGGTCAAATTCCCCTGTTTCAAACGGCGCTTCTCAATCTAAAAGACAGGCTGCTTGGCATTCTCGATCGACTCAATCCATTTGCATCAACCACATCTGGAGATGCGTCGCAAGATACAGCCACATCGTCCAACTCAATCACGATCTATGATGCATCCTCTACAGCTTCCGATGCTGGCTCGGAATAGCCGCGATGTGGAGCTGAAGAATGATATGTGATATAGTCAATTTACAAATGGGATTCACGAAATACACATCGCAAGCAGAGAAAGAGCGTATCAGAATGAATGAGGGTATCCATGCGCGCGAGGTGCGCGTCATTGGTCCAGAGGGACAAAATTTTGGCGTCATGGCAACGCGCGACGCATGTGTGAAAGCTCAAGAATACGGACTCGATCTTATCGAAATATCCCCCAACGCCAATCCTCCCGTTGCCAAGATCACCGATTACGGCAAGTTCAAATATGAACAAAAGAAAAAAGAAAAGGAGGTGAAGGCCAAATCGCACGTAACCGAGACAAAAGTAACCCAGGTCAAGATTGGCACTTCCGAACGCGACATGCATATCAAGGCTTCAAAAGCCGCGTCATGGCTGCGTGAAGGACATCGCGTCAAGGTCGATCTGTTCCTTTGGGGGCGCTACAAATACATGGAGTTTGAGTTCCTGAAAGAACGACTCGAGCGCTTTCTTGCGCTCATACCCGAGAGCTATAAAGTAGCCGAATCCATTCAGAAGGGTCCGAAAGGTCTCGCCGTGTCTATTGAGCGCGATCCGTCGAAAAAACCCCCAAAACCGATCACCCAGACATCCCTACCCACCGACGAAACGCTCGGGGTTGCGAAAACTGCTTGAATCTGGCAGAATAGCCCGACGCTCGTATGAAAACAAACAAATCGTATTCCAAGCGCCTGCGCGTCACTCGTCGTGGCAAGATTGTCGCGCGAGTTCCAGGTCACAATCATTTCAATGCAAAAGAGTCTGGCTCTGGTCGCATGCGCCGCCGCCGCCAGAGTTCTATTCACATGAACGCTTCCGACCGAAGCCGTTTCCTCGCATAATTCTATGGCACGCGTCAAACGAGGAACAACAAAGCTGAAGCGTCGCAAGAATGTCTTGGCACAAACAAAGGGATATCGCTTCAATCGCGCCAACAAAGAACGCACCGCAAAAGAAGCGATATTTCATGCGGGCGCACATGCGTTCCGTCATCGTCGGGCGAAAAAGCGTGATTTCCGCACCCTCTGGGCACTCCGGATCAATGCAGCTGCTCGTCCTCTTGGCTTTTCATACTCCAAACTCATCGGGTCACTCAAAAAAGCCAGCATCGCGCTCGACCGCAAATCCCTCGCCGCCCTTGCCAAGGATCACCCCGAAACATTTGAGCGCTTGCTCAAGCAGCTCGCCTAAACCCTCGCGCGAAAACCCCTCGCCCGCAGATTGGTACATTGAGCGATGCTTTCCTGACCGAAATCAGTATTACAAAATATACTCCGCTCCTTTACCGCTAGGATCCCACTCGTGGTTGTTGTATATCAACATCGTTTCTTCGCGAATTTTGTGTGCCATCTCGATCAGACGCTCTACAAGAGCTTTCGGGTCTGAATCAAAAATAATCCGATCGTTCGTCCGATGTGCAGAATCAATCACGCGTCGCAAAATCTCATCCGTCTCCCACGAGCCTTCAAGTATTCCGATGGGGATATGTCCCTCAAATGCAACAGAAAATTCATTGAGCGTACCCACTCTTCCACACCCAATAACGATTGCATCAGAAGCACGCACCAAAAGTAAGTCTCGCCCCGTGTATCCAAATCCCGTATAAATAACCACATCCATGTACTCGAGCGGCAGTTTGTATACTTCCACATGTTCGCGCTCACTGGAAGCAGGCGAAATCCCTATGGAAAATCCCGACTCATCTTTCGCCCCCATCGCCGCATAAAATGGGAACCCTGTCGTCGCCCCCGTTGTGATAATCGCACCTTGTTGCGCGATCTCACGACCAACCTCTTTTGCCTTCTCGAATGCATCAAGCCCGCAATGTCCCGTGTCAGCAGCACCAGAAACACATATTTTTACGACACCGTATCCACTTCGAAATCTGGTTAGGTGCTTTGGCGGAACCGTATGAGCAGGATGTATTGTTCGTCGCGACAATGACATATGAAGAAGTATACCATCTATTTGGACCACCATTTCCATAATAGGCGCCGAAAAAACCGCCCTCGGGCGGTTTTTTCGGCGCGGCTGGTACGGCAGGCCTGGACTGGAAAACCAGGTGGGTTGCCGCAGTGTCAGCACCACGGTGCCGCACGATATGAGCATCCCTATAATCTACCAAGCAGGTTTTAGTACCGGCCGCTACAGAAAGTATAGCACCACAGAAATAAATGCAAACTCTCCCGCATTACTCCAAAATTCCGTCGAGGTTTACGTCGTAGAGAATACCCTCCTGCACTGTCTTGTAGGAAATCTTTTCTTTTTCGGAGAACCAGAGTGGAATCTCGCGATTGGCTTCGGCGACGTTTTCGGAGCAGTGGATAAGGTTGCGCACCGCACGATCGTCGATCGCCGCAATCGCGTACGAATCGAGCGTGAGATCGCCGCGGATAGTGCCCACATCAGACGTAGTCGGCTCCGTCGTACCTACGAGCTTGACCACGACCGCCGCCGCCTGATTACCCTCAAGCACCATCATCACCACAGGACCAGCAGTCATGAATTTCACGAGCGCGCGGATGATGTCTTTGCCGTACTCGATCGCCTGTTTGTCGGCGCTCATGCCGGCAGCTTTGCGATCTTCTATAATGCGTGCGCCTTTCTTTTCAAACCACGCATCGTCTTTGTTGTAATGTTTCCAGAGCACCGCCTCCTCCGCCATGCCAAATTTCATCGCGACAATTTTGAGCCCTGCGCGTTCAAACCTTTTGATAATTTCCCCCACCAACCCGCGCTGAATACCGTCGGGCTTGATAATGACGAGCGTACGCTCTTGTTTAGGATGTTGCATGGCAGTAGGATATCACATCACATCCGACGAGCCAAACTTCGCCCGCATTTCTGCCTCCACCTCTTCCCTGTCTCTACCGTATGTGCGATACGAAAGTTCCTTGAGTGCCGCAACTTGTTCAAGATTGAACGGTGGCAAATTGACGGTCTGGATGGAGAATGGGCGCGCGGGAACGCCGTTTACAAGAAGCGATAGCACGGCGTGACGATTCGGGAGATTTTCAAGATCTGACGCACTAAACGTTGGCTCGAATTGCTTCGCAAGAAATTCCGCGTCGGTCGTACCCACACGAAACGCCGCCTTTGTGCCCACGTTACCAACCACCGCGTCACGGATTTTCTCGTCGAGCTGGGCGATGAACTGATGCGCGATCGTGAGAGAGAGTTTGTATTTACGAGCTTCGGAGAGAATGGTGCTGATCGATGGCGTGGCAAAGTTTTGAAACTCGTCGATGTAGAGATAGAAGGTCGGCAGCTCCGCGCGCGTGTCTACGCGCGAGAACGCCGCCTGCAAGAATTTGGACACGAGAATAAGACCGAGCAGCGACGTGTTGCGGTCGCCAAGCTTGCCTTTTGAAAGATTCGCCAGAAAAATCTTTTTGTCGTCCATGATGCGACGGAAGTCAAAGGCGGATTTCTCCTGCGAGACGACTGGACGCATGATGTCGTTGGTGAGAAAGACATCGAATTTGGATGTGATGTATGGCGCGACGTTCTCCAGCGACGGATCACCCTGCGCTTGCTCGGCGATCTTGCGCCAAAATTGTACGATGATGGGATTTTTGCAGCGCGAGAGTTTCAGATTACGGAACGCGGGATCGGCGAAGACGCGAGGAATCTCGACAAACGTCGAGCCAGATTCAGGATCTTCCACCACGAGCTGCACGGCGTTGCGATAATATTGCTCGAACATCGGTCCGAATGCTTCTGGTACATCAGCGTAGAGCTTGCGGAAAATACCATACACCTCATCCACGACAAACGTCTTCATTTCTGGTTTTGCTGGATCATACTCGAGCATGTTGAGGCCCATCGGACGCGCGGTGTATGCGGGATCGAAATAGATGACATCGTTCATGCGCTCCGGCGGAATAGCGGCAAGAATGTCTTCGATGTCGGTGCCGTGCGGGTCGATGTAGGCGACACCATCACCGTTCTTTATATCTTGAATGATGAGATTTTTTAGAAGACCTGTTTTCCCCGTGCCCGTCTGTCCAATCACATACGCGTGACGCAAGCGATCGGCTGGACTGAAATACACTGATCGCTCCTCAGCTCCGTAACGATTGACGCCAATCGTGATTCCCTCGCCCGGTATATCAATCGGCGCAGGAGCTTGCTTGGTAAATGACCGCCTAAGCTCACGCGACGTCGTTACGCGTTCAGCAGTGAAATGATACATGGAGGTTATCTCTGCAAGAGAAAGTGGTATTGCATACGAATGATCGAATAACCGAAATGTGAAATCACGTATAAACGCATTTCTGTTCCACGAAGATATGTGCTTGAACAAGAGCCGATTGCCGCGAGGATCATCGAACTGACTAAATGGCGCCGTCAGATTTTCAAGAATATCGTCTGCTCGCGCTTGCGTGGGAGCTGACGCAACGAGACGAATGATTGCGGGCGCAACGCGACTCTTTATTTTCCGACCGATCTCTTCGGTAACCACCTGATCTGATTGTTTGCGAAACGCACGCTCCTTCTCTTCTTTCAACTGATCTTCACTCTTGAAAAAAGTATGTGCAAGATCATACAGTACTTCTCCAAACACACTTTCAGGCACTCCGAGCGCATGATGGAGAGATTTACCCGCTTCAAGACGACGCAACATTTTCTTGTAGTGCCTGTTGTACCGATCTCCCTCGTTCCCCACAATAATCTGCAGCGCCGCACCTTCTCCATGCTTGGCGATTTTTGCAAACGACGCCAACAGCACATTCATCGGATCGTGTTCGAATTGATCGGGAGTCTTGAGCGGATACGCAGGCGTCTCCGAAAGACTTCCGTATGCCGCAGCACACACCCCCTCATAACTAAATACATTGTAATCGCCACGACTCTCTGATATGCGGGCATTTGGGAATACCGACGAAATGAGACGTTCGGTGAGATCTTTTTTACGATGCGGCACTCCAAGATACAAAGATGCGGATTCCGTGCCTTCTGGCACTGCTATCTCGAGAGAAAATCCCTCATCAGCTCCCACGAGCGACATGAGACCCGCATATAATTGCTCCGATGATGAGAGAATGTCCTGTAAACGTTGTTGGCGACGATCTTCTTTGTTTCCGTCACTATGCGCTTGAGGATCTATCTCAAGAAGCACGGCATCAAGAGCGCGCCGCACGACCGCAGGTGATGCTGTTCCCTTTTCTGGCAAACCTTCGGCAATGTACCGTACAAGCACGCGATGGAAGTCGTCTTGCAAATGAGGATTGTGCATGCGCGCGCATACACTGAGTGCGTTTCTTATTCCTCGTTCCGCGACTATACGCAACAACTCATCCATTTGAGTATCATGGGCTTCTGGCTCGAGTTTTAGCGTATGACGAATCAAATCGTGTTCGGGCAACACAAACGTTTCGTGCAAAATTTTCGCCTGCGGCTCTTCTGCATAACGATCAATCTCTCGTCGCGCAATTCGATCTGACTCAAAACGATTACCCTGCACTTCGAGACGAGCCTCTTTTTCGCGCACTCGTTCGCGCAAGTATACCAACTCCTCTTCTGGTGATTTGAATGCCCCAAGAGCAGTGTTCCGTTGCATCTCGATTCCATTCAGAGACATACAAGGAGAATTATAGCATCGCGCATACGAACACCACCCCTTGTCAGATCAATCCGCACAAAAAGAACCCGATGTCGCAAGACATCGGGTTCTTCGAAATGAGCATCTATTCTAAAACGAGCAACGTGCTTATTTATCCGTGAATACGGATATCTTCACTCTCTTACAAATAATGTACATGATGATCCCGAGTACTATCACCCCAGAAATAAAAAATCCGATCGATATTTGAAACGCATATCGCGCCGCAAGCGCGATTACGCAAACCAACATCGTGGGGAGAACGACATGACCATATTGCTCCATGCTCTTACTCCTAAGTCTCGAGAGAAGCACATCGCTTCTCATACCGAGCGAGATACTATCCGTTTTCGCCATCACTGTCAATCGTCAGAATCTCTGGACCTTTTTTGGTGATAAGGATGGTGTGTTCAAAATGCGCGGTATGTGAACGATCTCTCGTGCGATAGCCGTGTCCATCTTCCGCAACACAAAGCCCCCCATCTCCAAGCGCCATCATTGGCTCGATCGCAATAACCAAACCTTCCACAAGCGCCTCACCACTTCCTTGCGCGCCAAAATTGGGAACATACGGCAGCTCATGAACCTTCACGCCTACGCCATGCCCAGAAAGAGTGCGCGGAAACCCAAATCCATAGTGTTCAGCAACATGCTCCACCGCATGACCAATATCACCGATGGTATTACCCATGCGCGCGGCATCAATTCCTGCCGCAAGAGCCTCTTGAGTCCCTCGCACCAAAATAACATCACTTTCTGCGCGCGGTTCCCCCGCTATAACCGTAACAGCATGATCGGTGAAATAACCGCCATGCTTGATTCCAAAATCGAGCTTTACTATATCGCCGTTCTGAATGACAACACCATTGGTTGCGGCAGGAGAATGTACAATCACCTCGTTCACCGACAGGCAAAGTCCTGACGGATACGGCTTATCACGATGATGCGCTTTATATTGATAGAATGCCAACGCATCGCCGTCAGCGCTCACCAGAGCGCGCGCCTTCATCTCGAGATCGTACGCCGATATGCCAGGCGCAACCATCTCGCTCAAGATGCGCACGTGACGCGCCAGACGTTTCCCCCCTTCTCGCAATGCGTCAATTTGTGCCTTCGTTGTTGCAATCATGTAAGCGAGAGCGCCGCGAGAATACTGCGATGAATCGTATGCGCGTCTGGTTCACCATCAATTTCATGAATCACGCGCCCGCGACTCTTCAGTAATTCAAGCTGCGGCAACACGTCTGTTTTAGTCCACGCAAGACGCCGACGAATCGCCGCTTCCGTATCGTCATGACGTCCACGAGAAAGCAGTCTGGCAACAGCCGAGTCGTCCGAAATGGTCAGATTGATTATCTGAAGATCACTGCATTTTAGGAACCGCAACGCATCATCAAAAGCTCGCGTCTGATCGGCACCTCGCGCGATACCATCGCCAATGATGTGTTCTTGTCCGGTGAAATGCTCAAACAACAGTTTGGTTTGCAAATAGGTAGGTACGAAATCTGCAATGCGGAGACCCGCGTTGATAACTTCGCCCGTAAGATTGCCCGCGTATGATCCCATATCACGAAGATTGCGCAATTCCTGTCCCATATCGATGCGGATAACTCTCCGATCGGATTTTTTGGCAAGATAATCGGCAAGCATCTGCACTTGCGTCCCTTTACCTGCACCCTGAGAACCGAAAAACAGGATCGTGAGTGGTTGCATACGTCATGTAAGAGTATAGCCCTCTTTGTTCAAGATTTCCACTATGGCATCCACGGCTTCATCGAGCTTGCCGTCAACATTGACAACAACATAATCGTACAGCGATTGCTCTTCGGACATTTCACGTTCTGCGTTTTCTCTCCTATGCGCGATTTCCTCTTCGCTCATTTCAGGTGAACGCGCGCGAATGCGACGCATAAGCACATCAACCGATTCAGGCGCGATAAATATGGTAGTTGCGTTGAAATGTTCTTTGTAATAGGTCGTCCCCACGATATCAGGGTTCACAATAACGACACGCCCTTCCGCGATCTTCTTTTGAAGATCGGGACCGTATGATCCATAGTACGTATCGCGATTTTCAATGTACGTATATTCGAGAATACGACCCGCTTCTTTCTCTCTAAGAAAATCTTCCTTCGAGAAAAAGTAATAATCGACACCTCCATGCTCGTCCTCGCGGGGAGCTCGCGTGGTCGCCGTTATGAGTCGACACACACGATCAGGAAAACGCCCAATGATCGCTTTAGTGATCGTTGTCTCTCCGCTTCCCGTTGGTCCTGCAATCACCACAACGTTGCGCGGCATACCCATGTTAGTACTCGCGAATCGACGTCTGCGCGTCGATCTTCTTCACCAAATCGAGCACAACCGACACAACAATCAGGAGTGCCGTACCGCCAATAGTGAGAGACGTGATGCCTGTGAGACCACGAAGAATGAGGGGAAGGATCGCCAACACACCCAAAAACAAAGCTCCAACGAGCGTGATGCGCGTTATGATATTTGCGAGATATTCTGACGTTGTTGCACCGGGGCGAACCCCAGGAACAAACGCGCCGTTCTTCTGTAGATTTTTTGCTATTTGATGCGGCTCAAACGTAATTGCCGTGTAGAAATAGGTAAACAAAAACACAAGGAAGAAGTAAAGCGCGCCATAGATCCATTGATTCGCAAGAGCTGCGACAACCGCGGAACCAACCGATGACACGATCAGTATTCCGCTCTTTGCAAGAAAACTACCGATCATCTGCGGAAACAGTAAGATAGACAACGCAAACACAATAGGCATGACTCCTGCTTGATTTACACGAATTGGCAGATACGTAGACACGCCACCCATGACTTTCATGCCACGCACGCGACGCGCATAGGTAACGGGAATAGGACGCTCGGCTTCCGTTATGAATACCACACCGCCGACTATCGCCGCGGCCGCAATGATAAATCCGACGTACGCAGGAATTTGCGACACATCAAAACCAAATACGACATGCGACAACGCGCTCGGAATCCGAGCGACAATGCCAGAAAATATAATGAGCGATATACCGTTGCCAATCCCAAACTCGGTGATCAGCTCTCCAATCCACATGAGAAGCAACGCGCCAGCTGCAATAACACACACATTCGCGACGGTATGCACCATATCAAGCGACGAAACCACCCCACTTCCACGCAACAATATCAGAAATCCAAATGCTTGGATGAACGCGAGCGGAAGCGTGAGGTAGCGAGAATATTGCATAAAGCGCATACGTCCCGCATCCCCTTCTTCTTGATACATAGTCTTGAGCGCGGGCGAGAGCACGGTCGCAAGCTGCATGACAATCGATCCCGTAATGAAAGGCGATACACCAATCATCATAATGGACAGCGTGGAGAAACCACCGCCCGAGAAAATATTGAGAAGACCGAGGAACTGATTGTTGTTGAGATAATTTTGAAGCGCGACAGGATCAATACCGGGAATCGGAATTGCCGCCAACAAACGAAAGACGATAAGAGCACCGAGCACAAACAATACACGCGAGCGCAACACCTCGTCTTCTACAACCAGTTTCAATTTTCGAATAAAAGTTTCTCCCATAAAATTAGACAACAGCGCCGCCTGCTTTTTCTATCAATGAGCGAGCTGATGCCGACACTCCGCACCCAGATACCGTAAACTTTTTTGAAAGATCCGCACCGTCTGTGGGAGCAACTATTTTGATCGGTATTGATTTCCGCGCATGTGCCATACCCTTTTCGGCAAGCGTTTTTGGAGAAACCTCGGATCCCGTCTCAAATGCGGCCGCAATTCGCTCGAGCGATATCACTATCGCGTCAGGCCGTGACCCAACAACAGAACGACCGCGATTCTTGCCATACCCGCGGCGCTTGGGGAGCTTCTTTATGATATCGCGCCATTCTGGTCGCTTTTTGCGACCAGCGCGCGCATTCTGACCTTTCGTACCACGCCCAGCTGTTTTGCCGCGCTTACCACCACGACCAATACGGACTTTTGCGCGAGCGACTATACGTTTTATTTGATTGAGAGTTGCCATACGTAATTGCTGTTTATGTTATCGAGACAAGTTCGAGCGCCTTGAGTGCCGCACGCGCGTTATTGATAGGATTTTTGCTTCGGGAAAGCAATTTTGCGGTTACATCCGTCACGCCCCCTAGCTCAAGAATAGTACGTACCGAAGATCCTGCAATAAGCCCGCGACCAGAACTCGGCCGTATTTCGACTCGCGACGCGCAAAACTTTGCACTCACGTCACGACGTATGCTTTTCGTCTTGGTAAGGTTGATGGTGATCATGCGACGTTTCGCTTCGCGCGTTGCTTTGTCGATCGCAAGCGCGGTATCAGCAGCCTTCCCCACTCCAAGACCAACCCTTCCTTTCTTGTCACCAAGCACCAGAGCGACACTAAAATTGAAACGACGGCCTCCTGCCATAACACGCGCCACGCGACGAATACCGATCATTTTCTGGGAAAATTCTGAACGTCGCTCATCAGATGATCGATTAGGACGTCCGCCACGCCTATCTCCACCGCGACGATCGCGATCACCATGTCCGCGAGCAACAGCTGCAGCCTCGGGCTTTTTCTGTACTTCTTGAGTAGTGTGTTCAGTCATACAAAATAGTTAGAATTCTAATCCTCCAGCGCGCGCAGCGTCGGCAAACGCAGCAATCGTACCCACATACTGAAAGCCGCCTCGATCAAACACGACCTGCTTCACGCCACTTTCAATCGCCATGCGTGCCAGAGTTTTGGCGGCAGCTTCGGCTCGCTCACGGGGAGTCTTTGCTTTCTCAGTGTGCGAAGATACGGCGACGATTGTTTTGCCCGATGCATCATCAATGATTTGTGCGACGAGACGCGTGTTCGACTTGAAAACTGAAAGTCGCGGCCGCTCTTTCGTTCCCGATACTTTCGCGCGCACCCGACGGTGACGACGATCTCTTTTTTCTGTTGTGGTCATTGTTTGCATATAGTGTAGTTAGATTATGCCGATGCAGCCGCAGCCTTTTTACCCTGCTTCTCGCGCACCACTTCACCTTCATACCGAATACCCTTACCCTTATACGGCTCTGGCTTCTTCAAATCGCGCACGCTTGCGGCAAATTGCCCGACCGCATCTTTATCAGCACCAGACACGGATATCACATTTTTTTCGATTGCCACCGTAATATTCGACGGAATTGCAACAACCACGGGATGCGAGAACCCTAGCATGAGTTTGATATTCTTACCTGCAATCTCGGCTCGATATCCAATACCTTCGATCTGAAGTTTTTTCACAAATGGCGTTGCGACACCCGCAACCATATTGCGAATATGTGCTGCGTAGGTGCCCCAAAGAGCGCGCGAAAGACGCGACTGGTGTTTTGGCGACACCGACACCGCCGACGCGGTAACATCGATCGTTACTGCAGGATGAACAGGCCTCGAAAGCGTCCCGCCTTTGCCCTTGACAACCACTGCCCCATCTTTGAGCACCACCTCGATACCGGCGGGAATTATTATGGGAAGTTTACCTGTGCGTGACATACAATAAAAAGATTACCAAATTTCAAACAACGCTTCACCGCCCACGTTCTGCGTGCGCGCCTCTTTGTCTGTGAGTATTCCGGCGGGAGTGGAGAGAATGAGCGCTCCTCTACCATATCGGACAGGGACAATCTCATTCACGCTGCGATACATGCGACGACCTGGCTTTGAAACACGCTTCACTCCTTCGATGCGAGAGGTGCCCGTTTTCTTTTGTGCCAACGTTATCTCGATTGTCTTTTTTACTTTCTTGCCCTTTTTATCAACAGACGCCACAAAACCTGCCTGCAAAAGCTTTTCCGCTATCGCTAGTTTCAGGTTTGAAAACGGCACCACAACAGAAGACTTCCCAGCTGCTCCTGCATTGGTAAGACGCACTATGAAGTCACCAATTGGGTCATTTACCATAGAATTACCAAGAAGATTTCTTAATGCCCGGAATATTTCCTTCAAGCGCTTCTTCACGGAAACAAATGCGACAGAGGTTGAAATCACGCATAAAACCACGCGGGCGACCACACTTGAAACAACGACGTACCGTGCGGCTCGAGAATTTTGGCGTACGATTCGCCTTCACGATCATTGATTTTTTTGCCATGAAATATGCCCAGAGAGGAGACTTTGGAACCCTGCATCGCCTTACGGCCGATTACGAAGCTCCATCGCGTGACCCCGTTCTCGCCGATATCCTTGCGGATCGACAAAATACGAAGCCCCCTACGAGGCTCGAGCACTATATGCGAAGTAGATGTAGAAGTCAACAAAACATCACAACTGCGTCTCCGACAGCGCGCGATTGATGGAGGAAAGAAGCTTGTCTTGGATTGCACTCGCTTCAGTGAGATGTTCCATCGTATAGGCGGTGTGCGTGAAGATCGCGGTTTCGAGCGCTTCGGTAGAAATGTACCCGAGCGCATACAACACGCGCGCCACACACACCAATTCCACCGTCGGAGCCATTCCAACATCTCCATGCGTCAAAAATTCGCGCGCATGCACGAGCGTGTCGAAAAGAAAATCGTTGCGCTCCTCCCCCACCACGAGCCGCATGACGAGCCCCGCGACGCGCGCGAACACCGCTGCGCCTTTGCGTGCCCCGTCGATACTATCGATTGCCGCAGCTCCCGCCGCCCGCCACCCTCGCTTGCCACACACGAGCGACACGCGCACGCGAGCATAATGCTGGAGCGCGTAGCGCATCTTCGATTTCTCGCTCCTCACCGCCGAAGCTCGCGCTCGCACCAGTCCAAAGTCACGCGTAAAAAGCGCGTACACGCGATCACTCTCGCCATATTCGCGACTTCCCAACACAAGCGCTTCGGTGTGATATTTTTGGTACATACACTATGCTAGTGGTGTGATATCCGCCATGTATCCTACGGTCTTCGTAACAGCAAAGGTTTTTTGCCATACATGCAATAGTTTCCGAATTTTTATCTCGCCGGCGGAGAGTATTGGCGATAGTTCCGGGGGTACCTCTCCCTCTTCCCAATATGCAATTATGTTCCCGTGAATATCTTCTGTAACGTACATTCGATAATCAACCAACGACGGCAGGTCTGTTATTAGATATTTTTTCTCAAGGAAAACAGATTTGACTTCATACACACACTGATCTTTTGAAGTCGGTTTATACATACTTTGCTCAGAAGAAAGAAAAATTGGGCGTTTTTTCCCATACACGGTATCTGCCCATACCCCGGCATCAGTAAACCCCCTCCTCACAAATGGAGAGGGCGACAACGCCTCAAGACCCCTCGGACCAACGTGATAGAGAATTTTCGGAAGTGCATCTATCATGGTTATATTACAAAGCGTCACACTAATTCACCTCCGCTCCAAAAAATCTTGTTGTTGCAGTTTCGGCACACACAAGAGGTACTTCAAATGTACCAAAATGGGTTTTTACATTTCTCTTGAAACCCGTGTTCGCAACCAACATTTCGTCCGGTCTTTGTTCATCATGAAGGGCACAATCGTAATGATAGATATCTCGAAGTTTATCAGAAGCAAGATTATATGGGCGAGGATCAAGAAATATATTTATATGAAACGGTTCCGGCGTAACTGGCAAGTACCACTTTCCCCAGTATGGCAGTATTGCTTTTGTAGGCAATTCGAGAGTGGTCGCCTTCATGTGTTGCGAAAACATCGTCCTGAAGGACGCTACTCGTTCATCAACCTTATCAGCTAAATGTAGTAAATCATCTGCTGGTTTCTCAAATGTAAAACTGTCGACAATATCAATGAAAAAGAAAGCTGTGTGCCTGACGAAATTCAAATACTGCGCTTGAGGCCAAATATTACCGCCCAGCAAGAGTTGCACCGCCGTACTGGGAAATGGCAACTGTTCAACTTCTTGTTTTCCAAGGTTGTGCACAAGATTGCGAATACGTACCGCTGGATTATATCGCCAATCATCGATGAAAGAGAGATAGCCGGATGCCTCTCTAATACAATCCTCCTGCAACAAAAAAGTGCACCCTTGAGCATGTCTTTGCCGAAGAAGCTCAACCACTGATGTTGTGTATGGGGTGGTCCAAATGAGTGGCAAATAGGAAGATGTTTCAAGATACACTCTCATACCATGCGATGTTAGCACAAAACCAACCCTTCCGGATTTTTTATGTTTCCGCAAAAAAATCGAGTACCAGATCGCCCGGTTTCGATGATGCGCGAACGATGCGCCGAATAATACCCATCGGTTTTTGTGTTGGATATCCGGTCTCCGTTTTCGTCGCGTTCCGTCTTAAGATGCTTCCGAGATTGTACTTTCCCGGTGTTGAAGGGCGGATCAATGTAAATCAAACGCACAGAGCCACTCGGTATCCGCTTCAACACTTCGAGATTCTCCCCAAAAATTACATGGCGCATGTATGAAAGTATACCATCGCGACTACATTCGTTTTGTTCAAAACTCCGCGAACAGTTTTCTGTTCTTCACATCAATGCGGACTCTTTTGCCGTAGGGCATGGGTATCTGCGGGTCGGTATGCCCGAAGTTCATATTTTGGACGATTGGCGCGGTCGCGTTGTAACGTCTGATGATAGTGCGTATTACATCGCGCTGATTCTTCCGATACTCAGCTTTTTGGGTAGCGTCTTGCTGGTGATTAAATTCCCATGCCTTCGGTCGTCCTACAAGAAATCCTTTTACTCTCGCCAACATCCCCCGCTCACCGAGCGCGCGATACACGCGAGAAACGTAATCGCTTGAAGGAATTTCTTCAGAAGTTTCTGTCATGAGAATTATGTTGTCAAAATCTTCGAGTGTCGGCATCGAGATACTGTGTCGCAAGAGCTCGTCGATTGATTCGAGACAGCCACCCCATGTAATGCCTTCAGTATTGTGCGCACCATCCCATATCCAACCCTCGCTTGGTTCGTAGATTCGTCGTTGATTCAGTGTTATCGGATCATCCCAATTCAATCCGATGTCGTTGTAGGTTTCGCTCGACACAAGCTCACTCTCACCTTCTTCAAACAATGCCTTCTTAAGATACAGAATCGTGTAATCATCCATCGCTCCTTGCATTGCAAACTGCGTCAAGATCGCACCGCCATAATATGAAGGAATACCCTGTAGCCACAGGAAATTTGCGAAATGCGTATTATCGCTAAACCCGAAAAATGGTTTTGGGTTGCTGGTAAAGGGTTCGGTAGGAAGATGTTTTATGTAGGTGATCTGATCGTCGCCACCGAGCGAGGCAAACACACCTTTGATGGAAGTGTCTTCAAATGCCGCGATCAAATCGCGCGAGCGATCTTCTCTGGACGCACCGATTTGCTTCGTGGTTGGAAATTCGACTGGAACAAGCCCAAATAGTTCGCGCAATCGCGTAAGACCAAGATCATACATGCGCGGCCATTTGCCAGGCGCAGCGAAGGAGGGCGAGAGAATTGCCACCTTATCGCCGGGGTGAAGTTTTTGTAGATGTTGCATGGTAGCTATATGCTTCTAGATGATCATATTCGGTGTTTATTCGCCTCGTTCGCAGAGATGATTGCCTTTGCCACAGCATCGACATACAATCGAATCGCCGGGCGGTTTTCTTTTTTGTATTGAATTTTTGTGCCGATGACTCTCTTGCAGTCGGGGCAGGACGCTTCCTTGCCGACCTGTATGTGTGATGTGTGCAATCGGTCGATGTACATGCGGCGCAAATGCCCGGGACCGTCCTTCTGATATATTCCGAGAAACGCACCACATCCTTCGCAGGTTATTTTTAGAAACCGTGAATGTCCACCGCGCACATCGCGGTACTGATCTTTTTTGAATGCAAAAGTGTTGTTTGATTTCATAATGAATACAGGCATTGTAATACAAAAATGGACCCGGTGGCATGCGTTGCGGCATGCCACTCTGGGTCATGAGTACTGTTCAACAAAGATGCGTCTTATACACGTCGAGGACATTTCGTGCCATTATCGGCAGACAACCCGCTTCCGAAATTTTCTATCTCTCAAAGAGAAACGCCGCGTAAGCAGGTGGCTTGCCGCGGCGTTAGGTTGCTTCAAACCAAATACCTAGGGGTGATGCATCTGCATCGAGATAGGATTATTGATAGGAAGTGGATTTCGCAATGCGCGGAGTATGTCAACAGGTATATCGATAACATGCAAATATTCTTTTTCACCAAGCAGCATGGCCGCACCATTCACCACACGAACAAAATTGATGGCTTGCAGCAGATGAAGTCGGCATCGACTATCCAATTGAAATTTATCAGGATTCTCCACATAATTTTTCATCTCGCGCAGTAGTGGTCGGATCGCAATGGGAAGCGCATCGGCAAGCACGTAATTCCACTGTCCCGACATGTGTGAGAACACAATATTATCTTTTCCTATCAAATCCAGTATCTGACCCTCATCACAGGCGAAAGCAATTGTTTTACGTAAAAAATCTTTCAGTGTGTCGGCTAGCTGCGCATCTTCGATGCTCGCCTGCATCAAGCGGGTCAATCCTCTGCTTGGTGATATGTCCAGCAGTAAGATTTCCTCTTTAGTTGAATGTTGCTGAGAATCGGGGTTTAGTAGTACCTGTGTCAGAGCGAGATACTTGTGTTCTTCCATGGATGTATATTCAAGAAATCCGCCAAAACAAAAAGAAATCCTCTGAGAATCTTGCATTTCCTTGCATAACTCCTGTACGGCAACCGTCGTCCACATTTGCTGCATATCTGGAACTTGGTACTGCTTGGCTAAATCCCCATCATTTCGATGATAATCACACAGCAACTCCATCATGAGTGCGCGTGTAACTGGTACTTGCATCAGGTATCGTCGCTCCGATCTCTTGATGCGATCAATCGTCATGACGTCCTATCGCTTCTGTGCAATGAGCCCAACAAACATGTTGGTAAGTGGGGTGCCGTCTTCGCGTTTTTTTCGCAAACCCGTTTCTTTCTCAAACAGGACATGAACGTCCCAGTCCGCGTACAAATCTTTGAGGACATCCTGGTTGGCAATAAGGAAGCGGTCGGAATCGCTCTGATTCTCTTTCGACAAATCTCCCTGCGTAGTGAAGGTGGTGATCACGTTGAAGCCGCCTTGGCGCGTATGCGCCTGCATTGAGCGCACGCATTCGATTGCCTTGTCTGTCGTAAGAAAATGGAGTACAAACGTGCACAGCGTCACGTCGTATGACGTATTAAAAACGCGACTGGAAATATCCGCAACCTCGGTCGTTATCGGCAAATTCTCGGCTTCGGCTCGCTCTTTGAGCATACTCATCGCGATGGGCGACGCATCAATTGCATGGACAGCGAATCCATGTTGAGCCAAAAAAATACTGTTTCCACCACCCCCCGCACCAAGATCAAGAACGCTTCCCGAAGAAATATATTGCGTCAGTCGTTCGACTATTTTGTGCACTTTGCCGAATGCGTTTTTATCGGCGAGATATAGTTTGTCATACGTATTAGTTTGACTCACATCCATACAGTTTTGATTATTTTCATAGGTCAAGCAGTTTTTCAAAACGGATTTCCGTATTCGTCTCTTTTTCAAGCTGTGTTTTGTGTTTTTCAATAAACGCCGCATTCTCCGCACTGCGTGCTACCGAATAAGTGCCCTGCTCCCCCGGCTTGAGCCCGCTCGTTTTTCGGAATCCTTGGATCTCGCGGATGATATCGCGAAGCATGCCTTCTTCGCGGAGCTCGTCGGTAAGCGTCGTGTCGAGCGCGACGTCATTGGCAACATTCGCATTCACCACCACTTCCTTCACATTCACCTCGTCGCGGATCACTTCCAGCAATTCCGGCGCAAGCGGATTCTTCACTTCGAGTTTTGAAAGCGGCTGGCGCACGCGGATTTTCGCCGCATCGCGCGCTTCGAGCGCGAGCGAAACGATGCGCCGCGCCTCTGCCATATCGGCAAGAATTTTCTCATCCACACTTCCCGCTTCCGGCCAGCCTGCGAGATGCACGCTTTTGCCCTCGCCACCCACCCCCTGCCACACACTCTCGGCAAGAAACGGCATTACTGGCGCAATGAGTCTGGAAATGGTGAGTAATACCTCTCTCTGCGTCGCAAGCGCACTTTGCTTATCGAACGAATCTTCTTTCACTCGCTCGCGCGAACGACGCACATACCACTGCGAGTAATCTTCCACAAACTCGCGTACCTGCCGCGTGGCGCGCGGCAAGTCGTATGCTTCAAATGCGTTTGTCACTTCGCGCACCAGTTCCGCGAGTCGCGCGAGAATCCACCGATCCAACACATGCACACTGTCTGACGCTTTCGTAAGCCCGTCGTATTCTGTTTTGTACAAATCATAAAATTTGTAGCAATTCCAAAGCATGCCCACGATGCGATTGTGCGCGTCGCGTACGTCCTCGTCACGGAAACGCACATCTTCTGCCTGCATCACCGTACTCGACATGAGATAGAAGCGAAGCGCATCGGAGCCATACCGATCAATCAGTTCGATAGGATCGGTGTAATTGCGTTTTGACTTTGATATTTTCTCGCCGTCAGATGCAAGTATCGTGCCAGTGGAGACAACATTGCGAAACGCGAGCCGATCGAAAAGTAATACACCCATCGCATGCATGTAGTAGAACCACGTGCGCGTCTGCGCGATGTATTCCGCGATAAAATCACCGGGCGCACGCTTTTCAAATTCGCCCTTGTTCTCAAACGGATAGTGATATTCGGCAAACGGCATTGAACCCGACTCCACCCAGCAATCCACCACCTCCGCGACACGCTTTTTCACGCCACCACACTCGCACGCAAACGTAAACTCATCCACATAGGGTCGGTGCAAATCAATGTCTGTCGACACGGGTTCTTGCGCCTTCTCTTTGAGCTCTGCGATACTTCCCACCACGTCAATCTTGCCGCATGATACGCATTTCCAGATCGGCAGCGGTGATGCCCAGAAACGATTGCGCGAGATGGTCCAATCGGGCGCATTCTCGACGATGTGCTGGAAACGGCCGTGTTTCAGGTGCTCCGGCACCCAATTCACTTTTTCGTTTTCCGAAAGCAGTTTCGCTTTCACTTTTTGGATGTTGAGAAACCACGACGAGACGGCGTTATAGATGAGCGGCGTGCCGCATCGGTAGCAATGCGGATACGAGTGCGTGTGATTCTTGCGCTCAAACATCAGTCCACGCTTTTCAAGATCGACCTTGATTTCCTTCTCCGCTTGTTTGATGTACTTTCCGCGCAACGCCTCTGGCGCTTTGTCGTTGTATGTGCCATCGGCATTGAGAAGTTGCACCATTGGCAATCCTTCTTTCTGCCCCAATGCAAAGTCGTCTTCACCGTACATCACGGCAGTGTGCACGATGCCCGTACCCTCTTCCGTAGAAACAAAATTGGCGGCGTAAACTTTATATGACGTATCGGATTTGAGTGCGGGAACATCGAACAGCGGTTCGTATTCAATTCCCGCTTCCGCCATCTGCTTCCCTGTAATTGCCCAATCAAAAGATCCAAGGTCATTCTGATCTTTCAGCGCAGTTGCTTCTTGTACACCTCGTCGAACGGATATCAGTTTTGCGCCATTCTTTTCTTCAAAGCTATAGCGAACACCCCCACCAACAGCCAACCCCACATTCCCCGGCAACGTCCACGGCGTCGTGGTCCATGCGAGCAAATATACATCGCCACTCAATCCTATTTTTTCAGGGTTTTTTATTTTGAACTTCACCGTCACCGCTTCCTCCGTAATATCTTTGTAGGTGTTGTCCATCGCGATCTCCGCTTTTGCGAGCGGGGTCTCGCAATGCGTGCAGTACATGAGCACTTTATTGCCTTCGTAGAGCAGATTTTTGTCCCACAATTGTTTCAACGCCCACCACACCGATTCGATGTACGTATTGTCCATCGTCTTGTACGAATTCTTGAAATCCACCCACCGCCCCACACGCTCCACGTATTTCTCCCAGTCGTGAACGAATTGCAAAACCATTGCGCGGGCTTTTTCATTGAACACTTTGACGCCAATCTTTTCGATATCTTTCTTCGTCTTCAATCCCAATTCCTTTTCCACCAGCGATTCAATCGGCAAGCCGTGACAATCCCATCCCCATCTGCGACGCACGCGATAGCCGCGCATCGTCTGATAGCGCGGAATGACGTCTTTGATGATGGATGAGAGAAGCGAGCCGTGGTGCGGCAAGCCCGTGGCAAAGGGCGGACCGTCGTAGAAGACATACTCGCCCTTCGGCGCGTCTTTGGCGAGCGACTTCTCGAATATCTTTTTCTCATTCCAAAAAGCAAGAATGTGCTCTTCTCTTTTTGCCGTTTCACTCTTTTGCTCCGACATGCGGAAAACTATACCACTTGCCGCGCGAAAAAACGAAATTCGCGCCAGATACATCCAACAAATGCCTCATGAGAAATTGGTTTTCTTCCGTTTAGCAAGGAGTGCAAAATCCTAGAGGTGTCGCCTCTAGGATTTTGGTTTTCTTCACATCTTCTTCGGCGCGGGAATGCCGAGAATCCAGAGACCCTTCTGAAGCGTGCGCTGCATCGCTTCGACAAGCGCCACTTTGCCGGGAGCACTGGATGAGCCGTCGAGAATATGTACCTGCGCGTACCAGCTGTTGAAACCACTTGCAAGCTGGAGCAAGTAATTGGTGAGCACATGCGGCTCATACTCGCTCGCCGCATACTCGACGACTTCGGGAAAACGATGCAAGAGTCGCGAGAGATCGTTGGGCGCAAGCGTTGCGCTCGACACAGCCACACCCTGCTCGTGCGCCTTGTCGACAATCGCCGACGCGCGAGCATGCGCGTACTGCAAATACGGACCTGAATCACCTTCGAGCGAAAGCGCACGCTCGCGGTCGAAGACGATATTTCTTCCTGTTCCCGTTTTCAGAATTTCATATTTGAGTGCAGCCACCGCTATTTCCTCGGACAACACCGAACTATCGTCAGCCCTGCTCTCCGCTGCGCGTTCACGTGCTTTTGCTTCAAGATCAAGAAAAAGCGATTCGCCCGTGAGAACATTGCCAAGACGAGACGACATCTTGCCTGTTGTGAGCGTGAGAAAACCCGTAGCAACATGACGCATCGTTTTGCCTTCGGTCTCGGGAAACACAGTACTAATCGCCTCGTACAGGACTTTGAAATATTCTTTTTGTTCGACACCCGTGACGACAACATACCGATGCCACGCAGGGTACCTCTTCTGCTTGAGCACGAAGTTGCCTAAATCTTTCGCCTCGTACGTCGGAAGACCGTGCGAATTGAGGAACACTCGCGTATGCGAGCCATGGAAGACATGTGCGCCTTCTGATATGGGGAACATGTTTGGATACCGCTCCACAATCTCCTTACCAACAGGGGCTGCCTCGCTCTCAAAGATTTCTGCATCAAACGTTGTGCCGAGCTTGCGACACAGCTCATCAAGGTGACGGCGTGACGTTTCGATACCACGCTCGCGAAGCGCATTCAAGACAGGATCGGCTCTCTCATAGAGCTTTTTGTTGATCGTCTCAATCTCCTGTTTTGCAGACGGATTGTTCTCGTATGCTTCATTCCCTGCTCGATACGCAGTGCCAAGCGCGGCAATATCATTCGGATCACCAGATGTTTTCTGAAGCCCCCACACACCTTTTGCCACCGTGAGACCGATATCGGAAGGGTAGTTGATACGCATCACATGTGCGCCGCAAAACTGCAAAAGCCGTGAGATTGATTCGCCAATGACGTTACCGACGAGATTACCAATATGGAGTGGCTTGAAGAGGTTTGGACTTGTGTATTCGATAAGCACCTGTTCTCCTGCCAGATCCGCGTTGCTCCCCCACATATCTTCCGTACGTGCTGCTTCCACCACGCGCACCAGCTCGCTCGTATCAAGAAAGAAATTGATGAAACCAGTTCTCGCGACTTCGATCTTTGCAATACCATCCATCGTGCCAAGCTCCGCGACAATTCTCTCGGCAAGCACGCGCGGCTGCATCTTCATGTCCTTTGCATACTTGAGTGCGACACTCGTCGAGTAGTCGCCGTTCTGCAATTCAGAAGGATGTTCGAGTTGTATATCCGACACACCAGAAACACCCGCTTCCGCGAGTGCTTCTGTTATTCTCTTTTTCAATAGGTCCCGCATACCTGCATTGTAGCAGTCGCGGAGCGTTAGATCTCGGAATCGATTCCCATCGATCGAGCCGTGCCCGCAATGAGACGCTTCGCTTGCTCGAGGCTATTTGCGTTCAAATCCTCCATCTTCTCCGTAGCAATCTCCTCAAGCTGCTGCTTGGAGAGCTTGCCCACCTTGGTCTGCGCCTTTTGCGAACCCTTCTCCATACCGAGCTTTTTCAGAATGAGACGTGAGGCTGGCGGCTTCTTGACGATGAAGGTAAAGCTGCGATCCTTGTAGACGGTAAGCAAGACTGGCACGATATTGCCCGCCATCGGACGCGTCTGGTCGTTGAACTGCTTGACGAACTCGCCAATGTTGACACCCGCAGGACCAAGCGCAGTACCCACCGGCGGCGCAGGAGTCGCCGCTCCCGCCGCGATCTGCAATTTGATGATCTTTGTGATTTCCTTTGCCATGTCGCGGCACTATATACGCATTCTTCGTTTGATTCAAGTGTTATGAATCAAGCAACGGCGTTTCATCGTCAAACGGCGGTAGATATTCAATGCCCTTCTGTTTCAAATATTCATGGAATTTCGCCTCTAATTCGGGAATATACACATGTTCAACCTCCTATACATAGGTCGGTTTCAATCAATAGATTCTACTCGCGCATTCAGACGGAAATCAAACCCGCTGCACTTGATCTGCCTCCAGTTCGACAGGTGTTTCGCGACCAAACATAGGAACAAGAACTTTGACCTTGCCATTTTCCTCGTCAATCTCACCAACCTTCCCTTCAAGATCCTTGAACGGGCCATCAATAATAACGACCGCATCTCCCTCGGAAAGATCGATCGCATGACGCACGACATCACCAGAAACACGCTTGAGTATTTTCTCAACCTCTTCAGGCAGAAGCGGCACCGCCTGATTGGCAGTACCCACAAAACCAGTAACCTGCGGCGTATTGCGCACCACGCTCCATGCATCATCACTCGCGATCATGTCAACCAATACGTATCCAGGGAATGTTTTCTCGCGCATTTCTGTTTTGCGTCCATTTTTTATTTTTATCTTTGTCTCCGTCGGGACGACCACGTTGAAGATATGTTCTTTCATTCCGAACGACTCTATGCGCTGTCTAAGGTTGCGCGCCACCGCATCTTCGTATCCAGAATAGGTGTGGATTGCATACCACTGTCGTTCACCGCCGTATGTTTGTTTTGCCATAGTTTCTAATTAGTTAGCCGTTGACGTGCTGATAATGGTGTTTGATGACGACGCGCTGATCGGCGTCACGGTAATTCCAGAAGAAGATTGCGGGGCATAGCGCAACCCGCGAGCAAGTGCCGTCGTAAACAAGAAATCAAAAAACCCTAAGTAAAATGCAACCAACACAGAAAAAGCGACGACGAGCATCGTGTATTGTATCGTCTGGGTACGGGTCGGCCATGCCACGTGCTGCAATTCTGCTCGCGTATCTTTTAGATAGGTGAAAAAACTCATACGAGACAACATTATATACTATGCAATAATAAAACCCCTCGCGGGGTTTACGCAATACTATACGAACGCGGGAGGAAGTCAAGCAACTTGCATATTTTTAGGAACATTGTACAATAGCACCCATATCAGCGTTATGTAATCATGTCGGGCGGGCAGAGCGCAGCTCACGCCACCCACCGCACATCAGAAATGAACGCAATAAGTCTCGAAGAGACAATCCAAAAAAATAACAAGAGAAAGAAGTCTCGTACTAAGAAAAAGAAAAACGGTTACAAAAAACTGTGGCTTCTTGGGCGAGAAGACGTGAATACTGGTCACTGCGACATCTCACCCGAGGGTGAGCTTATCGTCCGCGAAGGCAACTTTCAATACAACATCCACGATATCATAAAAAAATACGGATCGCCTGCAAAAATATTTTTTCCGAGCATCATCAGTAATCGAGTGCGCGATCTTATAGAAACATTCAACGCGTACATAAAAGTGACGGGGTATCGTGGTCGGTTTGCATATCATTACCCAATGAAAGCAAATCAAAATCGCGAATTTGTACTGCCCGCCGTTGCCGAGGGTGCAAATTTGGAAACATCATCCGCCAATGAACTTTTTTTGGTGAAACGAATGATTGAGCAAGAAAAATTCAACACGAGAATCAGAGTCATTTGCAATGGCCCAAAAACGGAACGGTATATCGAACTTATCGAGGAACTGCGCGCAAAGGGACTTTCGGTCATCCCCATTGTCGAAAACGCCACAGAACTCGAACGTCTCAGTAAATTCAAGGGAGAAATCGGAGTGCGCGTCGACCTGAGCGTCAAGACAAATGGTCATTGGGACAAACAATTCAGTCAGTTCGGATTTGCAGAACACGAAATTCTCGCGTTGGGAAAAGTGCGCAATCTTGCAGTATTGCACTATCATATTTCGAGCCAAATGCAGCACATCACCGATTTTATTCAACTCTTGAAACGCGCTCTCGAACTATACGCGAAGCTGCGCGAGAAAAATCCTGGACTTGATACTCTCAATATTGGCAGCGGCGCTTCTGTGCCATACGACAAACGAAAACGTCTCTATTCTGGAAAATCGCTCATAAGTCAAATCATTCGATCAGCAAAAAAACAATGCGAGACGCTCGGTATACGTCACCCCAATCTCATCGTTGAATGGGGGCAATACGTTATGGCACCTGCACAAATGACCATCTACAAAGTCATATCGGAAAAACAAGCATACAACAAAGGCGGTAACCACTGGTACACGATCGATGGCAGCTTCATCAACGACCTCACCGATACATGGGCGATCAAACAAAAATGGCACGTGGTTCCTGTCAACCATCTGCACAATCGTAAACTAACGCATACGTGGCTCGTTGGATCGACGTGCGATAGCGACGATCGGTATACGGCAGGCGGCTCATACATTCCGTTGCCTCGTCTTGAAGACTGCGATGAACTTTTCATTGCGCTCTTCGACACGGGAGCATATCAAGACACCCTTGCGTCACATCACTGTCTTTTGTCTGCTCCCATCAAACTCATGGCGGCAAATGGCGAGGTCAAGGTCGTGCGCAAGCGCGAAACACCAGAAGATGTTGGCAAGCAATTTGGATGGTAGTATAGTGGAAGATTTGTACAAATTTGATCGCATTATTTTGTAATTTTGTATCATCATGACAAAAAATACCGGGTGCGTCCTTATTATCGGCGCGGGCGGCGTGGGAAGCGTTGTCGCGCACAAATGCGCACAAAATAAAGATGTATTCACCAAGATTCACCTCGCAAGTCGCTCGATCGGCAAACCCAACGCAATCAAAAAAGACATCAAGAAACGCTGGGGCGTTTCCATCACCACGCACATCGTCGACGCCGACAAATCCAAGCAGGTCGCCGCACTCATTCGCAAGATAAAGCCCGCGCTCGTCATCAACGTTGCGCTTCCCTACCAAGACCTCGCCATCATGGATGCGTGTCTTGCAACTGGCGTGCACTACGTCGACACCGCCAATTACGAACCGCGCGATAAAGCAAAGTTCGAGTACAAGTGGCAGTGGGCGTACCAGAACAAATTCAAAAAGAAAGGCATCATGGCAGTCTTGGGAGCCGGATTTGATCCTGGCGTAAGCAACGCGTACTGTGCATACGTCTTGAAAAAACACTTTGATACGGTGCGTTTCGTCGACATTCTCGACGCCAATGCCGGCAGCCACGAGAAGGCGTTTGCGACCAATTTCAACCCAGAGATCAACATTCGCGAAGTTACCCAAACCGTACGCCACTGGGCAAACGGGAAATGGATTGAAACTCCCGCGGTGATGGATAAAGGTAGCGTACATTTTTCTTTCGACTATCCAATCGCCGGACCAAAAGAAAGTTACCTGCTCTACCATGAGGAGATGGAATCGCTCGTCAAACATCTTCCCGGACTGGAACGCATGCGTTTCTGGATGACCTTCTCCGAAAATTACCTCAACCACTTGCGCGTCATGGAAAACATTGGTATCTCGAGCATCAAGCCAATCGACTTCCAAGGTAAAAAAATAGTGCCGATTGAATTCCTGAAAGCGATCCTCCCCGATCCAGCTTCGCTCGCCACCAAATACACCGGCAAAACGGTAATCGGCTGCATCGTCACTGGAGTGAAAGACGGAAAAGAGAGCACGAAATACATTTACAACGTCTGCGACCACGAGGAATCATTCAAAGAAGTCGGCTCACAGGCGATCTCCTACACCACCGGCGTACCCGCGATGTCGGCAGCACTGATGGTGATGAAAGGCATCTGGAGCGGCAAAGGAGTGTTCAACATCGAACAGCTCGATCCCGAACCATTCCTCGAAACAGTATCCAAGAACGGACTCCCCTTCACCGTCGTCGATTACACGCCATTGCCGGAGAAGATATAGCGTGTTTGTGGTATAATACAGGGATGGAATTCCGCCGCTCACTCTTCTGGGACGTTGATCCCTCGACCATCGACGAGGAGAAACATGCGCGCTACATCATCGAGCGCATTCTCGATTTCGGCACCGACAAAGAAGCCCGGTGGATGTATCAGCGGTATCCGCACACCATCATTCGCGACGTACTGAATCATTCTCGCGTGCTGATTCCAAAGACACGAGCGTTATGGAACGAACTAATTCCTCAATGACATTACATCTTGATGCACTGCCGGCAGCCACGCAACGCGCGTTTGAGTTTTTCTCCAACGCAAAGTGGTTAGCCGACGACACATGGTACCTTGCGGGTGGCACCGCACTCACCCTTCAGGTCGGACACCGTAGTTCTGAAGATCTTGATTTCTTCACGCAACATAAAGAATTTTCACAAACAAGCGTATTGAATCATCTGTCTGAGCCGGATTGGGTGACGAACGACATGTGGGAAGGAACAATCTACGGCGCATATAAACATGCAAAGGTGAGCTTTATCGCCTATCCATTTTTCGTGCCGAAAGCGGAAAAAATAGCTCATGGCGCGCTTTCAATGCTATCCATGCGCGACATCGCCGTCATGAAAATTATTGCGACCAGTCAGCGCGGACGCAAACGCGATTTCCTCGACCTCTATTGGTATGCAAAAAACGCCGAGCCGCTCCTTGACATCATCCTTCGCCTGCCGGAACAGTATCCGACAGTCGCACACGACTATCAGCATATTCTCAAAAGCATGCTGTATTTCTCCGACGCCGACAACGACCCGATGCCCACCCTCTTCTTCAAAGCCGACTGGGACGAAATCAAATCCTTCTTCCGTCGCGAGATTCCTCCGATTGCGAAACGATTGATGGGATTAGAAGAAAACAACATATGAGTATTCGTCCCGCGTCTCGCTTAATTCCAGAGCACGTACCCACCCCCGCCTTCGTCATCGAAGAACATGTACTTCGACATAATCTTTCGATTTTGAAGCGTGTGCGGGAGGCAACGGGCTGCAAGATGTTCCAAGCGCTCAAGACGTGGGCGACGTGGGAGCTATTCCCCATCGTGCGCGAGTACCTCGACGGCACGGAGGTGAGCTCGCTCAACGAAGCGCGGCTCGGCTACGATGAATTCAACCACAACGTGCACATGTACGCGCCCGCGTACAAAGATGAGGAATTTGCCGACATTCTGAAATACTGCTCAACCATCATTTTCAACTCCTTTGGTCAGTGGAAGAAATTCAAGCCGCAGGTGGAAGCATTCGAGAAAGAGACAGGGCAAAAGCGCGAGTGCGGCTTGCGCATCAATCCCGAGCACACCGGAAAAAATGAGCATGGCGGCTTGTGGAGTCCGTGCGCACCCGGCTCGCGTCTTGGCATCCGCATCAGCGAGTTTGAAACAGCGCTTGCGGCAGATCCGCACGCACTCGACGGCATCAGCGGATTCCATTTCCACATCTTCTTCGACAAGCAGCTACCCGACCTCGCCGATGCACTGCCAGTGATTGAAGAAAAATTTGGGAAATATTTCGCAGAGATGCAGTGGATCAACTTTGGCGGCGGTCAGCAGATCACCAACGACGAGTACGACGTGGAAGGACTCATCACACTGATTACTGAGTTTCAGAAAAAACACGGCGTTGTCGCCCACCTCGAACCGGGTGCCGCCACTGTAAAACTCGTCGGCGCACTAGTCGCTTCCGTGCTCGACATCGTGCATCGCGACGATGTTCCGTATAAAATCGCCGTGCTCGACATGTCGTTCAATGCGCACACGCCCGACTTCCTCCTCTCCCCCGATCTCGATATGCCGATACGTGGTGCACGCATCGTGCGCACCGCTTCCGACATCACGCAGGACGAGCACGCCTACCAGCTCGCCGGAGGCACCTGTGTGACCGGCGACAAACTCGCACAGTTCCACATCTTCGACCAGCCACTCAAGCACGGCGACCGTATCGTGATGGAAGACGGCATCCAATACAACATGGTACAGTGCACAATGTTCAACGGCGTCCAGCATCCCGCAATCTACTTTCTGAAGGAAACCGGCGAAATGCACTTGATTCGCCGCTTTACGTACGACGATTTCCGCGCGAGAATGGGCTGATGGAAAAAGATTTTGATCCCAATGGAATCGGGCAAGAAAACGCAGGCATATTTGGATTACCATTCTCACCGAGCGAAGCGCAATTGGTACTTATCCCCGCACCGTGGGGCGTGACAGTTTCATATGGTGGAGGAACGCAAGAAGGACCGCGGGCAATCTATAAAGCGTCGCCGCAAATAGATTTCTACCACCCGAGCTATGGATCAGATTCATGGAAACTCGGTATCGCGATGCTGCCACTACACGAGTGGGACGACGCATACCAGAAAGGACTCGCGCTGCGCACGCGCGCCGAGGCATACATTGAAGAGCTCGGTCGCGGCACACCGAGCGATATGGAAGATGCGCTCGCCTCGATCAACACAGGATGTGGAGAATTCCACGCGCGCATAGAACGCACCGCTATTGATCTCCTCAACCAAAACAAACTCGTCGGAATTGTGGGAGGCGATCACTCCACATCACTCGGACTCATGCGGGCACTCGCCAAGAAGCACGGCGACTTCGGCATTCTTCAAATCGACGCACACTGCGATCTGCGCGACGCGTACGAAGGATTCACGTACTCACATGCCTCGATTATGCACAACGCCCTGAAAATGAACGGGGTGCAAAAACTCACACAGGTCGGTATTCGTGATTATTCTATCGGCGAGTACGAAACCATCGCCACATCCAACGGCCGCATCCACACGTTCTTCGACACCGATCTCACACAGCGGCAGTTCCGCGGAGAATCCTGGCACACGATCGTGGAGAGTATCGTGGAGACACTGCCGCAAAACGTATACGTCAGTTTCGACATCGACGGACTTGATCCTGCGCTTTGTCCGCACACCGGCACTCCTGTACCGGGCGGATTGCAATTCCATGAAGCACTGTATCTTATCCGAGCTGTCGCGGAGTCTGGAAAACACATGATTGGCTTTGATGTGAACGAAGTGTCCCCGTCGCACGCAAACGAGTGGGACGCCAACGTCGGCATGCGCATCCTCTGGAACATTGCGCTCTGGGCGGCAAAGTCCAATGGACTCAACCCGCTTTCATGACCTCACGCGCCCATACATTGATCTCGTCGCTTGAAAATGTTGTTCGCATATTCTTTTCTTTTGTTAATTGACTAAGGTTAACAAAAGAAAGCTGTGCCCCGTGTCCACTTTTTGGGGTACAGATCACTGGCGGAGGGGGTGGGATTCGAACCCACGGTGCCTTGCGACACACCTGTTTTCAAGACAGGAGCACTAGACCACTATGCGACCCCTCCTACGAGTCTTTTGTACCATACAACCACCCACCCCACCACTGCTCTACCGCACCGTTACCAATGCCGTCGCGCTTCGCGTGTTGCCGCCGAGCGTCGCGCATTGAATGGCAAACGTGGTCGATGTGGCAAGAGCAGGGGTGATCACCGTCCCGTTGACCGCAGTATTGCTTGCGTTGGAGGCAGTGAAGCTGGGCAGATCGGGACTCGACACCACGCACGAGCTCATCCCCGACGTAACCCACCCGAGCGTCGATTTGTCGCCCGCGACGATCGCTGCTGGATTTGCCACAAATATCAGTGACACGCGCGCCACCTGCACCGAACACTGCGCCGTACCCGTGAGCCCACTGTCTGTACACGTGAGACCAAACGTCGCCGTGTTGCTGCCTGCGAGAGGATTGGGCGCTGCCACCGTAACAGGACTCGAGCTTGCCGCCGAAAACCCTCCGCCCACCGCCGTCCCCGACGAACACGAATACGATACCGTAACAGGCGCGCCCACATCCGCCACGCTTGGCGCACACGCAATAGATGCCGTCGGGGTCGTTTTGGCTGCCACCGTTGCCGACGCAGCACCAGGCACACACTGCCATCCCGATATGCACGATCCGCTATACGTCGCACGCCACGCTCCACCTGTGCACGAGCTACTATCGGGCTGCGAGGGCTGATTACCACACGACGAAGCGGAAGGATAGGGAGAATACCCATACCCGCTATTGGCATTCTTGTTGCCAGAAAAGAGCCCCGATACCATGCTTCCTATCGCATATATGCCCGCCCCCTGAATGATGCCGTTCATCAACCCTCCGCTCTCACCACCCAAAAAGCCCGAGTAGTTGCCCTTCCCAAAGTCACCGCCAGGTCCTGCACCTATCTTGATGCAATCTTTGCCAATGAGCGAGTAGCCGTCGAGCAACGTACACGCGCCTGATTGCTTGTTCCTTTTCATACACGGCACATCGGGTGTACACGCTCCACCCGTGGCACCTTCAGCAATACTCTTTCTTTCTCCATCACCATTCAACTTTGGAGGAGGTTGATTGGGATTAGCTGGAGCAGCTGGATCAGGTGAGGCTGGAGATTGAGCGGGCTTCGGTTGAATGTTTTCTGCCTGCGTGCCATTGTCTGCTTGTGTATCACCAAGGTAAGTCTCGCGTACGTAAGATCCCTGAGGGGTCCTGCTGTTAGGATTGGTGCAGACTCCCTCTCCATTATTAGCATGATCTTTGCACACAAGTTGTGCCGGCGGAACAACGGGAGCCGGTGGACGCAAGAAATCTCCACATGTTCCTGCTGTGCGACTGGAGATTCGACTAACCGGTTCTTTTCCGTCTCCTGTGTAACGGCCTTCTTTATTATAATCTGGAATATTTGTAAACTCACACACCGTGCTAGCTCCTGAGTTGTCCTTCACCAACAATCTGCATTCTGTTGCGTTAATGTCTGCACAATCGTTGTCTTGTTTCGCACGTTCACATCTAGCTTCAAGAATATCTTTTGAATTTGAAGAAGGTGGTGTGCAGGAAACGTTTCCAAAACTACAATAATTATTCTGATATTTTTTCCACTCCCCCCCCGTAAATACACCTCTGGAGTTCTCGCTTTCGTAGGTAACGTTGCCTAGAGTACACCTTTCGTTCCGAGAATTAGCGCTCCATTCAGGAATTAGGTTCTGATTTCCTTTTACATAATAGAAACATTGTGTCGATCTGGCTTTTGCAATAATACAATTGTTCATTGTATCAGGTGTGTCACTTGCGAGACACTCAGTAAATTTCTGCTTGTAAATAACTCGCACCTCTCCAGGAAAACAATTCTTGATTGTAATTTTATCGTTGTTTGATATCGACGCGGCCTCTGCGGCCGCGGTCTGCGACGCGCGGTTGAGCTGTGCAAACTGCGCAGTGGCGGTGGCGCCGAGCATGCCGACAAGCATGATACCTCCCAAGATCGAAGACCCGCGCGCTACCCGAGATGAACACCGATACATCTCGTCATGATCGCGCGAAAGCACCGCAAGCGCAATACCACCCCAGTGGAAATCCTAGGGCGTATCCCCTCACGACATGTTCAATGATCCCGATCGTTGACATCTGTCGTATCCCCTTGCCTAATTCAAACCCCCTTGACCCGCAGGTGCAGGGGGGGTAGGGTGAACAGGTTGGGAGCGTTTCTGCATCTCGGTACCGTGTGGTGTGCCTCCGTGACAGCGAGGCATAGCGACACAATTTCTGCTTTCCCCTACGCGCAACCACACAAAAAAGGCTTATCATCGTCGGCACACAACATCCTTCCACGAGCGTGGCATGCTCGCGTGCAAGGAACCATACAGTCGGGCACGTCATGCGGCGAGCTTTTTTGCTTGTGTCGATACTACTCGTATGCGGATCCGTCGTCCCATCCACGACGCACGCTTCGGCACTTTCCGACATCCTCGACTCACTGCAAAAGAACATCCTTCCCATGCAATCGAGCACCTCATCGGATGGTAATTTGCAGACCATATCCGTTTTGAAACCTGCTTCCAACATCGACCCCGCAGCGACGCGCAACACGAGCACCGTTACCATTGTGGATGATTCGGCATTGCTGCCCGACGAAGGACCTGCGGGCACAATGGCAAGCATTGACGGATCGAGAGGCGGCACCATCAGCACATACACCGTGCGCACGGGCGATACCCTGTCGAGCATTGCGGCGATGTTCAAAATCCCCGTCAACACGATCCTCTGGGCAAACGATCTCTCGCGGTCGTCATCGTTGCGCGTGGGTGAAACACTCACGATTCTCCCCATTCCTGGAGTGCCGTATACCGTCAAGAAGGGCGACACCATTGCGCGCATTGCCACGCGATACGGAGGTGATCCTGCTGAAATCATGAGCTACAACGGGATCGACGAAACCACGCTCGCCGTCGGCACACAGATCATCATTCCAGATGGCGAAGCACCCGCGACACCACCCAAACAAAATACGAAAGCCACGCGAAGCAACAATGAGCCTGCACACAACGTGGGACCAGCGGGCACGTTGACACAGATTGGCTACTACATTCGCCCGATCGTTGGCGGAGTGAAGACGCAAGGCATTCACGGCTACAACGCGGTCGACCTCGCCGCTCCTATCGGCACACCTATCCTTGCTTCTGCCGAAGGCGATGTGATCGTCGCAAAAGAAGGCGGGTGGAACGGAGGCTACGGCAGCTACATCGTCATCCAGCACGACAACGGCAGCCAGACGCTCTATGGACACGCATCGGGCGTCGTTGTAAACAGTGGGCAGCACGTGCGGCAAGGACAAGTGATCGGCTATGTAGGATCGACAGGCAAATCGACAGGTTCGCATGTTCACTTCGAGATTCGCAACGGGATTAGGAATCCGTTCTAGCGTTCATGCGCTAAAGTACTGATTTTGTTGCCCAAACATATCTCGCTTGCTATGGTTGTCGCGGAGCGTTCTTTTGCTCTTTGACACCGTATGGGAGAAACGCGATGATCGGGTTTACAAAAGATCGCACTACCATCGCCGTTGTCGGCGCACAGTGGGGCGATGAGGGCAAAGGGAAAATTGCGGACATACTCGCGAGAGACGCGCACATCGTCGCGCGAGGCACTGGAGGCAGCAATGCGGGACACACCATCATTCACGAAGGAACTGCACACGTACTCCACCAGTTGCCATGCGGAATTCTCTACCCAAACACGTTGAGTGTTATCGGGAGAGGTGCGGCGGTAAATCCACTCGCGCTGACGCGCGAGATCAATGCCGCCACAGACGCGGGCATGTCGTGCCACGGATTACGTATCTCAAACCATGCGCGATTAGTGACACCGATCGAGATATTGATCGACAGAATCACTGAAGCAGAGGGCAGCGCGATAGGGACGACAGGTCGCGGCATCGGTCCGACCTATACAGCGCACGTGGAACGCCGCGGACTGTTCGTCAATGACACGCTCAACAAGGAGGAGCTGAAAAAGAAACTGCAACATTCGGTAGAGGCAGTGATGCCCTTCTTGCGAGCATTTCATCCTGGAACTACAAGACGTATCCTTGGCGCCGACGACATGGAGAAAGGCGCATTCTACAAAGACCCAGACTCTATATTCAACATCGACGCGATTATTGATGTATATCGTGAATTCGCGCGGCGCTTCAGAGAAAGAATCGTTAATACGGACAGACTCATACAGTCCAACGTGGGGAAACAGAAAATACTGCTCGAAGGATCGCAAGGCATATTGCTTTCGATCGAGCATGGCACGTATCCATTCGTCACCTCGTCTGACAGTACGCTGCCCGGGCTTGCAGAAGGGGTCGGCATTCAGAGCAGAGACGTTGATCACACCTATGTGGTAGCGAAAGCGCCCTACATGACTCGCGTCGGAGACGGTCCATTCCCCACCGAACTCGGCGGAAAGACCTCGGCACAGTGGTGCAAAAACAACACCAAAGAGCGAGAAATCGAGGAGTATCCCGAGCCCGATATCAATTCAGACGAAATGTTCGAGCGCGGCGTCGCCATACGCCGACTTGGTAACGAATATGGCTCTACGACGAAAAGACTTCGACGCATCGGATGGCTCGATATCCCTCTGTTGCATCATGCGCTCACGTGCGGCGGTGGATTTCAGAGCGGTCGCGCCAGCATAATACTTACCAAGCTCGACATGGGCGACACCATGGATGATGTGCGGCTATGCATTGCCTATCACTACGCTGGCAAAAAAGGATACGCCATAGGCAGCTCGCGCCTCCTCCCGGGAAAACGGATGTGCGTCGCACCTATGGATCAATACGCCCTCGCCAATTCAACACCACTCTATCGCGAGTGTCGTGGATGGAAATGTTCGTTGCGTGGCATAACCTCTGCCAATGATCTACCGCGCGCCCTGCTTGAATACATCGCGGCAATACAAGAATACGCAGGCGATGACGTGAAGATCGATGCTATCTCTGTCGGCCCACGAGGACACGAGACAATCGCCCTATAACCAGTACACAAAAGCGGAGGACACAAACCTCCGCTTTTTCTTTACCATTCCCTCGCCCGATACTGAAGTGCTTCGAGCTGCGCCAATTGCATAATATTCTATTGCACAACATCTTCTCGCAAGAAATCGTCTGGAGTTACCACTCGTGTGATCGCCTCGGGATAATATTTCAGGAACGTCGCAAAATTGACACTACCAGAAGTCAGCTTGCATTCGTAGGCACGCAACACACGACCATCCATTCGTATAAAATCGATTTCCTTCTTATCGCGCGTGCGCCAAAAATACGTCTTCGGCGGAAATGACACGAGAGTATCTCGTTTCATAAGCTCTATAAAGAATAGTGACTCAAATAGAATGCCGCGCTCCACGTCGTTTGTGCCACTCGAAAATCCGCCCACGAGTGCATTGCGTACGCCGAGATCCAAGAAATATACTTTGTAGGATTTCTTAAGTTCGTTGGCATAATTGCGCGCAAATGAATACACGCGCTTAATAACGAAGGACTGCTCCAAAAGCCGAATATATTTTTCCACTGTGACTTGCGTGATTCCAAGCTCTTTCGAGAGATCGTTGGTAGAAACCGTGCTTCCAATACGCATTGCCAGATGCGTGAGCAAATCTTCGAACGCTTTCGGATTGCGAATCGCCTCAAACGTAAAGACGTCTTTATACAAATAGTTCGTCGCAATGTTCTTAATCTCCTCCTGTTTTTCAAGAAAGGTGGGAGCTGTTACGACCGCAGGATACGAACCAAACGCCATAAGATCATCGAAAATTTTCTGGGTGATCTCACAAGCACGACGAATCTCGAGAAGCGACAATGGATACAATAAGTATTCCGAGGCACGGCCAGTCAATGGTTCTTTCACCTTATTGGCAAGATCAAACGCAGAAGAACCAGTCGCAATGATTTTTATATCAGGATATGTGTCATAGAATATCTTTAATATCTTGCCTATATTTGTAATAGTTTGTGCTTCATCAAAGACCACAATTTTTTTGTCAGCTATAAGCTGCAAGAGCTTCTCTGGTTTACCAAGCGCGAAATGACGTCGGACGTCTGCATGTTCGCAATTGAAATATCCGCCACGGTCTCCGTATGGAACGAGTAGTTTTTTTGCAAGTGTTGTCTTGCCCGACTGTCGCGGTCCTAAAATGATCACAATACCCTTCCCTTGAAGACGTTCTGTAATAGAGTTTTCTATTTCACGTTTGAAAATATGCATATTTCAACAAAAACAACAATTTATGACTATACTCATATATTGCTCTATCATCTATTTTTGTCAAGCACTGTACTGTGCGTAATTACAATTCCCTCGCCCGATACTGAAGTGCTTCGAGCATGTGCGCGGGCTCGATGGTGTCGGACGCGGCGAGATCGGCGACAGTACGCGCGAGTTTGATGGTGCGATGATATCCGCGTGCCGAAAGCTTCATGGTGCGCGCCGCCTGCTGGAGTGTTTCTTCTGCCTTCCGCGACAGATTGGCAAGAGATTCGATATGTTTTGCTCTCATGTCGGCGTTGGTGGAAATGCCGGGAGACGACGCAAAGCGCGCTCGCTGACGCTCGCGCGCGCCTGCAACAGCGGCGCGCGCCGCATGCGTCTCTCCTCCTTTGCCCTTTGCATCCGCTTTGAGCGACTCGGGTGGCATCTCGCTCACATGTACCCACATGTCTATGCGGTCGGCGACAGGTCCTGAAATCTTGCGGCGATATTTTTCGATCGCATGGGGCATGCAGCGGCAACGTGGTGTATGGGCAAATCCGCACGGACACGGATTGAGAGCAGCAATCAACATGAAGCTCGCGGGAAATATCGCGGAGCCCTTGGCGCGTGAAATGGATACAACGCGATCTTCGAGCGGCTCGCGCAACGCGTTGACCACATCGCGATGAAATTCCGGGAACTCGTCGCAAAAAAGCACTCCTCGATGTGCGAGCGTCGCTTCGCCCGGACGAATCCCCGACGATCCGCCGCCGATGAGCGACGCATAGGACGACGTGTGATGCGGAGAGCGAAAAGGAGGACGAAAGATCGGCGCGCCCGAGAGGTTGCCAGAAAGCGAATGAATAGTCGTCACCTCGATCATTTCATCCTCAACAAGATCGGGAAGAATAGATGCAGCGGCGCGCGCGAGCAACGTCTTCCCCGTACCGGGCGGTCCGTAGAGCGCAATGTTGTGTCCGCCCGCGGCTGCGATGATCATGCCGCGTTTAGCGCTCCCTTGACCGCGAATGTCATCGAAGGCGGTGTCGTCGAGCACACCGCGCACGGATGATTGCTTTGGCGCGTACTCTTCGTGTTCGCCTCCGAGCAACGAGAGCAATTGCTTGAGTGAAGAAACGGGATGAATACGAATGGTGGAGATGAGCGATGCTTCTTCGTAGTTATCTTCGGGAATGTAGAGATCGGTGAATCCCGCCTCGCGCGCGGCACTCGAGATCGAGAGCGCGCCAAGAATTGGGCGCACGGTGCCATCAAGCCCCAACTCTCCTGCAAAAAGCTTGCCCGACGGATCAAACGCAACCTGCTCCGACGCGAGCAGAAAAGCCAGCGCGAGCGACACGTCAAACACCGCGCCTTCTTTTTTGAGTGCAGCCGGCGCGAGCGAGAGGACGATTTTTTTATTGCTTCGTTTGGGCGATTCTAAATCATCGGTGTTCTTTATCGCCGCCGCAATGCGGTCTTTCGCTTCCTCAACCGATTTGTCAGGCAATCCTACGATCGTGAAGGCGTGCAATCCTTTCACAATATCGCACTCAACCGACACGACCGCCGCCTTGGGAAGCATCGGCTGCGCGCCATACACCCGCGCAAATCCCGACTCTATTTTCTGCTTCGCGTTCACGCAAAGTATTGTACTACACGGTTACGCATGCGCCACGCACGTACGCGCGGCGGGATTGGCTTCGAGACGCTCGGTGGCGATTGGTTCGCCGCCCACTTCGCACACACCATAGGTGCCATTCTCAATTTTCTTGAGCGCGTCATTCACATCACCGCGACGCATTTCCAACTCTTCTACAAGTGGAACGTTGATCATCAATTCTTCTATGTTGTCGGCAGCGTCTGTCGGGTCAGCTTCTCCACCAGACACTCCGTGTATCGAACCTTGCCAATCGCCATTTTTCCGCGACCCGTGTTGCATCAAATCTTCGTCGAGCGTATCGCGTTCCGTCAAAAGGCGCGCGCGGAACGCTTCTATATGTGCATGAGTACGTGTATTCATATGCTCATATGATACCAGACTCGCGAACATCGTCTACAGCGCCTTCCCCACTCGCAAACGCGCCAATACTTCTTTGAGAGAATACGGGCTCTCACCTATGATCAGCAGGTGTTTTGTAGGAAACACGTAGTACAGCACGATGTCTCCAGAATCATCTTTGAGAGTGCGCGCATCATAATTTTCAAGCACGACATCACCAAAGCGACGTTTTTCTGGCAGTCCGTTACTTCCTACAACTTGATCGGGCACGCCCGCACTTGCAGGCTGAAGATCGGCATTGATGGTTTGTTCCCACGCGAGCATACCCGCAAACGCACGCTCATACGATGTTACCGGCACCACAAACACCAACGCATTGCGATCGGTCGCATGAATGCCAAAGAAGAAGTCGTCGCCAAGCGCTCGCAAAAGATCGTCTGGAACATGGGTATCCAATGCCGTGATAAATTCTGAAAACGTCGCTGGTCGCGCCGCATTTTTACCAGAAACATCGTCTTCGGGAGACACGGTGGGGACAATACGAACCAGTGATCCAAGCGATATGTTTGGATGTTGTCGCGCCTGCATCAGCATGTTCTTGAGATCAAATCCCGATCGATGTTGAATAGGTAGCACCTCCGAGCGTTCGGCAAACATGAGTGAGCCATCCGACGGCGGAGGCGCTACATACAGCGACTGTATAATCCCCACACCCACAAGCAGCAGGACGATCACACACACAATACCCATGACTTTCCACGCGATTCCCTTTTTCCCCTGTGGCACCTCGAGAGGGACTGATTGTTTTTTCTCACTATTGCGATCTTCTTCGAGTGTCGCGGCGCGCACGAGAGAAATTTTCTGTTCTTTGATGACCATCTGCAAATCATCCTTGAGCGTGTGGAGCGGGACAACCGATGAGTGATCTTGAGCGCTGCTGGCTTGTTCAACTGAATGCGCTTCATGCGCGATTGCCGTCGTACCATCTTCTGCTATCGCATGCTGATGCGGCTTTGTTGCGCCTAGTCGTGTATCGTAGACGACCATATCGCCCTGCGTGCCGACATCATCCGATACCGCACGCCTCTCTGGAAGCCGCGTCTCGCCAACCACACGTTTCATCTCGTCTTTTTCAGAGATCACGATCGGCGCGTCTATATTGACCACGTCGTTAGATTCTACGCCTAAAAGATTTTTCGCCGGTGTGTCTTGCATGATCGTGTCCTCCACCGCTATCGTCTGGGGTGAGCCCTTTGCGAGCAGCCCATTCAGGATCAGCAGCTTTGATAGAGAGATTATACCTCCCTTTTTCATCAATTTCTTTTATGACAACGGGAACAATGTCACCGATCTGTACGGCATCGGTTATTTTGCCAATTCGGAATGGCGCAATCTCTGATACATGCACCAAGCCGTCGGCATTTGCTCCAATTTTCACAAACGCACCAAAGTCGAGCAAGCGTACCACCGGTCCCTCGAAACGGTCACCCACCATGTATTCGCGCGTGAGATCTTCCACCTCCTTGAGCGCTGCTTCCGCCGTGCCCTTGCTGCCGGTAATGAAGATGGTTCCGTCTTCTTCAATCGTGATGTCGTCGCACTTGGTACGCTCGCGGATACCGTTGATCGTTTTGCCGCCAGGACCGATGACGAGTCCGATCTGATCGACTTTCACGTGCGTTGTGAGGATTTTTGGCGCACGCGGCGAAATATCGGCACGCGGCGCGGGGATCGCTTTCGTGATAACGTCAAGAATCTGGAGACGCGCTTTTTTCGCCTGCGCAAACGCCTGCGAGAGCACGAGGAGCGGCACACCTTCTACCTTTACGTCCATCTGCACGCCCGTTACGCCTTCTGACGTACCTGCAACCTTGAAATCCATATCGCCATGATGGTCTTCTGGACCTTGGATGTCGGTGAGAACTTTGTACTGCTTTGAAGCCGCGTCCGACATCATACCCATCGCGATACCAGCCACAGGACGCGTGATCGGTACGCCCGCATCCATGAGCGCGAGCGTCCCTGCACATACCGTTGCCATTGAAGTGGATCCATTTGACGCAAGACATTCCGAGACGATGCGGATGGTGTATGGGAAAACATCTTTCGTCGGCAATACCGAGCGCAGTGATTTTTCCGCGAGCGCACCATGCCCAATCATACGGCGATTCATGCCACCCACACGACCCGTTTCTCCCACGGAGAACGGCGGGAAGTTGTAGTGCAACATGAACGTCTTTTTTGTCTCCTGAAATTCGATCGTATCGAGAAGCTGTGCGTCTCCAGGACCGCCCAAGGTAAGCGCAGCCAAGACGTGTGTTTGTCCGCGGAAGAAAAGTCCTGTGCCGTGGATCACTGGCGAGATGCCGCCTGCTTGTGCCGAGAGCTGTCGAATCTCATCAAAGGCGCGACCGTCCACGCGCTTGCCTTCTTTGATCGCAATATCGTGCACATACTCATCCATTTTCTGCTCGTACAAATCGCCGACGATTGAGGGCGAAGCCGTTGGAAATTTTTCGAGTGCGGCCTTCACCCATTCCTGTTTCCAGCCGGTGATGTCATTTTTCGCAATGAGACCGTTCGATGATTTCATTTTCGGCTCTACCAATTCCGCAAACGCTGCTTTCAGCTCATCGCTCGCTTCCGGCGTCTTGAAATCAATCTTCTTTTTACCCATCTCGGCGACGATTTTCGCCTGCCACACCTGGATTTTTTCTATTTCTTCGCTTGCTTTTGCGAGCGCTTTTTCAAGCACGTCCTCGCCCACTTCGCGAGAGTTTACCTCGATCATGTTGATCATGCCGTCTTTGCCGCAAACCGTGAGATCAATCTTGGCACGGGGCGGCAATTCTTCGCTGCGCTGCGCATACGTGGGCATGACGATCAGCTCGGGATTTTCTTCGTCGAGTCCGATACGGATTGCCGACACAGGACCGTTCCACGGTATGTTGGACGTGGCAAGCGCGAGTGACGCCGCGTTGACCGCGAGAATGTCGTTGTCGTACTCTTCCATCGAGAGCACCGTAATGATCACTTGCACGTCGCGCTTGAGTCCTTTTGGAAAGAGCGGGCGGATCGTACGATCGACAATACGACCAGAGAGCACCGCTTCATCCGATGGACGACCTTCGCGGCGCATGAAACGGCTTCCGAGAATCGCGCCTGCGGCATAAAATTTCTCCTCGTATTCCACCGAGAGAGGAAAATAATCAAGATTCGACTCTTTACTCCCCATTACGGCAGTCGCCAAAACAGCACTGTTGCCATACCGCACCAACACCGACCCGTTTGCCTGATCCGCCCACTCATTGAATTCAGCGGATAATTCTTTCCCCGCAATATCGAGGGAAAACACTTTTTTTTCCATTACTTTTTTGGGTGACGTTCGGATTTCAGCATGAGTTCTCGTGCTTTGCACTCAACTCATTCTGCCTATCCGAGCGCCACGATTACAATAATACATGCACGATACCACGCCACCACCGATTCGCCAAAAACACCAGCACAGAATGCAAAATCCTCGAGCGCAACACATTCGACCGCTACATAAACTGTTCGGCAACATCATCGACAACTCGATTCACATCCACTGTTCTACCCGCGCGAATATCGGCGGAAAACGCCATGAGCATATCCTGAACACCCGTGATCACCGCGGGAAGCTTTTCTTCTTCTACTATACCCTTGAGTCTCGATGTCGCAATGGATGGTATCGATTCCCACAGATTGGTAAAGGTTTTCTGCCACGGCGCGTCTGGATCCGCCACGATTGCGCGAACTTCCCTCGATTTCAGAAACGCCGCGGCTTTTCTCTGAAGCTCATCGTTTTTGCCTACCAACCGATCACGATCTTTGAGTGTGACCATCGGCGCGCGGGCGACTTCATCGCCAAATTCAGCCAGGCTTGCCAGAATTTCTTTTTTCTTCGCGACAACCTTGTTGGTCGCTTTTTGTATCTCTTCAACCTCCTTACTATACCCGCCCTCACGTTCTACTTTGACAGGAATCGCGCGCACAAGCGCTTCCGCCATCTTCACTTTGGACAATATTTCCGATCTTGCCTGTATCGCTTCGCGAGCTTCCACGCTCCGTTCGACGGAAGAAGACGCAACAACATCCGCACGGATTGCCTCCGTCTTTGATGTCGCCTGCCCTTCTTGCTTGTCCCATTTTTTTGCGCGAGTGAAAGCTTCGGCAAACACTCCAGGTCCGCTCGTCCCCGCACTCGCGATCACTGTCCCCTCATCGCCCACATACCCAAGCCGCGCCGCGGCATGCGCGCCAACCGCACCACTATATCCCGCGAGCTCGCTCTGAAGTCGCATCAAGATGCGACGCGCTCCATCCGGATCAAACGCAACGCGAGCACGCAGCGACGCGTTCGGATCCAGGCGCTGCTGCGCCTCTTGCAAATCACTTCTCATGCGAGACTCTGTTTCCCCGTAGATGCCATACATAGGCGCATTGTTGAGTTTTCCGTTTGCAATCGCATATACCGAGTCATACAGAGAACGCGTGTCCGACAATATATTCATACGCCTTTCAACCTCACCCGGCATGGCACGAAGAGTCTGCTGTACTTCTTCAAATAGCGCGATGGCACCGCGAGGATCAGCATCTGCACGGATGCGCCCGTGCCGTTCGAGCAACGCAACCGCTTTCGAATATAGTTGCGTCAATGCGAAAAAATCATCGGCAGTCATACCCGAACGATGAATCATCACAGGATCAGCTTTTGCTTCAGCAACAGCATCTTCAACGGATTTCATGAGTGTGCGAGCCGGCTCGAGCAACACCTCCCTGTCTTTCCGCTGACGCTCTTGCTCATTATCAGCTTCTTTTTGTTGTTCCGCATCGCGCTGATTACGCAACGCTTCTTCTTGTGTTTGGAAATATCGCACGATGTATCGATGTTCAAACACACCTGCCATGCTGTCGTACGTCTGATACGTGACGATTGCAGGATACGCATACAGCGCCTCACCACTGCGTCTCTCGGCGTATTTCATTGGAGACATGCCGAGACTCTCGACTGACGGCAGCGGACGCAACGCGACAGCCTCTACTACTTTCTCAGATCTGCCCGACCACCACGCTTCCCACTCCGCATTACATCGGTGCTCGTCAATCGCATTTTTCAGCGACTCGATATCCTTCTGCTCGAAGCTCGTGCGTCCGATAGTGGTCCTATAGCGCACCTGCAAATCGGTGCCATGCACACCAATGACTGGCATATCAGAATTCTCAATGCTCAGTACCGCATCAGCGGGAATAGTTATGACTGCACCGAATGTTTCCGGAGTGTTGTGCCACGGCGAATGGATAGCGGGAGTGAGATGATACTTCACCGAACATACGAAATCTCGCATGCGCACGCTTGTAGGATAGTAGTTGTTTAATTCCTCTTGCATCGTCTCATCGCAATAGTCTCGCAATGAAAGCCTGAGCCGATCATCGATACGCACCGCATCTTCTTTCGTCGAAATGCCGCCAAGACGATCTGCATACCATTGATCCATATTCGGCTTCTGTACGCGACCTCGCGAGCGAGCGTACAGCGCGTCAAGCTGTCCCAGCACATCACGATTGTATGATTCGCACGGGAGACCGATTATTCCGCTACTCATCGCGCGCGCAAATACCTCAACAGCGCGCGCGCCCGCGATAACACGCTTCTCAACACCGAGCTGCACGCCACCACGTACCGTAGTGTACGTAACACTCGCAACACATGTGTCCGTTGAAGGATCGTACGCTGGACTCGATTCTTGTTCGCGCACCAAATGCGGATGTATCTCACGCAGCAGCACTCCCGACACAGGATGTACATCCGACGCGTAATTTCTCGTGATTTCGTGTCCACCGTGGGTGCCACGTCCCTCCGCTATAGAACCTGCCACACACAGCGCAGGTCTGGCATGAAACGCCGCCGATCCCGGCGAAAGCGTGATTTCTTGGTTGCCCCCCAGTGCTCGTATATAAGTCGGGAGACCGTATCCACTAGTCAGACACAACACATCAGCGGGATATCCTGCCACAATCGCAGCTCCAAGGGACTCATCGTCGACCGTGCGCAACGAATCACCTAGCATCGAATAATCCAGACGCATCCCCGCATAGTGGGCATAATCCTGGAGCCGATACGCGATATGCTCCAATGCTGATGCTTTTAGATAATACTTGTTGCACCACGCACGAAATTGATTTCGAGCAACTATTCCTTCGGGGATACCATCGCTTCGCATCGCCTCGATTACCCCGTTATCGATAGCAGCAATGAATATGTTGAGAGACTGGAGCAGATCGGAATTACCGCGCGAGAACACATTTCGGATATCGCGGATGCGATCTTGCGCGCCCCGTCTCTTGTCCTGCCATGATACCCCCGCGGTACGCTCTATATCGGCATGCGATGGCAAAAGGAGTACATTCTGCTCACGCTCAAACGCCGCAATGACCAACGCTGCCTCAATACATCCACGCCGCTGCGCTTCCACAACCATGCGGGCGATATGCGGCTCAAACGGCAGCTCCTTCATCTTCAATCCAATGTCGGTCAAGTGCTCCTGCTCATCAAGCGCGCCAACCATGATGAGTGTCTTGATGCCATGATCAATCGCCCCCTCCTGCGGCGCCTCCATAAATGGAAACGTACGAGGATCAATGCCCTCTCCCTTCAGACGCATCACCACCTGACTTAGATTTGCCCTCCTTATTTCCGACGCCGGATACTCCGGCAGCGCGTCGAATTCCTGCGCTGACAGTATGCGATAACACACCCCCGGCGCAACGCGACCAGCACGACCGGCGCGCTGAATCGCTTGAGAGCGAGAAATGAGCCCTGTCCCTCGCTCCACGATACCGGTGCTAGGATTGAAGACGACGGAGCGTTCGCGACAGGAGTCCACGACAATCTTGATACCGGGCACCGTGACCGATGTCTCTGCGATATTCGTCGATACGATCACCCGCCTGCGACCGCCCTCATGTATCGACAATGCAAAATCGCGATCCTGCGGGCTCAAGCTGCCGTGAAGCGGCAATACGTCCGCCGCATCGGTCTGAATGCCAGCTCGCACGCCATTGATTACTTGCTGAATCTCACGCATACCAGGCATGAACACCAGCACATCTCCTTCTTGATCCGAACGACATACTTCAATCACCTTATCCACAACCAGGCTAATATATCCGTATTTGACACCACGATCATCCAATACCGGACGCTCGCCAGGCGAACAGTGCCGATGATCAATCGGATGCGATCTGCCCTCGACTTCCATGTGATCATCGCCTTGTGAACCAAAAAATGCATGCATTCGCTTCGCGTCAAACGTTGCACTTGTCAAGAGCACCGGCGGCGCACTACCTTGTTCGCGCATATATTTGATAAGACCGAGTGCAAGATGATTATCGAGTGAGCCTTCATGCACTTCATCGAGTATCAAAGCGCCGATACTATCTTTTGAAACTGCACCTTCCTGGAGGTACCGGAGGAGAACACCCGGTGTCACAACCACAATGGCGCTATCCGACTTTCCAACCTTCGCTTCCGACGTACGAAATCCGACACCCTTGCCTAATTCTTCCCGCGACACTGCGGCAACTGCGCGAGCAATGCCACTTGCCGCATCGCGACGTGGCTGCATCATGAGTATTCGATCAGGCAATCCGAGCTGCTGTATTGCCGCGCGCACGGCAACGGGAGAAAAGACGGATTTTCCCGACCCTGTGGGTGCAAGGAGTGTGAAAACACCAGATCCACAAGCGGCAGCTGCGAATCTATCGGTCAATTCGCGCATACGATGTCGTATCGGCAAGTCCTGCGCTTCAATGCGTCGCCGTAATTCTTCTTGACGATCGAAACTCGCGTACTTCATTTCTCCCGTCTCAAACGAAACCGTATTACGTCCCATTCTATTGGGTCTTGCCTCAAGTCCATCCATACCTATTGCATCAGGATACTGTCTTCGTACCACACAGACTTCGACCCGACAGCAAACCAATCAAACGCGAGCAGCGCGGGTAGTGTCGGGCACACACCACGCAACATAACGTGCTCTTTGTATGGTGAGCTCTGATAGAGAATCGTGAGAAATGCACGCAGACGATCACCCGAACCACTCATCCCTGCCTCATCCCATATTTCATGCAACAACATGACACATTCACCATTTTTCTTGTCGACATCTTGCGCCGCAACAAAGGAAAGCAGTTCGTCTTTCGTCCATTCTGTCGGGAGAATGACGTCAAGCGGCTGGATACATGCACCGGTATCCATCAGAGAATACAGCAGTGTGGCGGGGGCGGTGTCGGTATTTCGATACGTGCACGCCGCCGCAATGTTCTTCACCGCAGCAAACAGCGGCATCATGAAGAGAAGCGGCGCATCACCACACAACTCAACCGCCTCGCTCGAAATTGAACGCACGAGCATATCTATTTCATATCGCACGCGCGCCGCATCATGCACCCATGCACCTGCAACGCCAGGGATACGTACTGTACAGTATTCAACAAGAGACTCCGTACATACAGAATTCCCCATATCGCACCAGTATATCACGCACCGCTTGTGTCTCGAGTATTCTGCACCTCTCCGCCTCCACACATATTATCTTGATAATATCGGAACATCGGACTCTCGCGCAAATTTTGTTCAAGCTCCATAAAACGCTGGAACTTGTCGCAAAATTGCCGCGCGATGTTTTTGAACTCATCGCTTTGCCTCTCATCGACTTCGAGGAAAGAATCGTCAGCGCCACACGCAAGCTGGTCGCATTCTTCAGAAATCACAGCGATCTGTCTGATGTCTTTGCGAAACCTGAACAGTGTCCTCTGATTTACTGTCGTAGAACCATGAAGAGGATCGATAAAATTACCATTGACCATCTGGTACATCGGGAAGATTTCTTTCGCGAAAGACGACATGTGTCGGATGCTTTCTACCATATGATCAAAAGCCTCAATAGGCCTCATGGTTTCCGGAATGGTCAGTTTCTCGGCGATCGAAGTCGATTCGCCCATTTCGCTTTCCGGAACAGTACGCAAGTGACGTGCAGTATCCATCGTATGTGCACCAAGAGCTGCTGCTCCAAAACCAACCATACCAGCTGCCTTAATAAACTGACGACGATTCAAATGTTCACCCTCAATACTCATGCAATCATAGTATCATATAATTTCGCATCGATGAGTGCTGCCCGCATATCCCACGTGGAAGCAAAGACGAGCGCGGGCTGCGCGAGGATGAGGCAGAGGGCAAGGGTGGTGAGGTGAGGAAGGGTTTCGTTGGGTTATTTTCCGAATGTATTTTTGTATTCATCAGCATGTTTCTGAAAAAAGGTCAAAAATACTTCTATGGGGATAGTAGCATTGGAAAATACGGTGGGTTCTACGATAGATATCTCGCTCTACCGCTGTAATACCTGCACTCTTTTGCCATCCGACTGAAACGTGATGGTACCCTGATCGCACGTATCAAGCGCCTGAACACCAAACCGATGGAAGATCGCTACCGTCTCCGCATGCGGAAAACCATAGGTATTTTTGCATGCTCGCGAATACACCACATACTGCGGATCAACATATCCGACAAACAGAGGCGATGATGATGTTCTTGAACCATGATGCCCTGCTTTGAGCACATTTGATTTGAGTGTCGCGCCGTCCAGAGAAGCTATGTAATTTTCAACCGCTCGCGGCGCGTCGCATGAAAACATGAACGACGTCGTCCCATACACGAGCCGTGCGATCACGCATCCCACATTCGTGTCCACCGATGATACACGACGATCAGGCGACAGTATTTCGAGATACGCTCCCTTTCCTAAATCGATAATTTGTCCGCGCTGTGCCGTCACACGCAACGCACCCTCCTCATCTGCTTCTTTTTCAAACGTATTCCACGCCGCAGTACTACCCTGTACGCTCGATTGCATAATCATGCCTATTCGATAACGAGGCAACACATCGATAAGTCCACCGATATGATCCATGTCTGGATGCGTCGCAATCATCACGTCTATCGAGCGACTCCTCCAGGACATACGCGCACCGAGCTCGCGTACTACGCTCACATCCGGTCCGCCGTCGATAAGCACAGTCCTCCCAGACGGACTCACCATAAACACCGCATCACCTTGCCCTACATCAAGAAACGATACGGTGAGCAATGTGCCATTTTCTTGCGACAATACGACATACCAAATACACACAACCCCCAACGCCAATATCCCCACTACGATTCCTGCAACGCGAGCACTCGTGCGCATCCTTGTATCATATACCCACGCGAACGCGAAACATCACCCAATCGCCTATTTCGTGATCACGGCAATGCGTTTCGTTATGCGCGATTTTATGCGTGCACCTGCGTTTTTCTTGATAAGACCCTGCTTTACCGCTTTATCTACCGCCTGATAGAGCGACGGGAGCTGTTTTTCTGCTTCGCTGCCTTTTTTGGAGACAATAGATTTTGAAACTTCTTTGATAGAAGTCTTCATGGTTTTCTTGCGGCGCGCATTGAATACGGCGCGGCGATCCGCCACGCGCTGTGCTTTCTTTGCCGAACTGGTATGTGCCATGCCGAGACTGTACACGAAATGCGCTTCTCGCGCAACCGCGCTATGATAGTGGCATGATCGGACACATACAGGGCACGGTTTTTGCCGCTCGAGCGGGGTTTGTTATTGTCTCCGCGGGGGACGTTGGATACAAAGTGGCAGCTACCAACGAAACCATACGCCAATCCCCCCCGGGGGCACGCGTCGGACTATGGACGTATCTTGCGGTACGCGAAACAGCGCTCGATCTCTACGGGTTTGCAGATGAATCGGAACTCCGCATATTTGAATTACTTCTCACCGTCTCCGGGATCGGCCCCAAGTCGGCACTTGCCATCCTAGACATTTCTCACGCTGAAACACTTCGAAGCGCCATTGCCAGCGGTAACGCAGGATACCTTACGAAAGTCTCTGGTATCGGCAAGAAGACTGCCGAGAAGATCGTCCTTGAACTTCGCGACAAGATCGGTGCCAGCATCGATACACGCGGGCACACGCTGTCGGGCGACGAAGAAGCACTCGAAGCTATGAAGGCGCTTGGCTATGCGAGCACTGAAGCGCGCGATATATTACGAACCGTCCCCCCCACTTTCGTCACGGGAACAGAACGTTTGCGAGAAGCGCTTCGTATTGCAGGAAGAGCATAACCACGGTATGCAACCCAACACCACCGCGTTCAAGAAAATCATTCACTCGTGCGGGCGCATGATTCAAACGGCATATCACTATGCGCTTGCGTGGCTTGGCGATGTCGTCTACGAACATCCTTCCGCGTCGATCATGGTAATTGCAGTAACAGGCACCAAAGGCAAATCGAGTGTGACGGAAATGATCAATGCGATTCTTGAAGCCGATGGGCGCGTTACGGCAGTCTCAAATTCAATTCGTTTCAAAATCGCCCGTACATCTACACCCAACACAACACGCATGTCGATGCCGGGGCGTTTCGCTCTGCAGAGATTCCTCTCCGACGCAGTCGATGCGGGATGTTCGGTTGCTATCGTGGAAATGACATCGGAGGGTGCGCGACAATATCGGCATCGATTCATAGAGCTCGACGCGCTCGTATTTACCAATCTCGCGCCAGAACACATTGAATCGCACGGATCATTCAGTGCATACGCCGATGCAAAATATCGCATCGGATCCAATCTTGTTCGATCGTCCAAGCGGCCGCGCATAGTGGTTGCAAATGCAGACGATCCAGAAAGCACGCGTTACCTCACCCTACCCATCGAGCAACCACTTCCCGTTACCCTCAAAGACGGCTCGCCCTATAGCGCCGATGGAAGAGGGGCGACGTTCACATTTGATAACACAAGCATTCATATTTCGTTTCCCGGGGAATTTTCGATTCGCAACGCGCTCGCCGCAGCAACACTCACGCGCGCTCTTGGCATATCCACCGCAACAATCGCGCGTGGACTACGCGCGCTCACAATCATACCGGGCAGAGCAGAACGCATCGAAGCGGGGCAGAACTTTACCGTCATCGTCGACTACGCGCACACGCCCGACTCGCTCGAGGCTCTCTATTCCGCGTATGGCAGCATGCGCAAAATTTGCGTGCTTGGCTCATGCGGCGGCGGACGCGACACATGGAAAAGACCGCTCATGGGTCACATCGCGAGTACTCATTGCGATACCGTTATTCTCACCAATGAAGATCCGTACGATGAGGATCCGAGAGTCATCGTAGGCGACCTCTCGCATGGCATGGGAAGCAAAACACCAGAGATCATCATGGATCGCCGTCTTGCCATTCGCCGCGCGCTCGAACTCGCTCACGCCAGTGATGTGGTATTGATAACAGGCAAAGGAACCGACCCGTCGATCATGGGACCACGCGGCACTCACTCTCCATGGAGTGACGCAGAAGTTACACGATCAGAAATAGAATCACTCCTCAAGAAAAGGAGCGCGCTATAATACGCACCATGATACTCAAGATTTTGAAGTGGATCGTTATCACCATAGTCGTCGGACTGTTTCTGCTGTGGCTCGGCACAGGAGGCTTCAGTGCCATAATTGCCAATGCAAAAAAATTCTCAAACCCGATACAAAGCGTACCCGATGTTGGCTCTCTCGTTGCCAAAGGATTGCAGTGGAATTTTGTATTGCCGTGGCAGCCCGACCTGACTCAACTCGGAGCCCACCTCTCTCCCGATACCACCGATTCGAGCACTTCCCTCGACAGCGCCGCGATTCAAGAAGAAGTGTCGTCCATAAAAAACCAGGTTGATTCCCTTGAGTCGTATATCAACCACAAAAACTGAAGAGAATAACGCCTGCCGCAACAGAAACATTGAGTGATTCCTTTTGCCCGTGCATGGGAATTTCGATGAGTGCGTCGCACCGATCGCGGAGTGCGGGAGCGATACCACGCACTTCGTTGCCAAAAATAAACAGTGTGCGCGCAGCGGCGACAAACTTCCGATAGTCGATTGATCGCGCGTCTTGCTCCACTCCCACGATTGTCCATCCTTCTTTCTTGAGTCGTTCAATAACGACGACAGGCGACGTGGCATATTCCCAGCGCATAGATGTCTCCGCACCGAGCGCCGTTTTTGCAATCTCCTTTTGCGGACGACCGAAGCGATCCACGGGCACTGGCGTATAGCCCGAAAGATAGACGGCAGACGCACCGGCGCCGTCGGCACTCCGAAGCACCGATCCCACATTGTGAGCGCTTCGCACATTATGCAACAGCACCGCGATTTCACGCATGGCGACACAGTACCATGCCGTGTATAATCGTGACATGTTTGCGATATTTCCAAATATTCTATTCCTCGCGCCGCTTGCGCCACTCATCATCCGCGTCGCTCTTGCGGTGGTTTTTGTCTACTGCGCATGGCAACACATGAAAACACGCAGTCTCTTGGCGTCGGCACTCATTGAAACAATCATCGCCACCGCTCTTGCCGCCGGCGCATGGACACAGCCCGCCGCACTGCTCGCTCTTTTTGTCCTTGGCACTATGCTGTTGCAATCCAGTCGCCCCCTCGCCCGCCCCACTCTTTTCCTCGCACTCGTCATGTGCCTCTCCCTCATCCTCACCGGCGCAGGAGCGCTCGCTTTCGATCTACCGCTCTGATTCGCGCCGACGCAATCACGCCGCTTCTGTATGCACAGTCTGATTCTTCTGTCTGTCAGCGACGCTCTTTAGATACTCCTGAATGACGGGTATCTTGCTGATGTACTTTTCGTACATGTCGACATACTGGGAATTTTTGATATTGGGCGTGCCTGCATATTCACCCGCTTGATCGCTATACTCATACCGCGGAGTAACAAGATCTCCGGCTTCAACCCATTTGTTCTGAAGACCCATAGAATTTACCCGATTCGTTTTATTCACCTTCATCTCAATGTGACCTATCCACGCCCTGCCCGATTCATCTCGGCAAAACGTATATCGGAACCGCCCATCTTTCGAATCGAAAGTTTCCATGAACATTTTTCCATAAAGTTCATTGCTTACTTCCCAGCTACCGACCGGTTTAGCGAACACTGGGGATTCTTTTTCTTGTATCACGAGCTGTTCCGGTGCTATTTTGCCATCACGCGAAATTGAGACATCTTTTAATTTCACGCTGTCATCTGTGACCTGACCATAGAACGTAGCTTCTTCCTCATCGCGAGCTATTGCCCTCGCAGTACCGGCAAAGACAAACTCCGGATTAATATCCGAGAGTACTTTTTGTACTCCTTGTTTACTGATTCCGGACAGTGCTTTTTGCAGATCGGATGGCAACGTTACACTTTCTTCTCGATAACCTTTACTGAACCAGCGCATAACGCCGTTCGTCGCAACATATTGCGGCAAGTACCGCCACATACTCTGCGAATTACTCAAATAATATGACCGTGCGACATATTTATCTCTCTCCTCGGGTATATATGCAATCACGGCTACGCGACCGCCACCCAATTCATAACACGAAGAAAATCGTATCTTCTTATTACCACCAATAGTAACCTCGTATTTCGGACCAAGACCGGCACGAGCAATCGCGCCGGAATCCAACGTGACACCATTGAACGCACTACCATTGATTGAAAGTTTTTTCAGTATTCGAGAACTAACTTTTTCATCAATTTGTTTCGGTATCCCTGTGTTCAGGTTGTCATTTGCTTCGATACCGACCATCGATGTCCGTGGTGCGGATTCTTCGACAGGTGCCTCCACAGAAGACACGCGTGGGATATTATTCTCTGCAATATTTTCATTTCCTTCTGTGACAGACGCTTCCGATTGTTCCACCTGAGGTGGCGAAGACACATCTTGCGCTTCGACAGAAGGATTTACCCCGCGCACACGCTCCATCGCGCGACGCGACACAAACGGAATGAGCCACGGCGTCTCAATCGCGAGCCCGCGCGCAACGGGAATCTGCGGAGCCGGAGGCACTGGCAAAGACGGCGGGAGCGGTACGGTGGTTGTCTCTTGATGCGATTCGGTTATTGTGCTTGTGATAGTGCGTATCGCATTAGCTCCGCGATCAGTCGCCCATATACGCGCCGCAAGACCGCGCGGTGTATTCCTGAATTCCCCAACCTCCGCGGCTTTTCCTTGGAATTGGAAGATGTGCCGACCACCCGATCCAACATCCTTGAAAAGAAGCTTACCTGCTTCACTGTCTACCGGAATGCGCGCCCTACCATTGGCATCAAACTTGAAATCAAACGCTCTGCCCTGCGTATCACCCGAGAGTGTGAGCAGGAGTCTGAAATCCGCATGAGACTGGTGTAAGCGTGCCAAACCAGCGCGATGCATGCCGCGCATACTCATCTCGTAGTATTGCTTGCCGTCTGCACCGGTGATCAGCTTTGCCCCTTCCTTGCCCCCGCCACTCAGACCAAGCTCGTCGAAATCGGGATGACGCGTCCCCCAATCCTGCCAGCCAAACCTGCGATTCACATCAATCATACCGTGCCTTTGAACGGCATACTGTTGTGGATTTAGAGATATGTCTCGAGTCGACTGTATGGTGACGGTACGCGTCGTCGGTGCTTGAACCGAAGCTTCAACCGAAACAACAGGTGCAGCATTGACTGTCGAATCTCCGTGAAGCCATGCGCCCAAGCTCTTCAAGAATGTCTGCTTGCCCGCGCCCGACTCAAACACCCCGACCTGATCCGCACTTACCGCCGCCACGGCTTCCTGCGCCGCCGTCCCCACCGTGAGACCAACCGCGGTACCGATCACCCCCATCTTCCACGCGCGCTTCTTGCGCATGGCGTCGAAGAGCTTGTCTTTTGCATTGATGCCTTTCTCGTGGCCGGTGAGATAATGCTTCGCATGGAAGATACGTTGATCAATACTCGTAGGCGTAAGACCTGGATACTCCTTGAGCCGGGCCTTTGCCGTCGCACGTGCTATATCGAGTGCCAGACGCTCCTGCGCGACACTTGATACACCCGAATACGATATCAGGTCTATCTTCTGACGATCAGAAAGCTGAATACGCGCTTCGATCTCGCACAGCGTTGCCAATACGCTCTCAGCATCGCCTTCGTCCACAGCCGTATTGAGCGTATTCGTGAGTACGATCGCGGGTATCATCTCGTGCGCATACCGCTCCATGTCGGCGCGACGCGGACGCATAGTCTCGGGAACACCCGCCACATCCTTGCCCACCGCCTTTTCACGCGCATGCATGCGACGTTCTTCCTTGAATCGCTTTGACTCCTGCGCATACGCCAACGCACCCGCTCCCGCGCCGGCGGCGCCAAATGTCGCCCACGCCATCGCCCTGCTGAATGCCGCCTTGCTCGCAATGGTCGCCACCGCCGCTGCAGCACCCACGGCAAGCGGACTTGCAATCGCCGCTCCAAATCGGGTGCTCTGCATTTTCTCGAGTATCCTATCGGCGGTATTGAATCCCGCTTCTGTACGCGCTCCCAATCGAGCACGCCCGATCACGATTTCGTAGTCCTTCTTGATGTCCTCGACTCCTTCGTAGTGAGCTATATTTGCGCGAATGTGAGTGGCGACCTCGACGATATTGTCGGCAAACATCGTTCCCTGATCCAACACATTCTTGTCGCCAAGCTGCTGGACAGCGATCTTTACATTCTCACGCAAATGATTCTTTATGACATCTTCCTGACCAGGATCAGTCGCATCAATCGGCCGCGTCGCGAAATCATAGAGCGCATTGTAAATCTGCTTCTGAAGTCTGCTCTCCTCCAAAACCTTTCTCATCTCGCCCGCCTCTTGATGAATAGCCGCCTCGACGGCATCCGAGCTAAACTGCTCGACCACCGCTTTCATGGTCGCCTCGTGCTGCTCTTCCGTACCACCATCTCTGACATAGATATTTCCTTTCTCGGCGATTTCCTTCCGCGCGGCGACGATCTCCTTCTGGCGATAGTACTCGCGAGCAAGATTGTTCTTCCATATATTCCTCCCCATGTCTTTCCATCCCTTTGCCGTGAGAAGACTCGCCTTTTCATTGGAATCGACGGTGAGCGACGCATCTGCCGCATCGCGTGCGGCACTCTCGAGCGCGTGCGATACGTCGGCGATGACGATTTTTTTCTTCACCCCCTCACGTTTGTTATACGAAGGTCTTTCCATACCTCAAGCGATTCCCAAGTACGCGTTTCTAAAGACAAGCAGCTCTTGAGCGATCCGCTCTTCGAGATCGGGAATTGTGGTTTTGCAAAAAGCTTGCACGTCTTCTTCTTTGCCACTATCGAGCAGCGTCTCAAATTCTTCATGCTTGTCGGCTGGCATCTCGGCAACAATCATCGCATTGATCCGATCATGCACGCGCACAGCAAGATCAGACTCGAGCTGCGCTTTTACATCGACATCCATTTCGAGCTGATCGATACCCTGCTCGGCGAGAAGCTTTCTGACAAACACGTGTACATTTTCGTCTGGATTCATACGTTATTCATTTTTATATAAACTCATAAAAATCACGAGAGCGACCTGTGACACAGGATAGCACCCCCCCCAATTTCAACAACGCAATTCTTCACACCTTGCTCCGCGAAAAATGCAAACCCGCCCGACAAGTGGTATATTCTTCCCTATCCGCCCGTAGCTCAGTCGGTAGAGCAGCTCCCTTTTAAGGAGACGGTCGTTGGTTCGATTCCAACCGGGCGGACAATCAGGAGCGAAGCGGATGATTGTCCGCCCGAGCAGGGTGCCTGCGCACCCTGCGTGTTGGAATCGAAGCCCGGAACTATTTCTAGTTTATTTTTTGTTGATCAATCCACCAACGGCAACAAGTAAATCTTTTGCCGAAGCCAAACTTGATTTCACCGACTCGATGAGTTTACTCACCAGAGCAAGACTTGCCGTAGCAATGCCGATGACAGATTGCGGCTGATTTGGAACACTACCCGTTGATACGATTACACCCGATTGAGCAGTTCCTGCTGATGACACGCTTGTGGCTCCTGACAACGGACTTGTTTGAGATGATGCCCCATAATCAGACGGCATACTGTAATTGAGCATCGACGTCGAGAGCACCGAGGATACCGTCGCGGGCGCGGCGGCGGTAACGACAGACGTCGCGACAGTCGATACCGTCGTAGAAGAAACCGCAACACGTGAGGCGGTTGACCCTGATAATCCTCCCGATAACGAAGACAAAAGACTCGACACCGCACTGTTGGCATCAGATGCCGCTGATGAGCTATTGAGTAACGCGCTAGAACCAGAAACGTTTGCCGTGCTTCCAAGAAGTGTGCTTGCCACGCTATCGGCAAGAGGTTGGGGTCCGCCAAACGCCTGTACCACCGCGTTGTTGGCATCGTTGGCGCTCGATCCAGAAAGACCGCCGCCGCTCAAACCCATAGCCAGCACACCTGCGCCGACCACATACGAAAGACCGAGACAAAATTGTGGAAACGCGCAAATGCCAATCACTCCGAGCGGATCGTAACATGGAAGCTCTGGGCAAAACGGCGGAGTTTGTATTTCTGGATCCATTTGACACACGCACTGCGCATCTGCCACCGTACTCGCCGCCCCTCCCGCTGCACCAGAACTAACGCTAGTCATTGCCGCATCACCACCAGTCACGAAATTGCCACCACCCACTAATGTAGGATTATACTGTGCGCATGTAATCATGGGCATCCCCACAAGCAAAAGCAGTGCGATGAATCGATGCGTCATACTCAAATCGCCAAATCAACCTCCGTACTATCGGTAATCGTCGTCCCGTCGAGCGTCGTGCATGTTGCGGTAAATGTAGTAGCATCGGTGATAGGAACAGTCGATGCGCCACCCGAAAGTGTCGTTTCGTGAAAACTCCCGTCCGACGATGTCACCACGCATGATGCCGTATCTTTTGAATTCCAAAATATTGAGGTACGTCCCGAGAGCGCGACGTGGGTAGGCGAAGCCCATATGACAATCTCTGGATGCAGCCCTGTAGGAGTCGTGGTGGCAGTTGGCTTCGCGACGATTCTCTTGCGCGCGATAGATGGAGTGGTCGTCGCAGAGGAATCCCCCACGCGGTAGCCGCCCCATGAACACAGTCCGTCAAAAAATGAAGGAGGAATGACGAAAGAAATAATGGAGTTTGCCCACGGTCGCCACTGACACAAACTGCCAATAAATCCTTTGGGAGTATCGCTCAATGTATCGCCGCCATAAAATCCAGCCACTTCGGTATTTGCATCAAGATCGCGCGAATTGGCAACAATAGTACCGCCTAGTTTCGTATATACAATCGAACCCGTGAGCTTGGAAACCACCGATGTGGTGCCGATGGCGCCCGCGGACACTCGCACTGCCGGCTGACCATTGGTGGTTGTCGCATCTTCTGCCGGAAGCCCCAACAAACTATCGCTCACCGAGCTCGCGTCGGATCCCGTGTCTGTATATTGTGAAAGATAGTCACTCGCGCCAGAGCTTGCGTCGACAAGATCGCTCGACACAGTCGTCGTGTCCAGACCTCCCAACAAATCGGACGACACGCCTCCCGTGCCTCCAGGGACATAGTAAGCGCACGGGTCTGCCGATGGCACCGACACGGCATAGTACGACGAGCATCCCGATTGAATGTCGGCGTAGGGATTTGATCCATATCCGCTCGTATCGTTACTTCCTTTCGACCCACTTCCGCTGAACAACGACATGAGTTGCGACGCGGCGACAGAACCAATGATTTGTCCGATGGTGCCACTAGAACCGCCCAAACCGAGAGAATCGAGAAAACTAAATCCAACAGCATGACACGTGAGTGGCGCCACGCATTCTCCCCACACTTTGCCTCCCGGCATCGTTTGACCACACGGACACAGGTGCATGTTTGCTTTTGGTCCTGCCGGCGATGACACACATCCACCGTTTCCTTCAATAAATCCACATGGACACTTTATATTTACAACGGCACACTCCACATTTGCCGCCTGTTGGGCTGCTGTATCAATAGCTTGGCTCGCCGCAGCACTACTTGCGGCATCTCCCGCCGCAGCAGCAGGTGCTTGGGCTGCATTACTTACTCCTGGTACATATGTATATTGTTTGATGTCTACACTACTGATGAAAGGACTTGTGTCCGCAGCCCCTACAGTAGGAGGAAAAATCATCATCAAAAAAAACAACACGCATATACGCATCCACATATCTTCATGCTACAAGACACAGGGCTTTCCGCAACGTACAAACATTAGGCTTTGTTGATACCCAAAACATACCGTTCCAGCGCGTATTCAAGATCGCATCCGCGACGTCGTGCTTCATGCGGCAGCTCGGCGAGGGAGGCAATGAGGCGGGAGGCGCGACCCCGCTCCGTGGGTCGCGACTTGAGGAACATGTCTTTCGCACCCCAAAAGAGCACCCCGTGAATCGCCTCTGGCACGTCGCCGCGAGCAAGTGCGCGCTGGTATTCCACCCAGAGCGTCTTTTTGTCGCCACGCTTGAGCGCATCCGCCAAAACAAAAATGCCACTGTCTTTTTTCTTTCCACCCGGCAGATCAAACACTTCTATCTTCTCCGCATACTTCCCCACCGTTTTTTTCGTCACCGCATCCATCTTTTCTTCGAGAATGAAGAATTCATCGGGCGACGATTTCATCACGGGCATCATGCCAAGGACGGTCCTTGATAAGTCGTCGTTGCACAGTACGCCGTCCAAGACCACCGCCCATTGCTCGCCAAACATTCCCGCGCCTTGCAATCCAGCGCGCACATCATCGAGAGAATGTGCATCGGTAATGCGCACAATTTTCAGTCCGCTTTTTTCCACCGCCGCATTCATCGCCGCGCGCGACTTCTCCCGATCGGTGCCTGTGTAGACATACAACATACCTCCATCATACCGCATCACATTCCCGCACGAAAAAAGAAAACCGCCTCCGAGGAGGCGGTTGAGTTTCGCGAGGTAAGACAGCCAGCGAGAAGATATCAGATTTCTTTTTGAAAATCAAATTTATTACTAGCTACTTCGATCAAACTCGCGCTCTTACCATCGCTGGTATGCTGTAGAAAGACACGATTCCCGTGCCAATCCACAGCCACGAAACCCACGACCCCACTCTACATACCATCACCACTCCTGTGATGGTCATGACTGTGCCCGCCATAAGAGCGCATGTCATGAAAATCATAAACCGGAGGAAAATTTCACATTCACACCCGCCTATCCATGTTTCCATGGATTTCATTTCTAGATAGATGACCGCCGCTGACGCGACACTGCCAAACATCCACCAATACAAAAACCATGTAATTCCGCTTTGCGGAAGAACAAATACTCCACCGAGTGACCCGAGGATCACTTCCGCGACGACAAATGACACAAGTCCGCTCATCAAGCCCTCCACAGTTACCCATTGAAACTAAATACACTATGCCACGTATGCAATCATCTTGCAATCTTCCCCGCATCCATCCTAGAGGCGACACCTCTAGGATTTTCAGAATCTTGTCATCTCCCCCCAATTTTTCCCCACTGCAATCTCGGCGACGATGGGCACGCCGCCGAGCAGGGCGGGTGCGACGACGGATTCCATGATGCCGCGCAGCTCGCGTGCGATTGGTTCGGCTTCATTCTCCGCGACTTCGTAGACGAGTTCGTCGTGCACTTGGAGAAGGAGTTTCGCTTTGTCGCGCCAGTCATTTTTTTCTATCAACGCATCGGTCGCTACCATCGCAAGCTTGATGATGTCGGCTTGCGTGCCTTGGATCGGCGCGTTGGTCGCCATACGTTCGGCTTGCGCACGCATGGTGGGCAACGCAGATGTGAGCGCAGGAAAATAGCGACGACGACCGAAAAGTGTCTCGGTGTAGCCGAGGCGCGCCGCGTCTTGTTTCGTCTTCTCGATGTATTTCTTCACACCAGAAAACCGCTCAAAATACTGCGCAAGAAAATCCGCCGCCTCCGCGCGGGTCACTTCCGCTCCCAAATTCGCGCGGAGCGCGTTGACACCCATGCCGTAGAGGATACCGAAGTTGATCACCTTGGCACGACGGCGCATTTCGTAGTCAACCTTCTCGTGTGGCACACCAAACACGCCAGATGCGACCGCCGTGTGCACGTCGCCACCCTCCTTGAACGTGTGAATCAGCGTCTCGTCGCCCGAAAGCCCCGCCGCGATGCGAAGCTCGATTTGCGAGTAATCAATCGCCGCGAACAGCTTGCCCTCGGGCGCGACAAACGCGCGGCGGATTTTTTTGCCGTGCTCGGTTTTCACGGGAATGTTCTGAAGATTTGGATTCTGGCTCGCCATGCGCCCTGTCGTCGTCCCCGCCTGCAAAAATTCCGCGTGCAACCTGCCATCGCTTGCCACGAGCCCGGGGATTTTTTCGATGTAGGTGGAGAGCAGTTTCTGCAGCTCGCGATACGCGAGCACATCGGCGATGATCGGATGCTGATCGCTTATCTTGGCTAATTCTTCTTCGCGCGTGGTACGCGCGCCGGTTGCCGTTTTCTTTTGTTTTTCCGGCACGATTTTGAGCTCGTCGTACAGCACAACACCGAGCTGCTTGGGAGAATTGATGTTGAAATCATGCCCTGCATGCGCGACGATCTTCCCAACCGCATTACCAAGCTCTTTACCATACTCTTTTGCGAGCGTCGCAAGATAGGCAGTGTCGATCGCTACGCCGGTTGCGTTCATCCGCTCCACTACCGAAATAAGAGGTTTCTCGATGTCCTCGTACACTGCCGCGAGTCGCCCTGTCTTGTGTAGTTCCGCAAAGAGATTCTTGCGCGCCGTGGCAAAATCGTTCGCATGCCCATCGCGCAAAATATCGTCGAGCACCGGACTGGTCGTATCGGAATGCAAAAGCCAAAGCGCGATCGCCGTTTCCTTCTGCTCGCGCGCATCAATCTCCTCCCTCATTACTGACTGCGGCTCCTGCGGCACGCCGGATGAGCGTTCCACGGCGGCGAACACGCGGCTCTTGAGCGAACCGAATTCCAGCTCTTCGCACAAAGCGATGATCGTGTCGACATGCTCACTCATACGCCACGAATGATCGGGCAGTGAGAATGAAATTGGCGCATCGGTGCGTATGGTAGCGAGATGTTTGGAAAGTTTCGCTGCCTCCTCGCCTTCGCGGATTTTATCCGCCATCTTTCCTTTCACACCCGACTCTTCGAGCGCCTTTGGATCGGCGTTGATCGCGCGGTACATATCTTCGATCGATCCGAATATCCCAATGAGCTCTTCGGCGGTCTTCTCACCTACGCCCTTGATGCCGGGGATATTGTCGGAAGGATCGCCGCGAAGCGCCTTGTAATCCACTACATGCTCCGGTCCAAAACCGTATCGTTCGCGCACACGATCAGCATCATAAAGAATCGTATCCGCCAAACCTTTGCGAAGCGTGTACACTCGCGCACGATCCGACACCAATTGCAGTGCATCGAGATCGCCCGTCGCAATGACTGATTCAATGTCGGCGCGATCTTTGAGCGCATGCACGATCGTCCCGATGCAGTCGTCTGCCTCAAACCCCGGTGCGGAGTACACAGGAATGCCAAACGCCGTGAAGATCTCGGGCGCTTTCTGAAGCTGCGCGATGAGCTCTGGCTCGGCTTTCGCGCGCGTACCTTTGTAGTCTTCAAACACCTCGTGCCGCATCGTCTTCCCCGGCAGATCGCGACACGCCACCACATAGTCGGGCTTGAGATCGTCGATGATTTTCAGGAGCATGGAGACGAGTCCGTAGAGCGCACCCGTCGGCTCGCCTTTAGATGTAGAAAAATCCGGCACCGCATGGTACGCGCGATGCAGAATCGCGTGCGAGTCGAGGATGACGAGGCGTTTGGTGTCAGTGCGTTTGTTAGTTGATTTCATACGAGAACGATCGCACAAACTCATCGAGCGTGTCGAGTGTCACGTACAGTGTACCAGGCGGCAATGCTTCACTCACCCTCTCCGGCCATTCGATGAGAATGAGATTGCCCGGATCGGCGAGTAATTCTGCCCAACCGAGCTTTTTCAATTCATGCGCGCCTTCGAGGCGATACGCGTCGACGTGCACGAGACGATCAAAAGATTGCCCTGCCGCGCGAGATTCCGCGCCGAGGACATTGTTCGAGCGAAGCGAGTCCCGCAGGCGCGGAATCTCGCGCGGCAGGGCATAGACTTTTTGTATGACAAACGTGGGACTCACGACCACCTCTTCCACCCCGAGCGCTCGCGCCACATGCTGCGTGAAGGTGGTCTTCCCCGCACCCAAATCGCCCGAGAGCGCGACCACCGTCGCCCGCTCCCCGCGCGCAAGTCGCGCGAGCAATGCTTCTGCTTCGGAAGCAAGATCGTCGTGATGGACTCGTTTCTGCATGCGAGCAGTGTAGCGCAAAAAAGAAGCGGGCGCCTTCGGCGCCCGCTTCTTTTTTATATCATTCAAAACATTACCACGCGAAGTGGGCAAACGCTTTGTTGGCTTCTGCCATCCTATGAGTCGTTTCTTTCTTGGTGACAGCGGCGCCTTCACCCTTGTGAGCGGCTTTGATTTCGGCGAGGAGTGATTCGTGCATCGGTTTGCCCTTGGTGCCTTCTGCAGCATCAACGATCCAACGCAAACCAAGCGCCAAACGACGCTCCGGACGTACTTCGCGAGGAACTTGGTAATTTGCACCACCCACGCGACGCGAACGAACCTCGACGGTTGGCGACGCCTTATCAAGCGCTTCTTCGAGAATCACGAGCGGATCACCTTCTTTTTTTAGCTCATCCATCACCTTGTATACAATTTTTGTGGCGGTATCTTTCTTGCCACGTTCCATCACGTAGTTGATGAGCTTGGACACCTTCACCGAGCCATACACAGCATCTGGCGAAGGCATATTACGATTTTTTACGGGGCGACGCATAGGATTTTAGATTGTTTTACATTATTTCGCCGCCTTCGGTTTCTTCGCTCCATAGAGCGAACGACCACGACGACGTTTCTCTATACCGGCAGTATCGAGCTTGCCACGGACGATTGTATAGCGCAAGCCGATGTCTTTTACGCGGCCACCGCGCACTAAAACGACGGAGTGCTCCTGCAAGTTGTGCCCCTCTCCCGGAATGTACGCCGTGATTTCCATACCGTTGGTGAGACGCACGCGGGCGATTTTACGAATGGCGGAGTTTGGCTTGCGGGGCGTCTTGGTGGTAACGCGCGTACACACACCGCGCTTGAAAGGCGCAGGATAGAACGACGGACGGTTTTTGAGCGTATTGAAACCGCGCGAAAGCGCGATGGTCTTGGTGCGCCACGTCTTCTGTGTGCGACCTTTGCGAGCAAGTTGATTGATAGTTGACATGATTGACAATGAAAAATCCCCATGAGGGTACGCGGAGCATACTATCAATCCATATTTCACGCAAGCTTCTCGCCAGACGGATCCTAAAAAGCTAGTGCACGTCGGTTATGCACGTGCGCGCGTAGGGAGAGCAAAGCTTGTAGTGCTGTCCTGTACTTTCGTAACGATATGCACTCATGTCGGCTGGAGGCAGCGCAACATCGGACATTTGAATATCTGAAGCAACAATACTCCAATCTGCAGCAAGTTTAGATAATGTCGTCCCAAAAAATCGTCCGCAGGTTTAACCTGCGGAATTGGTGTTAGAATGGATAGCATGTCTACCCGACCACCCATGGCGATTGGCGAATGGTACCACTGCTACACTCGCGGGGTCGACAAGCGAAAAGTATTTGAATCGCAGGAAGATTATGATCGTTTTCTGGTGCATCTTTACGTCGCCAATGGAACGCGAAATATTCGCGTATCCGATATGCGCGACACGCGACTTAAGAGGGTTTTGGAGGATGAATCGCTCGATCGAGGTCATCCGATTGTTGAAATTGGAGCGTACTCGCTCATGCCAACCCATGTTCATTTTCTGTTGCGGGAAATCAGAGACGGCGGTATTGCGCTTTTCATGCAAAAGACCTTCACCGGGTATACGATGTATTTCAATAACAAGAACGAGCGCACTGGGGCGCTTTTTTCCGGCACGTTCAAATCGAAACACGTAAACGAAGATCGGTATCTGAAACAAGTCATTCCCTACATACTCCTCAACCCCGTGGAATTGTTCTATCCCGACTGGAAGAACGGCATCGGCGATATTGATTCCGTGGAGAAAAAATTGCTCGCGTACCCCTACTCAAGTTTGCAAGAGTTTCAGAGTGTTAGCATCGAACGCCCGCATAAAAAAATCGTGAACGGCTCCTTTGAAATGTATTACGAGCAACTCCCCACACTCTCACAAATGCTCAGTGACGCGCAAGAGTATTATCGGGAACGCCGTCCGCAGGTTTAACCTGCGGAAGCTGAAAACTCTCCATGTTTTACTATCTATCATAAAACTACGACCTGGAACTTTCGTTCCAGGTCGCCTCCAATCTCTCAATCAGAGAGAGGAGCTAGTTTCCTCAACACATCGAGGTCGTCTTCAATATCCCATCCGTGTTCACGCAGCCCTTCCGCGATTCGGATGACCAACTCGTGATCCATCAATTCAGACAACCCCGAGAACGACAGAATGATCCACTCGGATATTCGACCCTCACCATGACGCGCGCACACGGTAATTGCACCGGCATATTTTTCAGTCGCCCGATCCCGCGATTGACAGGATGCTCGATGTTGCTCATTGAAAAACCCTCCATATAGGCGCAGAGCTTTTTCCGTCGCAAATCGGATATATTTTTCCATTTTGCCCCGGTTTACTCCATCAAAACAACATGCGAACAAGGGCTCTGGGGTAGTGATCGAACCTCGATTGCATGGCACTGGGGTCACATGGAATACCTGCAAACAACCACCCTTACCTTGTTCTGTCTCGTTTCCTGCGACCAATTTAACCAGAGCTTGCTCGGCAACGTCTCGTACAAGACGAGACCGTTCTTCAGTGAGGCGCATATCCATCTCCTCCAAATCACAAAATGCCCAACCTCCACAGCTGGAGATTTCTCCAGCAACAATATCGCATAACGGCACATGGGTCAAAACTACGAATCCTTTTCCCGCAGGTTTAACCTGCGGATTTTGTTCAACTTACTACCACTCAATCTCCTTCTGCCCGTGCTCTTTCAGGTACGCATTCGCCTTTGAAAAGGGTTTGGATCCGAAGAAACCGGAGTGGGCGGAAAAGGGCGACGGGTGCGGCGATTCGATGACGAAAGGAGTGTCAGTAGATCGGGACACAATTCGAGTCAAATTGAGATAAGTCGACAGTCTGATTATTCCAGATCTTCAAGTCACCAGATCTCGGAAGACAGCAGTTACGACGCATAGTATTCGATGGATTGCTCTCCACGCGTGCCCGCTCTCGACAACTTACTTGCCACTGGATGGAACCGACAAAATGGGCTAAGCAGTAATGCTCACCAGCTTGCCAATCGGACCAGGTAGCGTTTGCAAGATTATTTTCTTTAAATATACAGAGTGTTGGATCATTATTCTGAGTTGCTTTAAATGTTCGATTGCGAGAGACACATCTTATATAGTACCTCTGTGCATTCTTCATATTCACCTCCATATCCTCGTTATCCATGTTATCAGCATCAATAATCGATACCGCAGGGTTGTTTTGAGGTACATCCTGTACTTGATCCCACCCATCTTTCATTATTATCGTCGCCGATGGGATAACTTCGAGACCCGTCACGCCAGGATAAAGCGCTTCACAATTTGACTGCCCCGATTGTGCAGCAGCCTGTGATTTTGAATCCTTACAATTGAGATTATATTGATTGTCTCGCAGCGTACAGTCTTTTAGATTTTGTTCATACTGCGGATCCGCCTGATCAAGACACTGGGTCAACTGCCTGCGCCCTTCCTGAACCACCACGCCCTCCGTATCTCCACCCGAAAGATAGCATAGTGATGGCAGATGTATCTTCGTAGCAATGGCAAATATGAGATCTCGTCCCCCCATTACAGGTGCGAAAGGCCCCACGATCACTACGATCATGAGTGCGGTCAGGACGGACGCGTATTGTGTGCGTCGTATCGGATACTGCGCGCCACGTATCACTCTCGATACTAGTATCGAAAGACCCGCAAAAAGCGCTATCAGCAAGCAAGCGGCCATGTTTCTAAAAACAAATACTACTTCACCGGCAGCAGCCATTGCTGCAATGAGAGGAAATGGAAGTCTAGTGCCGCTGCCAAGACGTACATCTACATCTGCGAGGAGGAGGAATAAACATGAAGACAATACCAGCACCAATAGAGTTAAGAAAACTGAAACCAATCCCCCAACTGAATAAACAAGTGCATCCGATACCGGACGGGAAGTATCAGGAGATATAGAGCGTGCGACGAGGAATGGTCCGCAGAGCGCCAATATGACTAAACCAAGATAATAAACTTCCTCCCCTATTACCCGATATAAGACAAGGTGTGCGATTGTATACACTGGCAAGAAAACAAAGATAAAAAAGAAAGTTAGCGCGCTGAAAAAAAGTATGTGTCTATATTTTTTTTTCATCAGCACAAATATAGCACGGGTGCATGCACGAGACAAACATGACTCCCCTGTCGCCGCGCGACGATGAATCCCGCTTTCGTCCGCAGGTCGTCCGCAGGTTTAACCTGCGGTTTTTGATCCGATACTTGAATGTGCAAAAGCTACCACTCTATGGGCGCTTTCCCGTGTTTGCCGAGGTCGGTATTTGCTCTGGAGAACGGTTTGGATCCGAAGAAACCGGAGTGGGCGGAAAAGGGCGACGGATGCGGCGATTCGATGACGAGATGGCGCGCGCGGTCGATGTGCGCGCCTTTGTGCCTCGCGTAGTTGCCCCAGAGGATGAAGACGATATGTTCGCGCTCTTCGGCAAGTTTTTGTATCGCCGCGTCGGTGAATTGTTCCCAGCCTTTGCCTTGGTGCGAGCAGGCTACGCCGGCTCGCACCGTGAGCGTCGCATTCAGAAGCAGCACACCCTGCTTCGCCCAGCGCGACAGATCGGTATCGCGACTCACCGGATGCCCGAGGTCGGATGCTAGTTCCTTGAATATATTTTGAAGCGATGGTGGCGTCGCTACACCCGAACGCACCGCAAAACACAGCCCGTTCGCCTGTCCTTCTCCATGATACGGATCTTGCCCGAGAATCACCACTTTCACCTCATCAAACGGACACTCATCAAATGCACGGAACACCTGCTTGGGCGGCGGAAACACTCGCGCACTCTTGTATTCCTCACGCACGAAACTCGCAAGTGATTGAAAGTACGACTGTTCGAACTCTGCCGCCAGTCTCTCTCTCCATCCTCCACTTATTTTTACTTCTACCATCGTATCATCGTACGACACTCGACAAATTTTGCCATGCCAATACACCAATGCTACACTCCCCGTATATGAACACCACAGCACAAATGCTCGTGCCGATGGTCGTCGAGAAGACGTCTATGGGCGAACGGGCGTACGATATTTATTCGCGTTTGCTCAAGGAGCGCATTGTCTTTCTCGGCGGCCCCATCGACAGCGACGTCGCCAACCTCGTCGTTGCACAGCTCTTATTCCTCGCCAGCGAAGACCCTAAGAAAGATATTTCGTTCTACATAAATTCCCCGGGCGGACACGTCTCGGCAGGACTTGCCATTCTCGACACTATGAATCACATCCAGCCCGCAGTTTCTACGGTATGCGTTGGCATTGCCGCTTCTATGGGTGCCGTGTTGCTTTCTGCGGGCGAAAAAGGTAAGCGATTTGTGTTGCCCAATGCCGAAGTGATGATCCACCAACCATCGGGCGGCGCGGAAGGACAGGCGACCGATATCGAAATAACCGCCAAGCACATCATCGCCACACGCGCCCGTCTCAACAAAATCCTTGCAAAAAACACATCCCAGAAACTCGACAAGATAGAACAAGACGTTGATCGCGACTTTTTCATGACTGCCGAAGAGGCAGTTACATACGGCATTGTGGATAGCGTGCTCGTATAAAACCACCCTCAACGTGCTGATGTGATTTTGAAAATAGCTCTACATATGGTACATAGACAGGATGGAATCTAAATCTATCCTAAAAGAATTGCTCGAATCTGCCGGATTGCTTCATTCCGACATCCTTATAACAGAGCTCGCGGGACAAACGATACTCACTATCGAGACCGAAGATGCGCCCGCTATTATCGGCTCACACGGTGACGCGCTGCACGCTCTCGATCATCTCGTGCGCAAGATTGTCGAGAAACGCACCGTTTCTTCCGAACATGCACCTCACGACACGCATCATCCACTCGTAGACGTTGACGGGTATCGCACCAAACAAATCAAAGATTTGCAAGCAAAAGCAATCATGATGGCAGAGCGCGCTCGCTCGTTCCAATACGACGTCGAGCTGACACCCATGAGTTCCTACGAGCGTCTCATCGTGCACACCACACTTGCCGATGCCCCACACGTAAAGACAGAATCCCAAGGAGAAGGTCGCGACCGACGAGTCGTCATCCGATATCGCGAGCACGCATAACCAAAACCGTTACGGCATTCACGTGCGCGCAGGCAAGTACGTCTGCAGATCGAGTATGTGCGGATTGATTTGATTGAGAATAATCCATACCGCAATAAGAAGGACGATGCCGAGCATCGTGTCTTTGATTATTTGCTTTGCTTTTTCTTTGTCTGTCCACAAATCACTTGCCATATATTCATATCCTGCCCACACAAGACGAATGACCGCCAACATGCCACCAATCGAGATCGAGGCGAAGAAGAATCTGTTTACAAACCCGCTCAAATCGCCCATAGCGCCTTGGTTGTATAGCGCATCAAGCTTGGTTCCTGAATAACATACCAGCGACACAAATCCATCGGTCCTCTGATTTTCACATGAATCACCGTACACGCCGTATGGTATGCCACACAAGAATGAGGCGACACCTGTCATACAGAAGATCACAAAGTAATTGAGTGTCTTTTTCATTGTGTTATGCGTCAATGCGCAGCGACCACAGAGATTGATCGATTGCATTCTTGAAGATAAGATACTTTCCGCGCACGTCAATAGAAGGGTCTTGCACATCCACGGGCGTATCGGGCACAAACAAAGTTTCCACGACTCCCGTACGAACGTCAATCTTCCACCACTGATCAGCAAGATGCACCTCACCACGATACCACATATCGAGAAAACCATGATTCATAATAGGTGGTGCTGCACAAAATACGACAAATTGATCCGTCGGCGACCATACACATTTATCAGCTATTGTCTTGAGCGAGACGGGTGTCGTCGTACCATTCACGCGAACAAACAGGGTTGGCTGCTCATCAAAGGTGCTGTACACCATTGACGTGGAAGAGGCGCGCGGCAATACCGCAAGACCATTACCTCGCGCAAGCGGAACAAGAACATTGTTTTTTTGTACCTCATACGCGTATCCCGCAACACCATCAGCAGGATTTTGTGCGACGATGATACGCCCGTCGGCAAGCCACCGTACGTTCCACCCTACAATATTTGATGAAAATATCTGCATAGGCTTCGATCCGTCGACCCCAGAACGCACGCCCACTAGTTTGCCTTGTGACGGCAAGAGCGCGACAATTTCTTTTCCAGAAGCACTAAACGCGACAGACTGTACAGTTTTGGCAAGCGGTTTGACGATGAGGGGAGCTATTTCAGCGCTCGTGATCTGAACCGTGCCCATACTCGCGCCATCAGCGTTGCGTTCAATTACTCGTCCATCAGAGCTGATAATCGCATCGTATACCGATGGGACGAGGGTGTTGGTAACACGGACGACCGTGTTCGTATCTAAAAACGCATCAAACACGTTGCCCGTTGCCCGTTCCACAAATCTCACCCGTGTTGAAGATGTACCCATGGCGACAAAACCATCCCCTGCGACTGGCTCCGCCGCAATATGCCACGCGCGCGGGAGCGTCGAAGACGCAACAACGTGCGGCGACACATCGCGCACAGACTGGGCACCACTCGACGATGAGACGAGTTCTTTCGTTCTTTGAGTAGGTCCAAATGACACATCGCCGCCAAGCGCACTCCCCGTGTGGTCATTCTGAATCCCACGAATTTTTGATTGCAAGAATATATACCACCCGGCAAGCGCCACCACACTCAACACCGTCATGCTGATGAGAAATATTTTTGAGTATTTGATGAGAGATTCCATACGCTGAGTATTATCGTGCTACGTTCGAAAATAAAATAGTTCCCGCGCCCGATGAATTGAGAAACATGTTGGCGGAAGACGTGAGAGATACACGCACTTGAGCTTCGTGAGTCTTTGCTCCCTCCGCGCCAATAGTCAGACGATTTGGCTGTGAGCGATTGAAAGGCACCTGCGCACCATTGAGCGTCCAATCGTACTGAAGCGATGCGTCTCTGGGATCAGATGCAAGATAATACGGGACCGCCACAAGCGACATTTCCACATCATGTGCATCTTCTTGCGCGCCAATGGCACGATAATAGGTAACGCCGAGCAACGGATCGTCCTGATATAAAACAATATATGGCTCTTTCGATGCAATACGCACCGATGATTCTGTGGCAAGCGTCCCATCTGTCGTGTGCGCCTCCACCGAAATAGTGTCCGATCCAAACAACACGGGACTTGGAATAATCGCTGATGATTTTCCCACACCAGATACCGACTGAAGCACCGACACCCCTTTGCGCCACGTAAATATAATGTCTTGTAGCGGCACGAGATGACCATCAGGACGCTTGAAACGCGGGATTGCTTCGAGATGAAGCATTGAACCAGCAGAAGGAAGCGCACGGCCGCGGAAAGCTTGCGGTACGTACGAGTCTGATTCCCACAATAAATCGAGTTCGGTGGGGCGAATCACCGTGCTCGCTCGCCCCACTCCATCGACTACTGCATCGACTGCTGTCTCCGATCCAAGGGGACCTGCGGTTACGTCGATTGCGCGCGAGGTGTTTGCGCTTTTTTTTCCATTGACAACCCATGTCACCGTTCCACTTCCAGCGCCATCAGTAACACTATCAACCGTGATATGAACACTATCACCGGGCCGCGGATATTTCGGCGATACTGTCAAAGACACGTCGCCCCCGTCAATCGCTTGCGCATGTGCCAATACAGTCAACATCGCCCACATAAACACACCGTACATCATCATCTGTCGTCTTCGTGCCATGCGTCTAGTATATCGCGCCGCCAGCAATACCGAGTGATAGGTAAAGTCAAATAGGGTAACTGTGCCCATCTACACATTATTGTACTGTGCAAAGATGGTTTATTCTGCTTACACTGAACCGAAAAGATTGCAAAAATGTACACCTTGGCAATGAAGCAGGGACAGTTCCATCAATATAGGTAAAAGTACCCTCAGTCAAACTACCTGTTGTTCCTGATAATGGTTTATAAGAATACGTGTTCGGTTGCTGTTTTGGAACACTCACAGAATCGCCAATGTTCACAACATCTCCAACAAAATATCTTTGTGTTAAATCTCTCAGACCAGATCCGTTTTGCATTGATTGAACTGTTTGCAATCCCACAATCCCATCTACTGTTAAATTATGTGCTTGTTGATATTGCCTTACCGCTGCTTCAGTTTTTGGACCAAATACACCATCTGATTTGCCGGTATTATATCCATTAGCTGTCAGAAAATCTTGCAAATTAGATACATTTTTACCACGATCCCCAACACTCAACACATCCCCGTTGTTCTGGATATCGTTTAGAGTTTGCCCTATGGCACTTGGAGAAACTGGCTTCGCTGTTCTGGCAGCTTGTGGTATCGGGGCGAATCCCGCCTTCTTGCACTGCGCATCCACCAAAGCCTGGACTTGTTTGATACACGTCGCACACACAGTATTAATCTCCCTGAATTCTTCTTTAAAACCATTGCCTTTGTACACACCATTCTCCGATCCATCGGTACACCTACACTCCTCGGCGGTTGAATCTGATAACACGGCGACATTTGGCTTGAGCCACAAAAACCACACCGCTCCATATCCTTGTTGCGCTTGCTCTTCGGAAAGGTGGTACTGGGTGCCACATAGATCCATGCTCTCTTTGCTTATCATGGCCCCTGCTTCATTATTCGACAATGTCAGACGACTTTTTATATTTGTATTCTTGTCAGCCCGATACGCACCTTTCGCATCACGAGATGAGACACGAAAACACTCAAGATTCTTTGCTAAGCTAGCTGGCCTATCCTGAAAATCCCTTGAAACAGCAACTACTCTCCCCACCTTGATTCCGACAGACTTTCCCTCAAAATTCTCCGCAATATGTTCGTGACACCTGAACAAGCTCTGGAGCAGATTCGCATCAACACCCGATGTACTCGCCCCCCCCGCCACCTGACCCGCACTCGGCACCGACTGCGAAGAAACGGCGATGGTGAAGAAAAGCGCGGCGGCAATGATACCAGCGGGGAGCGTGGGAAGGATGGTGGTTTTATATCGCACGGTGTTACTCATGCCGTATATACTATCATTGTTGCGCTCGCGCTACCACCCCCATGTGTATTACGAAGTGCCTATCCCCTCACGACATGTTCGACGAGGTCTTTGCAGCGCGACGGCGCGAAACAGAGGGATTTTTCAGCAGAAAAATCCCGACCTCGGAGAATCGTGTCGTGAGGGGATAGGCACCTATTACGACACGCGTATCCCATTACGACGTGGGAGCAGTATCAGCGCGCGCCACTTTTGCCGCTGACGCAATGTTCCCACTGTCGGGAACAGCAGAAAGACGTGAGTGTGGAGGTTGTATGCGCGAAGAAGAAATCGGAGCGGAAGAGGTCTCTACAGCTGCTGCGTTCGTTTCTTGCGTCGCTTCCATTTCTTGTTTTGCTTTTTTGATTGCGAGAATCTGCGACGGATCGGAGGTTATGATCTGATCTTCGGTGTACGATGCGACCACCTTGATCGCGACATGCTTCAATCCCGCAAAGAAAATCCCCTCTCCCACATCACTTTCGAGCAGAAGGTACTTCTCTTCATCGGAAAGCTTGAAGGTGCTCTGTACAAGATCCACCGAAGTCGGCGACTGACGCAACAGCATCTGGATTGAGGAGTTGGTAATCATCGGGACGCCGTACGGAGAATTGAGGAAGTCGGAGACGTCTTGCGTGATCGTGGAGACGCCGAGGAAATATTTGCGTCCGCGCTTGATGATGCCGAAAAGGAATGAGGCGGTATCTTGGCTTCTCATCATCCACCATGCCTCGTCGATGATGAGGAGGCGTTTGCGTAGCTCTTTTCTCACCGTGTTCCAAATATGATGCGTGATGATGTACATGGCGACCGGCTTGAGATCGTCTTCCATGTCGCGCACCGAGAAGACGACGAGCTTTTTGTTCATGTCGACATTGGTCGGACGATTCATAAAGCCAGACCACGTGCCTTTTGTATATTTCGAGAGGCGCGCAACGAGCGAGTCACTCCCCTCCATACCCGACAGCACGAGTTCGAAATCGGAGAGAAGAGGCGGTTCGACTGCGGCAAAATTAGAATCCGGGGTTATGTCTTTGAGCGCGTAGGTCTCGGTGATGGCTTTATCGATCACGGCATCTTCTTCTGGAGTGAGTCCGCCGAGCATGATGCGGAAAAGTCCCACAAGCGTGATAATGTTGTTGCGCAACACATCGGACGGAGCTTCGTCTTCGCGCGGGATCGGAAGATCGAAAGGATTGATATGGTGTTCGGACGAAAGCGAAATATTGAAGTAACGTCCGCCCACCGTCTCGGCGAGATACTCATACTCACGCTCTGGGTCGATGACGATCACCTCCACGTCAAACATGAGCGAGCGCAAAATCTCGAGCTTGGTCATGTATGACTTCCCTGCGCCCGATTTCGCAAAGGTGACGGAGTTGTAGTTTTCGAGCGAGAAACGATCGAACAGGATGAGTGAAGAATTGTGACGATTGATGCCGTAGAGAATGCCGCGATCCGAGGTGAGGTCAAAAGATATGAAAGGAAAGATCGACGACAATGGCGCTGAATTTAGTTTTGTATGCACGTCAAGCTCATCAGTACCAAGCGGCAACGTGGAACGAAATCCCTGCTCCTGCTGAAACAGCGCCGGACGTATATACACAAGCCGCGACTCCAAAACCGATCGCACATCACTTTCTATTTTGTCGAGCTCGTCTCGCGTTGCCGCGTAAATCGTGATGTACAAACCAACATCAAAGATACGTTCCTGTGCTTGCTGTAAACTATCGCGAAGCTGTTCAATATCCGCATACGCCGTGTCGAGCATCGGATCACGCACCATGCCCGATTCTTCACGCGTGGAAATCTGACTTTGCACCTCCGCCACCTTTTTCTGGAATTTGCGCAACATTTCATTGGTATCCATGGGGTGAATGAACACTGAAATATCTATCACCTTGTCCATGTTGATGATCGGCGCAAACCATCCTGTCGTGAGAAAACGCGGATACGAGATGACAAAAAATGTACGAGCTATTTTTTCGCCAAGATCAAGCTCGCGCGAATGTATCTTGAGCGCATGCGGCGCAATAACATCTTGTAAATCCAAAATACCCGTGCGATAAATCTCCTCGGGCAATATAGGCAATATCTTCGCCGTATCCTGCTTCTTTGTGACAAATAAATCAAGAAATGACATACGGTAATGATAACGTATTACGCTTCAAGCGGCATCGGTTTTCCTTCTTCTCCAGGATTGAACATTTTGTAGAGGAGCTCGATCGTCTCTTCAGTCCCCAAACGCACCGTGCGCACTCCCGTGCGTATCAGCCCCTGTTGCACAACACTGATTCGCTGCTCAAGCTGAGAAAGCTGTTCTTCGAACGATCGATTTGCAGCCTCTGTGCTGCTTTCTTTTTTGAACGAGAAAAACGACGCCGCTTCCGCGACAGTCGTCGCGCCGCCCGCATAAGGAATGACGACAAAGAAATTCTTGGTCATGATACTTGCTGCTTCAGTGAAGTTTTTTATGAACTCGATGTATTCGCGGATTTGAATGCGCATGAGGTCGTTGAGCTGTGCTTTGTATGCTTCCTCCAGCGTGGCAACATACGGACGGATGTCGAGCATGCGCGATTGCACAAAAATTTGTATGGTGAAATCGAGCGCATTGAGACAATTTTGAAACTGCACGATGAACGCCGTCTGCTCGTCTTCAGACTTGAGTGCGAAGTTGATCGACGACGCAAGAAGAATGGCGCGGAGACTCCCGTCTTTCAAAACGATGATCCCATCACGGACTTCACGCACAGGGACGAAATCTTGAGTCGATTTGCTTGCGTTTGTGGTGGAATGCGGCATAGGTATATACGATTATACACGCATCGTCCGCGATGCTGGCAATGGCACGCCATCCATGCCGCGCTCCTCGTCTCGCGCAATACCCCCCGCGACTCGCTCCTTGATATCGAGTGACCACGCCAAATCACGAAGCTTGCTTTCAGACAGTTTGGGCACATACGTTTCCGTCGTAACGATCCCCGCTTTTTTCTGCTCCCCCACGCCATCTTTCCACTTCATGCGACGCTGATTGCTCCAGAGGTAGAATTTTGTTCGCATAAGGTACCGCAAACCATTTTCGAGCGCGTCGATAAACGGGCGATCGTTGTATGTGATAAACGCAAGCGCAAGCGCGAAAGCTGCGAGTATAATCATGCACGGGATCGCGATCAAAGACGGGAGCAACCTCCACACCAGGTACGACGCCCCCGCCCCTCCCACCACAAACACAAACTGCTTGAACGTAAGAGGACCAAAAATCTTGTCCTCGACTTCAATAAACTGCGGAACCTGAAACTGCATATTGCCAGTATACCAAGCGTATCGACGTGCTCATGACCTGTTTGTGCGTATCAGTGCCTATACCCTCACGACATGTTCGACGAGGTCTTTGCAGCGCGACGGCGCGAAACAGAGGGATTTTTCAGCAGAAAAATCCCGACCTCGGAGAATCGTGTCGTGAGGGTATAGGCACCTGCGTATCACCATCACACGACGCGTTCGACGAGGTCTTTGCAGTGCGACGACGCACAGGTTATTCACGCCGCTTCTCGATACGGGTCGTCGGCGACCGAGGCACGCGACACACTCGTCTCTCCCGGTCGATACCCATCGTTGACTATCGGCACACGCATGACACGCATGGCGTGAGGCGCGGGAGGGGGTGTCGCGGGCACAGGAGGAGCTGGCGCGACCACCGACTCACGCGACGAAACGGGCGCGCTCGGCAATGGTGCCGCCTCTTTCTTTTCAAGCTCATGTTCAAGCGCTACGCGAATCGGCTCGAACACAACGCGTGAAATATCTCGCACAAGCGCGGTTGCCACATCGGCAGGAACGCCCACTTCCTTTTCCACGTTTGCCGCGAGAGCATCTACCGACTGAATGCCCAGCATCGCGAGCATCACCTCGTTCTCGAGTTGCTCCCATTGATCAATATGAAGTTTGTATAGAGTGGAAAGCTCGCGCAAATGATGCTCGACATCGGCAGACACAATCGCCTCTTGCACAATGCGTGGCAACGTGGAGAAACGCTCTTGCAATTGTTGTTGAATATCCGACGTGGTCATAGAAGATGAATATGGTAAGTATATTATTTTTTAGCGGACGTTGGGTCTTTGGTCTCTTTCAGTTTCTCTCTCAATCCTTCGAGAAGTCTGTCCGCCTCTTTCTTCTCCTTACCCTTTTTTACCTGATCGCGTGCAAGCTGCGCCAGAGAATCATCAGACTCGTTGCCGAGAAGCCCAAATAATCTCGCGGCGCGCCCATGCGCCAGTGTAGCAGCGTTGTCTGCAACGGAGTACTCCAGATTACCTCCTTCGGTGACCCGTAGCGCACGATACTTGTCTGCAACCGCATTTTTGAGTACGTCTGTTTCAACACGCGTCTTGTCGCGTTGCGCATTCTCGTATATTTTCTGCGCATTCTCGAGTACCTGCTTCGTTGCCGCAGACGCGTCTTCAATATTTTTTGCTGCGGCTTTTATCCTGCTATCAACTGCGTCAATTTCGCCTTGCTTTTTGCTTATTGTTTTTTTATCCGCACCATTACGCTTGAGCTTGAGGTCGTTGAGCTCCGCTTCTTTTTTATTTTTCTCCAATTCGGCAGCCGCCTTTTCTGATTTATGTTGCCGAACTTCACGACTAGATTCGACATCATCGTGAGCCGCTCTTACGGTCACCAGATTTTTCGCGGCTTGTTCGAGGTGTGTACTTGCAACGCCAAGTCTCTCGTCATGTGATTGTTTGATAATTTTATCCCGAATCACCTGTGTATTTGGCTTGAGACGTTCCGCTTGAGCGGCATATCCCTTCGCCTTCTCCGTGCGTACACCCTTGAACCCTCCATACGTGGTGATACCCGCGCCATCCAAGCCCGAGAGTTTGGCAAGCTGTTTGCCCGCGGCGGTGTTCATGAAATTGAAATCGCTTTTGGCAACCGCACTGGTCGGTTTATGAAACAATTCATCGACCATGCGTGCGCGCACGTTTTTCCCTTGTCCTGCAAGGTTACCTCTCCACCTCTCCGTTCTATTTGCTAAGCTCGAGCTCATCCCCCCCAGTACCGTACGACCCGCAAACCCGCCAAACTTTGCCGCACCAAGCACGGGCACCATCAGCGACGCGGCACTCAGTACGCGCGAAAGCCCCCCGCCCGCCACACTGCCCGACACCATACTGGCGACGCGAAGCGAGACGAACAAGAGTGCAATAATAATCGTTGCGTTGACCAGCGCAGGGACCGATTGTTCCGCTTGCCCCGACGCCAGCAACTGACCAAGCGTCGACACGTTCCACGTACTATGCGCGTAATCTGAAAAAGCGTGCGCGATCATCAAGTTTGCCCACAAAAGCATCATGAGCAGCGGGGCGAGTACGGCGTTGTGAATAAGCGATCTCCACCATCGTTCCCACCCAAGCTCGATAAAGTCACCGGGAATAAGCCAGCTTGCAAACGCGATCGCCGATACCAACATGAGAAAAATAAGTGACACCGCTCGATACACGAGAAGAAATGATCCAAACACAAACACACACGCAATTGCCGCGAGAATGACGAACGATACAAGACCATACAGCAGACCGACCCACGCGTTTTGCGCCGAATATCCTACGCTAATCGCACTGCTATCGAATATGCCATTCACTCCTATGTATTGCATGAATTTCGCCGCAATGCCGCCCGTACCGGGAGACACAACGGTATTGGACGACGTGCGAGTGACGGGAGTGGCGATGTCATCACTTTTCAACATGCTCGTGTAAAATTGCGCCGCGGTGAAATTGGAAACATCGACAATCATCTTGGTAAACAAAAGACTGAAATTGAGCAAGATTGCGATAATGAGCACGCGCGCGATGCGACGCTTGTCACCAAACTGAGTTATACCGAGAATGAGACACACGGCGGTAAATACGAACATACCAATGATGATAATGTCGGCAATATCGCGGAAAAATGTCCACCCCACGTCGATTCCGTTGGTAATAGCGCTGAACAACGAACCGAATCCGACCACCACGTGTCCCAGTAAAAACTCAAACATTCTTCCCGAAAATTCCGCAAAAAATACACCGACGGCGACAAGAATATTCCCGATCCCTCCTGTGATCCATCGCAGCCAACACCCCCCATCTACCCAACTCTTTGCACCAGTACACGCGCTCGACGAAAGCACAGACGACGCATCGGCAGTATTGTAGTTAGCCGATCCTGTGCCGTTTGGGTCGAATGGTGTTTCCTGGGCTTGAGATTGCGTCTGTGCATATGCAACGCGTGCGGGCACGAGTACCACGCTTGCAAACAAGAACGCAAGTATCACAAGCACAAAACCAGCTCGTATTCGCACTGCTCTCGTCGCGTGTGTCGTCATAATTTCCATGCCGCCGACCATCGGTTTATCACCGCAGGATTTTTGATGTTGCACCAGCCAACCGTCGCGTCGGTGTTGTCTCCCCATGCCGTGACCGTATCTTTGAGGAGCGTGTTCATGGCATTTTGCGTATCGCTTTGTTTTTGTGCAGCGTTCTGTGCATCATACTGCGTATGCAGAGCCCCTTGCGCGACAAGCTGATCGAGCATCTGCAGCGATGCCTGCTGTTCGGCAACCGTCTTTGCATTGGCTATACCCGAGATCATCGTGTTGATTCTTGCGAGTGCCGTTTGTGATGTGTGAATGTTGTCGATCGTTGTCGAAGCAAGAGGAGCAATTTGCGCGTCGATGACGCCTTGCGACGCGAGTGTCGACGTTGCGATCTTTTCTTTCGGAGCTTCTTGCGAAACACTTCCATCGGAAGCAGGTGTTGTCGAACCCATACACACGCTGTCTACAGGAGGCGCAACACACACATGCCTTTCTGGATGATCATCTTTCTGATACGTGATCAAATCCCAGCATTTCGTTTCTGCAGCTCGTAACTGCCCGATTGTTTGCGTAAGATTTTGTGCGGTTGCATTCATTGCCGACAAATACTTGAGTTCATTCTGACGCGCCGCTGTCAGAATGCCAAGCGCCGCGTTGCCTGTGGCACCCACGACACCATTGCTCGATGCGGTGGTCATAGCATCCAGGAACGATGGTCCGCCGTTGTTTTGTGCAAGTCCTTTTAGTCCTTGCGCACTTGTCATCACTTGCGTCGAAACACCTGCGTACAGCGAACTAATCATCTGTCCGATATCGGTAGCATTTTCGAGTTGAGAAAACCCTGACTGTACGAGCTGATTTGCATTGCTCGCAACCATCGCACCAGGCGTAACCGTGATGGTATTTCCATTATCGTCAAGCTGTTCGACTCCATAAATGCCATTGCCCGTTTGGAGTTTGAACAGCATCTGACCAACCGAGGTGTCTACTTGACGGTCGACCGCATTTCGCACCAGCGATGCCGCACCCAATGGATTACATGCGGGATTCATGAAATTGTGAAAATCGTCAAACGAGAACGGGCGCGACGTGGGGTTGGTAATGTCTGCTTTGAGATCACCGCCGTAATTGCATACCAGCTGGTTGTTGGTGCGTGTTTCTGCCATGTATTGACGCGCGACAGTTGAGCGCACTTGATTGCGGAACGCTGGATTGACTTCGTTGATGTTCATAAGCTGTGAAAGCGCCGCCTTATCCCCTGCTGCCACAATATCGGCATTTAGATCGACAGGCCACATAGGATTGCCGTTACGACCCGTGAGGAATCCTGAAAGACCTTTTTTCGTGAACGAAGCGGTCGCGCTTTCACGCAGACGACTCACCAGCGGGCGCAAGACGCACTGGAGATAATCCATAATTCCAGAATTGAGCGTCACCGCCGCGTCGTTGACAGGGACGAACGTGCCGCCCATCGCTGCAAACGTTCCAGAGCTTATACTCGCACCACCAATGTTGCTGCACCCAAATATTCCATTACTTTGATACTGATACCCAGCGGTTTGCGCCGACACAGACGACGTCGTCAGCATCAAGCCGACCATTATGATTCCCACGGTGCGAATGATCTGGCTCATGGTGTTCGTGAGCGCTCGTATTGCGCGAGGTCGTTGAACGCATTGAGCATCACTTGTTCCTTGTCCTGGTAGGTGCGCAAAAGCGCCGCGCTCGCAAACGGATCATCAACATGCGCGATCATCGCATCGAGTGTTGCCGAAAACGCCGCAAGCGCATTGATAATTGCAACATGGAACGAGAGAAGGTTTGCAGGGACGACAACAGCGCTCACGCCTCGAACAGCGAGCTGATAATTCGCAACCTCTTCCTTGAGCTGATCGAGATACGAAACATCGTGTGACGCAATGTAATTGGCATAAAGCTTCAATTCGTAGTCGGGATTTTTGAGGAGTGGTGCGAGTGCCTCCCGCATATCACTCCGATACGTAAGCATGCGCTGATATGACGTATCGGGACTTGAAGAGAAGTCTGAAGCGGTATAAGTAGGATGCGAGACGTTTGCCTGAAGCGTCTGTGCAATATTTTGTGCAATAAGCGCTCCTTTTTCTGGAGTGAAACTGCCGCTTTTTTGCAGCACCGCATACGTTTCTGCGAACGTGCCCACCACATTGCCCGCAATGTTCGCAATGCCGTCAGGATCGTGAGTGTCGTGCAGCACAACAGGCGACGAACTTGAAATATCGAGCAGATCTCTCTGCCATGGCTCATCGTTTGATGGCGATGCTTCTTCAGACGTCACGCTTGATGTTGCCGCGAACACATTAGTGGCGACTACCATAGAACGTGCCGAAACAATGCGTCCCACAGCCACAATCAAAAGCGTGCAAAAAGAAATCGCGGCGAGAATTGCCATTGGAGAAAGCGCCTCGGTATGCGAGCGTTCGTCATTCATCTCCTGATTATACCAGTACAAGCACTGCAGTGCGTCTTCGCCCCAGAACAAGAACGCCTAAAATTGCGACGCGGAAAAAGAGAAAACCTTGCCGGGATCAGTGTCCCCGAACGACACGTCGTACGCCGAAAACATATTCGCAAGCCCCACAACGGCACGTATATAATCATCCGCCGCTGTATCATAGGCGAGCATGGCATGTACGCGTTCGGTATCGGTCGTTGCGCGTGGAACCGATGTGAGCTTTTCTGCCATGTGAACATATCCGACTGAAAGCTGCGTTGCAATCGACGTAATCTCGGGAGGCGCATCATACAGTGCAAGCGCGTGACCAAGAGACGCGTATTCGTCTGCGAGAGACTCCACCGCATGGCGAGCCGCACTATCGGCAGGGTGATCAATTTGATCTTTGATCGTCGAGAGAATGGCAGGGTGTGACACCTCAAATTCATGAAGCTTCGCGCCTATCGCATTACCATACTCATAGAGTTTCTGTTGTTGCGGTGTACGCACTTTCTCAACAGGTATGGTCGCAAGCCCTCCAGGGATGAGCGCGTATTCTGGCATATCAAGACCAAAAGCAGCAGAACTCGATGCATGTTCAGAGGTGGAATCGTGCGTATGCACCATATCAGTGAGAGTTTCAGTATCGCCAGATACGATCGACACATGATCTGAATTGGTGGTGACAATTCCTACCGTGCGCACGTCTCCTACAACAGGAAGAGAAGGAGTGTGGTAGGTCTCTGATATCGTATGAGCAAATATCGCGTCGCTATGTTCCCATGACTGCACTGACGCAATCGGCACGGGAATTGTTTTCACAACAAAGATACACAGAAACACCCCAAGTATTCCACCTATACCTACGCCATAGGGTCGCATGTATTTCCACGACATACACACAGTATATAGGAATTACAAATCAAGACATGGCGCGATGGTACAATGCACTCATGCAATGGATGCGCACAATGGGAATCACGCTACTTATGATCTTGTGTATAACCCCCTCAACGGCACGGGCTTTCCCCTTTGGCGGTACAGCAGGCGTTGTGCTCCCCTGCTTCAACGCGACCATCTACGTAGCCGTGGGACCTCCGCTTGGAGGCAGCTTCATCTGGACTACTGCAACAAAGACGTTCCCCAATGGCCCTCCCACACACAGCGGGCAAAAACTTCTCGGGCTTGCGGGACCTCCGTACTACTGCATTTTTTCTATCGCACCTGTTATTACGTGGGCTGGCATTGCGATGACGATGGTCGGCACAAGCAAGTAATAGAGGTGGTGAATCGTTTCCAATCAAGAATGGTGAGACGTTCAGCGCGTATGCACGGATCTATATTTACGCTACCACACGCGCGATGCACAATCTCCTTATCATAGAGGTGCGTCATATTACTTCCAAACATCTTCCGTTTTGCCGCAAATCCCGCGTGCACGATTTTGAAAAAATCACGCTCGGTGATGTCTGAAAAGAAATCGCGTGTAATGTCTTCGATGAGCAAAATCGCGGAATCCACCGATGGCGGTGGGGAGAAATTGCCGCGCCCGACTTTTGCGACAATCTTCGGCACACCATACACCTTTACCGAAAGTGACAGCATGCTTTCTTTCTTATCGCGCGCAATAATGCGTTCCGCGACTTCTTTCTGAACAAGCAGCGCCATCGCACGTGGCTGCATTTCCGCGGTGAGAAATTGTTTGATGATTTCGCCGGTAATGTAGTACGGAATATTCGCCGCAACAACATATGCTCCCGACGGCGTGAAATCGCGCACGTCACCTATCACAATAGTGAGCTTCCCCGCCACAACGTCTGACGCAAACGTTGTATGTAGTTCTTCCGCAAGCGCCTCGTCTTTTTCTATCGCGATGACGCGCGCGCCCGTCGCGAGCAGTTTTTGTGTGAGAGCGCCCTTGCCAGGACCGATCTCGACGATCGTCTCCCCCTCGCGTACCGCCACCGACTTCGCAAGCACGTCCGCATAGTGCGTGTTCGTCAAAAAATGCTGCCCCAGCCGCGCACCCCGCTTTTTCACGGTTGCTTTATGACTTTGGTAAAGTCTGACCATTGTTCAATACGGAACGCGCGAATATCGCGCACGGAGAGCGTAAACCATGGCAGAGCTTTGAGCGCGATGATCGCCTGAAACAAATTCGCCATGTCTTCGCTCTTTGTTACATACACACTGCCCTGTATCCTCTCAAAATCAAAATGCTCAAGTGTCGCGGCGATGTCCGTGTATGCCTGCGTGACGTTCTTGGGATGATGCTTGCTCGCATCGGCGACGACAAGATCGAACGTAATGGCGAACATACCTATTCGACGGGGTCTGTGGCAATGTCTTTGATCGGGTATGCTGTCTCCTCTCCGGTTTCCAATACGCGGATTCGCGCGGATTTTTCGTCTATTTCTTTCAACACTTCGTAAAGCACCCCGTAAGACCCGAAGCGCCGGATGGAACCGACAAGTCGATCAGAAGTTACAACGTGATTCATACGGTGAGTGTAGCATTGTCTTTGGTGGATGCAATCTAATCGCCCAAAATTCTACAACAACTCAATCATCCGCTCGCCTTCTTCGGGACGTCGATTTGGACTCGCCCACTCGATGAGTCGTTGATCGATCTCGCCGAGGAATTCCGACGGAAGCGCGTGTTCGCGCGAACCGTACTTCATGCGCTCATTTGCATACGAGAGGAAAAGCCGCTTGCGCGCACGCGTAACGGCGACATAAAAGAGGCGGCGCTCTTCTTCGGAATCCCGATCGTTGTCGCTCTCACGCATGGAAGGGAAAAGCCCCTGCTCAAGCCCCGTGACAAACACCGCATCAAACTCCAACCCTTTTGACGCATGCACCGTCATGAGCGATACCGCATCTTGCCGCTCATCCAGATTGTCTTGATCACTCTGAAGTGCCGCTTCTTCAAGCAAACGCTCCACGCCTTCGGGCGGCGGAGCGTCGTTGTACCGGGCGGCGAGGTTGACCAATTCGTGGACGTTGCCGATGCGCTCCATTCCCTCTTCCGTATCTTTTTTCAAAAAAGCCTCGATGCCGCTGATTTCAAACGCAAAGCGCACCGCGTCGGCACACGGCACCGTCTCGATCGCTTTTTTGATCGCCGCAAGCATATCGCGAAACGCTGCCGCCTTCGCACCCGCCGCGCCGGGAAGTGCCTCTCCGGCAATCATCTTATCGACCGTCACCTTGCCGATGCCGCGCGGCGGTACCGCAATGATGCGGCGGATGTCGACGCCGCTTTTCGGGTTGAGCGCCGCACGCAGATACGAGAGTACGTCTTTCACTTCTTTGCGCTCAAAGAATCGCGTGCCGAGAATCCGGTACGGAATCCCCGACGCAAGCAGTGCTTCTTCGAGTGCGCGCGACTGGAAATTCTCGCGGTACAGAACGGCGATTTCGCGCGGAGAAATCCCCTGCCGTATGAGCTCTTCCGTTTTCGCCGCGACGAACCACGCCTCATCCGTCTCATTGAATGCGCCATACAGGAGAATCGGGTCGCCGGTCGGATTCTCGGTGAAAAGATGCTTTGGCTTGCGGCGCACATTTTTCTCGATCACCGAATTTGCGGCGGAGAGAATCGTGCGCGTCGAGCGATAGTTCTGTTCGAGCAACACAACGGCAGTGCCCGGAAACGCATCTTCAAATGATAAAAAGTTTTCAATATCTGCTCCACGCCACCCGTAGACCAGTTGGTCCCCATCGCCCACTACACATAGATTCCGCCGCTCCCCGGCCAACAATCGCGCGATTTCGTACTGTGAACGATTCGTATCTTGATACTCGTCGATCGTAATATGCGTCCAGCGGTTTTGAAGAAGCGACAAAACCGACGGATTGTCGCGAAGCAGGGTGAGTGTCCGCAGGAGCAAATCGTCGAAATCCAGTGCACCCTCATCCCGCATCGTTTTCTCGTACGCATCCCACACCCGAGCGATCGTCTGTTCGCGGAAACTGCTCGCGCGTTCGGCATACGCCGCACCCGACATACCATCACCCTTCTTGCGCGAGATCACGCCGAGCGCGCTCTTTGCCTGCAAATCCCCAAACCCAAGACTCTCGATAATTCTCTTGATCGCTTTCATACTGTCGTCGCGATCCCAGATGGAAAAATTGCGCTCTATCCCTGCTTCCTGATGAAACTCGCGCAAAAGCCGCACGCCAAGTGAGTGAAACGTCGCCAGAAACGGCATCCCGCCCGATCGCTCCCCAAGTAATCGCATCACGCGTTCGCGCATTTCTCCCGCAGCCTTATTCGTAAAGGTGACCGCAAGTATATTTCTGCCCGGCACGCCGCTTTCTATGAGATGCGCGATGCGGTGCGTAATTGTTTTTGTTTTCCCAGCTCCCGCACCCGCAACAATGAGAACGGGTCCTTCCATTTTCAACACAGCCTCTCGCTGGCGATCATTCAATCCATCAACATACGTCATGGGCGTACTATACCAAACAAACCTATCTTGTGATTCACGATCTTCGTCGCATAACAAAAATGCTATCATGATTCTATGAACACGGATGAGCATAGGCTTCGATGGAAAGCCCGAGAATACGAACATGTTGAACGTCCACGCGATTGGTATTGGGCACTGAGCATAGTTGCCTCCAGCCTCGCTCTCGTCAGCGTGTTTTTCAACGATTATTTTTTCGCCATCATCATACTTGTCTCTGCGGGCACATTTGCACTCCTGGCGCACCATCCATCACCTCTTGTCGACATCGAACTCCTCGAGCGCGGCATTATGATCGACGGTTCTTTGTATCTTTTTGAGGATATCGTCGCGTTTTGGATAACATATGAAGAGCCTGTTCCTCTCCTGCTCATCGACACTACCAAAATTTGGTCTCCAAATATCGTTATACCACTCGTTGATGTCGACCCTGATGAGGTGCAAGAATTTCTTGCCGAACGTTCCGAGGAGCGCCCCATGAAAGAGCCTATTCAGTACAAACTCATCGCCATGCTCGGACTGTGATAGGAAAAAACAAAGTTTATGGTACATTAGTCAGCACTGCCCTCGTCGTTCAATGGATAGGACGCATCCTTGCGGAGGATGTAATGTGGGTTCGATTCCTGCCGAGGGCACCAAAAGAAGAAGTGTTGCGCTGTGTTATACTCAACGCATGCAAGAATATCAGGTGCGTGATTTTCTATTACCTGCCCTTGAGGGGATTTCAGACACATCAGTAAAAGCTCATGTGGAATTGTATGCGGGATACGTAAAGAATTTCAATGCGATCACGACACTCATCAACACTCTTGCGACATCCAACGACACAAGCAGCACGCTTGCAATTGCTGAACTAACACGTCGGCAATCGTTTGAATGGGGAGGAATGCGCTTGCACGAGCTGTATTTCGAGCAATGTGAAGGTGGCGCAACCGCGCTATCAAAAGAAAGCGCATGCGCCATGGCAATCAATACTCAATACGGAAATCTCGATACGCTCATTGCACAGCTAGTCCGCACGGGAATGATGCGCGGTCCTGGATGGTCCATAGCATATTACGATGCACATGCGCAGAAGTTTCATATTGGCTTTTCCGAAGAACAGCACGTCGGTCATTTTGCTTCACTTCCTGTTATCCTCGCACTCGACGTATGGGAACACGCCTATCTTCTTGATCACGGAACACAAGGAAAGAGGGCGTACATCGACGCTTTTTTCAAGAATGTGAATTGGGAGGTGGTGGAGAAGAGGTTTGCGAAAGCGCAGCCGTAACACTGAACAGCATCCCGTAAACGATCGCGAGCCACCACGCGCCAAATGCGGGGATGGAAAGTGAGGCAAACGGAAGAGAGGCGAACAGTCGCGCAACTCCGATGACGTAGCCAAGGAGCGCATATGCAGGAAAGCCAATGAGCGGCGCGAGTGGACCAGCAGCCCATCCGGCAAGTGCGGCGATACCGGAGAAAAACATCGCGAGCGGCATTACAGGGAGAGCAAGAAGATTGGCAGGAAGTGCATACAGAGATAGCTGACCATTTTGATACAGAAGCAGCGGCAAGACAGCAAGCTGTGTACCGAGCGTGGAAGCGGCGATTTCGCGCAAACCGTATCGCTCCGTCACCCATTGCAACCGCACCGCGAACATTGGCGTAAAGAGGATGAGTCCGATCGTTGCCAGTGCGGAGAGCTGGAAACCGGGATCAAACGCGAGCGTCCACGGATTCCAAAGTACCATGCCAAACGCAACGACACCGAGCGCGCGCAGCGCGAGATACACGCGACCAGTCTCCCGCGCAAAAACCGCAAGCAGCGCCATGAGCCCGGCGCGCACGGCAGTCGCCGCGCCACCCGACATGAGGATGAAGAATGCGACCACGAATCCGCTCGCGCCAAACTGCATAATGCGCGGTGCCCATGCGATCGCGCGAGCGATTGCGCTCATGACGACGGTTATGTTGTAGCCGGAGAGAACAACGATGTGCACGAGCCCGACCGTACGAAATGTGTCTGACAATTGCTGCCCCGGTCCGCGCTTGTCGCCTACCGTGATGCCGCCCGCAAGCCCAGCCTCCGGCTCTGGCAGCGCGCGACGGAGACCGTTCAAAAATAATTGCTTCGCGCCGATTGCGCCCGCGACGAATACATTCCCCTCGTTGCCGCCCGTGCGTTCGATCTGCGCAAACGAAAGTTGGTAGCCGATGCCATCTTTCGCAAGATATGCCGGATAATCGAATTGCCTGCCGAGTCCGCTGTCGAATGTTTCCGGCACCAGCAGTTTCCCTTTCACGCGCACGCGGTCGCCATACGCGATCTCCGTATGCGCAGGGGTAATAGCGAGCACGCCCGCACCAACAGGAATCGTCGAGCTTCCCGTGATGAGCGCACTCACCGCAATCGAAACGCGCGTACTGCTATCGCGCGCATCAGGCTCTGCCGATACCACTCCATCAAGAATCACATTCGTATCGATACGCTCGGTGAGCGCCGGATTGCCATGCACGATCGCGCTTTGCATGCGCACGATTCCTCCGGCACACGAAAAACAGGCGGCGGCGATTACTATCGCCGCCGCCTGTTTTTCCCTTTCAATCATCGCAAATAATCCCATCGCCACACCAAGCAACACCACAAATCCCGCTTCCACCAAACCCACCGCAAAAAATGATCGCGCCAACACTCCCGCCAAGAAACCTCCCACGATCGCCCACAATATCTTTGCGTCCATCACTCGTCACTTTTCTTATCAATCCGATCGAGTCCAGTAATCTTGAATGCGTAGTACACAACCAACACAAGGATGATGAAGTTGAGGAGTGTGGAAGCGAAATCGCCGATTTCAAATGGTCCGATGGCAAACGTCTCAAAGCGCTTCGCACCGCCGAGCACAATGTTGATGATTGGATTTACCATATCATTCACAAACGCCGTCACCACTTTCTGCACCGCCGTACCCATCACGAAACCAATCGCAAGTCCCACGACGCCGCGTTCGCGAATAAACTCCACAAACCCTATCGCATGATCCTTGAGCAGCGGTATTTCAACCATATCGTATGTTTTACCATGCGGACGAAAAAAGAAAAGATGACGTCTGATACTGCGCTTGCGAACAACTGAGTTTTTGTGCTGGCGCAATTTGATTTGACGAGAATGGTAGGGGGGGGGGTAGGATAACGACAGGAGGAGATCTTTAGCGACGTGAGGAGAATGGCAATGTACTTCGACATCGACCCAGAGTTTCAGAGCTTCTTTCGAGATCTGAAACAGGTCTTCTTGTACATCATCGATGACTGCAACCTGTCGTGCATTCAGTGTTTGTACAAAGCAAACCTAACGTTTCAATTGAAAAGCAAGGTTATTGCGGTGGATGATGCAGTAAAGCTTGCTTCTGATTTTCACGAGATGGGAGCGTCAAAATTGACCATAATGGGAGGAGAACCAACGCTCTACGGTCAATCGGAAAAGTGGAAACCTTTGTGCGAATTGATCCGTGCGGCGAAGAATATTGGCTATGAGTACGTTCGTATCGATACGAATGGTCAGTTCCCAAAAGAGCTGCTTGAGATCGAGGATTTCAGAAAGCTTGATGCAATAACTTTCAGTCTTGATGGTCCTACGCCCACGATCAATGATTCAGTTCGCGGCACGGGAACATTCGAGGCATGTGTTGCAAACATCAAACACGCAGTAAGTCTTGGGTATACGGTTGACGTGACAACATGTGTTCATCGCGGTCTTTTCGGTCGCGATCCGCATGGTGTCTTGTGGCTCGAGCATCATATTCACTTTGCGGAATCTCTCGGTATTGTTGCGGTCAACTTCCATGACTTGTTCAAGTCTGGTATACCGCGTGATGCATGGAGCGGCAACGTCGATATCACACTTGATGAATGGCTCGCAATCTATCCCGAGATACAAGAGAAAGCTAGCTCTGGTCGTTTCGGTATTTCTGTTCGCATTCCACAGTCTTTCATACACAAGGACGATTTTGGACGTGATCCAAAATACCTTGGATACTGTTCGGTAAAGACGGGAGACAGAGTGCTTGTCCATCCAGATGGAATCATACGCGTATGCTCTCTAATGATCGGGAGTCCTTATGGAATAGCCCGTTATTACAGAGGCAAGATCACGTGGGACAACAGCCCGACCAATGAAATTCGTGATCACAAACTTGGCTGCGATACTCCTTGTACGAACCAAGGTAAGGATGGACGGTTTGGCAAGTACGTACCCCTCTGTGTCTCATTCAAACCCAAACAAGAAGAATTTGTTTGGCAAAAGCTGGGATGGGAAGACAGGAGAACCAAAAACTAATCGCCTGCGCAGTCGTGAGGGGGTAATCTCGGATGATTACCCCCTTATCTTGAAGAGAAAATCAAACACGAAGGAACCCGAGGATGAAAGACGTTGAGGTAGAAATCAGGATCTTTTTGTCTGATCCTTGCGCGCTGTTGAAATGGCTTGAAAACTCGGCAGAGTTCATCGGCACATCAATTCAAACGGATGTGTACTTCGAACCAGAGTGCAAACCATTCATCTTTGTTGGCGAAGATGGACATAAAGATGCCGATGACTGGCTGAGATTGAGGGAAACTGAAGCTGGGTGTGAAATTTGTTTCAAGCGATGGCATCGAGAGCCCGAAACGAGAAAATCCCTCTACGCTGATGAGATCGAAACATCAGTGGGTAATGGTGAGAAGATGCGAGAGCTCCTAATGTTCTTGGGGTTTCGAAAAATTGCCGTTGTAAAGAAAAACAGAAGTAGTTGGAGGTACGGAAATTTTCAGTTTGACTGTGACCATGTTGAAAACCTCGGCTTTTTCGTTGAGGTTGAGTTCAAGGGTCAACTTGAAGACCCGACGAAGGGCAGGGTACTCATCGAGGATTTTCTTCGTAGAATCGGTGTAACCGAATTGAAAATCGCGAGGAGAGGATATCCGTGGATGATGTGGAATCTTGAATCAAGCCACTTCGAATAAAAAATCCGCGAACCATGGTACTCGTGTATAATAAAGCCTCGCAAAAGCGAGGCTTTTTCTTAAAAACTAACAGAAATTATGTCACAAGAACGCTTCAAACTCGTACCTGCCGTCCATTTGTTTTGTATACAAAAAGATAAAATCTTACTTCTTAGACGATACAATACAGGGTTTTGTGATGGTGATTACAGTGTGGTCGCTGGTCATCTAGATGGTGCTGAGACAGCAACAAACGCTATGATCCGAGAGGCACGTGAAGAGGTTGGGATAGAGCTGGAAATCGATGATATGAAAATGGTGCACATTATGCATCGTAAAAAAGAAAAAGAGGAGCGTGTCGATTTCTTTTTCGTTTCGAATCAATGGAAGAATAATCCACAAAACATGGAGCCGAACAAATGTGATGATCTTCGATGGTTTCCAATACATAATTTGCCAAAAAATATGGTTCCCTACGTGAAACACGGCATAGAATGCTATCTAAATAGTTGCACTTTCTCGGAATTTGGATTTGATCGATATTCTCACCATGCGCAGAAAATTCATTCTCTTTGATTTCGATGGCGTGATTGCTGATTCGTTCGATCTAGCCTACGAAGTAAGCAGGATCAAGTGCCCACATCTGTCGAGAGATGACTATCGCCGACGCTTCGATGGAAATATCAATGAGACAGAGACGCTTCTGACTCATACCACCACATGTCGTCTCGATATCGATTTTGCTACCGAATACGCCAAGAAAGTACAGAGTGTCCGACCATTTCATGGTATGCCGGAAATCATTGAGGCGCTTGCGCGCGAACACACACTAATTGTTATTTCCTCGACCACGACCGATGTTATTTGGATGCTACTCGATACATACGGATTGTCGTCATGTTTCGCGCAAGTGATGGGTAACGACTTACACAAAAGCAAGGTAAAGAAAATCAGGATGGTATTCGACACATACGGCAGTGACATCGCCGATTACGTGTTCGTTACCGACTCGCTTGGCGATATTCGCGAAGCAAGAGAAGCTGGTTTGGATGCGATTGCCGTGACATGGGGTTTTCATAATCGCGAAACACTGCTTCGCGGCAAACCGTTCCGCCTACTTGATCAACCAAAGGATCTGCATGAGGCAGTAGTAGAATATTTCAGAAAGAACACTGTTACCGCGTGAAAAAGACGTGAGTGATACAGAACTCACCATCATGAACAAGCGCCACTACCCTACCGCTCATCCAACGCCTCGTTGACAAGTCGGTCCGCCTCTTTGTTCTCCTCGCGCGGGATGTACACGAAACGCGAGCCGGGAAAATCGGCGAGCAGTGCACGAGCTTCGGCGACCTTCGGTTTGAGTGACGGCTCTTTCACTTTCCAGTTCCCCGAGATTTGTTCCACCACGAGCTTGCTGTCGGCACGAAACTCGATCGCTCGCCCGGCAAGTCCCAATCTTTTCACTTCCGCGAGCGCGAGCAAGACTGCTTCGTACTCCGCCCAATTATTCGTGAGACCATCGCCGAGATACTTTTTCACTTGCGATAGCAAGTGCCCCGAGCCTGTCGAGGGGTCGCCCTCATACACAACGATACCGGAGGCCGCCGGCCCAGGATTCCCTCGCGCTCCGCCGTCGGTGTAGATTATTATTTCTTGCATAGCGAAAATGTATCACGCCTCCCCCAACACATCCACCAGTCGCAGTGCCAAGCCGCCGCGGAACGTGTCGCGCTCGATCGTAGCGATAACGGTCGCACACTCGCCCTCTCTCGGCATGTGCGTGAAATCGTCGGCAGTGCGAAAAAAATCAAACGCGCGCATTCGGTAGCTACCGTCGGCAAGAGTAACCTCAACATGATTTTTTTCTTTGCCAAACGCTTTCACCGACATGACCGTGACGCGAGGCACGCGAAATACCGGCTTTGGATTCGACGAGCCGAAAGGCGCGAGTCGGATAACATCGGCGTAGAGAGGTATGCCAATCTCCGAAAGAGCGAGGAGCGCGTCCGATTGCGTTGCGTCTTTTGCGATTCTCTCACCCACATCCGGCAGCGCGCGGGCAAACACTTCATGCAGCGTATGTACTTCTTCGTGTGAAACGGAAAATCCGCCGCTGCGCTCGTGTCCGCCAAATTGCTCTAAATGCGCGGAAACACTGGTGAATAACGCGACGATAGACGCGCTTTCGTCGGAACGGCATGAGCCTTTGAGCTTGCCATTGGCGTCGCGTCCCCAGAGGCACACCACGCCGCCGCGCTCCTGCATGAGCGAATTGGCGGCGAGCCCGAGGAGCGCCGGCTTCCATGTGGTATTGCCCAAAACGATCACACGATCACTCTCGGAGAAACGCGTTCGCGCATGTTTTTTTGCATCGCGCACGATAGCGGCAACCACGCTTTTGCGTTTCGTGTTGAGCGACTCAAGCTCGGCGGCAATTTTTTCCGCCTCATCCACATCACTCGTCGTGAGTAGATGAAACGCGAGCATCGGCTCGTCCATGCGCGAGGCAGCGTTGACGCGCGGCGCGATCGAGAAACCAATATCATCTTCAGTGAGTTCGCTTTTGCGCAAGCGCAGGCGATTGCAAATCGCATCAATCCCGGGGCGGCGCGATTTGCGCAAGACCTGCAATCCGAAATATGCGAGCACGCGATTCTCTCCCACAAGCGGCACCATGTCGGCGACCGTCGCGATCGCGACGAGATCCAAAAGCCACTTTTCCCAACCTTCGGGAATCGCAATGAAACGCGCGTCGCTCCGTTTTCTTCCCTCGATCAAAAGCGCCTGCACGAGCTTGTATGCAACCCCCGCGCCACAGAGATGCGGAAATGGGTAGTGCGGAAGTTTCGGATTGAGAATCGCAACCGCACTCGGCAGCGCGGAGACGATCTCATGATGATCGGTGACGATCACATCCACGCCTTTCTCTTTTGCACACGCGACCTGCTCCACGGCAGTCGTCCCCACGTCGACGGTAATGATGAGCGACACGCCGCGAGACGCCAATGCAGCAATTGCGTCGACATGAAATCCGTACCCTTCGCGATCGCGGTGCGGCAGATACACCTCCACATTCGCGTAGCCGATCTTCGCAAAAAAATCCGACAAAACCGACGCGCCCGGAATCCCGTCGCAATCGAAATCCGCGTACACCGCGATACGCTCCCCTGCTGCCATCGCCGCAAACACGCGCACGACTGCCCGCTCCATGCCTTCCATCAAAAAAGGATCGTGCGTATGCAGCTCGTACTTCGGATGCAAAAAATCGTCGATCTCTTTTTCTTCGGTCACCCCGCGCTTTGCGAGCAGCGAGCGCACCAATTCCGAACACGCAGCAGTTTCCATCGGCGGATTGTAGCACCTCGCTCTCTGTGATATACATGCGGCAGTCAGTACCATGGAAAGAATCAATCCAATGGACGAAAGGACGTATATGCGGCGCAAACAACTTGAAACGTTGATTCGCCCCAGAGACGAGAATGACTTCATCCCAATTCCGAATTGGGGGGGGTTACAATTAGACGGTATCGAATACAGCATCGGTCTTTGTTGTCCCGCGTGCGGCTGGCAAGGTGATCGAGGACAATCGTTTGAAAGCATGGCCGCCCATATCGTCGGACTATCGCACGATTGTCCGCTGGCTGGATTTTCACAACACCGAGATTGGGAGGATACCAGTTTGGGCGCCCTGATCTTTGAATGTCCCAATGATTTCAGTAAGTTTTGGTTCCACGCAAGAGGGATGACTCTCCTGTTCATCATCCCGCAACGCGACGATCTGTACGATGTCGTACACGCGTACTATTCAAAAAGAAGAGCCAACACGTCTTGATATTCTGCGTGAGCCACATCACGCACCCGAGATCCCAAAACCGTCCGCGCGACATGCGGACGGTTTCTTTTTTGTGAAATAGTACACAAACGTGGTATAATGCGCGCATGAAAAAGCATTGGTCTGTGGACACCAGACAGCTCGAAAAGAACCCTCGCGCTTTAGCGATTTGGAAACTCGAACAGCGTATCAATTGGGGCGTCGGTGAGGCAAAGATCAGCGAGCACAATTTGCGCACGCACTGGAATGACATTGACATCGACCCCTCGAAGCGCAAAGCTCTCTCGCTTGCGCTCGGTCTATGACAGCGACAATACTTACTGCCGACCAAGAACAAGTGCTCGCGCTTCTCGCGGCGGATCGTCCGATTGCGCATGCGTTCTACCTTTCTGGCGGGACAGCACTCGCCGAATACTATCTTCATCATCGCCTCTCCGAAGATTTGGATTTCTTCTCCGAACAAGAAGTGGACACCGAAGGCATTTCGGCGAGACTAAAAAGTATACAAACACCCGCCGGCATCCGGCGCATCACCTTTGAACAAAGCTTCAACAGAAATCTATTCTTTCTCGAACTCGACAACTCAACCATCAAAACAGAATTCACTTTTTATCCATTCCCGCGCATCGAACAAGGGCGAAAGGTGGGCGCACTGGCGATAGACAGCTTGCTTGATATCGCGGTCAACAAAATATTCACAATCTACCAGAAACCGCGCTCACGTGATTTCATTGACCTGTTTTGTATCCTGCAAAAACAAACAGAGTGGACACTCGATGCACTCATAGAGAAAGCGCAGATAAAATTTGATTACTATGTGGACCCCATTCAACTCGCCGGGCAGTACGTAAAATCCAAGACACTGAAGGACTATCCGACACTGCGAATCACATTGAACGAAAAAACATGGCAGAATTTCTTCATGCAGGAAGCAGAAAAATTAGCTGCAAAACAACTCTCTCAATAGCTATGCCCGACTGTATCTTTTGCAACATCGTCAGCCGCGAAATTCCTTCGTACACAGTGTACGAAAACGACGATGTGTACGCCTTTCTCGACATCCACCCCGTCAACCGCGGTCACACGCTCGTGATTCCTAAAAGGCATGCGCGCAATGTGTTTGATATTTCATCGGAAGATTGGGCTGCGGTGATGAAAGCAGTGCACGCACTCGCCGGGACGATTGAGAAAGCCACGGGAGCCGACGGCATCAATCTCGTCATGAACAACAGGGAGCACGCCGGGCAGGTGGTGGATCACGCGCACATGCACATCATCCCCCGCTTCAAGGGCGACGGCATCCGCCTCATGCCCGGACACGCATACAAAGGCGACGAGGCGAAAGAAGTGCTCAAAAAAATCCGTGCCGCGCTTATTTGAGTGCTTCAATCGCCGGAAGTGTTCCCTTCAATAAATACTCGAGCATCGCGCCGCCGCCGGTGGAAAGAAATCCGAGCGTAGACGCATCTACCCCAGACGCATCAATCGCCGCAATGGTATCACCGCCGCCGATTACACATTGCGCGCCCTCGGATACGCGCTGCGCTATCATGTATGCGATGTGCTTGGTATAGGTAGTGTACCCTCTCTCGTAAATACCCGTCGGACCATTCCATAATATATACTGTGCATCCGCTATATAGGGCGCAATGTGTGCAATGGAATAAGGACCCGTATCTACAATGCGATCATCGATGACGACGTTCTCTGGTTTTTTCACACACACATGTCCTGCATGTGTTTCTACGGTCGCATCGAGTGGAGAAATAAAATGCGGATGAGTCAGCACGTCATTGCCTGGTATCTTTTTTGACACAAGCGATACGCCCGCAGAATACCCCTGCGCACGAAACACATCGTTTGCCAGAGCGCCCGCAATAAAGAGATGGTCGTATGATGCGAGAAGTTTCGCAACAAGCGGTGCTTTCGTTTCAAATTTCGCACCCCCCAAAATCGCAAACGATGGAGCGTGTGGCATGCGCGCCACATTCAAGTGCTCAATCTCGTCGCGCATAAGTAAACCCGCATACGAGGGAAGGCGCGATGCGATACCAACATTGGACGCGTAATCGCGATGCGCTTCTGCAAACGCATCACTGACATACACATCGGCAAGTGAAGCAAGAAACGTCGAGAACGTTTCGTCTTTTTTTTCTTCTCCTTCGCATCGACGCATGTTCTCTAACACAAGACATTCTCCATCGCGCAAAGCCGCTACCTCACGCGGAACATGAGTCATGTCAGTACCAAAGAAACGAACAGGTATTTCTGGCAGCGCCTTGATAAGCTCTTCGGCAACAGGGCGCATAGAATCACCAGAACGACCGAGGTAGCCCGCAATGATGACTCGCGCACCTCGTTCAACGAGAAATCGTATGGTGGGTATTCCTCGTTTCAAGCGAAACAAATCGCCCACCGATCCATCGTCCAGCAGCGGAAGATTGAGACTCGTACGTAAAAACACCCGTTTTCCTTTCAATTCGACACCCGATAGCGAATCTATGTACTTCATGCGTGCTCGATAACATTCAAGAGTGCGCCGCATTTTTGCACATCATACGAAGCTCGACCGATCAGTAATCCGCGCACACCACCTTCTTGCAGCATGGCGCATGCATTTGTCTCATCCACCGAACCGCCATAGACGATCTTGATCGTGTGTCCGCAATCGCCGTATGCATCCACAATTGTTTTCCTGATGAAAATCGCCATCTCGTGCATGTCGCGCGGAAGCATTGCCTCGCGCGCACCTATCGCCCACACAGGCTCATAGGCAATGATGACACGTTTTATCTTTGTTCCCGCGTCTGCAAGACCAACACAAATCTGTTCACGAATCATCGCAAAATGTTCTCCGTCGTTTGATCGCAATCGCTCGCCAACACACAGAATCGGCACCATACCAAGACGCAATGCAGTCGCAACACGTATACGCGTATGATCGTTTGTTACCCCGAGAGCACGACACTCGGCGTGCCCCACGATCACGTACGACGCCCCCGCATCCTTGCCTTGCTCTATCGAAATCGCTCCCGTGCGAGTATCTTCTGCTTTCGCCTGAGCATCTTGAAGCGCAAATGCAATCTTTGCGCCACGATACCCATCAATGAGCGATCGCGTATAGATAGCAGGCGGTGCCACGATCAGTGAGATATTTGCACACTTCTCTGCTGCCTTTCTTGTAACATCAAGCAGGGTCTTTGCCTCTGCAAACGTCGACGGATTCATTTTCCAATTTGCGACAACCAGTGATTTCATATCGAAATTGTATCATAGCGCACATTTCTGTATTGATGCGCATCACCATGAAAGGATTGCGACACATAACAGCCCCGCCAAGCTGTCGTCTTGGCGGGGCGAGATCTTTGGAAAGAACTACGCTACTGGTTCGCGAGTGAACACAAAACTGCTCACCCGCTGAAGCACTTGTCTACCCTGGACTATTTTTGCCTGAATGGGGTATATTCTGCTTCTACATAACTCATCAAAAATCGTAAGTGGTGCCACCAAAACGATGTCACCCGCACTATATTCGCGCATCAATGCGCGTACCGCATTTGCCGTGAGGTTCTGTTCGTATCGCGGCTGCACGATCGTGAGCTCAGAACGATACAGTCGCCGAAGCTTTGATTCGCCTTCTGCTCGCAAATCATGCCGCATGAGCACGAGCACCCGACGCACTCCACACAATGGCTCGAGCTTTGGCGCGTACCTCAGTCCGAGCTCAACAATTCGTTCAAACCGAACGAAACGGAAATGCCGACCATTGTCGGTAGTCACGTCACATTCTGGATGACTCCCTTCACAGGGCACGGATTGCGCCCAAAGCGGACGAAGCCCGAGTCGGAATACGATTTCGAGTACCGCCATTGGGCCAATGAACACAAGATCGTCCGCACCCGATTGCTGATAATCGGAAACAAGCTCGACGACATTGTTGATCGTTTTGTGAACGATCTGTACTTCGGCTCCATAAAGCCGCCGCAATTCCGCCATCTGCCGCTCCGTGACAGAAAAGCGGGAGTACCACATTACTTTCATGATCAGCTCCTTTTCAAGCGAGTCGTGAATCGTTTCAATACTCACGACTCGCATTATGTGGTGGAAACGCATCTTATCCGCAAATAAGCGAGGGTGCAATAAAAAAGGCGAGTAGGATGTGCGTCCTGCTCGCCTTGAAAGAGGAAGATACCGCGGCGCAGAGCTACAGTGCTCCGCATGGCCCGGCGGACTGCCGGCGCCCCGAAGCGATCGGGATCGCCTCGTCCTCATCGACCCAGAAAACCCTCTGAGCGATGCGAGTATTTGCCGCCGCCTCGATAGAGGCGGCGGCATCGTCGTCCACCGACACAAATATGAGGAGCGCCAGCCCCTCGTACCGCGCAGGCGCAAGCTCGACCCGATCCAGCCGGATCGCGAAATCGGCTCGGAGCGACTGATCGCTCTCGAGCCCGGATACTTCGAGTTCGAAGCAGGAATCGCGATCCTGCTTCTGCCCAGAGGACTTGCCGTACTTATTTTCTTGTACGGCAACTTTTCCGTCCGGTCGGACGACCAGAATCGTCGGCCAGAGGAACCACTCACCCTCCACTGTGGAGGGAAAGAGGTCATAGAGCCTGTTCAATAACCCCTCGCCAGCCGATGGAGCATGATGTTTGACATCGCGATATACACAAACGCCTCGCTGTGCGCGGAATGCCGCTCGTACTCTTTTGAAAGCCGGCGGTAGAACCCGAGCCAGCCAAAGGTGC
>CAIJXH010000005.1 GCA_903824595.1 uncultured bacterium
AATCAACCACTCCGCCCCAAAGGGGCGGAGTATGATCGGAGCGCGGGCTAGTGCCAGAGTTTGAGTTGTGCGGGGTTGTCCGTCTTTCCCTTGCCTTGATTTGCAACATAGCGCTCGACGGTCTTCCAGTTGCCACGTTCAGAGACGGTCGCGATGTAGTAGCCATCACTCCAGAATTCCCCACCCCACAGGTCTTTGCGCAATTCTGGGAATCGCCTGAACAATTCTCGCGCCGTGATGGATTTGAACATGCCGACGATTTGGGAGCCGCTGTATTTTGGGTGGTATGAACAGAGCAGGTGGATGTGATCGCCATCGGTACCTATTTTTTCAAATGTGATCTCATAGCGTAGCTCGATGTTCTTGGCGATTTCCAGAATCGCGCTTCGCGCGCTTTCCAACAGGAGGGCTTTGCGGTATTTAACGGGAAAGACTACATGGTAGTGCGTGTCGTATACGCAGTGGTTACTTCTGGTGACGCCCATGCGCTCATTCTACCCCGAAGGAAACCGAGGGTTTCCTTCGTGCTACCTTCCTCCAAGGAGCCCCGCCCCAAGGGGACGGGGTAAGGGCTGGCGCCAATAAAGCTACGGGAAAACCGTATCCCTATCCAGTGAGTTACATTCCGTATTTTCTTGCCACAACAGACCAACCATTGCAAAAACCATGTGGGATAGAATGCGCTGGAAGCGGTGTCTTCACTTTAGATAGTGGTGAGGCACAAAATTCACACGTAAAGCAAATTATAGAAATCGGCGCGGGGCAACTTTCACGAATCGCGTGACATTATGCTCTTATGTCGCCTCAACCCTGCACGAGCGCGACCACTCTTGCCTGCACATCGGCGAGCGCGCTCTCGTCGATACGTCCCAGCAAACGGACGCCGCGAACAGTCCAATCAAGCACACGCACCTGATCGGAAAGAACGACACCTCGAGTACCACTCGTTTCCGGCAGCGACACTTCAAACGGATACCCCTTGGCGCGCGACGTGATAGGACACGCGAGCATGAGCTTTGCTTTTGCGTTGTATAGCGCCGGAGAGAGCACGAGAGCCGGACGAATGTTCGCTTGCTCGTGCCCGCGCGTCGGATCGAGATTCACGCGCACGATGTCGCCGCGCTCGGGCACGTACTGCTTTTTCTTCACCATACCTCCTTGCCGCGCGCTTTCCCCCAGGATACTTCGCGATGGAGATTATGCGCGGAGATTTTGGATACAAGCTCAGATAGTCGCACGGGAGCACGATCCTCAATTTCTCGTATCACGATACAGCCGTCTTCCGCATGCACCGACACGCGCGTGCCAGCACGCAGCGACTGCTCCCGCATCACCCCGCTCGGCAGCCGCACCGCCAGACTATTGCCCCATTTTTGTATCGTAGTCATGTAGATACACTGTATACTCATTCTCAACAGCGTCAAGTACACTTGAGTACATACCCCTCACATCGCCGATCCAATGTTCCCGCTTACAAATTGCTTGTTCTCAATATCGTAGATTCCATCGACTGTTACTGGAAAAAACTGACGCCACCAGGTTACATCGCTCGCGGTAACAATTACACGCAGGTAGCGTCGATTGGTTGCGCTATACTCCCAAGACGCATGCGCATGCAGATTCACTTCTCCACTGCCATCTTGTAGTGTTTTTGATTCACTTTTGTTCAAAAGAGATTGCACATACTCTGGCAACTCGCGGGCGATTCGCTCAAGCTCTTGTGTCGCTATGCGTCGCAGTGTTCTAGTGTTCGACATAAAAAGAGAGGTGGCACCTTGCGGCACCACCCATATTGTACTCATGGAGACCCCGTCACACAATCCATGCATGCTAATACAACATTCGCCACGTCCGCCCGGAATGCGTTGATTGCCCGTGAGTCGGCGGGGCGATGGGGGTAGGTGCGATTGGAGAGAATGACGAACGCGATGCGATGACGCATGTCGCAGACGATCGACGTGCCGGTGAAGCCCGTCTTGCCGAAGACGCCGTCGCGCGCGTTGGCACCGAGAAAATCACCCTCGATCTGCCATCCCAAACCGCGCTCTGCCCCCGCAGCGGCATGCGGAAAGTCGCCGCGCAGAAATGCACCGAGCACGGTGAGCACGTCGGACGCGGTGGAGAAAAGCCCCGCGTGCCCCACTGCCCTGCCCTCGCGCGCGAAGATGCGCGCCGATTCGTCGTGCACAATGCCACGCACCTCATCACCGCTTTCGTCTATCTCCGTCGGCGCAAAAGAGGACAGCGGAAATCCTTTTTTGTTGAGAAAGAATGTATGCTCCATACCAAGCATCTCAAAGATGTGTTGGCGCGCAAGATTCTCGAGTGTATCTCCACCCACGCGCTCAAGAATCATACCGAGGAGGAACGCGGGAAGATTGGTATATTCCGCTCTTCCCGTCGGACCAGCAAAGCCGCGCCGCATGATGCACGCCGTGATGTCATCGGCACTTCCTCGCATCTCCGACATGCGTTGCCCCCGCACGCGATACGCGAGCAGATCGGCAACCGTAGCGCCAAAATCGCATTCGAGCTCGGGCAGGTAGTCGACGACAGGCTTCGCAAGATCGAGTGTTTCGAGTGCGAGCAGTGCCACGGGAATGGATTTGGTCACCGATGCAAGATCGTAGATCGTGTCTTCTCGCACACGCTCGCTCGCCTCGTAGGTGAGATGCCCGAATGAAAGAATGGTCTTCTGCCCGAGCGCCTGTACGATGCCGATCACGCATCCAGGGAACACGCGCTCATGCATCGCTCGCTCCACACGCCGACAGAGCAGGTCTTTCACACACCAAATATTGCAGTACTCAATTTGTTGCGCTCGATGGGATCGTACGACGCTCGCACCATCATGCTGTATAGAGAACGATAGCCAAAATCACCATGAGTCGCAAGAGCGAGAAACTCATCGAATGATACGAGTCTTGTATCAATCTTCTCTCCAGCATCCAAACGAGGTTCGTGCACATACACACAATTGCGCGCAATATAGGTATGGACAGTCCACTCGATTTTCCATACAGGATCTTCTTCGCACAAAAGTGTCCAGTCCATTGAGCTGTACCCTGTCTCTTCAACGAGTTCGCGCTTTGCACCCGTGAGCGCGTCTTCACCGCGCTCGCATTGCCCACCAGGCAGGGATACAAATGTTCCTATCGTATCGGGCTGCTCTTGTGTCTGTAACAATATTTTGTCTTCAACCGTCGCAATGACGTTCGTGGTATCGGTGCGCTTCAGTCGTTCAAACAACGCGAGACTCCCGTCATACAATCGCTGCTCCCACTGCCACACTTCAAAAATCTCTCCTTTGAATACTTGACGCGCATGTGCGGGCATTGGTTTTCGATTATGCATACTCATCCATCAGGATATGCTTCTTTTATCTCTTTGGCTAGACATGGGTTCCACATAGCGCCCGTCGCCGACATAACCACATCAGCTCCCGCATCGCGATACGCACGGAAATCTGACGGATTCATAACTCCGCCGACTCCGACGATTGAGAACGACACTCCAAGACGCGTCCGTATTGCTGCAAGACGATGCGTCATCTCGAGCCCAGCCCACTTGATACTCGATCCGCACACGCCGCTTCGCACACGGTTTTTCCCTGGTAATGCTTGCGCGCCTTCTTCATTCACGACAACCGCGGAAATGGTGTTGATAGCGGAAATGCCATGTGCATACACCGCGACAATACGTGCCAGACGCTCGAGCATGACATCGTTATCCACATATCCAATTTTCACCACAAGGGGAGTCGCGCCGATTTTCTCGCGAACAGCGGCACACACTCGCTCGGTCATGTCGAGGTTGTAACACACCAGTCCTTCATTGCCGAGATTGGGACACGAGAGATTCATTTCCAGAATACGTGCACCCACCTCAAGAGAGCGTTCTGCCACACGTGCAAAATCAGCCGCAAAATCTGATTCGCTCTGCCCTTCCTGTACCGTCCCCATAAAACTCATGATCATCGTCTGTCCTCGACGCGCCGTGTGCGACGCTTTTTTTGCATCCTTCAACCATGCATCAACAGAGCGCGACGGTACGCCAAAAGAATTAGTGATCGAGAGAGGCTCATCAAATGACGTATGCGCAACCAACGGTTGCTTCACTTTATCGAGCGTGAGATCGCCGTCTACCTGCACCGAAAGCACGTTTGGAAATGGATGACAAGGGAATTCGACGCCACGCACTGTTTTATACACCGATACATCAAACCCTTTTGCAAACGCCGCCTCCACATATGCGCCATTCAAAAGCGGACCAGAAGGAATCCCAAACGGGTAGGAAAGTTTCTCCCCGAGAAAATCAAATCTTGGTTCACCAATCGGCTCGATCGCCCCGTCAGCAAAATCACCAAACGGACCTTCATCAAAATTTTCGCTGTACGTTTTCGCGGGATCGTAAAACGGCACGCGATTCATACCACTATAAGCTCAATTTTGTATGAGCTGCACCGCGTCGGAAGGAACTTCGATCGGATTACCAAACTTTCTATCCATGCGTTCCCGAAATGCCTGAAACATCCGATCGGGATCAGCAGCAAACGCAGGAGCAACTCGTTCGTGGCGGATGGTTTCGATGAGCACTTCCTTGAAATCACGCTCCATAGCACTTACAAGCTTCACCATATCTATCTTGATCGAGGTCGACATATAGCGCGTATTATTGCACATCATTCCAAGTCCGCAACTTCAGATCGACAATTATCAACGCGTATCCCCTCACGACATGTTCGACGAGGTCTTTGGACGCACATCGCTCAAATTAGACTCTTTCACGACCTTGAAATCGACTCCAAGAGAGCGGAAGTGGAGCGTGCCGCATCGTATCTTTTGCAATTCGCTCTGCCGCAGATTATTCAAATCGCCGACAAACTTTGTCTCCCGCACGAGATACAGCTTTTCCCCTTCATCGGTTTTCATGACGATCGCCCAATCGGGATTGTATGCGCCCAGCGGCGTCTCGACGACAAACGCCGATGGGAGTTTGGTGAATAGCGTAATCCTGTCGCTCCGCTCCAAACTCTCCGCAAACTCGCGCTCACCGTCGCTGTCGTACGCCACGCGCTCATACGCCGACTTTTCGCTCGGAATCGTCTTACTTGTATAACTGATGAAATCCTCAAACAGCCCGAGATCCCACACATCACCGGTCGGAACATATTTCAATCCATCGTTGATCTGCATTTCATGTAAGACGCCCGCGACAACAGTGTTCACGCTCCGCGTATATTCTTCGGGGTTTTCGAAAAGCAAATCAAGATTGTCTACTCGCTCCAGTATCGCAAGCACCGTCTTGCGCGTGATACCTGTCTCATGCGCCACACGCGCGACAATATCGCCAATGCGCCGATCACGCGCAAGCTTCTCTCCCGTCGCACTCCCCTCGTACACGGTCTTCATCCGCCCATCCGCATCGAAATCCACGCTAATCCGATCCACACGCACCGCGAGTCGCCGCGATTGTATCTGTGCGGTGATTTGCTCGGACGCTTTTGCGACGATACTCTCGGCATCGAGCGCGATGTTGTAGCGCGTCTTCTGCGATATCTTTGCCCACAGATTTTTAAAATCCTCGTTGGATGCCGTCCATTGTTTGCGAAATTTCACCTTGATTTGTGTACGTTTGTCGGACGGCTCGGGCGGCACAGGATACCCCTCTTCCGTGTATTCCGCCTGAAGCCGACTCACAAACTCGCGGTAGCTTTCGTTGGCTATCACGGTAAGCACATTGGTGTTGCGATCCCGCACACGATTCCCCTCCACATCAACAGGAAGCCGCAAGCCGCGCCCGATCTCCTGCCGCTTCTTGTCGGTCGAGCGCGTCTCGCGGAGCGTACATATCTGGAAGATGTTGGGATTGTCCCATCCTTCCTTGAGCGCGGAGTGCGAAAATATGAAAGAAACCTGTTCGTCAAAAGAAAGCAATCGCTCTTTGTGTTTCATGATCAAGTCGTACACCTCTTTGTCGGCTTTCGTCTTGCCGCTCGTGTCGATAGAGAGCGCAACACCCTTTTCTTTCTTGCTGGCAAAATATCCCTTATGCACCGCCGCCGCGTCCATCGCCGCACATCGTTGCGAGCGATGTTTCAACGCCTCGAACTCTTCGTTGAAAATCCTACGGATCAATCCATCGGCAGGCACATAGTTATCTACCTTGTCGATGAAAAACAGCGAGAGCACTTTGATGCGCTCGCCCAACTCTTCTTGCGTATCAAAATGCGCCCTGATGGTCTCGCGTATTTGCGTGCGAAATATCGGTTCTTTGTCTTCCACGTCTTCTTCAATGTGATGTACACTCCCATCGGAAAGCTCGACGCGCCCGCGCCGCGCGTCGATCTCCGCCACGAAGAGATCAGCATATCGCTCATTCTTGGTTTTGTGCGCCAGCTGATTCTCGCCGGCGAGCAGTACTTCCTTCACTGCAAACGTTCCATCGGCATTCTGCACCTCCAGCATCACGCGCGCCCTCGGACTTCCCTTGCCTGTCTCTATTTTTTTCAGCCGGAACACGATAGTATTCGCATCGTCTTCCTTCACCCCGTACACAGCAATCTTTTTCACGAGACCTTCGCGATACGCCTCGACTGGAGAAAGCTGGTACATGAGATTGTGTTTCTCTTTGTGCGTCGCGCTGTAGCGAAGGCGGAACAGCGGCAGAAGATCGGCGATGGACGCTTTGGCGAGCTCGCTTTCCATATTTTGCGGCTCATCCATGATGACGACAGGGCGCGTCGCGGCGACGAGCGAAAGCGGACTCTCGCCATTGAAGCGATCAGGTGCCTGTCGCATGATGGTGTCGTCGGTGTTGAATGATTGGATCGTCATAATCATCACCTGCGGATAGATAGATTGCGCAAACTCGCGCACGCGCGAAAGCTTGCCAGAATCGTAGGCGAAATACTCGAAGCCACTGCCGTAGAGTTCGTGAAAATGCGCCTTGGTCTGCTCGATGGTTTTGAGTACGCCTTCGCGTATCGCCACCGAGGGCACGAGCACGATAAATTTCTTGAGTCCGTATCTTCGGCACAGCTCGTGCACCGTGCGCAGATAGACATAGGTCTTGCCGGTACCCGTTTCCATTTCGACAGAGAAATCCATCGCGCCGAGCATGGTCGAAATCGCGTCTATCTCGTTGCGCTTTTGTATCTCCCGCACGTTCTTCGATATCCGCACCTCGTCAATCGCCAGGTCATTGCCCACCACCGGCGATAAAGCCCGAAGCGCAAACGGCTCCCTCGCCTTCGCCGCGTTCTCCCCCGTATCAAAAATATCCACAATCGCGCTCACCGCGTCGATCTGGTAGTCAAGGTCTTTGGAGAAGTGGAATTTCATAGTGATATGCACAAGTCCATTGAATTTTTCATTTTTTCATATATACTCACTCTGTCTGTTGGTTTTGACATAAAACTAGCAGGGAACTACATCCTAGGGCGGCCCTCCTCGCGGAGGGCCGTTTTCCTTTGTTTGGAATCGAGATATGCGCGTATAGAAGATATGGTATCGGTAAGTGTCTTGGTCGCCTCTTCTACCGACTGTGACGTACAACGCATGCCCTGTCGCGACTTTGAAAGATGGAACGTATTGCGTATATCATTAACACGCCTGATGCGCTCTGTTATCTGAGTACTAATAACACGCTCTTTCTGTATGTACGTTGCAAGAAACCCGAGATGTAGGGCGCGCTCATGTCGCTTTGTGTCTACCTCAATCGCAATGACTATCTTCCCCCGTTTATCATGTTGAAATTCTTGAGGAATCGCATGGGGAAATTTGTATTCCCGTTCCGTGTCAGAGAAATTACAATCTTTATACACATACAAAAGCATCGCTTCGATAATCGCGGCGATGTACAGGAGAGAGATCCGAAACATCTCTTTGGTGAATTCCGGCGACCCCGCCGCCTGCGCCTGCAAACGGAAAAAAACGCTCGCCGCAATCGCCTGTTCAATCTTTCTCCGAAGCGCGACGTTTTTTATGAACAATAAATCCTCCTCGCCCATACATCACTTCCCCTGTCTTTCGCGCGTGGCACGCACCATCTTTACAAGTTTCGATAGCGATGGCGCCCCCATGTCCTTAAGTACAGTTTCCAATTTCGCATCAGAGCGATATCCGAGATCAACCTTATAGGTGCGCTCTATCGTGCCCACGAGCGTATCCCCGCGCTTTTCCGAAATACGACCCAATCTCGTTCTATTAGTCATGCCTTCATTGTAACACGACAATCATTCAAATCACCTTGAGACGTACCCCGCGCGCCACATTCATCTTCACCGAATCATCCAACGCGGAGTCGAAGCAGACGAAGGTGTCTTCTTGCGCAAGACCGAGGGAGTCGATCTGCTCGCGGGTGAGGCGTGGCGCGAGAGTGACGAGCATTTTGCTATTGTCCGAGACGACCGACCACACCGTGATATCGCCACGCGTTTCTTTCTTCACCTCCGCGTTGAGATCAAAACCCTCTTTGAGCAGGACTTCGTACACGACTGATTCATCGCGATAGCCATCGACAAGCGGCTTTTCGACGAAGAGCTTTTCCTGTGCTTTCAGTGTCTCCACGTCATCGCGCTCGGTCAAGACGCGCCATTGGCGGTAATTGGAAGACGACAGCGCGAAGGATTTGAAACCAGTGTCACCCTTCCCCACTTTCACTCCCGCGCGGCGGATGCGCTCGCGCGAGATGTCGGCGATGGTATGGAACCCCGCTTTGCGCGCTTCGCTGTCTTCGCTCGTCTCTTCGGGCAATTGTACGCAAATCCATTTCCTATTGCCCCCATCTTCCGCATTTTGCGCCATCACCGCATGCGCCATCGTCCCCGAGCCAGCGAAAAAGTCGAGGATGAGGTCGTTGTCGTTTTTTGTAAAGAATGTTGTCCCAAGAACGAGTGACTGTAACAATGAAACCGGTTTTGGAAAATCGAAACAGTCTTGTAAACCAAGATTCTCAAGTTCACCATTACCTGAAGCAGATAGATGTTTGAGGACGCTGTAAAATTTCGAACCATCCTCTTCGATTAATCTCAAACGTCCGACAATTCTGTTTCCGTTTTTCTTTTCAATCAGTTGGTATTCACCCCTAGCGATACCAGCGTCAATTTCTTTTTTCTTCTCAATACCTTTCACCGATTCGATCTCCTCGTACAAAAGGGTTCCGTACTTTCCGAATTCTTTTCGCAACCAATCTTCTTCTATCCAATATTTTTTGCCTTCTTTTTCGATGATTTGACCACGGATATCTTTTGGACGGCGGAGCGGACTAAAAACTTCGATTGATCTTGCGAAGGCGAGAAGATATTCATGTCCTTTCACATACTGCTCTGCCAAGCCACCACCTTCTGCGCGAATAACGACGAATTGCCCGACAAAATTCTCCTCCCCGAAAATCTCGTCCATGATGAGGCGGAGGTTGGCGACTTCGTTGTCGTCTATGGAGATGAAGATCACGCCGTCTTGTTTGAGCAAGTTTTTCGCCAAGAAAAGGCGCGGGTACATCATGGTGAGCCAATCGCTGTGGTAGCGGCCGTTGCTCTCCGGATTGCTCGTCATGCGTATGCCGCCCTCGCTCTGCCCCGTGCGCTCGTAGTAGTCGCTCTTGTCTTCGGTGAAGTTGTCTTTGTAGATGAAATCCTTGCCGGTATTGTAGGGTGGATCGATGTAGATCATTTTTATCGCGCCGCGATACTGCGCCTGTAGAAGCTTGAGCACTTCGAGATTATCACCTTCGACGAATATGTTTTGCGTCGTATCCCAGTCCTTGCTCTCTTTGACTTGCGGCACCAAGGTGCCGGTGGCGGGCACGCGGATCGCGCGAAAGGCACCGCTCTTGCCTGCCCACGAAAGCCCGTATTTCTCCTCGCTCGCAAGCACGCCTTCTTTTTCGAAAAATGCCGCGAGCGCGTCGAAATCCACCTGCCCGTCTTTCACGAACTGCGGAAACACCGCCCGCAACTTGGCAATGTTGTCGGCGGACACGTCGGCGGAGGCGCGGGCTGTTTTTTCGATGCGTGTCATGTCGCCCATGGTACACCGCCAAGCGCACTATCGCCAATCATCCTCCATCATTTCCCCACCTCCTCCCGCAAGAATTCCCGCGCGCCGGGCGTAGCCATCCAAAAGGTACCCTGATCCTGCCAGTACAGCCACGCCTCGTCGGCGCCGCCCACCTGCACGCGCCCGGGAATGAGCTCGGGCTTCTGGTGATCGGTCTTCACTATCTCATCAAACACATGCTTAAGATATTTCTTGCCTTTCTTGATTCGTGCGCGCGCCTCATCTTGTCGCCCGAGTTTGAACAGTGCGAGAATTGCGCCGACCGACAGATTCACCATGCCGTCGTCGGGAAACTTTTCGGCAAGCGCAAGGATATCGTCGAGGCGATTGGTCTTGATATAGGCGGTCGCAAGCATTGAGCGCATGCCTTGGTTGTCGTTGGAGTTGAGCGCGATCAATTCTTCGTAGTGCGGAATTGCTTTTTGCGGTCCGTCGATCGCCTCGATAAGCGTCGCATATTCACCAAGCACCAAGAGGAACGGGCGATTGTCTTGAAATACCCACGGGAGGCGATCTGTGCCAAGCACGAACTCCGCAGGAAACAGTTTGCGTGCCTCAAAGATAGCATTTTCAAGAGTTTGTCGCGCCATCTTTGTATCATTTGCCTCAAACGCAAATCGCGCAAACATCACCACAGCATCAAACAAGAACGGCGATTCATCCACCAGCGCCCTGCTCATTCCAAGCGTCATGGTCGTGAGCATCTGGGCACTCGGACTCAATTCCTCATCATCTTCCATCGTCATCATCTTCTCGTAGTCGTCTTTCGTATCTCGCAATCGGTTCATCTTGCTATGAAAATCCGCGGGAAATTCCCACGCCCAATCATGGCCTCGTTGACGTTGCACGCGTACCGCTTCTGGAAAATGATCATCGAAAAGATCGAAGAAGGTCGCGCGCTCATCCGGTCTGAATTCCTCATCATCGCGCATTCGCTCCACCATGTCGCGCGGCGCAAGACCATTGAGCCGCTTGTGCGGGAAATGATTCCACGCGTCGTTGAGAGTTTGCAGTATGTCATCGAACGAGGTCTTTTTGTTTTCTTCGGCGAGCACGAACGCGAAGCGCGATATAAGATTGTGATCGTTTTCATTCCAGACGATGTCCTTCACATCGGCAACCATGATGCCGCTGTTTGCGCATTGTTTGGCAAGGAACACAGCGAGCTTTGCTTCGAAAGTTGTTGTGTGCTCACGGGGGTCGAAGCGTGATGTGTCGTGCGCCAGCGCTTTTTTTGATGTTTTTTTCTTCATGCGGACATGATACTCATTTCATCCTGATGAAGCAACGACACACCAAATCACTGGCGCGGCATGAGTAGCCGCGCAAGTTTGAGCTCGTCGTACGAGTAGGCATTTTTGAGCGCGGCGCGCGCGGCGGACAGAGAACATGAACCATCCGAAAAACGGGTCTTCTTGAGTGCGGCGTGCATCATGGCGACGCGTTTTTGATCGCGCGGAATATGTGCAAGATCGCGCGAGGGATCGATCTTGCCGAGCGTTGCGAGCTGTTCGCAATGACTGATAATGGTGCCGACCGTCATGCCGCGCTCTTGTGCCATATCTTCAAACGAGAGCTTGCGTGCGATAAGCGCGAGTGTCGCGTCGAGCGTCGAGCCTTTGTCTGCTTTTGGTTTTTTTTGTTTGCGTCCCATGCCGGGCGTGCCGCCCATAGCTCGAATGAAATTGGTATGGAGCGTATCGAGCTCGCGACGAGACATACGAGCAAACGTATCGCGTGCTGCATCCGATTGCGCGCGAAACTGCATATCTTTTGCCGCCACATCGGGATGCACCTCGAGCGCACGGGGCGACAAGCCCGCGATGGAAAGTCCCGCGAGCGTCCGCACCCGCGAGAGCGCCACGTATCCTTGTCCATACTCGAAAACTTGCGAAAGATCCATATGCGCCGCGTCGAGCGACATCCCCTGACTTTTGTGCACCGTCATCGCCCACGAAAGACGGAGCGGAATCTGCGTGATGCGCGCGAGCACTCGCCCGCCGTCTTCGATGTGCCATTCATCAGGCTCGGCGATCACGGTGCGTCCTGTGTTGGTGCGTACGATCGGAAACCCCGCACCATCAAATCCGCGTATATCGCCAAGTGTGCCGTTGGCATAACGCTGCTCGGGATCGTTTCGCGTAAACATAACCTTCGCGCCCACTTTGAGCACAAGTCGCTCTGGCGACAAGCAGCCTCGTTTGAGCGAGAGAATGAGTTTCTCTGGTCCGTGCGATTCCATGAGGAAGAGGCGCTGTTCACCCGAGAGTTTGCCGAGCTCCACACTATTCACCGCATCCACGTCGGCATTGTGCGTATACAGCTCGGTGATACCGTCGCGCACCTTTGGCGAGTAACGCGTACGAAGCAGCTGCTTGTGCTGTTCGCCTATGCGCCGCGCGCGGATCGCCGAGAGGAAATCGAGGAACGCGCCGTCTTCCTGACGATGCTGTTCGGTGAGATAGCACGGCACGAGATTGAGCGATTGCCACACCGATGATTCATAGGCGAAACCATCCCGATCTCCCCTATCTCCATCGAGCGCCGATTGTTCGTCGTCTTCGCGACGCGACACGGGCGGCAACTGAAAGAAATCCCCCACGAGTATCGTTTGCAATCCACCGAATGCGTCTTGATTGCGTCGTACCGCCCGACACACCGCATCCACCATTGCAAACGTCCGCGCCGAGAGCATTGAAATCTCGTCCACGACAAGCACGCGCGCCTCTCCCACTCGCCGCACCACATTCCTGTTTTGTGAAATTGCATCAAGATCGTATACCGACAGATCGTTCTTCACGCCAATACCACTCCATGCATGGATCGTCATACCACCAATGTGCGTCGCCGCGATTCCTGTGGACGCCGTGATAGCTGGTTCAATCCCCGCCGAGCGCAAGTGCCGCACATACTGATTTATCGTGTGCGTTTTGCCGCTTCCCGGCTCACCCGTGAGGAACACGTTGGCTCCTGTTTGGATTATGTCGAGTGCTTCCGATTGTTTCATTGCATCATTGTATCCGATACCCCAAAAAGCATCCCGATCCCAAACGTTACCGCCATCGCTGCCGCTCCACCGACAACCACACGCAACGCGGCTCGTATTTTTGCTGCCCCACCCACATGCGCGCCCAGCGCCCCCGTTATCGCGAGCGCGCCGAGCACCGCAATAACAGTGGAAGGGACGCGTATCGAATGCGGGAAAACCATCATGCACACGATCGGCACCAGCGCCCCACCCAAAAAAGATGCCGCCGATGCCAACGCCGCGTACAAAGGACTCGTCAATTCATGAGGATCAATGTTGAGTTCTATATCCGCATGCGCGGCAAACGCATCGTGAGCAGTGAGTTCTTCGGCGACACGGCGCGCCGTTTCGTATGACAGACCTTTTGCCGCATACAACATCGTGAGTTCTTGTAGCTCCTCTTCTGGTTGATCTATCAGTTCCTGACGCTCTTTTGCAAGTAACGCGTCTTCAATATCACGCTGCGCGCTCACCGACACGTATTCGCCAAGAGCCATCGAGAAAGCTCCCGCGACCAAACCAGAAATTCCCGCGACCAAAATGACATGCGCGCTCCCCGCCGCTCCCGCAACTCCCACAACAATGGCTGCTACCGACACAATACCGTCATTCGCGCCCAACACTGCTGCTCGTAGCCAATTGATACGAGAATCTTGTGATTCTTCGCGATGCAAAGCATGGTGCGCAAGTGCTGAATCAATCGTTGTCATACGTGCGAGTATACCAGATGCGACATCAACAATTATCGCCCGCAACATGCCCCGTCGTCCAACAAAGCTGCAGACTATATCCGCCCGATGGACGATCAATATTGAGAACATCACCCGCGAGATACAGCTGTGGAACGATCAGTGACTGCATGGTCTTGAAATCAACTTCCGTAAGTGATACGCCTCCCGATGATACGACCGCCTTGTCTTCACCCAATAGATGAGATACATGAAGGGGTATTGATTTCATCGTGTGTATCAGAGCCGTGCGTTCTTCAGATCGCACACTGTGACAATAGGTCTCACCATCTATATGCACTGCCGCGAGCAAAGGCGCAACAAACGCCGGCGGCACCACGGTATCGAGCACGTTCTTTATCTTCTTGTTACCGTGGGTCACCAACAGATTTTGTATGACGGCACGCAACGCGCCATGATCGAGGTGTGGGAACAAATCAAGCCGCATGACCACGTCGCTCGTCTGTTTCAACAAGACACCCACATCCCTACTCATATTCAAAATAACAGGACCACTCACACCCTCATGCGTACACAGCATATTTCCCGAGTACGTTTTTTGCCGCACCCCATCAGCATAGGTCGTGAGTCGTATAGAGCTCAAGACAACACCTGCCGCATCTCGTACCCACGCATCTTTGAGCGCGATCGGGACAAGCGCCATATGAGGGGCGATAATCGTATGACCGAGCTCGGCAAGCCATCGAAACCCATCACCCGTCGAGCCCGTATCGGTGCGCGACACTCCACCCGTTGCAACGACACAGATACGAGCATGCAGCTTGATGTCGCCCGCACCTGTTATCACCACTCCTGTCCCATCACACATCACGCGCGTCACTTCCACGCCCGTGCGCACTTCGACACCCACTTCTCTCATATATGCATCAAGGACATGCAGCACTGACGTCGACGTATCTGACACAGGAAACATCCTTCCACCCGCTTCTTCTTTCATAGGCATACCACGCACACGGAAAAATTCTATCGTATCAGCGACACTCCATCGGGCAAATGTTCCGGCAAGAAACTTTCCCGCATCTTTATACGTCGCGAGCGCCGCACGCGACTCAAGCGCGCGATTAGTAACATTACATCGTCCTCCTCCCGTGAGTAAGAGCTTTTTTCCAAGCGTGAGGTTTTTCTCAAGCAACACCACCCGACGACCTCTCTCTGCAGCCCTTCCTGCCGCCATCATTCCCGCAGGACCTCCCCCCACGACCACCACATCGTACGCGTGCATAGCGAGAGCCTATCACAACGCCACATCAATGGACAATCTCTGTCATTCCCGTTATGGTTCGAGTATGAACGACCATGCATCGCCCGCACCAATCGCGTATCCGATACGAATCAATGCGTATCTCGCTCACAAAAAGTATGGCACGCGACGCGACGCCGATGTCATGATCAAAAAAGGATGCGTTACCATCAATGGGACGAGAGCAAAAGTGGGAGACAAAGTGCAGCGAGACGATGTCGTCAACGTCACATGGAAGCCGCGTGCATATCGCTATTTCGCATACTACAAACCTCGCGGCATCATCACACATTCGCCGCAGGGAGATGAAGAAGCGATCGAGGACATGGTGCCTATCGACGGCGTGTTCCCCATTGGTCGACTTGATAAAGATTCTTTTGGACTCATCATTCTCACCGACGATGGACGTATAACCGACGCACTCCTCAACCCCGCACACGCACACGAAAAAGAATATGAGGTAACCTGTCGCGATGATCTCCCGAGGGAATTCAAAACTCGTATGGAGCACGGTGTTGATATCGGCGGCTATGTTACCAAGCCATGCCGCGTACACATCATCGACGCACGCAGATTTTCAATTACGCTTACAGAAGGGAAAAAACATCAAATCCGCCGCATGTGCGGTTTCTTTGGCATGAGTGCGACTCACCTGAAGAGAATCCGCATCATGAATATCCGTCTCGACGCTCTCACGCCAGGCGCATATCGTGCTATTCGTGGAGAAGAACTACGGCGTTTTTTGCACACGCTCATTCATCTTCCCATAAGGTAAAGTTGATTGATTTCCTGCGCGGAGAGGGCGCGGTTGTAGATACGGACGTCATCAATGCCGCCATTCCAATACCAAAATTTGTCAGTGCGACACCCAATTTGCACACTATTTTGGCTAGATAAAGTGCCTGATATATTATCCGTTGCCGTTAGTAAGGGAACCGCATTCTTATAAAATGTGGATTTTATTGATTTTGATGAGTCATATATCGCACAAATGAATCTCCATTTTCCATAGTCCGCAGTCGTGAATGAATTTGCGCTTGCAGATGCCCCATTTGTTCCATCAAACAGCGATATTGATTTTGACGTAACTTGTGCGTCGGAAAAATTTCCTCCAACTCTAAGCGCGAGTCTGATTGCTCCATCTTTTCCTAATGATACAGGATAAAAAATATCTTGCGCTTCTAAGTTCAACGTATTCACCCATAAGCAAATCGTTGCCTGAGTGGACAGAAGGCTTCCTGTTGGCACATTTATATAGTTCGTGCTTCCATTGAACTTCAGCGCCTGCCCCACCTTCCCCGCTACCGGACTCGTCGAGGTGGACATGCCGACGAGGGTGCCCGTGTTGCCCATGCCGCTTCTGTCGGTCATGGTGCCCGTCTTCCAGTTGGTGTCGGTGCCGTCCATCGTCCAG
>CAIJXH010000006.1 GCA_903824595.1 uncultured bacterium
GACGCCGCAGGAAGCGTGGGATATTGAAATGGAAAAGGCGAGAAAGTCGGAAGTGGAAGAAGAAAATTGTGCTACACTTGCCGCATTACCAACATCGATTATTCAACCTAATCGGTGTTCGGCTTGAGGGGTTTTTGTAGGGTTCAGGGCATACGCTGTCTGCTTCTTTTTCTTTTCTATATGTCAAAGAACAATGGAAAGAACCCACGACCACCCTCGCAATGTCCAAAGGGTTTTTGTAGGAGGCTCTCCGTGTTGAGATTGAATCATATAGACACTAGTTTGTCAAGCTCAACACTGCCGCAACGAACCACATACACCACGCGTCGATTTCATCCTTTTTGTGCCCAGGGGGGGACTCGAACCCCCACGCCCTTGCGGGCTACGCCACCTCAAGGCGTAATGTCTACCAATTTCAACACCTGGGCATACGTCGGGATCCGACTCAAGCATTGTACCCGCTACTCACTCTTCGCGCCATCCTCTACTGTTTCTGCGGATGTTGCCACCGCTTCGACAGCCACTTCGGTCGTGCCGTTCATCATGCGCGTGCGGCGCAATTGGCGACGCGCTTCGCGCGAGACTTTTTCGCGAATAAAGTAAAGTTTGGCACGACGCACGCGAGAACGCTTTACCACCTCAATCTTCTCTATCATCGGCGAATAGAGCGGAAAAATCTTCTCCATACCCACCCCGCTCGCCACGCGGCGCACCGTAAAAGTGCCACCCGCCTCGCTGCCGTGTTTGCGAGCAAGCACCAATCCTTCGAAAGTTTGTATGCGATACTTGCCTTTTTCTTCGATTTTCTGAAAGACACGCACCGTATCACCCGGACGCATGTCGAGGTTCTTGCGTGCACTCATATCCACGGGCGAAATATTGATCACCATAGTTGCGGCACTGTATCACAACAGACGGCAGTGAGTCAATCGAGTGGTGCACCCTGAGGGATTTGAACCCCCGACCCTCCCCGTGTAAAGGGGTTGCTCTACCCCTGAGCTAAGGGTGCGTCGGCGCAGTATATCAAATCCACGCTTCCTGCGCCTGTCTGCTTCTTGCTCACGTGGTGCCCTCGGCAGGAATCGAACCTGCATAGCCGGCTTAGAAGTCCGATGTTCTATCCATTGAACTACGAGGGCAACGACACATCCTAGAATTATTTCGACGGATCGGCAATCACTGACATTGCCTTGATCTCATCATACCGTGTCGCTCGCGCGTCAAACATGTCTAATATGTGCGCGAGCATAGACCGTTCAAATATCACTCGTGACATATCCGCATGCGGCACCGCGTCAACTTCCGGCAACAGAACGTGTTCAAACGTTGCGTATCCACACAATGCCATACTCACAACAGCGACCCCAAAACACACCAGCAGCGCCCGCCACCACAATATCATCATACGACCTCGTTGCTCAGGTTCGTATCGATACGCATATGCATGCGTAAGATGAGACATAATACTCGATGTAGATTTCATAGCGGAATGACAGAGCTCGTAAAGAAACTAATGGTGATGGTAGCGTCCCACTCCGATCCTTTCGTCCCTACGGCGCTTGGCATGCGTTCCATGGAAAAAGCGTTCATTGTGGATGAAACGGGGAGCTGCGAGAGCAGTCCGATACAGGTGAGTACATTTCCAAACGCACCCTCCACCTCTACCACAACATTGGTGGCATGCAACACCGATGATCCTGCCGCATTTCCCGAAAAAACCTGACCGACCTTCGCAGACACGTGCGCATCAGCGCCAGCCGTCTCAATATATCGAATGATCGACGAGGCGTCATATCCTGTGATCGTGTCGAGACGCGCACGATCCTTGATCGTCGAATCGGCGAGAGCTTGCGCATGAGACGCAAACTCGCGGAGTGATGCTGCTTTGTTCTGGTCTGCCACAAGCGTCGTATGTATCCTATGCAACGTATACATATGCACGAGTGCATATCCGATGCCCATCCAAGCACACACGCTCACGCCAAGAGCAATCCACGCCACATGTACAGAATGAATACGCATATCAAAAAGCTCCCGTGAGCGTGATCGTAATGTTCCCGTCATCAATCCCCGCCAAGACGCGCGCAGGCACGGTTACCGTCGCAAAATGCGTATCGCGCTCAAGGGATGCGGTATATAAGTCGAGAAGAGATCTGTCTTTCGCATACCCATCAATAACAAGAGAGCCTTCCCCATTGGATGATTGACTCGCAGACGCGGCTTGATAACGAATATTTGTGATGACAATACCAGAAGGCCGTACCGCAAGCGCTGCTTGCAAGGCAGCGAGCACTTGAGTACTCGTCGCATTCGCAGAAATATCCTTGAGGATGGCCGCGGTGTGCTGCAAATCCTGCACCACATGAGGATCGCCACGCTCTTCACGAGACATCGCGTCATGCGGTACAGTCCGAGTTGCTACGACATGGTATATCGGCACAATCATCCCCGCGAAACACAGCGCGAGCACAAACATCATGCCTGCCAAAGAACCAACCATGCGAGCCTCATACCAATGCCCAAGCTCCCGACGAGTGTGTTCTGGAATAATATTAGACATAGAGTTACAGCGCTATACTGCGAAGTGCCAGACCAATAACAGTCGCAAATTGTAACGACGTGCGCCGATCTATGGGCGGGATATATGTATCATAATCAACAATCGCGCCCCACACATCTGGCTTGACCACCGACGATTGCACGCGTGCCGCAAGAAAATCATTGAGTCCGCGAAGATTGGCACTTCCACCCACCAAGATAATACGCTCGACAGGCGTCACCCGATCGCCACGTTCATTTCGTCGAGTGTCCCAATAGCGATACAACTTCACTACCTCTTCGGCAAGCGCTGTTGCGGTGGGCATAATGGCATCGACACCCGCCGCAACATCTTTCTCATCTGGAATAAGTCCTTGTGTATCAATAAACAAATCCGCATCCTCATGTGACAACGATAACGCTTTCATTGCCGCAGTCGTCATGGTCTCGCCGCCAACCATAACCGTCGAAGTAAATATCGGCACACCTCCCTTGAGCACCGCGCACCCAGTCCTATTGCGCCCAAAGTCGACAAGTAATTCAACGGCATGTTTTTCTTCGTCGCTGACAACGCGCGCAATAGATCGTGCTTCAAGTTCGAGTGAAAGTAACTGAATACCAGCCGCAGAAAACGCGTCTACATACGGATCGACGCTTTCGCGCGCAAATACCACGACGCCAATCTCAACTCCAGACGCGTCGCGACTATGAGTCTGGTCGAAATCATACAGCGCCGCAGATGCGGGTATAGGCACGCGCGCTTCAAGTTCAAAACCGATCATGTTCATGACTTGTTCTCGATCTGACATATCGGGCACCTGCATACTAAACACATATCCTGATTCTTCTGGCAACGACGCGTTCACGCAATACACGCCGCCCCACTGCTTCTTTGCCTCCATAAGCGCGGCGACGAGACGCGCTCCATCTTTGACGATCCCTTGTGCAACAATCCCGCTTTCGAGAGGAATTTCACCCCACGTGCGCACCTCTGTACCGCTAGACTTCTTCTCGAATCCAAGCCACCGTATTGACGCATCAGAAATATCAACACCCACAGCGGGAGGCGCGATCATTCGCGGCACAGGAAACCACCGCTCCAAAACGGACGTACTATCCATCTCAAGAGTATACCAGTCTCAACGCAAAGGCGTCCCTATACACACGTCACGTTCGGGGAAAAGCAGTGCCAGACCGTCAGTGTCACGCGCCGCAAGCAACATGCCCTGACTCTCAATGCCACGCAAAACCTTTGGCACAAGATTGAGTACATACGGGAGCTGTTTCCCGATGATATCTTCTGGCCTTTTCCATTGTGCAATACCAGACACAATCGTGCGAATACCCATATCGCCAAAATCCACCGTGCACTTGATGAGCTTGTCGGTTTCCGGCACGAGTTCTGCCGCAACTACGCGCCCGATACGAACATCTATTTTCGCGACATCGTCGTAGGTAATTTCTTGCATATCGTTACTCTACCGCATTTCCTTTCATATCCAAATATCTCTGGAGAATGATCGCGGCAGCGGCGGCATCGTCATGGTCCTTGCTTCTTGGGGCGTAGCGCGCCGCCTCTATACTGCTCCACGCCTCTCGTGCAAGCTCGACGGGAACAGTGCCTGTGTCGCGAAGTGATTGAGCAAACATCTCGACCTCGTGAGTGATTTGATTTGCTTCACCGCTGATCGTTCTTGCGTCACCCATGATAATCTTTTCGATCTTTTCATCAGTCACCATGCGCTGAATCATGCGCACGAGATGTGCATCGCAAGACACCGTGGCGCGCGGAAACGCAATAGTCCCTTCTTGGTTTGATACGGCAATACCAACACGACGCGCCCCATAATCTATACAGGCGTATTTCATGTCGACAGTATGCGCAATTTTGACGTTTTGTACACGTCTGGATGATATGCGGTAAGTCGCACCACACGCACCAAAAGCCCAGCAGCACGAAGATCGCGCTCAACGGTATCCGCATATTCGCCGTACTGATCATAGCCTAGAGCAACCACATCAGGATGAGCTGCAACAACGTGAGACGGATACCCTTCCGTATCACTCAACACTGCTTCGTCTACGAGCGGATGCGCGGCGAGCTGCGCTCGCCGCGCATGTTCCGTATTCTGCGCTACTCTCCCTTTTATTCTCAATACCGAACTGTCCCGAGCAACTGAAACGATGAGATACGGATCCTGCGCCAACGCACGAGCCTGCCGAAAAAGATCCTCATGTCCGGGATGGATCATATCGAAGGTGCCAAAAATCATGATGCGCGTCATACCACCACATGCTCACTTCGCACCTCTTTTCCCGTCACACGTCCACTCGCATCAAACGAATACAACACCACCTCGCCCACTCCCACCTCAATATCACAAACGGCTTCATCACTGGCGTGTTCAATATATTTGATCAACGCACGTAGAGAATTACCATGCGCAACCACGAGAATGTTCTTGTCTGCTTTGATGTCGGGAAGAATATGCTCCTCAAAATAGGGCACGATACGCGCATACACGTCCTTGAGCGTCTCACCATCGGGCACTGGCTCATTCCAACTTCGTCGTATACGTTCAAACTTCTCATCACCAACCTCTTTTTTCACTTCCCATTTATTCTTGCCCGTGTATGTACCATAATCACGCTCATTGAGCGCTGCGCTTCGCTCTTCAGGAATGTGCGTGTGCAATGCGATTTCCATACACTCAAAAGTTTCCTCGGCACGCGCCAATTGCGACACGTGCGCTTTGTGAATTTCTATACCCGCAATCGCGTCTGCCGCGCGTTTCGCTTCTGCAAACCCTTCTGCAGCGAGATGTACATCAGTAAGTCCTGTCCACACACCCGCCTTGTTCCATTCCGACATCCCGTGTCGCACCAAAAGTAAGTGCCCCATAAGTTACCGCAACGCATGTGCGCCCGCATATCGCGCATCGGCGCCAAGCATTTCTTCAATGCGGAGCAGTTCGTTATATTTTGCAGTACGTTCGGCGCGAGACACTGATCCTGTTTTTATTTGTCCCGTACCCAAACCAACCGCAAGATGCGCAATCGTGGTGTCTTCTGTTTCCCCGCTCCGATGCGAGACAATTGCATGCCAACCCGCGCGGTGCGCCATATCCACCGCACCAATCGTCTCCGTGAGCGTGCCAATTTGGTTGAGCTTTATAAGAATGGCGTTTGCTGCTTGTGCCTCAATCGCGCGCGTGAGAAAAGCGACGTTGGTCACAAGCAGATCATCACCCACAATTTGAGTATGCTCCCCCATAGCACGATGCAATGCGCTCCACCCATTCCAATCCTCCTCTCCAAGTCCGTCTTCGATCGAACGAATCGGGAATTTTTTCTGAAGCGCCCCATACCATGCAATCATTTCATCAGACGACATGCGCGTATCAGACACAGGGAGTTTGTACGCATCACCATCAGCAAATTCCGACGCAGCGACATCAGCGGCAAACACTACATCTTCGCCAAGCCGATACCCAGCTCGCTCCACCGCACGAGCAATAAGCTCAAATGCCTCTTCGTTGCCGCTCGTCACCGCAGGAGCAAAGCCGCCCTCGTCACCAACCGTCGTGCCATACCCTTTCTCTGCAAGTACATGTTTGAGCGCATGGAAAATTTCAGAGAGCGAACGAACACCGTCGCTGAATGTCGCCGCACCGATCGGCATGATCATAAACTCCTGAATATCCGTAGACTCCCACGATGTATGCGCACCGCCATTGATGATGTTGCATTGCGGCACAGGCAATACAACATCACGCGACACCGAAGAAAGCGAGTGAATATGCTTGAAAAGTGGCGTATGTGTTGCGAGCGCCGCCGCCTTTGCGGTTGCCAAAGAAACCGCAAGAATGGCATTTGCTCCCAGGCGCGACTTGTTTGCAGTCCCGTCAAGCGCGATCATCGTCTCATCGACTTCTTGTTGCGCGCGTGCATCCTTACCCACAAGCGCAGGAGCGATCTCATTTCGCACATACATCACCGCTTTTTGCACACCCATACCTCCAAACCTCTTAGTATCACCATCACGTAATTCACACGCCTCATGCGTGCCCGTAGAAACTCCAGAGGGCACCGATGCGCGCCCTGTCGCACCTTCATCAAGTCTCACTTCGGCTTCAATAGTCGGATTACCGCGTGAATCAAGAATTTCTCGTGCAGCGATCGAAACAATGTGCATACCGTGAGTATACCAGATGCGTCGCAATGGTTTTGTGCTTCATTTCGCTACGCACACCATTCTATACCTGCTATTGTTTCCCTTCCGTCTCGCGGAGCGGAACACCGATGTAACGCAGAAAGCGTTCGGCTTCTTTTTTGTTTTTGGCAGTAGTGACGATAGTTGCGGCGATACCGAATATATCCTTCGCGTCCTCATCGGCGGTTTCTGGAAACACCGTATGCTCTTTGATACCGATCGAGATGTTACCCATTTCATCAATTGCCGATGGTTTGATGCCACGAAAATCTTTTACGCGCGGCAATACGATATTGACCAATTTGTCGAGAAACGATTGCATGCGCGCGCCGCGAAGCGTCACCTGATACCCCGCAGTATCGCCCGCGCGCACCTTGAATGTTGCGATTGATTTTCGAGCTGCGCGCGAAGACGGACGCTGACCCGTTATTTTCGTGAGACGATCGTTGATAAGTTCGAGGCGTTTTTTGTCTTTGACAGACCCAACGCCCGTGGACACAACGATCTTTACCACCTTTGGTGTCTGCATGACATTATTCCAACCACATTCGCCCTTGAGTGCATCAAACGTCTTCTTCTGTATAGTTTCTTTATTCATAGAAAATAACGATATTACGCGAGAATCGAACCACTCTTCAAGGATACGCGCTCGCGACCACCTTCCGCGGTACGTCGTATCTTGATACGAGACGGCTTTCCCGTTTTCGGATCAATAATCATGACATTCGACACATGGAGTGGCATCGTCTTGTCTATGATTTGCCCGCTGCGATTTTGTGCCGTTGCACGACGATGACGTTTTACCGTATTGATTCCCTCAACGAGAACCATGTCTTTAGCAGGCATCACGCGAGTGATCACGCCGCTCTTTCCACGACTCTTACCCGCAATAACCTGTATTTTATCTCCTTTTTTCAATTTCATACGCATTACACAATTTCCGGCGCAAGTGTGCCGATTTTCTGATAACCACGTTCGACGAGTTCGCGAGGAATAGGACCAAACACGCGACTCGCCTTTGGTTCTTTTGGTTCCTTGCCGCTACCCGTTATGAGCACCACCGCATTTTCGTCAAAACGCACGTATGATCCGTCTTTACGACGATATGCCTTTGCCTGACGAACGACAACCGCGCGATGCACTTCTTTTTTCTTGATGGCCTTACGCGGCTGTGCAACTTGAATAGAAATAACCACCTCATCTCCAAGCTCCGCATATCGGCGTTTTGATCCACCGAGCACCTTGAACACGCGCCCGATCTGACCGCCGGAATTATCTGCTATAGCAACAATGGAGCGAGGTTGGATCATACGTGTGGTGTCGCAATAACGAAGTGCTTTCGTTTCGATATAGGCTTTGTCTCACGGATCGCGACCACATCGCCAACCTGCGCCGTGTTCCCAGGATTATGCACCAAATATTTCTTGCTCGAGCGAATGTATTTCTTATATTTTGGATGCTGAATGAAACGCTCGACGGCAACCGTAGCAGTATCTTTCATTGCTGTCTTGACGACAGTTCCCTTCAAAAATTTACCTTGTGTTCGTTGTGTTTCCATAGTGTTGCGGCACTGTACCTTTATTTGTTCAATGATGCAATCTTTCTCGATTGTATCTCTGTCAGCAATCGGGCTATTTCCTTACGAAGAACACGCCCTGTACGCACGTTGCGCGCACGACTTCCTGCACTATCAAAGCGAAAAGCACGGAGACGTTCTCGTGTCTCGACGAGCACCGCATTCAATTCTTCGATATTTTGTTGTTTTATAGAAGACATAGGAATATTATTGACGGGCAACGACTCGAACCTTGACGGGAAGCTTCGTACCTGCCTTACGAAGTGCCTCTCGTGCCATAGCTTCAGGGGCGCCATCTATCTCGAAAAGGACGCGCCCCGGACGCACCTCGACGACGTATCCCGTCACATCGCCCTTACCGCTTCCCATGCCCACCTCGGCAGCTTTTTGCGTACGCGGACGATCAGGAAAGACGCGCGTCCAAATCTTGGCACTCTTACCTCCCGCGCGAGACAGCGCACGACGCGCCGCTTCCAGCTGATTTGACGTAATGCGAGCTTGAGAAAGCGCCTTCAGACCGAAACTGCCAAACGCAACCGTAATGCCGCGTGTCTCTGGGTGCGAGAGTACCGCAGGATTTCGACGTCCCGTTTGCCATTTGCGATATTTAGCTTTTTTAGGTGCGAGCATATAGTTATTTATTTGACGGCACAGCCGCGTGTACGCGTCCTTGTTTGTTGTTTGCAAATATATCGCCTCGATAGATCCACACCTTGATACCAATGACTCCGTACGGCAGATACGCCTGCTCACGAGCGAAATCAATGTCGGCGCGAATAGTCTGAAGCGGCACTCTACCCTTTTTGATCTCCTCTGTGCGAGACATTTCTGCCCCACCCAAACGACCGGCAATTCCGATGCGAACACCTTGCACGTCACGATTTGCCATTACTTTCTCTACCGTCTGTTTCAGAACGCGACGAAATGTCTGGCGCTTCTCAAGTCCTTCGGCAACCATGTATGCAACAACGGGTGCCTGGGACTCTGGTGAGCGAACCTCTTCGATATCGAGACGAACGGTCTTCGCCTGACCGCTTGAAGCGCGCCCTGCAACAGGAACCGTACGTATTACTTTCTCGATCTCTTTGATGAGCTTTGCGCTCCCCTCTCCGCCACGACCAATTACCATACCGGGACGAGATGTCTTGATGAGAACGCGAACTGCTTTCGCAGAACGTTCAATCTCAACCGATGTCACATAGCTTCCTCGCAAACGCTTCTTGAGAAATCGACGAATCGCGGCATCAACACACACAGACTCGCGATATTGCGCAGGACGATTGGCAAACCAGCGCGATTTCCAATCGCGTATAACGCCAAGACGATGAGCAAACGGATGTACAGTGTGAGTCATATAATTTTATTGAGAAATTTTCTTTGCAGTAACGCGCTTCTTTTTTGGCGAAGCAGCAGCCTGTAATTCCAGATTGATCATGCTCATGCGCTTGAGGAGTCGCCCAGAACGACCGCGCGCGAACGGACGAGAACGACGCATGACCATTCCTTTGTCGACGGTTATCGAACGCACCACAAGATCTTCCGTCGCAACACCCTGTGAACGAGCGTTTGCAACGGCAGAATCAAGAAGTTTCTCGATCGCCGGCGCCGATTTCTTCGGCAAAAATGAGAGCGCCATCTTTGCGTCTCGCACTGATTTTCCACGAATCAAATCGGCGACAAGACGAACCTTGCGCGGCGACTGATGATAGTTTTTTAGAAAAGCTTTCATACGGTACTAGTTATTTCTTGCCACCCTTCGCTGAATCGGCGGTTGATTTTGCAGCTTGCGCGGCTGCTACTTCAGCCTGTTTAGCTGCCATCTCGGCCTCTTTCTGCATCTTACCTCCATGCTTGATGAATTTTGTCGTCGGCGCGAATTCACCCAGACGATGCCCAACCATGTCTTCGGTCACAAACACATCGTCGAAATTCTTGCCTGTGTGCACCGCAAACGTGTAACCAACGAACTCTGGCGGAATTTGGCTTGCTCGCGCCCATGTTTTGATAGAACCAGCACTCGGTTTTCGGGCGCCAACTTTCTTCATCAATTTTTCGTCCACGTACGGACCTTTTTTGAGTGATCGTGCCATATAAAATTACATCATCTTTACGTCTATGGAAACACCAGACGGAAGATCCATGTTGGTGAGCGCTTCTATCACCTTTCCTTCTGGATTGAGAATGTCGATCATACGTTTGTGAATACGCATTTCAAATTGTTCGCGTGAATCTTTGTCGATAAATGCTGCACGATTGACGGTATATTTCTTGATATCGATAGGAAGCGGAACCGGACCAACGACTTTCGCATTGTAACGAGCAGCGGTATCTATGATTTGCTTGACCGAGGTATCCAAAACTCCGTGCTCATACGCTTGCACGCGAATTCGAAGACGGCTCGCAACACCCTCTTTTTTGCCAGAGCGTCTTGCCTTTTTTGCTGTCGCATCGATTGTCATAGAACGAGAGGAGTATGCACCAGGTCGCTACAAAAAGCAAGCAAACCCGCCACACAAACATCTTCGCCTGATTTTCAATTTCACTACCGTCCACAATCACTTTCTCCATCGCGGCGCAAAACGGATAAGAAAAGTGAAGAAACGCGCTTTCAAGACGCACACACCATGTGCTCGCATTTTTGAGTATGAAATACGCTGAAATTCCTTGAGATCGTTACCCTCGTAACACAACGTGCCGTCTTTGAAGCAATAGCTGCAATACCGATCCGACTCGCGCTTCCCCGGATCTTTTGCAAACGGCATCAAACAACTCTCGCAGGCGGTGTTTGGTTTCATACCTCCATTATACAACAAAACCCCGCCACTGCGGCGGGGTTTTGGGAAAGCGTTGGCTTTCGGAATCGTTTGGAATTAGGCGGTGATCTTCGTAACCACGCCTGCGCCGACGGTCTTGCCTCCCTCGCGGATGGCGAAACGCATCTGCTCTTCCATGGCGATAGGGCCGACGAGCTTGACCTTGAAGGTCACCGTGTCGCCCGGCATCACCATCTCAACACCCTCCTTGAGAGTCACCTCGCCGGTGACGTCGGTGGTGCGGATGTAAAACTGCGGCTTGTATCCAGAGAAGAATGGTGTGTGACGACCTCCTTCTTCTTTGGAGAGAATGTACACTTCCGACTCGAATTCCGTATGCGGCTTGACGCTACCTGGTTTGCAGAGCACCTGACCGCGATGCACGTCGTCTTTCTTCGTGCCACGCAGAAGCACACCCGCGTTGTCGCCCGCCTGACCTTCCTGAAGCGACTTGTTGAACATTTCAACACCCGTAACGGTCGTCTTCGCCGTATCATGAATACCGACAATTTCAACTTCCTCACCCACTTTGATGATACCGCGCTCGATGCGTCCCGTGACGACCGTACCGCGACCTTCGATAGAGAATACGTCTTCGATCGGCATGAGGAACGGTTTATCGAGCTCGCGTACTGGCTGCGGAATGTACTCGTCGAGCGCTTTGATAAGCTCCATGACCTTATCGCTCCACTCATTGCCCGGAGCAGGATTTTCAAGCGCCTTCAAGCCAGAACCGCGAATGATTGGCGTCGCTTTGCCATCAAATCCTTGCTTTTCGAGCAACTCGCGCACCTCCTCTTCAACAAGATCAATGAGATCTTTGTCGTCAACCATGTCTACTTTGTTCAAGAAGACAATAATCTTTGGCACTCCTACTTGACGTGCCAATAGGATATGTTCACGTGTCTGCGGCATGACTCCGTCGGTAGCTGCAACCACCAAAATGGCGCCATCCATTTGAGCGGCACCCGTAATCATGTTCTTGATATAGTCGGCGTGTCCCGGCGCGTCGACGTGTGCATAGTGACGAGCTGGCGTTTCGTACTCGGAATGCGAGAGCGAAATAGTAATACCACGCGCCTTTTCTTCCGGCGCCTTGTCGATATCATCCACGCCCTTGATCTGCGCGGAATAACCGTTACCTGCTTTCGAGAGCACGTTCAAGATTGCCGCGGTGAGCGTGGTCTTGCCGTGATCGACGTGCCCGATTGTGCCGACGTTGACGTGCGGCTTCGTGCGATTAAATTCTCCTGCCATATAGTTTTTCAGCTAGTTAATAATTACTAAAGCCAACGCATGAAACCAGGCATACAAAAAGACGCCTTGCGTACGAACATAATAACAAAGCCACGCGTCGAGTCAAATCTATGTGGACAGTGTTATTTCCTCGTTGAGAGGCGTAGAAGAGATGTGTGGAGAATACAGCTCTCTTGTCAGTGCCTATCCCCTCACGACATGTTCGACGAGGTCTTTGCAGCGCGACGGCGCGAAACAGAGGGATTTTTCAGAAGAAAAATCCCGACCTCGGAGAATCGTGCGTGAGGGGATAGGCACCCTCTTGTCCCCACCCACCCCTACATCTCCACCCACACCGGCACCAGATTCACGGTCGCGGTTTCGGTATACACGCCACCACCAATTCGCGAGCACGTGAGCGTGTAGACAGTTTGTTGGATAATGGGACTCGAGACTAGTTTGGCGCCCGAGAGTCC
>CAIJXH010000007.1 GCA_903824595.1 uncultured bacterium
AGCGGACTCTCGGGCGCCAAACTAGTCTCGAGTCCCATTATCCAACAAACTGTCTACACGCTCACGTGCTCGCGAATTGGTGGTGGCGTGTATACCGAAACCGCGACCGTGAATCTGGTGCCGGTGTGGGTGGAGATGTAGCTGTTATATGTACAAAACGGTACGATTGGCACTTGTTGTGGCGGGTGTGCTTCTCCTTGTTTCGCTTGTGTATACCCGCGTCGATAGTGCCCCTGTGCACTCAATAACACTACAAAAATCTTCTCACGTCATCTCAATACGCGGCAATGCTATTCGTGTCTCGATAGCCAATACAGAAAAACTTCGCGCGCAAGGATTGAGCGGGCGCACGGGTCTTGCATCAGATGAGGGAATGCTCTTCATCTTTCCGAAAGAGGGGATGTATGCGTTTTGGATGAAAGACATGCTCTTTTCAATCGACATCGTATGGATTGCGTCTGATGGGACAATTGTCGATATGTATGAACATGTGTCGCCCGATACATATCCGCGTGCTTTTATGCCTCAAAAACAAGCGCGCTATGTATTGGAACTTCCGTCAAATTACATACATGCGCATGGAATCATGGAAGGAGATGTTGTGATGTGATACATGCTGGATTATCGGCGCGTACCCCATCACGACACGATTCTCCGAAGTCGGGATGGAATTATCGGTGCCTATCCCCTCACGAAACGATTCTCCGAGGTCGGGATTTTTCTGCTGAAAAATCCCTCTGTTTCGCGCCGTCGCGCTGCAAAGACCTCGTCGAGCATGTCGTGAGGGGATAGGCACTGACTTATCAACAGCCCCATCGTGAGCGCACTGCCGCGTACGGCGGTACAATGAACATCCAATTTAGCAATTAGAACTATGCGCATGACAAAAATAACAGCTCTCGAGCAGGAAAAAGCACACGACACGCAGATACCAGCGAGTGATGCAGCAACCGCCAAGGTGTACAAAAAATATCTGACAAAAATACAGAAACGCAACGGCACCATTGTCGCGTTTGAATTTAGTAAAATAGTAGACGTCATAGAAAAGGCAATGCTCGCGACAGGAGAAGGCTCTTTTGAAGAGGCGACACTCGTTGGACATAAAGTAGCCAGCGAAATGATGCGTATAGCAAAGACGTATAAAAATTTTCTCCCGACTGTCGAGGGGTGCCAGGACGAGGTTGAGCGCCAGCTTATTCTTTCCGACTACGTGGCAACCGCGAAAGCATACATCTTGTATCGAGCTGAACGCTCAAAACAGCGCGACGTTATCGCGTCGGTACCAGAAGACGTAAAGAAGAAAGTGCGTGAAGGAAGTGCATATTTCAAATCAGCGTATCAGGAATTCATTTTCTATCAGTTTTATGCACGGTGGCGCGACGATATAGGGCGACGCGAGACGTGGATAGAGGCTATCGATCGATTCATTGCATACATGCGTGAGCGACTTGGCTCCAAGCTAACCGACAAGGAATATGCAGAAACGCGCGACGCAATTCTAAAGCAGGACGTATGTCCATCGATGCGACTCCTGTGGTCTGCGGGTAGAGCGTGTGATGCAACTGATGTGGTGGCGTACAATTGCGCGTATATAGCGCCTGTGTCGTGGCGCGATCTTTCCGAAATTATGTACGTGTCGATGTGTGGAGCGGGGTGTGGATTTGCCGTGGAGCCAGAAAATGTCGAAAAATTTCCGCAAATCAAAAAACAAACAGGCAAACACGCCGACCCTATTGTTGTTGAGGACAGCAAAGAAGGATGGTGTCGCGCGTTTGTTGCTGCTTGTGAAGTGTGGGAGTCTGGTCGCGACGTGACCATCGACTACTCAAAAATTCGTCCCGCAGGTGCGAGGTTATCAACGATGGGCGGGCGCGCTTCTGGTCCAGCGCCGTTGCAGGAGCTGATGCAATTCACGCGCCGAAAAATGTTTGCGCGACAAGGAAGACGGCTCACCACTCTTGATTTGCACGATATTATCTGCCAGATCGGTCTCATCGTCGTTGCGGGTGGCGTGCGTCGTTCGGCACTCATTTCTCTCTCTGCTCTAGATGATCGAGAAATGCGTGATGCGAAGAAAGGGGCTTTCTGGCAGACAGAGGGTCAGCGCTCAATGGCAAACAATTCAGCGGTCTACGAAGTGCGACCGCAAGCAGGAGAATTTCTTGAAGAGCTGACTGCACTCGTTACCTCTGGGTCGGGCGAGCGAGGCATATTCAATCGCGGAGGGCTTGAAAATCAAGTGCCGAAGCGCAGATGGGACAAGATTCAAGGGCTCTCGCAAGTGGGTGTCAATCCATGCGGTGAGATATATCTTCGCTCAAAGCAATTCTGCAACCTCACTTCCATTGTTATTCGCCCAGAAGACTCGATGAAAGATCTCAAACGAAAAATGCGCATTGCCACACTGCTCGGCACGTATCAAGCTACTCTCACGCGCTTTGGGTATCTTTCCGAAGAGTGGAAAAACAATTGTGAAGAAGAGCAGCTGCTCGGAGTGTCACTCACGGGATACTACGACAATACGATAGTCCGCGATGACAAAAATCTCGAAGAACTGCGTGCCGAGGGTATCAAAGTGAACCGAGAGTATGCGAAGCGCTGGAAACGCAACCCATCAAGCGCCATTACGTGCGTCAAGCCGCATGGTAATTCGGGGCAGCTACTCGGCGTAGGGAGCGGAATGCATCCGTGGTTCTCAAAATATTTCATTCGTCGCGTACGGATTAGCGTCAACGATCCGCTTCTCAAGCTCGCCAAAGAGCACGGTGTGCCCATGCATCCAGAGGTAGGGTATTCCACATCAAATGCAACAACCATGGTGCTTGAATTTCCCGTCAAAGCTCCAGAGGGGGCAGTGGTGAGCAAGGATGTCTCCGCAATCGAGATGCTGCATGAATGGAAACGTTTGAAAGAACACTTCACCGAACACAATCCATCCGTTACTATTTACGTCAACGATGATGAGTGGATGCAGGTTGCAAACTTTGTGTATGAACACTGGGATATTGTGGGCGGACTTTCATTCTTGCCGCGCAGCAATCATGTCTATCAGCTTGCGCCTTATGAAGAAATCACAAAAGAAGAATACGAACGGCGCAAAAAAGAGCTTGGCGAACTTGATTTCTCGCGCCTTGTTATCTACGAGAAAAACGATCAAACCATCGGAGCGAAAGAGTTAGCGTGTGCGGGCGGTGTGTGCGAGATATAAAACCAGCATCGAAGTAGCTAGTAATAAAAAGGCACCAAGAATTTCAGGCGAAGTATTTCTTGTGGCGCGACGGTGATCGCGTCGAGCTGTTTGCGGATCGTTACGTGCGAGCGTCCGTGCCGGGCTACTTGCGGTATAAGCCGCGTTACGCGCAAAAAAGCGACCCTACCGCGTACTGTTGCGGTAGGGTCTTTGGGGCATCACTGCCGTGACGCCAATTGCGCGAGAAATGCTTGCAAGTCGCTCGGATATTGCCACACAAGGTGTGCAAGTTCTTTGAGCTGTGCAACTTCGCGCTCGGTCTCGTGCGCGATGATGCGTGCGGCCGTTTCGCGGTCCGCTCCATCACGAGCGACGATACGCTCGATTTGGGTGCGTTCATCGCAGTCGCAGAAAATGAGAACGTGGTGCGGAAACATGCCAGAGAGCGCGTGATACACGCCCACATGCCGCAAACCCTCCAAGATCAATGGTTGGTCCCATTGGATAAATTGTGAGTGTGCGACGCACCAACCCATAAAGCCCACTTGTCCGCGTGCGTCTATAAGTCCCTGCGACAGTCGTTGTAGATCTTCACGACCCGTAGCCATGTCGTGCGTTTGCGCGTATACCGAGAGTATTTTGCCAAACGAAACGAACGGGTACGATGTGTGCGCCGCTATCGCCTTGGCGAGCGACGACTTGCCGCTTGCCAGCTTTCCGGCAATCACAATCTTTATGTTCACTGGTTACCTCCTACAAGAGAATATGTTTGCGTCGCGACATTTAGAACGACCCAGCCGCGCTTGTCGCGTTTGTGGAATGGTTGTGGCGTTGCGAGACGTCTCGGAGACTCGACGAAGATTAGTGTGGCGTATTTTTTGCCCTTGCGTGCTTCCCAAAAGTTCGGGTCAACGTCAGAGCAAATTTGCGTACTGTAATGCTTTGCGATTTCGTCGAGTGTCGCATCGAACATATTCGTGAACGAAAGTACCTTACCGGCAGTAAACTCGCCAATAATGGGACCGCCGCTCACTTTGCACAACACACGGTCCCCCTTGCGGATGCACCCGTGCGGGGCACACCGCACTTTCGCAAACCTGCTTTCGATGGTTTTCTGCCCATCAAGTAGCAAGTCGAGAAAGGGTTGCGTGAAGATGGCGAGATGAGTGCTCACGTTGCCGTCTCCGTTGATAGTAGCTTGTGAAGCTGAAGCCATACACCGTGCACGTCATCATACACTGTATCGGGCAATACGCAGTGCCGCAGAAATGACCCTTTGACGTCTGCGACCACCTCGTCGAGTGTCTTGCGTGCGCGAATACCTTGCACAATCACCCACACAGTCTCGCTTCCTTTGAGTTTGAAAGCGTGATGCGTAGATGTCCACAAGTCGATTTCGTCGCGCATGGGGTCTCGTCTGCTCACCGTTGCAAGCTGTGTTTCGCCGCTACGGATAGCGACGAGTTCGGGACGTTCATAGGCGTCTCGCGCATCGGTTTGCTTTTTTACCTTGACCTTAATCTTGCCGATCAGAGCTTCGTACCATTGAAATTTCTCGACGGTTATGCCGATATTTTCTGGCACGGATTGCCCGTTGGTTATGAACAGAGTAAGGTCGCCTCGACGCCAATTCTTCGCTTGGATGCCTTGTTTTTGCAACGCTTCCTGCTCGAAATGCGGCGTGAGGTAATGCGCAAGTTGCGCTTCAAACGCGACAAGCGTCAGTTCCGTTGTCATTGCCGACGTAAAGACGGCGGCACGCTCATGCAAGGCGTTTGGCCTTGTGAGCACAGGAAAGAGAACAGCCGCGACGGTCCCGTATTTTTCGCCGATAAGTTGTGCACTTCTGCGGAAAAATAGGTCATAGTAGTCCACATACCAAGGAGGGTCGAAAAACACCATATCGGCAATTCCTACCATATCCTCGGCAAGCGTATCTTCTGCGTTGTAATGCACGAGCCGTATGCGCTGCGTGTCCACATGCGCACGCAACGTGTCGAGTGTCGCGCCGCTTTTGTCCAAGATGTAGACGTCGGCCTTGGGGATGAGATGCGCCATGAATACCCCGAAAATAGGGGACCCCGCGACAATATATGAAACTGATTATATGTCAACATGTCAAGCATTTGCCAATCCATAGGAATCGTGCGATTATGATTGTCTGTGTTGGGTGGTCGCGCCATGAGTAATCGTGGTGAGGAAAGTCCGGACACTGGCTCAGCAATGAGCAGCAGGGTAGAGGGTAACGCCCTCACGTCGCGAGACGAGAGATGCGAACAGTGACGCCACATCCGAAAGGAAACGGGTCCCCGTGAGTGAGATTGTATTTCACGCATGGGGATAATCGCGCCGAAAAGCGCGGGTGCAACGGCAAAATTCTTACCTCTGTGCAAGACCGTGCTTTTTGTGGGGTGCACCAATTGGACATCTCACAAAATGAGAGTTGCTTGACCTCGAGAGTAATCACGAGGCTAGATAAATGACCATCGTATCCGTCTTTGTGTCACAGCTTTGACGTGATGATACAGAATCCGGCTTATAGACACAGTCATTATGCCCGCCTCACGGCGGGTGTTTTGATGCGTAAAAGTTATCCCGTCTGTTGTTCTGCCGAGCGATTCATATACTGTGGCACAATGGTGACATGCCTCGCGTGTATGCAGGACTCCGTTTGCTATCAACCGAAATACGCGGTCTGCAAGCTGCGGTCTATGTTCTTGCAGGATGTGCGCTTGCGTCATCGCTTCTTGCGCTTGTTCGTGATCGTTTATTCGCGCACACGTTTGGAGCGGGTGTAGAACTCGATCTCTATTATGCCGCATTTCGCATTCCAGATTTGCTTTTCGTGGCGACCAGCGCGCTGGTGTCGGCATACGTCCTCATTCCAGAATTGACGCGACGTTCTCATCTTGATCGCGTTGCGTACATCGACACCATTGTTACTGGATTTTCTTTTCTTTCGATAGTGGTAGCTTCAGTGCTCGCGTGGTGTGCTCCCACTATGCTATCTTTTTTGTTTCCGAGTTTCTCGAAAGCTGGGTTGCTTCCAGTGGTAACAAGCCTCACGCGCATTATGCTTATGCAACCAGTGCTGCTTGGGTGTTCGAATATTTTTGCTTCAATAACCCAATCGAGACGTCGCTATGCGCTATACGCGATATCGCCACTTCTCTACAATGTCGGAATCATCGTTGGCTTGTTGTATATATATCCGCTGTGTGGCATTACAGGACTGGCATGGGGCGTCGTGCTAGGAGCGCTGCTTCATGCGGGTATTCAGATTCCCTCAATCATCAGCGATGGTTTTTTTCATCGAATACCTCGCATGCATGACGCGCGTACATTTTTCACAACTATCGCCACGTCTGTACCTCGTGCACTTACACTTTCCATGAGTCAGCTTGCGTTTATAGGTCTCACCGCACTCGCCGCCACTCTCGCCCCAGGGTCAATAGCAATATTTATGTTTGCGTTCAATTTGCAAGCTGTGCCACTCGCCATTATCGGAGCGTCGTATTCAGTCGCGGCATTTCCCGTACTTTCAAAATCAATCGCCTCTGGAAACCATGAAGTATTCATAGATCATATCGCTCGTGCTGCTCGATATATTTTGTTTTGGTCTCTCCCTGCATCGGCGCTTATCATGGTGTTACGAGCGCATATCGTACGGACAATTCTCGGATCAGGATCGTTTGATTGGACCGATACGCGTCTCACCGCGGCTTGTCTTGGTATTCTCTCGTTGTCGTTGGCGGCGCAAAGCATTCTCTTGCTCCTCGTGAGAGGGTATTATGCTGCGGGACGCACTCTCGCCCCGTTGATTATCGCCAGTATCACTACCATCGCAACGCTTATTCTTGCGTCGGTATCTATTGCTCTGTTGCATAACGAACATGTGCTCGGCGCACTCGAACGCATGGTGCGTGCGGACGAAGGTCAAAATGGCATGATTATTGGACTCGCAATTGCATATGCAATAGGCTCGATAGGTGGAACATGCATACTTGTGATTCATTTCACACAAACATTCGGCGATTTCTTTTCCAAAATCACCCAAACACTGCGTCACGCATGTATTGCGGCGTGTACTGCGGGAGCTGCGGCATATACAATGCTCTGGCTGCTCGGACCTCTTACCACCTCGTCAACTTTGCTTGGTGTGGTAATTCGTGCAGGAATCGGTGGTGTTGCAGGCATTGGAATTGCAGGAGTAGTGTATGCAATTCTCGGCACCAATGAATATAGTGAGACGGTGCACTCTGCGAGCTCGTGTGTTACGCGTGCCGCTCCCGCTGGAGAGCCCTATCGTTTCTTCCGAAGATGTGGCACAGTAGAGCCTCATGGAACCAAAAATACGTAATTTCAGCATCATCGCTCATATTGATCACGGCAAATCGACACTTGCTGATCGTATGCTTGAGATAACGCACACGATTGAACCGCGTCGAATGCAAGAACAGGTTCTCGATCGGATGGATTTGGAGCGCGAGCGTGGTATCACGATCAAAATGCAGCCCGTGCGTATGCATTGGACGCATCACGGAGAGGACTACGTGATCAATCTCATCGACACGCCCGGACATGTCGATTTTGCCTACGAAGTATCACGTGCACTCTCTGCCGTAGAGGGAGTGGTGTTGCTCGTGGACGCAACACAGGGAGTGGAGGCGCAGACACTCTCTGTTTTGTCGGTGGCAAAAGATCTCAATCTCACCATCATACCTGTCGTGTCGAAAATCGATGCCCCACATGCTCGCACGGAGGAAATCGTGATCGAACTAGCGGCGCTTTTGGGCTGTGCAGATTCGACTGTATTGCGCGCGTCGGGGAAGACAGGCGAAGGTGTCGCACGTGTACTCGATACGGTGATAGAGAGAATTCCCGCACCGAAAGCGACGGGCGATAAGGTGCAAGCGCTTGTGTTCGACTTTGGCTATTCCGATCATCGCGGCGTCATTATCTATACGCGCATATGCGGAGGACGTGTCGCCAAGGGCGATGCGCTCACGTTGGTTGCGGCACACGCGTCATTCACCGCGCTTGAAGTCGGAGTGCTTACGCCCGAAGAAAAGCAATGCAGCGAGCTTTCCGCGGGTGATATAGGCTACATCGTGACAGGTATCAAGAAGCCTGGCGTGGCGTCTGTAGGCGACACCGTAACGTCGACGAAAAACGCAGCTTTGGGATTTCCCGGATATCGAACACCTACTCCTGTCATTTGGGCTAGCGTGTATCCTGAGTCACAAGATGACTTGCTTCTTTTACGTCAATCGCTTGAGCGACTTCGTCTTTCAGATTCTTCACTTTCGTATGAAGAAGAATCCTCTGGTGTCATGGGTAGAGGATTTCGATGTGGCTTTCTCGGCATGTTACATCTTGAAATAATCATCGAGCGTCTTCGGCGTGAATTTGGGCTCAATCTTGTCGTCACACAGCCGACTACCGTATATGAGATAACGCGCTCCGATGGACGCGTCGAGGAAATCTATGCACCTGCACGTTTCCCAGACGATGGCACCGCGACTCTCGTGCGCGAACTCTGGGCAGCGATTACCGTTATTACTCCACCAGAATATCTCGGCAACATTACGCAGCTGCTCTATGAACACGAAGCCATCCAAGGTGAGACAGAGTCATTGCCAGACAAAGTACAGATACACGCACGTATTCCGCTACGTGAACTCATGCGAGGTTTTTTTGATCGTCTCAAAAGTGTTTCTTCTGGGTTTGCGTCATTATCATACGTGCTCGACGGTATGCATCCTGCCGATGTCATCCGTCTCGATATATTGGTCGCCGAAGAACCCGTGCCCGCATTTGCTCGCATTGTCTCACGTCGTCGCGTGCAACATGAAGCAGAAGCGATGGTGGAGAAGCTCGAAAAACTTCTGCCGCGTCAGCTTTTCGAATTGAAAATCCAGGCGAAAACACAGGGTCGTATTATTGCATCTCGACGCAAATCAGCGATGCGTAAAGACGTGACGGGATATCTCTATGGCGGCGACATAACCCGCAAAATGAAATTGCTCGAGAAACAGAAAAAAGGGAAGAAGAAAATGCTTGCGCGCGGGACGGTCGACATCCCACACGACGTGTTTCTGAAAGTGGTGAAAGAAGGGTAGTGTGCCACGCTCTACATTCACACTCCGAGAAGTGACAAAAGACCGGGGGCGAAAAAGAGAACCATTCCCACGATAACAAGCACGGCAACAACCGTCCACACCGCGTTGATCATTCTTTTTGTTTTGTGGTGGAAAAGAAAATTCATACGAAGTGATAGAATTATACCCATATGCAAAGATATGGTCAACGAGACGTGCGTAAACCTGTGCGGCTCTTGCTGCGGCGGATTGGATTGTTAGCGCTCGCACTGACAGTCGTATTGGCAAGTATTGCTGTGTGGAATGTATTTCAAAAGGAGCGTGATTCCGCAATGATGCGCTCTCAAAATGAGCATGAGCTCGCAAATCTCACCGCACGCAAAAAGGCGCTTGAACAGCGTCTTTCCGAACTTGGTACCGAGCGAGGTAAAGAAGCAATTCTGCGCGAACAATACTCGCTCGCAAGCGTGGGAGAGGGCATGATCACTATTGTCGATCCGTCGGAGCCTGCAAGCAATACATCGTTTGCCACGTCATCACCAAGTACGTCATGGCTCCACAATCTCTTTCTCTGGTGGTACAGTGTGTGGTGAGGGCGGGTATAGTTTAGTGGCAGAACGAGTGCTTCCCAAGCATTAGATCGGGGTTCGATTCCCCGTACCCGCACAGACGAACAACGTGAGTAGTGTGGGTAAGCGCAATGCTTGTGCATTGCGCGTCGGGGAATCGAACAGCGGAGCGATGCGAGGCGAGTACGCCGAGCCGCGAGCTGGTGTCCAGACCGAAACGAGCGACGGCGAGTTTCGAGTCGCGGACGATTCCCCGTACCCGCACAGACGAACACGGCGCGTGTGGTACCATGAAAGATATGTTCGCGCGTTTGTTTATGATCACACTGTTTCTTGTGTATGCGGGGACGTGTTTTCCTGTATATGCGGTGATACGCCCTCCTGTCACGCCACTTGTATCAAATGGCATGGTGATTACCTTCTATGTTCCGTATCATGGCGAGGGATGTGAGAATTCAATGGAGGGATGCGACCTCACGTCTCGTAGAGGACTTGATAATCGCGCGGTACCGCAAAGTCTCGATCAAGTCAGGTTTGGACAGGCGACATACGTTACGCTTGCGTCGTGTCCAAACAATTACGGAAAATATTATGCAATCGGATCTATTACATACAAAAGTGCGCTTGACGATAAGATGTACACGGTAAAAGATGTTGTTGGCTATGTGCATGATACGGGTGGTGCGTTTAGAAATGGAGTCATGTACCATGGAACAGATGGATGCAACAAAATAGATGTTGCTACTACCATTTGCACGAAATGCAAAACAAATGCTCAAGCGAGCGCGTATGCCACAGGCAACAATGTCCGATACAAGCCGTTCGGTCTTGGTGTGCCGCCCGCGGAAACTGAAGAAGAAGCTTCCTCTGATGATGAAACAGGACGCGCAGAAGAAAAAACTGCCGATAAAAATCAGCTCACTACCATTGTAACGACGGCATCGCGCACGCAGCAATCAGCCGATCCAATGAATCTATCGTCACTTATTCAGACACTGGTATCGTCGGGTAATCAAGCGTCTCGCTCCGCGAGTACTATCAACACGCCTCAAGCGCGATCTCCGCTCGATGTGTTTTCAAACGCCGACCAGTCGCTTTTTATGAATACAGGAACTACAAATCAAAACGTACGCGACGGTAATGCGACGCAAGCGCTTACTGAATTGGCAAATAAGGATAGCCAAGCGACAGTAGACAATCAAACGTCCCGTGACCTTATGCCAACCCGCACCACATCAGCGCAAGCGTTGCACGTCACGAATCAACCAACGGACACCGTTAGTCCACAGCTAAGCCAATCAGGAGCTCATGCATCACTTTCCACCATACGTGATGGCGCGTATTTTACGGATCCACAGACAGCTGTTTCCGCACAGCCTCCTTTCACATCTTCTGATGCAGCAGGCACGCACGGTATACAAACCATCCGTTGGGGACAATTGCAAGTTTCCCCGATTCCTGTTACAAGCTAATCCCATGACATTTATTCGTCGAGTCGAAGATTTTATGTGCGAGCACTGTGGCGCATGGGTGAAAGGTACGGGATATACCAACCATTGTCCGCGCTGTCTCTGGAGCAAGCATGTCGATGTTGATCCTGGTGATCGCCGTGCGCCGTGCAATGCCATGATGGAGCCAATACGTATTGAGGGTACAACGCCGCACTATGTTGTCGTACATCACTGTGTTGCGTGTGGTTTTGAGCGTCGCAACAGAATAGACACAGACGATAATCCAGACGCGATCATTTCTATCATCAACGCACACGTTCGTAAGAATGTCATATAAGCAGCTCGCGTTTCGTGTATTTTTCGTATAGGATAGCGCGATGGCTTTGAGTATTGGCATCGTCGGGCTACCCAACGTGGGAAAATCCACGCTCTTCAACGCGCTCACGAAAAAAGGCGTACCGGCAGAGAATTATCCGTTCTGCACGATCGATCCGTCGGTAGGCGTGGTGGCGGTGCCTGATCACAGAATTGATGCGCTATCAGACATGTCGCACACGCAAAAAAAAGTTCCCGCAATAGTGGAATTTGTCGATATCGCTGGACTGGTAAAAGGCGCTTCGGAGGGAGAGGGACTGGGCAACCAATTTCTCTCGCACATCCGTGAAGTGGATGCAATTGCCGAAGTGGTGCGCATGTTTGACGACGAAGACGTGCATCATGTGCATGGCGACGTCGATCCGCGCCGAGACATTGAGGTGATTGATCTTGAGCTGGTGCTTGCCGATATGCAGACCGTCGAGAAGCGGTTTGATCGCGTCTCGCGTGACGCAAAAGGAGGTGACAAGGATCTCATTGCCGAGCGCGATGTGCTTGCCAAGATTCTTCCTGTACTTCAGCAAGGCAAGCCTGCGCGCATTGTGGAGCTCACCGAGGAAGAGAAAAAAGTCGCAAAAGGTCTACATTTGCTCACCATGAAGCCGATTTTGTACGTGCTCAACAGAAAAGCGGGCATGATCAATGTGGATGCTGAGGGCGGCGACCGCTGGCAAGCGTTCAAAGATTTTATCGCCACGCAGGGTGCGCAGTATGTGATTGTGGACGCGGGTGTGGAGCGCGACTTATCCGATGTACACGACGAAGAGCGTGCCGATTTCCGCCGCGAGCTCGGCGTAGCCGACGACGGACTCGACGCGCTCATAAAAGCAAGTTACTCGCTACTCGGTCTCATTTCATTTCTCACCACTGGGGAAGCGGAGACGCGCGCGTGGACAATCTCACGCGGCGCTACTGCACCCGAAGCCGGTGCCGCTATCCACACCGATTTTCGCGACAAATTCATCCGCGCTACGGTCATTCGTTGGGATGTATTACTTCAAGAGGGTTCGATGGCAAAAGCGCGTGAAAAAGGGCTTGTACGCACGGAAGGGAAGGAATATGTGGTGCAGGATGGCGACGTGATGGAGTTTATGCACAGCTAAAGCATGGCATCCTGGGTGGTGTGATAGGATGGAGCCTATGCGCAAAATCTTGCCGGCGAAAAAGGTGAAATCGACGAAAACGGATCATCACGCTGTGTTGCGTGCCGTCACGTATATTATGGAACATATGGCGACGCAGGAGGATGTGCGGGCGATCCGTCTGGAGATGGCGACCAAGCTCGCTACACGCAAACACATCGACGCACTACACAACGACTTCGAAATCATGGCGGAGGATATTGATTCGCTCAAAGCGGATGTGGATGTCTTGAAAACCGACGTTGCCGAAATCAAAAAAGAATTATCGGCAACAAAAACAGATGTGCTCACGTTCAAATATGAAACCGCCGAGAATTTCGTCGCGATCCGCGCGGAAATGGCGACGAAAGATCATCTTTCGATGATGAAAGAAGAAATCATCGAGCGTCTGATGCCGACCGAACAAGCCGTCGACACCGACGCGACGACGATCGTCGGGCACGAACGACGCATCACGCACCTTGAAAGACAAGTAGCAGTAGCCTAACGCACCATATATGCAACCAATAAAAGTAACTCCTAAAGATTTCTTCCTCTGGGCAGGGGCAATGATAGCGCTGTATGCGAGCGTCTTTGCACTTATTTCGCTCTTTTTTGAGTATATCGATTACGTGTATCCCGATGCGTTGAATAGCTACGTCGATCCGTACTCTGGCTCCATGCGTAGCGCGATTGCCACGCTGCTCGTGCTCTTCCCGCTCTTTCTCGTACTCATGCGCCTCATTCGCAACGACATCGTCCGCGAGCCGGCGAAGAAGGATCTGTGGGTGCGGCGGTGGGCGCTCTTTCTCACGGTGTTTGTTGCCGGTGCAACGATTGCGATCGATCTCATCACGCTCGTCAATTATTTCCTCGGCGGCGATGTGACGATGCGTTTTGCGCTCAAGGTGGCGATCGTGCTTTTGGTGGCGGGAGGAGGCTTCATGCATTTCCTTGCCGACATTTGGGGGTACTGGATCGAATTTCCCAAACGAGCGCAGTGGGTTGGGTGGGGAGCGGGCGCGGTGATACTTCTCTCCGTTGCGGCGAGTTTCCTTATCATGGGCACGCCCGCACAGATACGCCTGTATCGATTTGATGACCAAAAGGTGAGCGATCTCACCAGTATCCAGTGGCAGATCGTCAACTATTTCCAGCAGAAAGAAAAACTCCCTGAGACGCTTTTCGACCTCGTCGATCCCATTAGCGGATTCGTGGTACCGATTGATCCAGAGACCAACATGCCGTACCGATACGAGCGTATCAATCAGTATTCCTTCAAGCTTTGCGCCACGTTCAATCAGGCGACGCGCTCCAATACTTCTCAATCTCCGTACACCAAGCCGGCGCTCGCGGGCGGCCCCATCGGAGGCACTAGCGACCTTGAAAATCAGACATGGTACCACGGCACCGGCGACACCTGCTTCGCCCGCACCATCGACCCCGAGCGCTACCCGCCGTTCAAAAAATCGGATCAAACAGTGTCTAGCCAGCCAGCCCCGACAGTGGTACGCTAGCACTCATGAAGCAGTACGATCACACAAAGATAGAGAAGAAATGGCAAAAAGAGTGGACGAAAAAAAAGCTGTATAAAACCGCCGACACGGTGAAAGGTAAAAAGAATTTCCACCTGCTCCTCGAGTTCCCCTATCCGTCCGGCAATTTGCACATCGGGCACTGGTACGCCTTTGCGGTGCCCGACATTCTGGCGCGCACACTGCGAATGCAGGGAAAGAATGTGCTGTTCCCGTTTGGCTTCGACGCCTTTGGTTTGCCCGCCGAAAATGCCGCGATCAAGCGCGGACTCAATCCGCGCATTTGGACGTATCAAAACATGGCACACATGAAAAAGCAGATCGAAAGCTGTGGCGCGTCGCTCGATTGGTCGCGCGAGGTAGTTACCTGTGATCCATCCTACTATCGTTGGACGCAATGGATGTTTACGCAATTTTTCAAAAAAGGACTTGCGTACCAGAAAGAGACACCTGCCAACTGGTGCCCTTCGTGCAAGACCGTGCTCGCCAACGAGCAGCTCGTGGCAGGGAAGTGCGAGAGATGCGGCACCGAGGTGGAACAGCGCCAGATGCTTCAGTGGAATCTTGGTATTACGAAATATGCCGACCGCCTTACCGACGACCTCGCTGCCATCGACTGGCCCGAGCAGATCAAAGAAGCGCAACGCAATTGGATCGGGCGAAGCGAAGGAGCGGAGATTGATTTCAAGCTAACAATGGGCGAGAACATAACCGTCTTCACCACCCGTCCCGACACGCTTTTTGGTGCGACGTATCTCGTGCTTGCACCAGAACACCCTCTCGTAGCTCAATTCTACACAAGTCAGACTTGTGTAAATAGAGATGAAGTAGAAATGTATGTCAGACAAGCGAAGAAGAAGACCGATCTGGAACGACAGACGGAGCAAAAAGACAAAACGGGCGTCGAGCTCAAGGGTGTGAAGGCCATCAATCCTGCGACGGGAAAAGAAATCCCTGTGTGGATTGCCGATTATGTGCTTGGTCACTACGGCACCGGTGCCATTATGGCGGTGCCCGCACATGACGAGCGTGATTTTGCATTTGCAAAAAAGTTCGGGTTGCCGATCGTGAATGTAATCGAGCCTCTTTCTGTTGATCTTGAAGGAGTGAGTCGCGCTCGACTCGACATGCCGTTTGTGGAGCGTCAGACCATTATCGCGTTTGTAAAACATTGGTCAGAAGACTCGTATCTTATTTTGGACTGGAAGCAGGTGGGGTGGCATTCGGGTGTTACGGGGGGAGTTGAAGATGGTCAAACACCGGAAGAGGCGGCGCGTGCGGAAATACACGAAGAAACAGGGTATCGCAACCTCAAGCTCCTACGAGTGTGCGGAAAAGGGCATGAGAAATTTTTCCATGTTCCCAAAAATGTCAATCGATTGACCCACTATCAATGCTTTTTGTTTCAGCTTGAAAACGATGAGCGTGATGTGATTTCCGACGATGAAGCACAAAAACATTCAATGCGATGGGTTCCTGCGCATCTTATCGAACATACTCTTACTGCCGCTGCGCAACGTTTTGAGTGGCGCATGCTTCAATGTGAAGGTGCATACTGCGGTGATGGCGTACTACATAACTCCGGAGTATTCTCCGGACTCAATACAGAAGAAGCTGGAAAAAAAATGACAATGGCGTTTGGTCGCCCGAAGAAAACCTACCGCCTGCGCGACTGGGGTGTGTCGCGGCAGCGGTATTGGGGTGTGCCGATTCCGATTATCCATTGCGAAAAGTGCGGTGCGGTGCCGGTGCCCGACAAGGACTTGCCGGTGAAATTGCCGGAGGTGAAAGATTATTTGCCCACCGGTGATGGCAAATCGCCACTCGCAAAGGTGGAGAAATGGGTCAGCGTGAAGTGTCCGCAGTGCAAAGGAAAAGCCAAACGTGAGACAGACACACTCGACACGTTCGTGGATTCTTCGTGGTACTTCTTGCGCTACGCCGATCCGAAGAACAAAACGAAATTCGCCGATCCAAAAAAGCTTAGTGCATGGATGCCGGTCGATCTCTACTCGGGTGGCGCGGAACACACTACCATGCACCTCCTGTATTCGCGCTTCTGGCAAAAGGCGCTCTATGATTTGAAATTGGTCAAAGACAGCGAGCCATACACGCGCCGTATGAACCGCTCCCTCATCCTCGGACCCGACGGGCAGAAGATGAGCAAATCAAAAGGCAACGTGATCGATCCCGACGATGTGGTGAAGCGTCTCGGAGTCGACACAGTGCGCATGTATCTCGCCTTCGTGGGTCCGTACAACGAAGTGGCGAGCTATCCGTGGAATCCAGACGGCGTGGTGGGCGTGCGGCGATTTTTGGAGCGCGTGTGGCGTGCCGGGGAATTGGTGGGGAAGAAGGAGGTCGCGACACTTGATGGCATCTTGCACAAGACGATCAAGAAAGTGGGCGACGACAACGCCGCGCTCAAATTCAACACCGCCATCAGCGCACTCATGATTCTCCTGAATGCGATCGAAAAAGAGAAGGCGATAGGCACGAAACAGTGGGCGATCGTGCTGCGGCTGCTCGCGCCGTTTGCGCCGCACGTGGCGGAAGAATTGTGGCGCGCGGCAGGCAACAAAAAATCCATCCATCTCGAAACGTGGCCGAAATTTGATCCACAGAAACTCATCGACGAATCCGTGGTGATCGGCATACAGATCAACGGCAAAACGCGCGGCGAGGTTGCCATTGCCGCTGGCACCAGCAAGGAGGAAACAGAGAAAGCGGCGCGCGCGGCTATCGCCGCGCGCCTTGAAGGCAAGCACATTCTCCGCACCATCGTCGTCCACAATCGTCTCGTGAATTTTGTTGTGAAGGAGGAATCGTCCCGCGACTAAAACTTTTTCGTCAAAAAGTTTTGCCTGGGCACCGCCTCGCAGTTTTGCCTACTGACAAAACAGGACTCCGTCGATTCGATTGAAAATGGAATCGAGTCAAGCGCTCGAAATCGTGCCGCCGCACGATGTCTCCGCCTGACCACGCTCGCGCGACCCGCCGTACTCGACGAGTCCCCGCGCTCGCCGTTCGATTCCCCGTAGGGACCCGACAACGCCTAAAAGCCCGACACAATGTGTCGGGCTCCAAGGCGTTGTGACCCTACGGGGAATCGAACCCCGATTTAAGCCTTGAGAAGGCTCCGTCCTAACCGTTAGACGATAGGGCCATTCAAGCAAAATACATCAAAAACATCTTTTGCTCAACGTGCCGGCGTGCTTTGCAATTCTTTGAGCTTATCTTGTGCTTGTTTGATGATGTCTTGAATGTTGCCGAGCGATTCTTGTGCCGCGCCTTTTGTACCCTGTACCTTTGTCACGGTTGCGTGCAAAGTTCCGACTATGGGTGACAGATAGGTCTGATATGCCCACCACGGCAAGACAACCATACACGCAACGTAGATCAAGAATTTGAATATACCGCCCCAAAACGCATTTCTTCGCATCGCGTGGAGCATGCGATTGTTGTCTCTTGCTAAGCGTTCGATTTCGCTGATACGATCAACCCCGTTTTCCATGGCGAGATTATAGCATGCTATAGTTTCATCGCGCCCTCGTAGCTCAATGGATAGAGCAGTCCCGTCCTAAGGGAACGATGTGGGTTCGATTCCTGCCGAGGGCACCTATAATTCGAACTGGTTCATTGATGTGTCGCTAGATAATGCATTCTTGAGTCTCTTTTCTGGTATTCTTGACATAAGTGCGAAAAAGGCACCAACGAGCATTACGCAAGAGGCGAGCATGAAGATCGTGTGGTATGCGGTAATCTGGGCCTTGAGTTCGATAAGCGCGATGAATTGTTGGGTGGCGTTTTGTGTATGTGTGTATAGTTCGCTGTTGTTTACTATGGATAATACGTTGGATTCTGTGGTGTTTTTGAGTACGGTGCCAAAAATTGCTATACCGAATGCTCCCGCGATGTTGCGTACGAGCGCCAAGACTGAAGACGCTACGCCCATCTCGCTTTCTGGGACGAGTGAGGCGATCGCGTTCGTGCGTTGTGCCATGCCGAAACCAAGTCCAAACGACATGATAAAAAGCGGGATCATAAGATCGAGAATGCTTGAGCGTACGTCGAGCCACGTGAAGAGCGACATGCCTATCGCGGCAACAATCGTCGAGAAAGCAATCACGTATTGTGTTTCCACTTTGCCGGTGAGCGCTCCGCCAATTGGTGAAGAAAGCATAAAGCCTGCTGCCATGGGAATGAAGATGAGTCCTGATTGCGTCGCACTGTAGCCAAGAAAGGTTTGTGCAAAAATAGGCAGGAGAAAAACACTTCCCATCATCCCCATGAATACAATAAAGTTATTCCCCAGTGTGTTGACGAATGGTCCGTGTGTAAAAAATTTGAGATCAATGATCGGCTCGGGGTGATGTTTCTCGATGCGATAGAACACATAACCAAAACCAAAAATACCGAGATAGCACAATGCGCTCTCGTACGAAATCCAACCCCATTCTGTTCCTTTGTCGAGTACCAATACGAGCGATGAGAGTGCGATACCAAGCATGCTCGCACCCCACCAATCGAAGGCATGGGAACTTCGTTCGACTTTCGATTCTGGAATGTAGGCGAGCGCCATGAGAAGTCCGATGATGCCGACGGGAAGGTTGACGAGGAATACTGATCTCCAGCCAAATGTATCGATCAAAGGACCTCCTATCAAAGGACCAAGAACTGCCGAAGCGGCAAAGGCGGATGACCATATTCCAAGTGCTTGCGCGCGCTCTTTGCCCTCGGAAAATGTGAATGCGATGATCGCCATTGCGGTGGGATAATCGGCAGAACTCGCAATTGCTTGAATGACACGAAATACAATCATGCTTCCAAGATTCCACGCAAACCCTGCCAAGACAGATCCGAAAATGAAGAGTCCAAACCCTGCAATATAGACGCGCTTTCTGCCTGTTGTGTCGCCAAGCTTTCCCCAGATAGGGACGAAGACAGCATTTGCGAGAATGTAGGCTGTCGCAATCCATCCAGCGGCGCTTACGGTGATCGAAAAGTCCTCAATGATTTTCGGCAGTGCAAGATTGACGATCGTTTGATCGAGACGACCGAGAAACGTTCCGACGATGACGGTAATAAGAATGAGCCAGCGCGAGCTGTCTTTGGGTGCAAGCGAAGCCCCTACTGTTTGAATACCCATAGTTTCGCCGACATGCCGTTTTCAAGGTCAGGATGCGCGCGCGTGTCGAATGCGATTTTCACGTCAAAACTTTGTGTCGGGCGTTTGTCGGAAATCGAAAACACAACATCGCCTGAATGCGACGTGGGCGATATCTCATCAACAACGCCACCGAAAACTTTGCTTCCAAACGCATCAACAGTGAATTTTGCTTTCTGTCCGATTCGGATTGAAGTGAATCCCTTATCTTCCTCCACTTTTCCAACAACGCGTAATTGAGAAGGGTCGATCGTGGTGACAACGGGTGTGCCAGGGGCGATAGATGCGCCTGTATCGGTGCGCGCACTAATGACAAGTCCTCCCGTTGTTGACTTGACGAGTTCGACACCAACCTGTGCGACAATCGTATTCGGTGCGATCATGTCGCCAACGGAAACGTAGGTGTTGCGTAGCACGCCGCCCGCGCTAGAAGCAAGCTCCACCGACGGTGCGGTAATTTGTGCTTTATCGATATAGACGGTGCGCGCTGATGCGGCGATGTATGCGGTAGCCGCGATGCCGCCTCCGCATACCATCACGATCGCGCAAGCAATCATAACAAGAGAACGACGTGTTGGTTGTGCATGAATCATATTTAGTGTGTGATGGGAATGGTAACGTTGGCGTTCATGCCGATGCCGATTGCGGGATCGTCCTGATCGAATTGTAGTGTTATTTTGTATGCAGGAACGCCATTTTGCATCGTTGGTGCATGATCAACAATCGTTACGGTGGCAGGGAATACGCGATGTGTTCCGTACGCATCGAGCGTAATCATTGAACGTGCTCCAACGGATATTGAGACTGCGTCTTTCGCCGACACGTACGCGTGTACTTGAAGCGCGCTTTTTGGTGATAATGATATTGCCGATGTATTTGCCGCGACTATATCACCCACGTTGGCGTGTATGCTGGCGACCGTCCCATCGAATGGTGCGACAATAATCGCCTTTGCGATTTGTGCATTCGCAGCCGCGACCTGTGCTGCCGCCGCTTCCACGCGTGCCTCTTGCGCCGCGATATCCTGCGTCGTGGCAGGTGCGGTGATTTGATGAAGCGCGGCGGTAGCTGACTGCACGGCGAGTGTGTCGTTTTTGATGCGCTGCGATTGGTTTTGCGTGACAGAGATGAGTGCTCCAACGAGATCGCGTAGAGCGTTTGCTGATGTGTATGCGCCCGCGATGGAAACGCTGTTGAAGTTTGTGCTCGGGACTGCGTTGGTGAGTGTCTCCAGTAATTGATTACCGTATGCTCGCAACACGTCGAGGTGTGCGTTGGCTCGAGTGAGTGCCTCTACACGATCGCTGGATGATGAATCATCGGAGAGTGTTGAGATTTCTTGTTTCCATGTGGCGAGTTCGTTGCCGACAACAACACGATTACTCACGAGATCGTTTACGTTTTGTGAATTGCTCGATTGAAATACGAGCGAGGGCGATGCCGAATCTGGATTGGAAAAGAGAGAATCTGAATACGTATGTATGGCTCCATATGCTTTGCCGTAACTGTCGCGTGTCACGTCGAGCGCGTTGACGTAGTCATTAGCAAGTGTTTGCGATGCAATGTCACGCGCAGTCTGTTTTGCATCCACATCCACTTGTCGTGCACCGACGTTCATTGCGTCGAGCGTTGCTTGCTCTGCTTTTTGCGACGCAGCGGCTTGTGCGCGCGATGCAACAAGCGCGCTTGTGTCTACTGAAGCGAGTAGTTGTCCTTGGGAGATTGGTTGTCCGACAACAACATCGATATGTGTAACGCGACCACTCGTTTCAAATGCGAGATCTGGATTTTGCGCTGGCTCTACGATGCCTGTACTCGTTATGTTTTGAAGTATCGTTGTGTCATCGATGTGCGGCGTGTCGCGCGGCGCGCTGGTTGCCTGATAGTAGTATGCGCCGCTTCCCAGAGCTGTGAAGATGACGAAAGCAAACGATCCGAGGATGATTGGATGCCTAAAGACGTTTTTTTCAAAGAGAGAGATCATACTGTGTTAGCGATTATTGGAAACAATACTGTGTAATATGCGCGTGAATTCGCGACGATCACGTTCGCTCAAATGCGTAAGCATGTCGGTAAGGATGCGTGAGCGTCGTATGACACTCTTCTCAAACATCTTTGTGCCACGCGCCGTGAGTGCGAGATGTATTTTTCGTCGATCGTGTGCGTGGGATATGCGCGCGAGAAGGTGTAATGATACCATCTCTGCGATAAGTGCGGTGACCGTGGGGGCCTTCACCTTCAAGTGATGAGCGATATCTTGCATGGCAGGAGAGCCTGTGTCGTGCACAAAATGTAATACTTCGAGTTGCGGTAGAGTGAGCTTTGTTTCAGTACGCATGCGCGAACGTGCCATGCGTCCAAACTCAAACATAAGAGACAATATGCTGGGTGTTTGTTTTGTCATACGAATAGTTAGATAACCTAATTGTATACATACCAAACTACCGTGTCAATGATGGTCGCGCACGTATACTTGCATTGCTTTGCAAGGTGTGGTATAAAGATTGCCTATGACACACGCACGTTTCCTTGCTTTTTTTGTCACGTTATCATTTGTGTTGACGGGATCTGTATCGGCGCAAACGTATACCGCGCTCGGTGGCGGCACTGTTACTCCTTCGTATTGTTCTACGCTAAGCGATCTGTCGTTTGGATCTTCGGACAGTACGTCGGGAGGTGAAGTGTCGCGCGTGCAGTCTGTTTTGGTTGCGCAACAGTATCCGGGCGGTGGCGCATGGATGATCACGGGTCATTTTGGAGCTGCGACGCGACAAGCAGTGCTTCTGTATCAAAGACAGCATAATTTGTATGTCACGGGTAGTGTTGATGAAAAAACACGCGCCACGATGGGTTTGTGCACTTCTTCTTTGCAGTATGCTCCTGTTTCTCTTCCTACCGCGTATATGTCTACGGTGACGTCGCCTGTGTTTGGTAGTCCTTATGCAAACATTGTTTCGTCAACATGCGGTTTCGGGAGTTCGTTGTGTGCGACAAACGCTCGTCCAGCTATCACCTATGTAACGCCTCAAATCGGTTCGGTCGGTACAAGTGTTACCATATACGGTTCAGGCTTCAGTCGCTCAAATAATGCGATCCATTTTGGTCCGGGAGTTATTGCAAGCCTCATGTCTCTGGACGGCACATCGTTGTCGTTCACTGTGCCTGCATCTTTGGTTGGATATGGGTCTGGGGCGACGGTGCTCGGCACGTATCAAGTATCGGTAAGTGATGCGTCTGGAACGATCAGTAATCAGGTACCGTTCACCGTCGTTGCGTCTAATAGTACTCCTGTAGCGACAAGTTCGACGCGTGACGAGTCGGATACGTATACCAGCGCACCCGTGATTTCAAGTATTGTTCCTGCTGTGGGACGACCTGGCGCGCTCGTGATCATTCAAGGAGCTAACTTCGCTCCATCAGGTAACATTATTCATTTTGGGACGGGTGGCTCGCTCAATGTATCTTCTTCCAACGATGGAACTATTATCTATTTCACCATTCCCTATACGACGAGCTCATGCGATGTAGGTGGATCTTCGTGCAATCCTGTATCTGTGTCTGCTGGAGTGTATCCGGTGTCTGTTGAAACAGGCTCTGGTACGAGCGGTGTTCTCACGCTAACGGTTTCTCGCTAAAAGACGAGGCTTGCGGGGATGGTATACTTCCGTCATGGAAGCGCGCGTACCGCCAATGTATCAACACGAGGATCGTCCGTGGGGGAGTTTTGAAAGATTTACGCTCAATGAGCCAACAACAGTCAAGATAATTACTGTTCGCGCAGGGGAAGCGACAAGTCTTCAAAAGCACGCGCATCGTCGTGAATTTTGGAGAATCATTGCGGGTGATGGTTTTGTTTTGATAAATGGCGTGCGCGATCATGCGCGCGAGGGTGATGAGTTTACGGTGCCACAGGGTACAACACATCGTTTGGAGGGAGGCGTCTCCAACATGGTGTTATTGGAGATCGCGTTCGGTTATTTTGATGAAAATGATATTGAAAGAATAGAAGATCGTTATCATCGTGTATGATGCTGACCGCGATAGAGCGTTTGACCACAGTGATTACCCGTCCCGATTTTGCACTACTTGATGCGAGTGTCTTTTTGTGTGGTGTATTGTTTTTGTTTTGGCTTGGAAGTGTGCGGAGGGATACGCGGCGACCACCTTCGGTGGTCGCCGCGTGCACACTTGCGCGTTTTACGCACAATCCGATTCTTACTCCCCATCCAGGACATGAGTGGGAAAACGAAGCAGTGTTCAATCCTGCAGCAATAGTCGATCGTGGACGCGTACACCTTTTTTATCGTGCTCTCGGATTTGACGGAATATCCCGTATCGGGTATGCGTGGAGTGATGACGGTTTCAATTTCACGCGTGTACCAGATCCTGTGTTTGCCCCAGACTCATGCGTTCCCGTGCGCGATGTGCAGACTATTGCTTCGGCACGCTATGATCGCGATATGTATGCGTCGGGAGGAGGATGGGGTGGTGTTGAAGATCCGCGTGCAGTGCGTATTGGTGATCGCGTATACATGTCTTTCAGTCTATTTGAACACTGGGGTTCTATTCGTATGGGAGTGACGTCGATTGAAATATCCGATCTTATATCGCATACGTGGACATGGGCATCGCATCGCGTGATATCGCCTCAAAATGAGACACATAAAAACTGGGTGCTGTTTCCAGAAAAAATACATGGGAAATTTGCTATCATACATGCACTCACGCCGCATAGTATGATTGAATACGCGGACTCTCTCGATCAATGGCATGAGCAGCCCATCAAAAGCAACAATCGTCGAGGGGGGAGAGTGGGTAAGTGGGATTCTTTTGTGCGTGGCGCCGCGGCACCACCTATACGCACAGAGAAAGGGTGGTTACTTTTTTATCATGGCATGGATCTTACAAAACCACGTATTGGATATCACGTAGGTGCCATGTTGCTTGATCTTGAAGATCCGACGATTGTTCGATGTCGTTCTGATGAGCCGATTTTGTCGCCGATGATGCCGTATGAAAATGATTGGAAACCCGGAGTGGTGTATGCAAGCGGAGCCGTCATAAAAGACAATACGCTTTTTGTATACTATGGCGGTGGTGACAAAACCGTAAACGTAGCAACGGCGCCGCTCGATCAATTTCTCTCGCAACTCACAGGTAATGTGCATATCGAACTCGATTGCACCAACACTGTAGTATCATAAGTGGATGTATATCGTACATCGTGATCCGCGCAACCCAATCGTCGGACCAAACGCAGAGCGTGCGTTTGATGCGCGTGCGTCGTTCAATGGCTGTCCGATAAAAAAAAGAGGCGTGACGCATATTTTGTATCGAGCGCTCGGCGTACCCGATCCTCTTGGTGCGCGCGATGGGGCGTCTGTGGTGGCGATAGCTTCGGCAAAAAGCGGAGCCTCGTTTGTCGACAATCGTGTTTTCATTGCTCCACAAGAATCGTGGGATAGGTATGGATGCGAGGATCCGCGCGTTACTTTTTTTGAGGGGACACATGTTATTTTCTATACAGCACTCAACGGAGTGCCATTCAATGCACAAACCATAAAAGTGGGGGTTGCGCTTTCTCGTGATTTGAAAACGATCGATGAACGACATCTCGTGACACCGTTCAATGCTAAGGCGATGGCGCTTTTTCCCGAACGGATAGGTGGCAAAATCACCGCCATTCTCACGGCTCATACTGATGAGCCGCCCACCAGAATCGCCATAGCGCAAGTGGATACGCTTGCACAGCTTTGGGATGAGTCGCGTTGGAAGGAGTGGCACGCATCACTCGCAGATCACTGCATAGGGGCTGCTCGTTTCGATACGGAACAAGTAGAAGTCGGGGCGCCACCCATAGCAACGAAAGAAGGCTGGCTCGTTATCTACTCGCGCATTCAGAGATATTTTGGGGGTGGTCAACCCATATTCGGCATCGAAGCACTTCTGCTCGACCGCAACGATCCCAGGCGCATCATTGGACGTACCAAAGGGCCTATTCTCGCGCCTGAAGAATCATATGAGCGTTATGGAATGGTGCCTAATATCGTGTTCCCGTCAGGTGCTCTCGTGGAAGGTGATCGTCTCACGATATATTATGGAGCGGCGGATACGGTGTGTGCACGCGCATCGCTCTCGCTGAACGATCTTCTGGCGGCTATGGTTTTGGAGCGGCGAGCGGCAATTGCGATACGCGATACACACAATCCTATTATCACGCCTCAATCGGGTCATACATGGGAAAAAAAAGCAGTATTCAACACAGCCGCGATTGATATCGGTGGAAGCATACATCTTTTGTATCGAGCAATGTCCGACATAAACACATCAACGTTTGGATATGCGCGTCTACGCGATGGGTTGTCGGTGGATGAGAGAAGTGACAATCCTGTGTATGTGCCGCGCGCCGATTTTGAAATGAAGCATGGTTCTTCAGACGGAAATTCCGGGTGCGAAGATCCGAGGCTTTCGATCATTGATGACAGAATATATATGTGCTACACCGCTTTTGACGGCACTCACGCTTGGAGTGGTGCGCTATCTTCGATTTCGAAAACTGATTTTCTCGCGAAAAAATGGGAATCATGGTCATCTCCTCGCATCATCACGCCGGACGGAGTTGCCGACAAAGACGTGTGTCTTTTGCCCGAAAAAATAGAAGGGAAGTACATGGTGTTTCATCGCGTTGACTCCAGTCTCTCTATCGGAGCAGATTTTATAAGTGACATTGAGCGCGATCGCGTCCAGCACAGCGTAAGTATTATGAGTCCTCGTCCGGGACTGTGGGATAGCGAAAAAATAGGCGTAGCTGGCCCACCCATCAAGACATCGGCTGGCTGGCTTCTCATATATCATGGCGTATCACGTAATGCGACATATCGTCTCGGAGCGGCGTTACTCGATTTGAAAGATCCGACGGTTGTTATTGCGCGCACCACCGATACTATTTTCGAACCAGAAATGCCTTATGAACGCGAAGGACAAGTCAAAAATGTTGTATTCTCGTGCGGAGCAGTCGCGCGCAAAGACACGCTCTTTCTCTATTATGGTGGCGCAGACACCGTGATTGGTGTGGCGACATTTTCGATCAAGAAACTTCTCTCCATTCTCCAACCTAACGTGCTTCTGTAACGTCTCTCGCCTCAAAAGAATGGTATTGAGATATTGAAAAATTGGGTGAGAAGTATGATGTTGAGGCACAATACCAATACCGCTCCTGCTGATGCGAAAATTTTGGTCAAGCGTCCGTTTGCGAATGTTCCCATAATATCGTGACGCGACGTGAGCATGATGAGTGCTATCACGGGAACTGGGAGCGTGAGACTGAGGACTACCTGACTCAATACGAGTGCATGAGTCGCTTCTACCCCCAGTAATACAACGACGAACGACGGCATCATGGTTATCAATCGTCGTAACCATAGCGGAATCGATATCGTGGTGAAATCTTGCATGATGGTTTGTCCTGCCATAGTGCCAACCACGGAGCTTGAAATACCTGAAGCAAGGAGTGAAAGGAGAAACACTCCTGCGGCGGTAATACCCATGAGTGGTGTGAGTGTAAGGTAGGCGGTTTGAATGCTCGCTGCTTGAGAGTGACCTGTTGCATAGAATACAGAACTTGCCATCGCAACCATTGCCATGTTGACTATTCCAGCTGCTCCAAGTGCGGCGAGAACTTCCCAATTGGAATACCACAACACCGTACGACGATCTTCATCGTTGCGTACGCGCATACGATTTTGTGTGAGACTAGAGTGCAGATAAATCGCGTGAGGCATGACGGTCGCCCCCACGATACCTACGGCGAGTGTAAGTGCGTCGGCGTTTGAGATGTGTGGTACCACTGAATGATACGCAAAATCTATTATATTGGGACGTGTAATGAGAAATTCGACGAGGTAGCTCAAACTTATGAGAGATACAAATGCACCGATGACGATTTCCATCGGTCGAAATCCATAATTTTGCAGGAGCAATATGCCATACGTTACAAAACCGACAACAACGAGACTCGCGAGTATAGGCAATCCAAAAAGAATACTCAAACCGATTGCTCCACCCAAAAATTCTGCCAAATCGGTTGCCATGGCCGACACCTCGCTCGTAGCCCACATGCAATACACCACGGGAGCAGGGAAGTGTTCGCGCGAAAGTGACGCGAGACTCTTTCCCGTGATGATGCCTAATTTTGCTGAAAGCGATTGGAAGAGCATTGCGATACAATTGGAAACGACGACGACCCACAAAAGCTCATAGCCGAACTGCGCTCCTGCTTGAATGTTTGTAGCAAAATTACCGGGATCCATGTAGGCGATTGAAGCGATGATCGCGGGACCAAGAAATGGAAGGAGGCGTTTGATCCCGGAAGATTCTCCAGAAAGCGCTCGTTCTCCTGCCGATATGGTCCTATTCGACCATTCGGAGACATGTAGCAATTCACTAATCATATGAGATAGTGTCAAGTATACGCTATATGTTGAATTCTATCCAGTATCAAAAGGTAGCATTATCCGCTCAATCACCCACTCACCCTGCTCTTTCCAAGACCTATTTCGTTCGCTATACTCTCAAACAACACTGACGTGCGTATCAGTGTGTGACGATCATTCCGGGGTAACTCAATGGTAGAGTGGCTCCCTGTTAAGGAGTAAGTTGTGGGTTCGAGTCCCACCCCCGGAGCCGAAGGTCGGATAATATACCACCCTGAAAAAACCCATTGTTTTGGGCTTTTTCAGTTTTTGGTGTTTTGTAGAAGGCTTCCTCTGCTTGCAAAAGTTCTGCAAACAAGGGGGAGGGAACGGAGGTTACTATAACCCCATCGGCAACCTCGAAGTGTTCCCAGAAAAACGCAAGGTATTGCCGCTTGAGATCAAATGATGCTTTCGTGTATGCGTGATAGATGTCGCGTGCCAGCAGCAGTACCTCCTGCGCGACATCTACATTCATGTCTCGCTGATCTTCCAGTCCAAGTAGGTCGTCGTCAATGTCTGTCATTTGAGTCGTGATCTCTTTTCGTATTCGAGTGAAATCTGCGTCTTGAATGACACCATCGAAGAGTTTATCCTCTGCGGTCTTTCGTTTGCCTTCAAGGGCGGTTCTCTTGTTCACGAGTGCTTGTCGCCGACCATCGTACCTCTTCCGCCTATCAAGAAAGATGTGTTTCGTCTTGTTTATGACGATATTGATGAACTCGTCCGAGAATTGCAGGTCTTTGAACTTTTCGGCAATCTTGCTTTCAAGATCGACTTGCTCGCAATACCGCCCGCACCCCATCCTGTTGGAGCAATGGTAGTAAGCGATACCTTTTCTAATGCCACTCTGCGACATAGCGTTTTCCATGATTGGCACAGCGCACGAAACCAGAGAGGAGCCATTTATGCTTTCGCCTGCGGCACGCCTTGTGATTGTTGTGTTCAAGTATCGTCTGTACCTGATTGAATGTCGCCTCGTCGATGAGCGGCTCATGCTTGCCGTTCTTGTTGTGTACCTTTCCCCACTTCACTTCACCGAGGTAGATGCGATTACGCAACAAATCATAGATGCGGCTCGGTGATAAGGGGTTCCCTTTGTGGCTTCGCAGTCCGCGACGACTCATCGCGTCGGCAAGGTCGTATACGCTGTATACACCAGTTGCATAGAGACGGAAGAGTTCGGTAATGAGTGGAGCGGCTATCGGGTCTGGGACGATTATCTTGCGCCCAACACGACTCACGTTTGGGTCAGGATTATCGGTGTTGACATATCCTGCGGGAGGAATGGTGGGGAAGTAGCCCGCCTCGGTTTTTGCGTAGAGTGTACTTTTCACCTTGTCCGATATTTGGTCGCGGTAATACTGATTGATGTTCGCGTGCATTCGATCCGACATTTTTGAGTGAGCATTGTTTTCGGGGCTTGCCTGTTGAATGTAGATGAGTCGGATGTCGTTTTCGAAGATAAGATCCATGAATTCGATATGCGCTCGTTCGTTGCGAAACATACGATCCGACGCAAGGGTAATAACTGCCTCGATTTTCTTTGTTGTGATGAGGTTTCTGATGTGATTCAGCCCAGGTCGTTCGGCTTTATGACCGCTAATGCCGCCATCATCGAGAATCTCTAGCAGATCGTACCCGTCGCGCTCTGCACGTTCACGACAGAGCTTTTCCTGTACCTCCAAGGATAGTCCATCATCTTTTTGATCTTTTGAACTTACCCTTACGTAACCGACTGCCAATGGTTTTTCTTTTTTATGATTCATAGTGCGTATAATAAGTACTAATGTTTAGAAGTAATGTGTACGCGAGTGTGGATACATGAGTTGTCTGAATCATCCACACTCAATCCGCTACTCATCGGAGGAAACACTAGATGGGTTTTCGTCCGATCCGACAGTTATCGAGTAATGTGCTTTGTTGTGTTTACTGGTTGTCCGTGCCAAACGCCCCTCGTCCACAAGTTGTGTGAGAGCCGAAGTGAGCACTGATCGGCTGAAGGCTTTTTCCACCGATTCGTCAATCTCTGTCAGGGAGAGTTCTGTAGCGTCTGTTTTTGCGAATGCTCCCATCACAGCGTTTTTTGCTTCATCCCGCTTCTCTCTTTGTTTGTCATATTCACCGATATATTCAAGACACACAGTGCCTAATGCAGTGTCCGCCATCACCTTTGCGGCAAACTCATCTTGCACGGGTGCCTGTCGAAGTTTATGTTGAGCAAATATGACGACACGCTCTTTCTTCTGGTACGAGAGCGCTATGTGGGAATCCACTGCCGCGAAGATGTCGGATGAGCCACGCAAGCTATTCGGCGACGTTGCACCCTGAAACAATTCTTTGCGATGATGGTGAGTACATATTACGCTCACGCCCTTGGCAGTGATTCTTTTCAGGTTGCCGAACACTACAGCAATCTGTCTCGAGTCGTTTTCATCTCCTTTGTGGAATCGAATAAGCGAATCTAAAACAATGAGTCCAATGCTCTCCTGTTCAACGTATCTAAGGAGTGCTGCGACATGCTCCTCCTTGTCTAACTGGAAGCCCTCGTCAAAGTTGAACCACACAAATGCATCCATCGATGCGCCAAGTGATATGAGTCGCTCTTTGATGTGCTTCGCATGGTTTTCTTTGTCGAGAATGAGTACATTGCGTTGGTGGGGGATTGTGAATTGTCCGAGGAATGGTTTGCGTCCAGCCACGCACAACGCGAGATGCAAGCACGCCCACGTCTTGTAACTTGCAGGCATTCCCGAGATGACCGTGATGGTCTGTGTCGGGATCAGTCTCTCGACGAGCCAATTATCGGTGCCATATTCTGTACCGAGAATGTCGCGTACTGTCGTCGCTTCGAATTTCTTTTCCATATCAGTGAATATGTTACTTGCTAATGGTTTCTAGGAGATTGCTCCTCCTCCAATCTTTCCTGTGCTTTTCGCTCGGCACCCTGTTCAAGGATTTGCGCCGCCAGAAGCTCGGCAAAAAGCAGTGCTGCCTGTGTTATCCGCTCATGGTTCTTGTATGCGTTATTGTTGATAATGTCTCCCATGCGCGGGTAGTTTCCCAAAAGAAAACTGCCCAAACTATTGGGCAAGATAGAGCGACGATAGGGCATCAGATTTTGCCCTATTCAGGGTACTCAACGATCATTAGATATTTACCTGCGCCCCTATCAGGATTCAGAACATCCACATGAATATCTTGTGATGACGCCTTTCTCAACTTACTTCGGATACGCCTCACATCATCGCGGAATTGATCTTTTTTGCGATTTGCAATTTTCAGCATTGCTTGGACGGAGGTAAGTGTTCCATCTCTGATCGACACATTACCGCGCTTCTCCATGCGATTCTCGAACAAGATCTCCACAATTTTGCCCTGAGAACGATAGAAAGGGACTTTGAATTTTCCATAGTCCAAATACCCATTCGCAAACTTCAAATGACATGCCTCGCGATTTCGGACGGATTTTTTCAAGTCATGTTCTATTTTTTTCAGCTTCTGTGGCAAGGTAGCTCCATCGAAAGAGAAATTGGCAACAATTGCGTCGATGGTGAACGGACCATCCACGTCGGGAACCTCAACGACTTGTGATTTGAGATTCTTGATGACATCCATTTTCTCAAGTTCAATCAGGAATCTCTCTTTGATCATCGAAACCACTCGCATCGTTGGATTTACGGCAACTGCTGAAAACAGTCCGACAACGAGTGTGTAATCATTCGGTGCGGGTTTTTTGGCACGAACAATGGACAGAAGTTTTTCAACCATCTCGAGTTGGTACTCACTCTGACGAGAATATATGCCGCGTAAAAATTCCTCATCCATCCTATCCGTGATCAAACGGACTGGTGTCTTGGAAATGCGTCGCGCTGTCTCTAAATGCTGAATCTCGTGAATGATCTCTGGCGCAAGATTATCAAATGGCGGATGATTCATAGTCATCAGTAGTTTCCAGTTTTTATGCCCTATATAGTACATAAAAAACTAAAAACTACGAAAAGAATAGCGATAATGTCGCAATCGCTCTGCATCGGACAAAGACAGCCGCGCATAAACACGAGACGATAATCGAACCATTTGAACACTTTGATCATCCGCTTTTCGCAAGGGTGTGCGAACAGTGGTATAGTGGCGGGGTACGTTTCGGCGTACTCACACAACCAATATCGAGCCGCAAGGCTAGTGCCTAAACCATCGAGTCATCGGTGGCATGGTGCGAAAACGTAAGTCACAGAAAACCCGTCATTCAGGGCGTGACTTACGTTATAGGGGGAAACTCCTATATGACCGCAAGGTCTCCTGGTGGCGGGCTTTATGTTGGAACAAAAAACACAATTTATTCAGAATGAAGTACTTGGCTTGGTTATTCGAGGTGCATTTCCGCCGTACACTAAAATCTATGCCAAGATTGCCACGGAAAAAAACAGGGCACGAATGCGACACATAATCCGTGAGAAGATTGTTGAAATGGCGGAATTGTATCGGCAAAAGCATGTTTCTCCCGAGGCACATGTTGATAACATCGAGACATTGCAAAAATATATCAATACGCAATGTTGTAATTTTTTGACGAAAGAAATCTCTTTCGGTATCGCTCAAAAACTATTGAATCTCTATCTAAAATATGAATGGTGCCTGAATAGATTCAATCACGATGTACATCCGCCACATTGTCCTGTGGACTCCATTGTAATCAAGCAAGCGAACAAGGAGGGTGCGAAAATACCACCAAAGCCGCCATGGTCTCAAATGGCAGCGAATGATTACCTGTACGCGATAGAAGAAATTGGCAGGGTGGCTAGTAAGTGCCAAAAGAATATGCCCGCATGGGAATTGGATATCTTCAATGCGAATAATCCTGCCTACGGATTTGATGTCAGTGTGGATAAATCGGTTGGATTTTTATCGGATGGAAACTAATATCGTATCGTACTAAAAAATCATGAGAAACACATCATTCAAAATCTTTTTCGCGCTCGGCTTGTTTATTCTCATGCTTCCGCAATTTTCGTTTGCCGAGTTCACTTCAGATTTGCATTACGGTTCCACTGGTGCCGATGTTTCCGCGCTTCAAGAATTTCTTACCCAACAGAAAGTGTATTCCGGTCCGACAAGTGGCAGTTTCTATTCACTCACCCTAGCGGGTGTAAAAAAGTTCCAATCTGCTGAAGGAATAACACCGGTGAGCGGCTATGTCGGACGCGTAACGCGAGGAGTAATAAATCAAATTCTTGCAGGACAGGTTTCAACATCGGAAGAAAATGCCACTACGACGCGACCACCTGTGGATTTATCGCAACAAAAAGATCAATCCTCCTCTATATCAAGTGTCTCACCAACTATTACACTTCCCAATGGTGCAATAGTGCGACTGAATACGGACGGTGCTGTTACTTCATACACACCACCAACAACTCTTCGATCGTCAGTGGCAGAGCAAAATCAGAAATCTTCACGAGACATCACAACTCAAACACCGACACTGACCCCTCTTCCAACACCATCAATAGCCATACCCACATCTTCGCCCATAATAGATTCATCTACCACATCGACTGTTGCTGTTGCGCGCGCTCTTACCATAGCAAATAGTCCGCACACTGTTTCGAAAACGGTCGTTGTTGGTAGCCAAAGAGTATCCTTCGCGACAATCCAACTTGTTGCATCCGACTCGCCTTACGATATTTATGTAGGTGCACTGCCACTTATTCTCAATGTAGGAAATTCCGCAAAAGCAACTGACATTAGTGATTGTATGATATGGCTTAGTGGTAACCTGATCAATGCTGGCGCTAATATCGTGAGTTTTCCGAAGGTTGGCACAAAGACAATTTTTAGTTTTGACCCAACTGTAATGGTGCCAAAATACGGCGCACTCTCACTCCCTCTCACCTGCAATATCGCAACCTCTTCTACACCTGGCGGAACATATTCATGGTCTGTCGACACGAATACAACAGACTATATTGGTCTTTCTTCCGCAACCATAATCAACGTAGCAGATGGTCCATCGCCAACAATTACTATCTCAAACTGAGAGACATCCTTCAAACCATGCAGGACTTGCTGTCATTTATAGTGAGACGTTTGGGTTGGAGGGCGTTGCATCTGATACTACCATTGAGCATCATTGCTCTCTCGGTGGCGGGCTGTGTGGCGATTGTGTACTACACGAGTAGACCTGCCGACAGTCTCTTGTGTCCAAGCGCATACACCACCACCGAAGAGGCGACGGCATCCTTCCAAGCATTCACGAATAACTTTTACGACGCACATCCAGATGCCTCACTGAGTGATCTTGCTGCCGCACGCCACGACTTCTATGTATCGCATCACTGCACGCAAGAACTTGCGGCATACCAACAAGCAGTAGATGGTAACGCTGATCCTGCGACAATGAAGATGATAGACCAAGCGATTGGAAAGGTTTTGACAGCAATAAAGGACGCCGAATCAAAACGCCCGCCCGGCATTGGAGCGTCACCCAGCGAAAAAGAAATCTACGAAAATCCCTATATCAAGCACATCCGTACAGCCTTACACGGGTACTTGGACGGGACGAATGATGGGGTTGAAGTGGATAGTCTTGCTCTCGGCACACAGAATGAGCGTTGCGGTCTTGAACACTTTGACAAATCGTATTACAGGAGCAAATTTGTCATTTACAGTGCCGAAAACAATGAGTACGGAGGAGTCGAAGCCAACATAATTTTTATTGATAAGCCCAACGCTGTATTCTGGGCTTGGGTCTATCAATATGGTGGTGATGAGAATGGCGATAAGAAATATGCCTTGAGAGGCTTTTGCGAGCAGAAATTACCTGCGGAACATAAAGCCGAATTGCTCAAGACAATGTCGGAGTTTGCACACGAATCCAAATACTCCATTTGATCGGTGTTGAAGACGATGCTTCAAAGTGCGCACATCAGTCTAATGTTGGAACCTGCCACAAACAATATACGGTTCCACCTTTTCTTTTTGCTGCGAAGCGTTTAGGTGGGAATGATAAGGTGAGAGCGGGCGGAGTCATGTTATGTGAATCCGTGCGCAATCAAATACAACTGTGCGGGCGGCTCGCATTCTGTCTCCACACATGCCATAATTTCAACGGCAAGAACATTGCTTCAATCCCTGCACTACCGCTGGCTATTTATATGTCCGTAAGCCACGCGGGTTGGTACTTGAAAAGTGCCTTCATCGTCCTCAGATCTACGTAGAGCGGAGAATCGATACAGTAATGCAGGGATTGAAAGAATGTCGTTGCTTGTCGCCAACCCTATGACAGAGTATCACAAAAACGAACAATGGGAAGTAAAATGCATACAAACAAGAGAACATAGCATGTATTTACAGAGATTTTTATGACATTTAGAGATACTGGTAAGGGTTGTTGACAGGATAAATGGGAGGAGTAAAATCAGCTGTATGGAAGAATATAACTTTGATGAGTTCAATTCGGTTGGGACAAGATTCAATCCAACAATTAGTCTTGGCGATTCGGAAAGGTTTTATTTGGGCGGTTCCTTCTGTAGGAAATACAACATATCCGATATGGTTGGGGTAAAACTTATGTACGATAAAGCAAAAAATGCTGTGGGTTTTAGGTTCTTGAAGCAGAAAGAAGACGGTATGATTGGCCTAAAGAGACTTGGTAAAGATTCCGCGTACATCAATGCAAAAGCATTTCTTGGCATGTATGATATAGAGTATAAGAAGTTCTCGAATCGTTACTTACCAAAAGAGGTCAATAGTGGAGATAAGAAGATTCTGGTCATTGAACTCAAAGAGACAATGAAGTAGATTCGCTAAAGTTGTCGAAAATATCGTTTCGTAAAACGGACTACTATCAATGTTGATCAACAGATGTTTCCATTCGTTGCATCAATCTGATCATTATCAGCCGATGTTCCATCTGCAACATGAATTCTCTGTTGAAAAATAGGGGTATATTTATGTCATGTTCCGGGAGCCGCTGACATACATCGCCTACAGGGCGATTCTGTCATATGCGGCTCCGAGGGAGACAAGCGCCTGGACGCTTGTCGAGTGGGACGAGAACAGCGGAGCGATGTCGAGCAAGCTTGCGAGACCGCGAGCTGGTGCCTAACCCGAGCCGAGTGTCGATGAGGTGAGAGGTGAAGGAGAGTCTACCCCGGAGCAAAGAAGTTTTAGTTCCCTTTTCAATTTTTCAACCCCGATTTTTCTTTTTAGGCAGGGGCGGCGCAGAAATGCCAAAATACGGAGAGTGAATCTCAGCTCGATCGTACAATGTATTTTTTGCTCGCTATGTAAAATACAGGAATGTTGATTAAGTAAGTCATGAGCCGTAGTACAAGAACCGGAATCAGGTCAACGGTGGTGCCTTTCAAGATCATAAAAACGATTGGATCAGCGAAAAATTCAAGCGAAAGAACCGCGACAAATACAAGCGAAAGAACCGCCAGATAGATTGTCGAAAGTCTCACAATTTTCATCGGATCGTTAACGATGTACATTCGATTTACATAGCGCGCCGAATATATAACAGCGAGATATACGATGAGCGGCGACACGACGAGAGTAATAAGACCTTGCAGTAAGCCTTCAATATTCAATGAGCGAAATACAAAAGACAGAATAATGTCTCCCACAAACGGAACGACAAGCCCTGCTGTAAGATAGTGCGTCGTCGCAATATACCAATTCGCCGATGTCTTTTTTGCGGGCATAATCTTATTATTATACCCCTTTCGTTAGCATGGCTGGCCACAAGTCCATGTCGGTGTGGGGAAAACTTGTCAGCTGGTCAAAAGACGCTATTTCCTCGATCCCGCCGACTTTCGAGGTGCTATAATCAGCATGATGATTTTTTTGATGGTTGGATCTGCCGCGATTTTTATTGTGAGTGTCAGTTTTCTTTTTCTGTTCCGCGATACCATTGACGATTCGATATGGTTTATCCCACTACTCTCCGGCGTGATCGTCGGTTTCCTGTTCTTGCTCGCCGCCGTGAGCAAATTCATACCGCAACATCCTCAAGCAGAAGAATTCCGCAGAGCGCGGAGAAAATCCAAGTTCATCAGAAATGCCATCGTATTCGCACTCTGTATACCTTTCATTGTCGCGGCAACACTAACTCCACGATACGTTCAACTCATAGTAACAGAAGAGGAATGGTCCCGCGTTTTCGTCGAAGAACAGTATCAGGGTAAATGTTATACGAAGGAATGGAACCTCTCGCGAATAAAGTGTATCGGGACAGGTTTCGACTGGCCGCTTGAGAAACTGCTCTGGTTGATGAGCAAACCAGGTCTATTGAACATTCTAAGGTAGGCTGGTTTGGATGGGACGACGCTCCAGTAGTGCGCAACATAATAGTCGCTATATGATTATTGCGACACAATAGTACCGATTGCCACATCTGCGGGACGAGCGTTTATGGATAATGGTGTCCCAATTTCTGACCCCAATTTTTGAGTAGTGTACAGCCAAAGCAAAAGACTGGACGAGCGGAATCAAAAGTGTCGCTCGCGTGAAGCTATCTATTTCTGCAAATAGGTACATACTCATGGTATTAGCTGAGGCATCAGCATGAGTGCTCTGATGCATAATCGACACTTGTATGCTTACAACAATTGCAATCGTTCTTTTGGTTCTATGGGTTTTCGGTTTTATAGGATTTCATGTGCTAGGAGGGTTTATTCACATTCTTTTAGTCGTTGCCGTCATTATGTTGTTGTTGAGAATTATTCAAGGATAAGATTCATAACCACATATGACATACATGGCACACATATCAAAACTACGGAGACGTGGCGTATTCATGACCCTCTTGTTATGTGTGCTTTGTGTCGTGTCATTCGGGATATTCTATTTCAAGAACGCGGCGTCCATTGTACATATCGCGAAGGTTATGGGCATCACATCAATTTTAGAAATTGCGTCAAATGGGAGTACAACATTGATTGCGGGTATACAGCCAGGTGGAGGCAAAACCACTACAACCACATCCATGTTTGGTGTCGTACAACCGCCGCTTTCTGAATATATGGAGGTTATGGATGGATGTGGTCCATACTACGATACGGGGACATGCGTAAATATGCGTTCTGGTCCGGGTATCACGTACTCCGTGGTTGCGCGTTTGCGCACTGGCGTAGTTTTGCGAGTAAAAAAAGAGGTCACAATTGATGGTGTGATATGGGATAACATCGGATTTGATAATGAGGTGCGCTACAAAGATCGTCTTCCAGAAGATCTATATGTTGCGGCTGCGTTTGTTCGAAATTTCTATCATGACGGAAACTATGTGTGGATGAAAAGTGCCGCGACCACTACAAAGCGAATCGTGGTTGATGTATCGGAACAAATGTTATACGCCTATGATGGTGCCACTCTTTTTATGAAAGAGCCTGTGTCAACAGGTCTTGAGCTAACTCCAACCGCACGTGGTACTTTTACCGTATTCAAAATGACACCAGCCCGATACATGCAAGGACCATTGCCCGGAGTGAGTGAGCAAATATATGACTTGCCGGGAGTTCCGTGGAATCTGTATTTTACAGAAGGAGGTGCCGTCATTCACGGTGCGTATTGGCACGATCATTTTGGTGAACCGTGGTCTCATGGGTGTGTGAATTTGCCACCCCAGAAGGCAAAGCAACTCTACGAGTGGGCGGTCATTGGCACAAAAGTAACCATTCAGAATTGATACGTGGTGTTTCCTTGTGTATCCGTGCAATCTATGTAGTATGGCGTAATGATATTTCCATTCATCGTTATCAACACGCAATCATCCGTATTCACAACCACGCCTCACTCTCAACAAATTATTCTCGCGTCATCACGCACGCAAAGCGTAGAAGCTGCTCACACGGCTTCCGATGTCCCGTTTTATTCTCAATTTGTCGACATATCGGCACCTGCGTGGAAGAAAGTCGGATGCGGGATTGCGAGTCTTGCCATGATTATCGATTTTTATAAACCTGCCGTACCAGTAAACACATTGTTGACGCGGGGCATTGCGGCTGGCGCATACACACAAAATGCAGGCTGGTCGTACAAAGGACTCATTGCGCTCGCCCAAAAATATGGACTCGAAGGAGCTAGTTATGATCTCTCGAAACTCGGTACGAATGTCGCTCTCAAAAAATTCAAAACCCTACTCAATGATGGTCCTGTTATAGCATCGGTGCACTACAAATTTGACCCGCACAGTTCAATACCGCATCTTGTGGTAATAAACAGAATAGAGGACGACACCCTGTATTACAACGATCCCGCTGCAAAGAGCGGAGACAAGCAAATCTCTGTCACTGATTTTGAAAGAGGGTGGAAAATGAGATTCATCGTTTTTAGGCCTGTTGTTGAAAAAGAAAGTGGCGCATCTGTCTGATACGGGATGGTGGTCAACAAAATCAGTGTATACTGTTATGATGCATACCATGCGAGCGGAAGGAGAAAAAGTACCAGATGTTGTATTCAAGACGCGCGTGCGCGATGAGTCGATTGGAGGAGAAAATCCGTATCGTTGGCAAGACAGATCGTCACACGACATATTCGACGGTAAACGAGTCGTTGTGTTTGGATTGCCGGGAGCGTTTACTCCCACATGCTCATCGACACATGCTCCTGGGTTTGAATCGGTATATGACGATCTTGTGTCGTGTGGTGTTGACGACGTGTACTGTTTGTCTGTGAATGATGCGTTTGTGATGAAGCAGTGGGCAGACAAACTCGGTATCAAGAACATCAAAATGCTTCCCGATGGCAACGCAGAATTTACGCGTGGCATGGGAATGTTGGTAAAAAAAGAAAATCTAGGGTTTGGAGAACGAAGCTGGCGCTACTCGATGCTTGTTGAGAACGGTGTAATCAAGAAATTATTTGTAGAGCCAGGGCACGCCGACAATCACGAAGAAGATCCATTTGAAGTTTCCGACGCGCTCACGATGCGTGCGTATCTCAAGAATACATAACGCCTGCGTTTTGGCGCATTGGACAGCGCGCTTTCGTTTGTCGCACAATACCTATATAATGGGCGCTCTATGAAGAATTACTACGATATTCTTGGGGTAGGAAAAACCGCCAGCGAGGAAGAGATAAAGAGCGCGTTTCGTAAGCTTGCGCATAAATACCATCCCGATAAGAAAGGTGGCGATGAAGCTAAATTCAAAGAAGCCAGCGAGGCGTATGCAGTGCTGTCTGATAAAAAGAAACGCGCCGAGTATGATACCTATGGTAAAACGTTTGCTGGTGGAGCAGGGTCTGGCGCTGGAGGATTTGGTGGATTTGATTTTTCAGGATTCCAAAATGGATTCGGCGGGCAAGGAGTCGAGTTCGATCTTGGTGATATTTTTGGCGACGTATTTGGGGGCGGATCCGCGCGATCATCTTCGCGGGGTCGTGACATATCAATAGACATAGAGCTGTCGTTCCGTGAGTCGATTTTTGGTACCGAACGACGCGTGCTGCTCTCAAAGATGTCGACGTGCGAAGAATGCGCTGGTTCTGGCGCCAAGAAAGGAAGTAAGATTGTTTCCTGCAATCACTGCAATGGAAAAGGGGCCATCAAAGAAACCCGCAATACTTTTTTTGGTCAGTTCGTGTCGTCACGACCGTGCGCGACATGCCGCGGATCGGGTACTGTTCCTGAGACACCGTGCGCGCGTTGTCGCGGCGAAGGTGTATCGAAACGAGAAGAAGAAATTCATGCGGTGATTCCTTCGGGTATTCAAGATGGGGAAATGATTCGTATGCCAGGCAAAGGAGAGGTGGCACGCGGTTCTTCGCCAGGAGATTTGTATATCAAAATACACGTAAAACAAGAGCGTGATTTTACTCGCGATGGTGTCAACATACTCACAACGCTCCCCATCAAGTTGTCCGATGCGCTCCTGGGTGGCGAGTACCGCATTCGCACGCTTGACGGAGAAGAAACTATCACCATTACACCGGGCATACTTCATGGCGATATGTTGCGAGTCAAAGGTAAGGGAGTGCCACACGGAAGAGGCAGCAGGGGCGATCTTTTGGTGCGTATTGCTATCGATATCCCAAAGAAACTTTCTAAAGAGGCACGGGCTCTTGTGGAAAAGCTTCGTGCAGAGGGTATTTAGTTTGTTAGAATCATTCAATGAATCACAGCATGGCTGCTTTTATACATCTATCTCCCGATTGGATCGTGATCGGTGTGTGTGTCGTTGTTCTTTCGTTTGATGCGTTTCGTTCTGGTGTGGGTAGGGTAGTCGCGTGCGCACTAGCGTTTCCTATAACCTCTGTTTTTTTGGATGACGTCTCTCGCGCGTGGTTTGTCGAAACATTCGTCGCGCGACTCTCGACACCTCTTCTGAATGCGGCAGAATACGGTGTCGTGTTTGCCGTCGTCTACGTACTCGTGTATCGCATGAGCATGTGTTATTTCGGAGAAAGCGGTCATGTGTTGCTCGCGCTTTTGTCTGGTATGGCTGGAACGGTGATCATTGTTACGTTCTTTGTGCACACGCCAGCTCTTGCGGTGTTGTGGAATATCGGACAGCCGATTCGCGCGCTATTTGCCGCGCACTATGTATTCTGGTGGCTTCTTGGTTCGTACGGTGCTCTCGCGTGGGCGCGAGGGTGACGTCGTATTGGTTTTATATTTTGTTTATTGCATTGACGATCGCGCCACTGATTGTTACAGGCGATCCGACAAAGAATGGTTTGATGGAATCCGTGTCGGTCGTCCCATCTTCGGTGAGAAATGCCGATGTGTCGCCTACGATACCCGTGTTTCCTGCGGGAATTGGATAAATACCATACCCATACGTATCACCCAGAAGATAAATGCTCGCACCATCGTCTATAGTGAACTGAACGGTGCGATTTGATCCTGTTGTCCCTATATCGCCTTGGATATACACATCGAGCGTATTTCCTTTCTTGATGCGAATGCCATCGGGAAAGTTGGCGGTGTAATCGCGTCCGTCAACATCTGTTGCTGCCGACGTGTCACCCGCGATCACGCGCACATTTTGTATGTCAGAAGGATTTATCGTACCGATTTGGCGCCATGTTATCGCGTAAAGTATCTGATCTTCTTGGGATCCTGCGGTGATGCGAATGCCGGAAAAGCGCACGGAAGTATCATTGATCGTGTGGGTGGTTGCGACGCTTGGGCCGTACGAGGAGAGTGTTACCGACGCGGTACCTATTTGGAGACTTGCGTTGATTTTCTGGAACGTTCCTCGAACGGGTAGCGGACCGACGACAGGCGCGGATGCGTCGATTGCGTCGAGGGCAAACGTTGCCGTCTCATCATCATATTCTGAAAGATCGGCCGCCATGGCTCCCGCAATGGTAAGTGTTTTTGTTTCTCCTGCATGCACGATAAAGGGTTTGCTAAAGACAGCCTTCTGATCTGTGTGGAGATATGTGTAGCTCAATTCATTACCCGCTTCATCGAGTAATGAAAGATAGCTAAACGCGCCTATGTGCGACGGGCCGACACGCTCCACGGTGACGCTTCGCACGGTTATATCGCCGTGTTGTGCCGTCATGGTGAATGTGGTGAATGGCACGTAGAGTGCGTCGTGTGGCGCAATTGATGCGGCAGGTTGTGTGGTTGTGCCGATGCGCAACATAACTGTTTCGACAGCCGCGACGGCAGCTGTTTGCGTGTTGGTGCTCATGTCCGTATTGGAAACAGTAGAGCATATGGCGTGCAATTTCTGTCGTGTCGCAATACCGAATATGCCGCTACCTTTAGTAATTCCAGATGGGATGAGTATGTCTGATGCGTACTTTTCTTGAAATATCGAGAGTGCTCTTTTGGTTGCAAGCCCAAAATAGGAACTCTCTGCGCCGGGAGATCCCGCGCCATGTGCCGCGATGCGCGTATGGTTGTCTGCATTGAGAAAACGCTGCAGTGCGCGCACGTCATCACCGTGCATTCCGATAGTAAGATTACGTTCCCAAGTAAAAGGACACACACTGGATGCGTGCGCGATCACAGGGAGACACGCGAACACAGTCAACATATATGCAAACTTGATGGAAGTGGTGAACGTGAGCGCATTGCGCATGTATGCAAGTGTATCATGCGCAACGGGCGCGTGAGCTGGATTTTGTATACAATTTGTGTAAAGTGTCGCTCGGGAATGATGTTCTTTGGCAAATACGTAAGAGGGAGGGTATCGATGCAAAACATAGCTGACTTTCTGATCGGGCGAAATCGCGAGCAAAGTGAGATTTTCTCCAGCCCTAATCAGCGACTTGTTAGGCAACAGTATCGGGCAAAACATCCGACAAAAGTGGTGGTAATAAAGTGTATGGATGGACGACTCAATTTTCCTGTCATCACACGCACGCCACCGGGGATCATGTATCCGTTTCGGATGATGGGAGGGCTTTTTGACATGGGCTTCCCCTGGTTTGGAGACTTGGCTGGTGATCTGATCGTGAAGGCTATCTCAAAAGGTGCAGACTGTCTTTTTCTTTGCACCTATCACTTTTCAGAAGGTGACAATCCGCGTCGTGGGTGTAAAGGTTCCGGGTGCGACATTGGCAGAAGTCGTTCGGCGGCGTTTGCACTCAAGCACTCCATAGAAGAAATCTACGGACGCGGGCCCGTCTACCCGATCGTTGTGGGAGTCGAGACCGATTCCGACGCTCTCATCTTCCACGATGGTTCTGGTGGGGACGAGATCGATATCCGAGCGCATGTTACCTGTGGGGAGGATGAATTACGCAGCGCCATAGATACGCTGTATTACGACATGAAGCAGGAGATAAGGAGAGATCTCCTTCCGATCGTGGTGGGTAATGTTGAGCACGTACGTTGTGTGCGTGCATCGAGGCGTACTCCTCTTGAGATGAATCACCTTGAACAAGCGGTTTGTGTGGGGCGAGGATTTGATTGGCTCCACCTTCCAAACAAAGCGCTTATCATTGGGCCTTTTAGCTCTAATTGGGAACATGAGATATATATCGCTGGAACTATCGTAGACATGAATCTTCGTCTTGCAGAAGCGGGGACACTGACGTTGGATTACGAGGGAGCGGCGCTGGTGTGCGCGTCTTCGCATAGGGAAGGCGGCATAGAGAAAGATCGCGCATTGATGCGCGCACGCTATTTTGAGCGTGTTGCGACACATGTCCTGCGCACGCACGTGCCGAGTCTGAAGTTTCGTACCATCACCGGAACGGTGGACATGCAAACACGTTTTTTGAATGTCGCGAACATATCGTAAGTCACGATCAACGCCGACGAGCAGCAGCTCGTCGGCGTCTTCATGTGCGGTATGGTATGATTGGCGTATGGACGTTCATGCGATGTTTGGCGCTGTTGCGGGAGTTCTCGTGTTTGTCGAATTTGGTCTGTACATTCTTGCAATATATGGACGCGACTATCGTCTATGCGCGCTTCGTGTACCCACAACCCCCAATCGAGCGACGTGGTTTATTTGGGCGCTGCTTGGTATTATCACTGCGGCAAGTTATTGGGCGATCGGTGCTACCGATACGGTGTGGTATGCGTGTGCGTACGCCATTGGTTTTATTTCCGTGGCGATCATGTCGATATGGTACGGAGAAGGGGGCGTGGACACGCTCGACATATTTTGTCTCTTGGGTGCAATGGTGAGCGCGTTGTTTTGGTGGAAGTTCAATTCGCCGACGGTTGCCCTTGTCATGACCATGACGATCGACGCATGTGGTATGGTCCCAACGCTTCGGAAAATATGGACAAAACCAGAAAGCGAGAACGCACTCGCGTGGAGTGTGTCTGCTGTCGCTAGCGCATCCAATATCTTGGCAATTTCATGGGTGAGCGCATCGCTGCCGATCGTGGCGTACCCCGTGTACATGGCTGTTGCCAACATGAGCGCGGCGCTGCTTCTGCGTGTGCCGCGACCGCAGCGTTCTTCATGATCGAAATATAGTGTATACTTTTTGGTATGGACAAGAATTCAAAATTGCTCATGATCGTATTTTTCTCGCTTTTGATCGCTTCGGCACTTTTGATATTTTATCGCACCATGATACTTCGCGATTACGACGTCATAACCTCGAGCACACACGAGTATCCGCCCGTCTCCCCATAACAGGTCGTGTATGACACTTTCATCGCAAACGCAAGAGACTGGCGCAGGCACAAAAGAAGGCGTGTCGTTTTCTGCGCACGATTACGCACACATGTACTATCCGCCTATCCGTAACGCGAAAGCATTTCTGCCGCTGGCGCGCTTTGTTCGGAAACAGTATGAGCAATCTCCGATACTCGATCTGCGTGCCGTCATGCAAGAGATGCCCGGCGTGGAATACATAGCGGCGGAAAATATAGTGATTCTTGATTTTCAGAGATTTGTGGTACGCGAGCTGCTTCCTTCTTTTGAAGATGGGGAAGCCGTTATTCTCGATATCGGAGGAGGTCCGACCATCTACCAACATATTGCACTGTCACTCATCGCCAAACGAATCGTCCATTCTGAATATTCGGAAGAAAATCGTAATGAGGTATGGCAGTGGATCAATAAAGAAGAAAAATCATTTAGATGGGAAGGGTATTTTGATCTCGTGCGATACATGCTCCAAGAAGACGAGGTCGTCGTCAAAGAGGTGTTGCGACAAAAACAGATGTATCCACTCTATGCGCGCGGTACCATATTGAGTTACCTCTTGACCACTGAAATACAGATCAGCGTATTGCAGCAGTACGTGCGCGACCTTATTACCGACGTGGCACATGGCGACGTGTTCAAAAAAGATCTCGATCTGCCTGTTGAAGTGCCCGCAAAGTTTGATGTGGTGACGTGTAATTTCGTCATAGAAAGCGCAACAGGGGATTGTGCTCAATGGGAGATTGGTATGAAAAATAGTATTGCCCACATACAGCAAGGCGGATATTTTGTACTTACGTCGATAAAAGATTGCGATTGGTACTCGGTGGGAGACAAGAAAGTTCCCGCGTGCAATGTCGACGAACACGACATCAAGGAAATATGTGAGCGCAATGGTATTCGCGTTATTGCGCAGCGCGTGTTGAATGGATGCGATAAAGCGACGTTTGGGTATGAGGGTATGGTGTTTACTCTTGGGCAGTTTGGTAAACCCGAGCCGAAGCCCGATTATAAATTCAAATGGTAAGTGACGTGTATCTGGTGTAGATTTCTTTAGATATATGGAGCACTTTGGTATGCATGTAGTACGACGAGACGACCCGCGCTACATGGAAGCAGTGGTCAAAAAGAAGTCACAAGAAGATCCGCGAGAGATTGTGATCCGCGAAAAAACTGCCGCGCAGATGCTCAAGGAGGAGTGGGCGCGCGATGCGTTTGCGAGAATTAGAGACATTCAGATCGAGTACCTAAAAGACGCCGTGGCACACGCGGATGACCAGGAACACGTGCACGCGCGCACACAAAACACGGTTCGTGAATTGTCGTCATTGCTACGCTCGAGTATCGTGAGCGGTTCTGAATTTCTCAAAGAAATACCGCGAGGCTCTCCTGTTCTTGTTGCCACCAATCATCTCGGCGCATACAAGCTCGTCGGAATAAAACCAAAAGAAGACATTGGTGTCGATATTCCCGGCTATGACGCCATGTACCCGTATCTCATGTATTTTTCGGCACTCGCACCTGTGGCTGATGCGCTTGGCGATACGATATACTACGTATCTGAAGATTTTCCCGGTGTATTCGGTGATGTTCACTCGGCGGCAGGTTTTGTACATGTTCCGCCTGCGTCTATTCCCATCGAAGGCGGTCGTACGGCGGTGCTCACTGAACAAACAAGAGCGACCATAATCAGGCACAAAAATGCCGCGATTGTGAATTTTCCAGAAGGTGGTACGAGTGGAAAATATACCGATCTTGATATTTATGATCTCGATCCATTCAAAACGGGCGGCTATGTAGTTGCTTCCGAACTCGGTATTCGTATTGTACCTGTCGCGCAATACTTCGACAAAGATAAAGGAATGCAATTGTGTGTGTTCGATCCGGTTGTCCCTCCACAAGGAGCTTCAAAAGACGTGTACGAGCATCTTGCAAAAAACGATCAGGAGAAAATGCAGGCGTGGCTCGATGTGTGTCGCAATCGGATGAAATAAAATCAATCATGCCTGTTCCTGTGGTCAAGGCGACGTGTGTCTGGTACTATTTTTACATATCATAATCCTCTAATCTTACCTATGCCCACGCCCCCACGCACTTTTCCAGTAACACAAACATACACCACCTCAACATGCGCGCTTGTAGCACTTTCCGTACTTTTTGGTGCATGGTATGCACACGCAGATACGATATCAGTGAATACCGACGACCGTGTTGCCACATCATCTGTACCAGCACTCGTGTCAGATGCAACCTCCACACCCGACACGGTCGCCACGTCCACCGATCCATCATCCGACGACGCGAGCACTACCGACGACGTATCTTCCGATGAAGAAGATGTAGCACTCGACCTCGGCGACGATCATACCGAGCTCGATGCCGCCAAAGACATGACCGGCGTCGTGCGCCAGAGCAAGCCATACACCTGCGGACCAGCCTCGCTTGCCACCTTGCGCACACAAATGGGAGAGACCACGAGCGAGGAAGACGTGTTGCGCTACTTCACGGGCGACAACCTCACCGAAGACCGCGGCACCAACCTCCTTGCGCTCAAAAACGCCGCGCAGGAGCTCGGCAGCACCGTCTACCTCAAGAAACTCTCCGCCGAGCAGGTGCTCACGTACATCCAAGACACCGGTGATCCCGTGCTCATTCACGACGAAAAGCCGGGAGTCGGCGGACACTTTTCCGTCATACGCTCATACGATGCCGACAGCGCGATGGTGGAACTTTCCGACACGGAAGCGGGCAACATCAAGTACTCGGTGGAGAGTTTCAAACACATCTACACAGGCGACACGCTCATCATTTCCGACGACACGAGCAACGATCTCCTCAACGCCACCTCCACCGATCTTTCCAACGACTATGCTGCGGAGGTGTGGGGCAAGTATGTGCCGGTGGCTGTGGCTGCCAACGGAAAGAGCGCGGCTGCCACGGCGGCGGTTACCGCATTCAACATCTGCATCACCAACGCGATGAAGACCGTCAACTACACCCAGCGCAACAATGCTCGTGCCGTCTGCTATACCACGCTCGGTACCGACCTGAAAGGCACGTCGTCCACCGATCCGCTCTCCAATTTCCAGGAGCTCCAGGTCGCCGCAACCGTCGAGGGGACGATGCTTCTCGGCAACCTCGACAAAACCAATGAAACCGCCATCGGCACGTCCGACCTTCTCGCCGCACTCCGCTCCGTCCTCGCCGCCCAACAGACATACATCTCCGTATTCCCCACACTCACCAGCTACCTCTCGCAAGCCAGTGCAACACTCGCCACGCTTGCAAGCACGATCACGACACTCCAAAACCAAATCACTCCGCTTCAGTCCAAGCTCTCACAAGCACAGACCGACAAGGGAATACTCGATATCGCTATCACACAAAAACAATCCGCCATCACTCCGCTGCAGAACGAAGTCAACGGCGGTACCTTCGTCCAAAACGGCACCACCTTCTCGCTCGGCGCAGTCGGCAGTCAGCTCTCCGCACAGTCCACAACCCTGAAAACACTCTCGGCAAATCTCGCCAGCAAACTCTCTTCGCTCGACGGTCAAATAGCCAACAAGCGAAGCTCGATCAATTCATACACCAGTAGCCGTACCTATTGGCAAAATCAAATCAACATATACCAATCCGATGTAAACAACTGGCAATCTCAATACAACAACGCCGTCGCCTCCGTGAGCTACTTCTGGAATCAGTACCAGGCAGACATCAGAGCGCGCCGCAGTACCTCATACGACTACACCAACTACGCCGCATGGCTCACCAAGCAAAACACCTACTCCTCCTACCTCAACACCGCCCGCTCCAACCTCTCCTCGGCACAAAACAATTACAGCTACTACAATTCTCAAATCAACCAGCTCACGAGCGACATCGCTTCGCTCCAGGCACAGAAAGATTCTGCCAATAGCGCCGTCTCCGCCGCTTCCGCCGAAGCCGCTCGCCTCCAACGACTCAAGGACTTTGGCGATCAGGAAATGAATCGCAAGAAAGGTCTGCTCGCAACACTCCAGAGCGAGCTCGCCAATCTCCAAAATCAGCTTTCTGCCAAAGTCGCTTCCATCACCAGCTACACCGCCCAGCTCACGCCACTCAAAGCAAAGCTCGCCACACTCCAATCCGCCCAATCCCTCGCCACCCAGATCACCGCGCAGACACAGATCATTGATGGTGTGAAGGCGAAGTATGGCTTCACAACATTGACGTACACAAATCAAGACGAAACAAATCGTCTCATCACCGAGGAGCTGACGAATGAGAAGGGGTGGGATCGTTCAGTGGAAGTCGGCGCTACCGCCAGTATCCAACAAGCAGCGGTGACCACTGCTCCAACAGGCGTGTGGCTCGTGGGTGCGATATCGGGCGTCGTGCAAGGATTGTATTCTGTCGCCGAAGGATTCGAGACACTCGTATTCTCTCCACTCACTACTGCTCAAAACATCGGAAGTGCCGTATCTAACTACGACAAAACCGCAACTGCCATCTACGATGGTCTCAAAGGTCGCGCCGTTGCCATTGTATATGTCGACAACACCAACTTCTTCAGTATCTACAATGCGGGCGTAGCTGTTGGATCGACTGCGTTTGATGTATGTACGGTCGCTTGTACACTCGGTGGAGGCATTGCGGTCAAGGGTGTACAAGTATCGAAAACCGCGATAAATGTCTCCGGCACAGCTGATCGTACGGCGGAGATCACCAAAGTCGCGCAAACACTCCGCGCCACACTGGCAGCAAAGATCACTACCATGGTTGCTGATCTGAAATCAGCATCGTCAATTTCCGCTCTGCTCACCAAGGTAGACGCTTACAATATCCCCAATGTCGGCGTGGGCTCAACGAAAGTACTTCTCGGGAGTGCGAGTGATGCGAGGGTGGTGTTTGATGCAATGACGAAAGGGTGGAAAATTGAGAAAGATGTGGTCGCATCGGATGGATCTGCTATTTATGTGCGAACATCCACAGACGGCAAATACTCCCTTGATTACCGAACGAAGTCCACATCTTCAATCTCAGATCCGACCTTAACGCATCAGGCGACGATTGATGTGGTGCCAAGAGATGCTGCTGGCAAACCAATCAGTGGCGCACAGGTTGAGATTAAATTTGCACAATAAATTAAGTATGAAACCATCGTATTCCATTGAAAATGAAGTGCTTGAGGAGGTACTCACATACATTAAGAATAATCCGGACCACTCCTCGTTGGCGTATGTCATTGGCATTCTTGGCTATACTTCTGAACAAAAAAAGAAATACGGACTGCGGGAATATCCGCAGCCAGAATACACAACCACAGAATTAGAAGAGATTAGAAGCTTGGCATCAGTCGAGGTTAAAGAGCGGACTCTCTCCTACCTCAAAAAGCTTTTGAAGGATGGGCAGATAAAAGTAAGACTGATACATATTGACACAAAAGAAATGACTGACTTCAATACGTCCGATGATGCGGAAAGAATGGTCGGGACGCTTCGCAAGATGTGGAGTGAATGCCCACAGGAAGATCTCACAAGTTTTGAACTATCTCAATACATCACGCTCTTCGGAAACCCATGGCCCATTTATAAAAACCATTAAGATAAATAAAAACTATGAAAATAAAATATACGACATTGGCGATAATCGGATTTATGGTCGTTTGTGCATTTTGTTTTGCAGCATACATGAATATAGTATTTCGCGCTTCTCATGTGCAAGATCGAGATGCAGAACCAATTCTTGACGCGACTTTTCCGCCCACTGCTGGTCGTGTACCCACGCATCAATCAGATGATATATCGCTATTAGAATACTTGCGTCGAGAAATCTACGAGGCGTCGCCTCCGAAATATACTCACATCAAGCTGGATCCTAGTGTTGAAAGCGCGACATGGTACTCACTCTCATATATTCCATACAACATCTCCATTGACCTGCCTTTCCCGGAACTTGATATAGCGACTGGTTATCCCAGAGACGGTCATACAATGAAGCTACCTGACGCAAATAGTATTGAGGTTTTCACTCTCGATTTCAAGCAAGCTTTTATCGACAGTGATAACATGAAAAATATCGTGACACATCTATGTGATCGGATATTAAAACAAGCAACAAGTGATCCTGTGTCACCCCTTGTGATCACTTCATCAAAATCCGGCGTGAATAGAAACGGTATTGGATATGTGATCATTGATGCAAAAGGCTCACCTGCTTCTTCGCTCAGTGCTGTAACTTTAGTCACACTGCTTGCTCCAGAAGCGGTGGTAACGATGACCGTGGCCAATATTCCCAATCAATCAAGCGTTGTTGAATCGATCGTGTCATCGGCACATAGCCCAACGAAACCGTAAGGTATCCGAGACAGCTGTCCACGCAGTCTCCTTACGTTCCTGTTTCCTCATGCACACTTTTCGACAGAGTGATATTCACAGGCTCCGTCGAGGTGGTAGAATTTCAGCATGAGTCCAGCTCTGTGTAATTTTGGAGAGTCTCAATATCTATTGTTCGGACCAAACGTGGCACCTCTTGTGTATTATTCGCATATCCCCATAATGTTGGCGTCTTTGATGTTGGCGCTGCTTATTATCAGGCAGAACATGAATGGTCTGGCAAACCGTGTACTATTTTTCACCGTCATAGTTTTTGCCACGTGGTTGTTTCTCGATTCTGTGTATTGGGCAAGCAACAGAAGTGACGTTGCTATGTTTATGTGGTCGGTTACTATCTTGATCGAACCACTCGTGTACATAGGAAGCCTATATTTTCTCTATGTCCTCATTGATAAACAGGATGTGGCATTTCGTATCAAGCTGAAATGGTTCTTACTATGGGTACCATTAGCCGTGATTGCTCCTACTCAATATCTTTTGTCAGGCGTTGAGGTGTCGTCTTGTTTAGTAAAAGAAAATTCGCTGTCATTTTATTCATATTTTATTGAGGTAGTGTGCATCATGTGGATAACAGCTCTCGCGTGCCAACGCTATCGTGCATCGACAATAAAAGAACAGAAGGACAAAATAATATTTTTGACCACGGGGGTGCTCTTGTTATGCTTGGCGTTCACGTGGGGTAATTTGTTCGGCAGTTTTACTGAAAATTGGCAGATCGCTCAATATGGATTATTCGGAATGCCTATTTTTATCGCATTTCTACTGTACGCAATAGAAAAATATAAAATATTCAATATCCACCTCATTGGATCCTTGCTGTTCCTTATCGTTATGGCATTTTCTATTACGGCAACGTACTATCGCGCCATGGTATTGCACGATTACGATATCGTCGACTCAAGATCGCAGCAGTAGACTCATTGAGTCTCGCGTCTCCTATTCCTTGATGTCCTCAAGCGACAGCCCGTTACGTTCGAAATACTTATTATCAAACTGGCGATAATCGCAGAGAAGCTCTTCTCCCGGGAGAATATCGCGCGCCGCGATGTCTCTCGTTGGCGTTGACTCGATATTCAATCGTTTTTGAGAATGATTGATGTATCGCTGACCATCGGCGCACAGGACGTATTTTTGCAATTGCTTGTCAAAATAGCAATAGTAGTACATATATGCCCGAGCCACAGGCGGCAGACATTCTATCTTTTCAGAAGGAAACGACACATCGTACTCAGGATCGTATTCCCACGTAATGGTGCCTTTTGGAATCATCTGATCCGCAAAAAGACCAAATCCGTGAACATCACTATCGCGCACTACCGTTTTTACTTTTATCATCCGCTGATGATACCATAGGAAATACGTTTGTACATTGCGTTGTATGTATAGTGTGTATAACGTGGTACATGCATTGTTCGGATGTTACAATCCGAAAATGGATCCATCAGTGACGTTTTGTAGTTTTGAGGGAGCAAAATTCCTCATTTTTGGTCCAAACGTACCTGCTCTTGTCTACTATGCTCACTTACCGAATATCATAATATCTCTGTGTCTGGCTTTTTTTATTTTATTTCAAAATAGAAAAATGCTAGCAAATCAGGTTTTGTTTGGCACAATACTTTCATTTGTGATCTGGGCGTTCTTTGCTCTCGTATTCTGGGCAACCAATAACCCAGGTGTCGTGATATTCAGCTGGTCGATGGATGTGTTATTTGAACCATTAGTATACGTAGGATGTTTATATTTGCTCTATGTTTTGTTCGAAAAACGCGATCTTCCACTTACGTGGAAAAGCATGTTCACCATACTGTACGTACCCTTCGCGCTTCTTGTACCAACGCGACTCACCCTTTCAGGTGTAGATTTGTCAACGTGTCTTGCGGTCGAGGGTCCTGTTGCACTGTATTACTCCTATTTCATAGAAATCGTGATATCGATCTGGGCGTTCGTGTATGCGACTGGGCGGATTTTATATACAGCAAACCCAGAAACTAAAAAGGAGCGCCTCTTTCTATCTATGGGCGTTTTGTTCCTACTTTTCTCGTTTGGGTGGGGTAATATTATTGGCAGTTTTACAGAGGACTGGAAACTGGGTCTGTATGGCCTTTTTGGCATGCCTGTGTTTATTGCGTTTCTTGCCTACACAATCGTAAAATATCGAACGTTTAATATTCGTGTGGTTGGATCGGTGGCACTGGTTTTGGCGCTCTGCGCCCTCAATTTCTCGTTGCTGTTCGTGCAGCATGTCGAGGTATTCCGTGGTGTTGCGGCACTTACGTTTACTATTTCGAGCGTGTTCGGGTATCTGCTCATCAGGAATGTGCGCAATGCCATGCGTCAGCGTGCTTTGATCGAGCAACAAGAACGCGCTCTTGAAGTTACCAACAATGAGCAGGAGGCGCTACTTCGTTTTGTGAGTCATGAAATAAAAGGATATCTCACCAAAAGTGAGGCGGTGTTTGCTGAAATTGGTGAAGGGACGTATGGCGAGCCGACGCCTCGTATCAAACAGATGGCGGAGGGAGCACTTGCCGAGATGCGCAAAGGCGTGGATATGGTCATGTATATTCTCAAGGCAGCTAATTTCAAGAAGGGTACGGTGGGATACGAAAAACATCCTTTTGACTTGAAGGCAGTCGTGCGCGCCTCTATTGTCGCGCTTCAGCCATTGGCAGACGAACGACACATTACCGTTACGTCGTCCGTGAGCGATGAAGAGTTCACTATGACAGGCGATGAGTCGAAAATAAGCGAGCACGTCACACGCAATTTGATAGACAATGCTCTTCGGTACACTCTTGCGGGAGGGAAGGTGCACGTATCACTTTCACATTGTGTAAATGGCGACGTATGTTTTGCGGTCACAGATACGGGGATTGGTATCACCAAAGAAGATATGCGCAACTTATTCACTGAAGGTGGACATGGCAAAGATTCTATTACCACCAACGTGCACTCGACTGGTTATGGACTTTTCATCGCGAAACAAGTCGTTGGCGCGCACAACGGAAGGGTATGGGCAGAATCGGATGGGGAGGGAAAGGGGTCGAAGTTTGTCGTCGAGTTTCCGCGGGAGTGAGCAATATGCAGTTCCTATGATGAACAAAAAAGACTGGGATTTTGATTCCGTTGAGTGTTGGAGGAGACTCATCTTGCGCAATTTGAAAGATGTGGAATCATTCTATGTATGAAGCGCGCAGAATCGTATGACTTTGCAGCACGGATTGTGATCTCGCTGATTGCAATTGGTTTGGTAGGAGGTGCGGTTGTGTGGGCGGTGTCGCCTGTATCGTCTATGACGATTGCAATGCCATGGTCGGCATCGCACGCCGATACGGTGCAACCCTAACGTACGTATGAAATCTACCGTCTCATTTGCAGAATTGAAGAGAAAGCGCACACCGCTTCGCAACATCAACATTGAGCATCGTGAACGTCTCACGCGCGTGGAGCTATTTGCGGTGTGGATCACGGAGCACGTGGGCACCATGGGTTTTTTCGCTCTTATTTTATTGTGGACTCTTGCATGGCTAAGCTGGAATATCTTTGCTCCAAGATCGTTACAGTTCGATCCGTTCCCTGCTTTTGTGTTTTGGTTGTTCATTTCCAATATGATCCAGATTCTCCTCATGCCACTCATCATGGTAGGACAAAATTTACAAGGAAAACATTCAGAGGCGCGAGCTGAGGCTGATTTTGAAGTAAACAAACAAGCAGAACAGGAAATCGAAATGATTATCACTCATCTCGAAAACCAGGAAGAGCTCCTGCATCGTCTTCTTGCGCGCATTGAAAATGACCGATGACGAGCTCATAGCGCAGTATTTGAACGGTGATACATGCGCGCTCGAGACGCTCGTCGATCGATATATGGGGCGCGTATACAATCTCACGCTTCATATAACGAACGATCAGTCGGCGGCAGACGATGCGACACAGGAAGCGTTTGTGCGAGCATGGCGTGCGATACGCGGATATCGTACGGGAATGAGCTTCAAGGCGTGGCTGTTTCGTATCGCGCGTAACGCGGCACTTGATTGGGTGCGCAAAAAGAAAGACGTGGCATTTTCGGTGCTCGATCATGATACAGATGCGTCATTGCAATTTGTCGACACCATTGTCGATGAACACCCTCTTCCCGATGCGTATGCCATAACGCAAGAGAGTATTCGCCATACCACGGCACTCCTTGCGCGCCTGCGTCCAGACCATCGTGAGATTGTGGTATTGAGACACACCAGCAATCTCACCTTTGAAGAGATTGGCGCTCTCGTTCGGCGTCCGTTACATACCGTAAAGAGTCAATATCGTCGCGCGATTGCCGCGCTTCGTGAATGTGTGCACCAAAACCAGTAACGAGCTCGTATAGGTAGTATGCACATGCCGATGATCAATCCGCCCGCATATGTACGGAGACGCGTCATTTCACGCATCGCGCGCATGGAATATCGACGGTCGGCGGTCCGTTTTTCCGTACTGCTTACCGCGTGTTCTGTATCGACGAGTGTGACCGCTGTTGCTATAGTGTCGGTCTCGCAAGAACTCGCGCGCTCTGGTTTTTACTCGTATCTTGCACTGCTTGGTTCTGATTCAAATGTTATACTTGCCTCGTGGCACGATTTCGCACTATCTCTGATTGAAGCACTTCCTGTTGCAAACATAGCGTTTGCACTCGCCGCGGCGACAGCATTGTTCTTTTCGTTACCGCATCTTGTACGCGCTATGCGTGAATTACGCAGATCGCGCGAGTATCATGTAGTACTGTCATAGCAAAGTATTGTATGCAATCATCAATACCAGCGTTATTTGAATCCAAAATGTTTCGAATGATATCGATTGGTATCGCGCTACTGCTTGTCGCGGTATGTATATTCCGAGCAGGTATGAGTATTGGATATAGAAAAGCAGCTTTTACATACCAGCAAGGCGATAATTACTATCGTGCGTTTGGCAGACACGTTCCGCGCCCGTACGGGATACCTATGCATGATGAATTCATGGATACGCATGGTGCTGTGGGGAAAATAATCAGTGTTGATGCGGCGTCTATCGTCGTATCCAGTCCTGATGGTATCGAAAGAGTAATCAGTATGTCCACGACCACGCGCATAAAATATCTCGACGATACCGTCCCTGCGACGAGTCTTCATGTAGATGATTTTGTCGTAATATTTGGCGTTCCAGACAAATCATCGCGCGTGGACGCAAAACTCATCCGTATCTTACCCCCTCCGCCCGAGACATCCACCACAAGCACGTCTCATCGTTCATCGCTATGATGTCTCTTTTCTCGCGCGCTTCGTATAGTTCGGTGATTGCGACAATCAAAGCACATCGGTTGTTGGGTGCTGGCATTGTGGTGGTGTGCGTGATCGCGAGCTACTGGTTCTACGGCACGTATCTGTCTGCAAGCGCAACAACCACGTATGTACTGGGCACGGTTGAAAAGGGAACTATCGTCGCGTCGGTGTCGGCGAGCGGTCAGGTGTCGGCCTCCAATCAGCTCGATATCAAGCCGCGCGTGTCGGGCGAGCTTCTTTCTGTGTTGGTTGTCGCGGGTCAAAAAGTATCGGCAGGACAATTGATTGCGGTTATCGATCCATCCAGCGCGCAAAAAACAGTACGCGACGCAGAGGTCAATGTGCAGAGCGCGCAGCTGTCTCTCGACAAAATTCAACAGCCAGCCGATGCTCTTTCTCTTATTCAAGCACAAGATGCGCTTGCGCAAGCGTCGACCACGTTGGCAAAAGCATACGACGACGGATTCAATGACGTATCGAATGCATTCTTGTCGCTTCCTGGTGACATGGATGGACTCAAAAATATTCTGTATGGATATGATGCAACGCCATCAAAATCACAGAGCAATATCTCGGCGTACGCGGATATGGTCGATTCGAGCGATCCTGCCGTCATCGCCTTCAAACAGGACGCGGCAACGAAATATCAAAGCGCACTCGATGCCTACAACGCAGCTTTTCTCGCGTATCGCGCACTATCTCGTGCTTCTGATGTTGCAGCTATAGAGCACAGCATCTCGCAGACGTATGACACGATCAAGCGCATTGCCGACGCAACCAAAAGCGCCAACGATTTTTTGGGACTGGTAAAAGGTAAATTGACCGACAAAAATCAACCCATCCCCACCACATTGACGACACACATGTCTGCGCTCGGTACGTACATTTCCGACACGGGTTCGCATCTCGACGAGCTTCTAAATATCAAAAACACTATCACATCGTCGGAATATTCTATTGCGGAAAGAACACAGTCACTTTCCGATCTCCATGCGGGCGCAACTCCACTCGATATTCAATCGGCAAAACTCACGCTTCAACAACGACAAAACGCGCTCGCAGATGCACAAAGCGCGCTGGCGGATTATTACGTACGTGCACCGTTTTCTGGCATTATCGCATCGGTGAATGCAAAAAAATACGATACTGCAGGATCGGGTTCCGTCATAGCTACACTCATCACCGATCAGCAGATGGCAGAACTTTCACTCAACGAAGTGGATGCCGCAAAAGTGACGGTAGGCAATAAAGCAACCGTCACGTTTGACGCGATCGACACGTTGACCATGACGGGCAAGGTGGCGGAAATCAACACCATTGGAACAGTATCGCAAGGAGTGGTTTCGTACGCGGTGCGCATAGGCTTTGATGCACAAGACGCACGTATCAAACCGGGCATGACGGCAAACGCCGCGATTCAAACCGAAGTGCATCAAGATGTGCTCATGGTGCCCTCGAGCGCTGTCAAGACAAAAAACGACGCAAACTATGTGCTCGTGTTTGATCCTGCGCTCTCGGCAGCAGAGGTGGCTAAAGCAGGTTCAACGGGCATCGCCTCGAGTGTCGCGCCAAAACAAGTTCCAGTGCAAACGGGAATCGCGGATGATACAAACATAGAAATTGTCTCTGGGTTGTCCGAAGGACAACAAATTATCATCCGATCGACGAGTGCTTCCGCAAAAACAACCACCACCTCGTCGACATCTTCGACGCGCAACGCACTGGGAGGCGGTCCGGGTATTCGTCTTTGACACACATCATCGCATGATCGAAGTTACTTCTATAGTGAAAACGTACGGATCTGGCGAAGCGGCATTTCAGGCGCTCAATGGAGTTTCTTTTACCATCAATGACGGGGAATTTGTCGCCATTATGGGACCGTCTGGATCGGGAAAGTCGACGCTCATGCATATCCTTGGATGTCTCGATACCCCCACGTCGGGATCATATTTTCTTGATGGCAAAGACGTGTCTACGCGCACCGATGATGAGCTTGCCGATATTCGTCGCTTGCATATAGGATTTGTATTTCAGGCGTTCAATCTCCTTCCTCGCACGACGGTCTTACGCAATGTCATGTTGCCCCTTGTATATGCAGGTGTAGAAGAAAGTGAGCGCGATAAGCGTTCCAAAAAGGCACTCCTTGCGGCAGGACTGGCAGAATCTCATTTCGGACACATGAGCAATCAGCTCTCGGGCGGACAAATTCAGCGCGTTGCCATCGCTCGAGCGCTCGTCAACGATCCCACGCTCATACTTGCTGACGAACCGACAGGTAATCTCGATACAAAAACGGGAGAGGTAGTACTGGGCACGTTTCAACGACTCAATAGGGAACATGGGCGCACTGTCATACTGATTACTCATGAACAAGATGTCGCCGAGCACGCAGAACGCATCATCACCTTGCGCGATGGAATAATTATCACTGATTCGCGATCGCATACGCGCCGACAAGCACATCACCATGAAAACTAACGATATCATACACGAAACATACACCGCACTATCTGCCAACAAAGTGCGTTCTGGGTTGACGATTCTCGGCATCGTCATTGGTATAGCATCAGTTATCGCGATGGTATCTATAGGCGCAGGCGCTTCGCAGTCGATCTCGTCATCCATAAAATCACTCGGATCGAATCTCATTCAAGTGACTCCCGGGGCGCAGCGAACGCAGGGTTTTGGAGCAAGTGGAGGTCGCGGAAATGCAAAAACACTCACCAACGCAGATGCGGCGGCAATAGCATCACAGGTCACCAACATAGAAGCTGTCGATTCCGAGGTGTCTGGACGCTATCAAGTGACTGCAAAAGGCACCAACACCAATACGACGGTTATGGGGGTCACCTCGAAATATCCGCAAATACGCAACGTCGAAATAGCGGAGGGATCGTTCATTACCGATGCACAAAATGATACAGGCGCAAAGGTTGCGGTGCTCGGACCAACGGTGCGTGATGATCTTTTTGGAGCTGATGCAGAGGGAATTGTCGGGCAACGTATCAGAATCAGCGGCGCAGAATTCAAAGTGATCGGCATTACGGTTGCAAAAGGGGGCACGGGATTCCAAAATCAGGATGACATGCTCTTCATACCCGTCACCACATCGCAACGATACCTATCGGGCAATCAGTATCTTTCAACCATCGCGATACAAGCCTCAAATCAGGACGTCATGACGCACGTGCAAAATGACGTAACGGCTCTGCTGCTGTCGCGACACAACATCTCTGATGCAACGCAAGCGGATTTTAGCGTACTCAACCAAAACGACATCCTCTCAACTGCATCGAGCATAACATCGACGCTCACCTACCTGCTTGCCGCGATTGGATGTATTTCGCTTGTGGTTGGGGGAATTGGCATCATGAACATGATGCTCACCGCGGTCACGGAGCGCACGAGAGAAATAGGACTACGTAAGGCGATAGGAGCAAAGCGCGCGGATATCTCGGCGCAGTTTCTTGCAGAAGCTGTTGCACTCACTTTGGTGGGCGGCGTTATCGGGATTACGCTCGGGTGGGGAATAGCCTATCTCGTCAACATGACAGGTGCGGTAAAAACGAGTGTCTCGCTCGCCTCGGTGCTGCTTGCTTTTGGTGTATCAGCATTGACGGGAATCATATTTGGATACTACCCAGCTCGTCGTGCCGCCTCGCTCAATCCGATCGAGGCGCTGCGATACGAGTAGCGTAGTACTATTAGAATGCGTTTACATAATACACATACCATATGAATCGTACACATGTAGTAACGGGAGTAGTGGGCATAGTCGTCATAGCATCGGGAGCGTTTTATGGAGGAATGACGTATGGAAAGAGCGTTGTTCCTTCGCGAGGTCAGGGCGGCAACGGGCAGTTTGGTGTTGGTTCAATGCGTCGAACTGCAAACGGCGGTTTTGTATCGGGCGCAGTTCTCACAAAAGATGCGACCAGCATAACCATAAAAACACGAGACGGGAGCACAAAAATCGTACTCGTGAGCCCTTCAACACAGGTGATGAAAAGTGCATCGGGCTCATTTGATGATGTGGCGGTTGGCGCCGATGTCATTGCCACGGGTGCCGCTAATGCCGACGGAAGCGTTTCCGCGCAGTCGCTGCAAATCAGACCCGTCAATGACTCAGGACGTATGCAGACTCCTGGAGACCGCTAATACGTGGTAGCATGGTGACCATGCTTGTCGATGACATAACACTAGAGCTTAGAGCTGGAGATGGCGGAAGAGGTGCCGTTGCTTTCAACAAAGTGAAGCTTTCTCGTGGTCCAACGGGTGGTGATGGTGGAAGAGGTGGCTCACTATATTTCGAAGGGGTCGCCGATTTGAATGGTCTTGCTTCCTATGCGCATCGCAAAGAGATCCGCGCCGAATCAGGTAAAAATGGAAGGGGACAATTTCTCGATGGTAGGGCAGGCGAAGATCTCGTACTGCCTATTCCAATCGGAACATCTATCATCAACTCACAATCAGGATATGTGAGAGAGATGGAACGCGTGGGGCAGAGAATACTTGCAGCGGCAGGAGGCATGGGAGGAAAAGGTAATTTCAAATTCCGCTCCGCCATCAATACCAGCCCGCAAGAATACCAAGAAGGACTTGCTGGTGATCATCTTACGTTCAATCTCAAACTCAAACTGATTGCAGACATAGGACTGATCGGTCTTCCAAACGCAGGAAAGTCGAGTTTGATCAATGAGCTCACGTCGGCGAAGAGCAGGGTTGGCGCGTATGCGTTTACAACACTCGAACCGCACCTTGGTTCATACTACGGACTTATTATTGCCGATATACCGGGTCTCATTGAGGGTGCCTCCGCAGGCAAGGGGCTTGGGGTAAAATTTTTACAACACATTGAGCGTACGCATACATTGTTCCATCTCGTGTCTGCCGAGTCGGATGATCCTGTGCGCGACTATCGCATCATTCGCAAAGAACTCAAGGCGTATGACGAATCTCTCATGGGGAAAACAGAGTATGTGTTGCTCACCAAAATAGACATGATATCCCCGGAAGAGCTCAAGAAGAAGCTAGCGGCTTTGAAGCGATCGCGCATACAGGTAATGCCAATTTCTGTTTTGGATGACAACACGCTTGCGCCACTCAAACAGCTGCTCAACGCGCTCAAGAAAGAAAAAATGCCGTCTCAATAATCAAACAGTACGTATGTCAACATTCAGCAGTGGCGCCGCGCTAGATACACGAACTGACGTACAGAAACAAAAAGATTGGCAGCAGCGGGAGGTGCTTGCTTCTGCCGCTTCGGTGCAGTGGGCGGAGAAACCGCAAAGCGCATGGCGCACGTTCCCCATTTTCAATCAGGACGGTAGCGGGAGCTGTGTGATGCAATCACAATGCAAAGAAATGGGTATTATGCGCTATCTCACCGACGGGAGATATGTACATTTTTCCGTCGCCGATGGCTATCAGCGTCGAGCCAACAAGCCTGCTCCAGGCATGGGCTCCGACGACGCGCGCCGCATCGCCGCGTCGGGAATCACGCTCGAGCTGCTCGCGCCGTCGCAAAACATGAGCGACGCGGATCTTGATGCAGAGACCGTCGAACCGTACAAGAGGGAAGTGGGGTCTGTGTTTGCGGTGCCCAATCATCTCGCGCTTCCGATAAAAAACATAGACGCGGTCGCTTCCACCATACAGGCGACGCGCAAGGGTGTGATGGTATGGTTCTATTTTCTCATTGACGAGTGGACCGCAGTGCCTACGGTGAAATATCCGGCGCTCGATCTCGATGCTCCGTCAGTCGCGCGGCACAGCGTGACCGCAGTCGATTTCACCATCCAAAACGGCGAGAAGTGTCTCATTATCGAAGACAGCTGGGGCACGTCGGCGGGCATCGCTGGGCAGCGCGTCATCACCGAGCGTTTTTTCAATGCGCGCAATTGGTTTGCCGATTACCTCGTCAATTTTGCATTCAAGGGCACACCCGCCAAGCCGCAGTATTTTTTTGGCACGAGCCTCGAGCTCAACGACCAAAACGGCGACGTAAAAGCACTCCAAGACTGTCTTCGCTACGACGGAGAATTTCCGAGCAACGCTGACAGCACGGGCTTTTTTGGCTCCATTACCAAAAAAGCAGTGGGCGACTACCAGCTCAAGCATGGCGTGATTTTCTCATCCGCCGACCCTGGATACGGCAGGGTCGGCCCCAAAACCCGCGCTGCTCTCAATACTCAATTCGCGTAATAGTCAGAAAAGGTATAAAATCGCCGTATGAATCAGAATTGGTCGCTGCTCAAATCGCGCACGTTCTGGACCCTGTGTTCTACGTTTATTATCAACGGGGTCAATGCTATGGCACCATTTATTCCCGCACAATATCAAGTGGGTGTGAATGCACTTTTGGCGATGTTGACCATGTATTTCCACGTCAATCCGAGCCAACAGTACGATTCAGTGCCAACTCCTGCGCCTACTCCGTATCCAGCCCCGGCTCCGACACCAGTGCCATTTCCCACTCCTGCCCCCATTCCTACACCAACTCCAAGCCCGACTCCCGTCCCTACGCCTACCCCCGCACCCATCGCAAATTGGACTATTCCCGTGCCGTCGCAATACTTCACACTCTCGCAAACGTACCTCAACGAAGACTGGACGCTCTATCCGAAATTCGGTCATCACACAGGCGTCGACTACGGCGGACATGGACAAAGTGACATTCCACTCTTTGCGTGCGCCGACGGCGAAATCGTGTATCGCGATGGTGCGGAATCCGCGTGGGGTGCGTCGCTTGGCAACCATTTCGCGCTGTACGTCCCCTCAACAAATCAGTCATTCCTCTATTGCCACATGAGCTCGCTTCCCCCTGCGCTCGGCGCGGTGAAGGCGGGGCAACAGATCGGCATTATGGGCAACACGGGGAAAAGTGCGGGCGGTGCGATCCACCTGCATCTCGAAGGATTCCACGGGCGATTCCAGATCGCTTGGCGCTCATTTACCTCGCTCGACGATATCAAATCCAAGACCTTCGACGCCGATGCATGTATCCGTGCACAATTAGGATAACGAAGCGCACAAAAGACAGTTTTCGTGGGGGTAACTCCTCACACCCCACTATCCCCACCTCGCGAATAGACGACCGTCAATACTCATGCCACCGTTGAGCGATGAGACTCACTCCGCAGACTATCCGCTCTCGCATGCAGGAGTGGCGCAACCTCAAGAAGCTTCACACGGCAAGGAACAGAGAACATCACGCACGAATGCTTCGTATCGTCGTGTGCTCCCACATCCCGACGACGTCACGAGACGTGAGCGTCATGCCATCGCGGATTGTCCACACGGACACGCACTCACCAAGAAACGAGATCGTATCTTCTTACACGCACGACATTCCCGCGATTGTGTTGCCGGAAGTCGTCGAGCACACCATCGAAACGGGATACTGCGCGACGTGCAAGAAACGATTCAACGCCATGCCGATTCCTCCCGCGCCCGTCATGTTCGGTCCGTACATCAAACGTCTCGTCGCAACCCTCTCCGCCGTCCACCGCCTCTCGCATACGCAAATACAATCGCTCCTCTTCCTTCACTACCATACGAGCGTGAGCGACGGAGAAATTGCCAAGATGCTCGCGGGGGAGGCGGAGAAGCTCCGACCAGAAAAAGAGCGCCTCAAGAGCGCCATTCAACTATCGAGCATCCGGCATATCGACGAGACCAGCTGGCAGGTGTGCCTCGACGATGGGCAGGGGAAGTTCTGCTGGGTCATGTCCGACGCACTTTCCGCCAAGCGCGTGTACGAACTTGGCAATAGCAGAGGCAAGGGTAACGCGGATCGGCTTCTCGGTACGCATGAGAGCGTCACGGTCTCCGATGACTACGGCGCGTATCGAATGCTCACCAATCACCAGCTCTGTTGGGCGCACCTCGTGCGCGGCTTTCGCGACCTCGCGCAGTCAACACACCTTCCAGAGAGGATCAAGAAACACTGCCGCGATCTCTCGCAGAGATTGTCCGTCCTCTACCGCGCTATTGATGCACATCGCGATCCGTCCCGCGCAGAAGAGTTTGCCGCTTGTCTCCGCGATCTCGCGACTCCCTTTCAGGAAGAGCCGAAGAAACTCAGGACGCTCAAGACCACGTTGTTGAAAAACATTCCTCGCTATCTCACTGCGCTTTCGAATCCCCGCATCCCGCTCACCAACAACCGCGCCGAACGCGACCTGCGTCACGTCGTCCTGAAGCGCAACGTTTCCTTCGGCTCGCGCAACGCAAAAGGTGCGGAGCACACCGGCATCCTCCTCTCCTGTCTCATGACCAGAAAAGCCGAGGGGACGCTGGGGGAGTATTTGGCGTGGGTGTGAGGAGTTACCCGTGGGGGGATTTACAAGATGAATACGGTGTGTTATTGTTGTCGCACATGGAAGTTTCAGGATCGGATGCACGACAAGCACCCTCATTCAATGGACTCGGCATCGCGCCAGCGATTTTGGAATTGTTGAACACGCGCAATCTCACGTCCCCGACCCCCATACAACACAAAGCAATACCCATAGGCATCGCGGGTCAAGACGTTATTGGCGTTGCACAAACGGGTACGGGCAAGACGCTCGCCTTTGGGATACCTCTCATCCAGCGTATCGCCGCATCAAAAGGTCGTGCGCTCATTTTGCTTCCCACGCGCGAGCTAGCACTGCAGGTAGACGAAACGCTCGGACAATTCGGTGCGCGATTTGGTTTGCGTGGCGCCGTACTTATCGGCGGCGCATCAATGGGTATGCAAATTGCGGATTTGCGTCGCAGTCCGCACGTCATTATTGCTACACCGGGTCGCCTGCTCGATCACATGCAAAACGGCACCATCCGCCTCGACGACATTTCAATACTCGTACTCGACGAAGCCGACCGCATGCTCGACATGGGATTCTGGCCGCAGATTCGCGAGATTATCGCGGCGGTGCCCCGTGAGCGCCAGACCATGCTTTTTTCCGCCACACTCTCGCGCGAGATCACCGACTTGGCGACCAAACACATGAAGACGCCCACCTCGATCGAAGTAGCGCCGCCGGGCACAACCGCCGACAAAATCAGTCAGGAATTTTTCATCGTGCGCAAAGATCAAAAAATGCAGCTGCTCGAGAGCGTGCTTTCTAAATATCTTGGGAGCACGATCGTCTTCTCGCGCACCAAGCATGGCGCCAAACGCATTGCGCGCGCCGTGCGCGACATGGGTCATACATCGGCTGAAATCCATGCAAACCGCTCACTCGCGCAGCGTCGTGAAGCACTCGAAGGATTCAAAAGAGGGAAGTACCGCGTCTTGGTGGCGACCGATATAGCCGCTCGCGGCATCGACGTGCAGGATATTGAGCTCGTAGTGAATTATGACGTCCCATCCAAGACAGAAGATTACGTGCATCGCATCGGACGCACTGCGCGCGCAGGTAAGGATGGCCACGCGATTTCTTTTGCCATGCCCGATGAGAAGCGAGACATTCGCGACATCGAGCGCCTTATCCGCAAGCCGCTCCCTATTTCAGTGACGCCTGTCTTGCCGCCTGCACGCATCATGGCGCACGTGCCCGAATTTGACGATCGTCCTCGTCACTTCTCACCGCGCCCGCGCAGCTTCGCTCCCCGCGGTCGCTCGTTCTCTCCTCGCAATCCGCATCGCAGTGCACGCTGATAAGCTGTCGGTACGTATCCCCTCACGACACGATTCTCCGAGGTCGGGATTTTTCTGCTGAAAAATCCCTCTGTCTCGCGCCGACGCGCTGCAAAGACCTCGTCGAACATGTCGTGAGGATATGCGCGTGAAGCTGTCCACAGGAGTAACGTCTCTTTCGTGTCCTCGTGCGGTACAATGAATGCATATGCGCTCTCTCATCGCGGCTTGTGTTACTGGCGTGGTCTGTGGAGTACTATGCTTCGTGCCTGTCACAACCTATGCCGACGATCTTGTGGCGACCATTCGACAGGAAATTATGAAAGACCCACGCACAGCCCAGATGTCGCCTGCACAGATTGATCAGATGGTGCACGTACTCACCGTCACTGCACAAAAAGAGGGTATAACGGCACATGATATGACGTGGCGACCTCCTGTTGTTGCCGCGCCAAAGCTGTCGTTTGCAGAGCAGCTCACTCATTCGCCATGCTCCGTCATCCCATTTGCATGTGCCATAAATATGGCGTTCGGATTTGATGATTCATATCCACAAATACCTCTCACGCTCGCTCTATCAGCAATGGCGCTCATAGCAATCACAGGACTTATACATCATCATCACCATACGAAACACGACACAATCACAGAGTGACAGTTGACCGCGAGTATGTTTGCGAGTACTATCATGAGGCAAGAGACCCGTGCGGTCTTTTCTTTTTATGGAAATTAGAAACATAGCTATTATCGCCCACGTTGACCATGGGAAGACGACGCTTACCGACGCGCTATTGCGTCAGACAGGTGTTGCCGAAGAGGGGGTGTCGATGGACTCTAATGCGCTCGAACGCGAACGCGGGATCACTATTTACGCGAAAAACGCCGCCGTGTTTTATAAAGACACCAAAATCAACATTGTTGATACGCCTGGACATGCCGATTTCGGGAGCGAGGTTGAACGTGTATTGCGCTCAATTGATTCCGTGCTCCTTGTGGTAGACGCGCAAGAAGGGCCGATGCCGCAAACACGTTTCGTCTTGAAAAAATCGCTTGAGCTTGGTTTGAAACCCATCGTCATCATCAACAAGATCGACAAGCCTGCAGCCGATCCTGCGCGCTGCGAAGACGATGTGCTCGAGCTTTTCATGGAGCTTGGCGCTAGCGACGAACAGTGTAATTTCACTGTCGTGTATGCGATTGGTAAACAGGGCATCGCCAAAATGAAACTCACTGACGAGTCGAAGGATCTCACGCCGCTTCTGGAAACCATTCTTGAAAAGGTCCCATCCTCCGCCGCGATGTTTACAGAGGGTAATGCCGCGCTGGCACAACCATTCAATCTGGGCTACGACAACTTTCTCGGACGTCTCGCGATCGTGCGTGTGTACGAAGGATTGCTCAAAACGGGCGACACGGTTTTCGTAAAGAAGCCAACAGGCGAAACACGCAGCGGTAAAATCACCAAAATGTTTACATTCAAAGGCCTGCAGAAAATAGAAGCAGCAGAGGTGAGCGCTGGAGATATCGCGATGATCGCAGGACTTCCCGATATATTCATAGGAGAAACCATTACGACCGACGAGAATGCAAACCCACTTCCCGCAATCGCGATCGACGAACCAACCATTACCCTCAATTTCCTCGTCAACAATTCTCCCTTCGCAGGACGTGAGGGCAAGTTTGTCACGTCGCGCCAGATCCGCGATCGTCTCGAGCGGGAACTTGAAATCAATGTCGGACTCCGCATCAATTTCGATTCGGCGGATTCGTTCAAAGTTTCTGGTCGCGGCGAGCTGCATATTGCGATTCTTCTTGAGAATATGCGTCGCGAAGGATATGAAATGCAGGTGTCGCAGCCGCAAGTTATTGTCCGCGAAGAAGAAGGCAAAAAGCTTGAGCCGTATGAGGAAGTGATAGTTGACACGCCGCAGGAATATCAGGGCGCGATCATTGAGCGTCTCGGCACGCGCAAATTTGTCATGAAAGATTTGAAGGTTCACGAAAATCAAGTGCGCCTCATTTTTGAGGGTCCGACACGCGGACTTCTCGGCTATCGCAATCAGTTTGTGCTCGACACAAAAGGCGAGGGAATTCTTTCGTCACGCGTGCTTGGTTTTCGCGAATATGCGGGCGAGATCAAGAAGCGCGCGGTTGGATCTATGATTTCGATGGCAAGCGGTAAAGCGCTTGGCTTTTCGCTCTGGAATCTTCAGGAGCGCGGCGTCCTCTACATTCATCCCGCGACAGAGGTGTATGAGGGACAGGTAATCGGCAATACGTCAAAGGGCGAGGAAATGACCGTCAATCCGACAAAAGGAAAGAATCTCACCAACGTCCGCGCTTCTTCTTCCGACGAAGCAATCAATCTTATTCCTCCGTATGAAATCACTATCGAGCGCGGCTTGGAAGTGATGGCGGAAGATGAATACCTCGAAATCACACCACTTTCAGTACGCTTGCGCAAACAACAGCTTACCGAAAACGATCGAACGAAGGCGAGACGGTAGGGGGGTTGCGATAGTGTCGTGATTTTGTTAGTATCCCGTGATCAGTATGTCAGCAACCGATATAAAAACATTGTTTGAAGCCGGAATGCACTCGGGTCTTGCTCGCGCGCGCCGTCACCCAAGCGCCGCACGTTTTATCTGCACTGCGAAAGATAGGGCGGATATATTTGATTTGGAAGAAACGGAACGGCGGCTTGCGACAGCCGCGGCGTTCGCTGCAGCATGTGCAGGATCAGGCAAACAAATCGTGTTTGTGTCGGGCAAACATGAAGCGATAGAGATCGTAAAACAGGCAGCTCTTAGAGCAGGCATGCCCTACGTGGCAGGGCGCTGGATCGGTGGCTCGCTGACGAATTTCAAAAACATACGGAAACGCATCGATCGTCTCGAGAAACTCATGGCGGATCGTGATGCGGGACTGCTTGATAAATACACAAAGCGCGAACGCCTTTTGCTTGATCGAGAAATAGACGAGCTCCTCGGTCGTTTTGGTGGATTGGTGAGTATGACAGAATTGCCTGCCGCACTGTTTGTTGTTGACACGCGTCACGAAAGCACGGCAGTGAAAGAAGCGAATCAATTGGGAATTCCCGTTATCGGACTGGCGAATTCAGACTGTGATTTCTCGTTGATTCAGTATCCTGTTCCTGCAAACGACACCTCTGTGCGTTCCGTGCGCCTTGTCGCCGAAGCAATCGTCGACGCGTGCGCTTCAGGAAAAAAGGCCGCGAGCGCCAAGGTGAATAACACCGCCGCATAATCAGCTATCCACGGATGACGTGGACGCTGATCGAAACAGTTCGATTGTGTTGCTATACTTTAGTCGAGTACCTAAATTTCTTAATGACATATGGAAATAACAACTGAACAAATCAAATTACTCCGCGATGAGACGAGTGTGTCGGTGATGCAATGCAAAAAGGCGCTTGAAGAGGCGGGGGGTGATATGGAGAAAGCAAAAGTCATTTTGCGCAAGATAAGTGCCGCGGTCGCGAGTAAAAAAGCCGATCGAGAGCTTGGCGCGGGAGTTGCTGCCGCATACACGCACGCAGGAGGAGCCGTGGTGGGAGCTGTTGTGCTGTGTTCGGAGACAGACTTCGTGTCGAAGAACGAAGAATTTGCAAAACTCGCGTACGACATTGCCATGCATGTCGCGGCTATGTGTCCGAAATTTATTTCAAGACATGACGTGAAAGATGGCGATGTCGCGGCGGCGCGCGCAGTGTTTGAAGGTGAAGTTTCAAATCTTCCGGATGCAGTACGCACCAAGGCGCTTGAAGGAAAGCTCGATAAGTATCTTCAGGAAAAAGTATTGCTTGATCAACCGTTCGTCAAAGATGAATCATTTACGGTTGGGCAATTATTGGATCAGGCGACCCAAAAATTTGGCGAGAAGGTTGCGATCGTGAGGTTCGAGCGGTTATCCGTTCGCTAATACGATATGGTTTTACCGCTGATTTGTTTTGTGCTTTCGGTGATCGGCATCGGCGCAATGTTTGTCATAAAACACCGCGAAATAGTCGGTGAGTGCGAACTCATTCCCGTGGTACGTGCGCGATTGGATGCTCGAGCACATCAGGCGCGAGAGCTGGCACGCGCCGCGACAAGTGATTTGAAGCGTCTTCCTCCCGAATGCATGCATGTTTTTCGTATCAGCGTGCATGCGGTTGCGTTGTGGATGGCGCGCGTTGCGCGAACAGTAGAATCTTCTGCTCATCGTCTTGCTGATCGCGCGTCATACAAACACAGGTTTGAACGCCGCGCGCCACGGTCGGAATTTTTGCAGAAAATTATAGAACACAAAAATGGGGTTGAAATACGAGATGAAACCGTGCACAATGGCGAGGGTGAATAGCAAAAACGCCGCCTTAGCTCAGTGGTAGAGCAACTCTTTTGTAAAGAGAAGGTCCCCAGTTCAAATCTGGGAGGCGGCTCCGATTATTACAAGGAATTAGAGGGGGTACTTTTTAAAATCCTAGAGGTATCGCCTCTAGAGCCTGTCTGAAAACCCTTCCCGTGCGGTGAGAAATGTTGCGATATCATATGGGTATACCAGAGTTCACTTGATATACCCATATGAGTTCACAATCCACGCGCATGCGCACCGCGTATGATTCGGACGTGTCCGAC
>CAIJXH010000008.1 GCA_903824595.1 uncultured bacterium
GTCGGACACGTCCGAATCATACGCGGTGCGCATGCGCGTGGATTGTGAACTCATATGGGTATATCAAGTGAACTCTGGTATACCCATATGATATCGCAACATTTCTCACCGCACGGGAAGGGTTTTCAGACAGGCTCTAGACCCCTTTCCCCTCCGCACCCTCTCCGACGAGGTATTTCACCAGGTCGAAGAGGGTCGCACTCTCGCACCGCTCCATAAAGCGGTCGAGTGCGCGATACCCTGAATCAAATTTCATGTTCTTTATCTCCATTTTCTCCATCAACCCACGACCATTCGCGAGTTGAATAAAGAGGAGCATTTTGATGAGATGCTCCGGAACTCAAGACCCTACCGCGCAAACTTGGCGCGGAGGGCACTGACCAACTCCGCGGCGCTTGGTTGGGGCGCCGGAGGAGTCGCCTCCGGGGCGGGAGGCGACTCCTCTTTCACCTCCTTTGCTGCCTTTTCCGCCTCCTCTTTTTTCTTTTTTTCCAGTTTTTCCAGGTACTCCTCCTCGAGGAGCACCTCGTCCCCCATAAGGAGGCAGCGGGCAAGCCCGCCATCCTCCATTTGGAGGAACAAATATGTGTCCCCCCTCTCGCTGAAGCAGGTGGGGGGCGCCTGCTCCTGCGCCCGCACGACGAGACCGGCGTCCCCCGCCTTATAGGGGAACACACAAAGTGCACGCGCGGTAAGCCGCGCCTTGCGCCCGATGAGGGCGCGGGCGCGCTCGTGCCTTTCGGCACCCTCCCGATGGGAGGCGCCGAGCGGGTCGTCTTCCGATCCATACCCCCAAAAACTCATTTTTTCCTCCTTGCGCCTCCGGCGCGTCTCCATTTGGGAAATCAGACCACCTGACCTCCCCTTTTAAGCACTCAAACGTTTGTCGCTTTTCATTTCTTGTTTCAGTGCTTGAAAGGGGGGCGAATGACATGATTGCATGTATTCGCCCACAAGAGAGGCTCTGCTTCCTCGGGCTCTCCACTATCGCAGGGGACGCGTGCTTTTTTCTTTGCAGCATGTTCGGGCAATGTTGATCGCGCGAACAGAGGCTGTGTGGGGAAAGCAATGCCCCCAACCTTAGGTTTTACGGAGCAGGTTTTTGCTCCAAGTCTTTCGCGCTTGCCCCACCACGGACAGCAACGAAAAACGTGATTGTTCCGGTGTGCCGGTTTATCACCGTGCGGACGCCCCGCGTGCAGTGAAAGGTGCACAATGCACCTGCTTCGTATGTTGCCCTACGAAGCCGAGGGTCCCGCTCGGACAGCGATCGCCGTTAGGCGACGACCGTCACCAGGAGCCACTGGATGGTGGCTCCTGTCGGAAGGTGGGTGGCACCTTCCGGGAGACGCGGACCGCGGTACTGACCGACCAGTACCGTCTCACCCTTTGCAAGGGAGACAGTGACACGGGCGGTAGCAATGGCAACGCCGAGCTGCTCGCTATACACGGCAGCTGTATCGGCATGACCAACAGCAGACACGAGATCTGCTGCGCAGGCACGCGCCTCGGTGAGCGGGATCTCCCTGACGCGCAGGTCGACGGTGAGGTCGGCCAGCATGTTCAGGGAGAAAGAGTTGAGCAGTTTCATTGTTGCTCTCCTCCCGCTCGTCATCCTGTATTCTCCGCACTTCAGCATGGGACACCACGCCTTATAGCGAATATTGAGGATGCCGAGGTTGGATATTTTGAAATAGGCATATCCTGCCTTCGCGCACTCATGCGCACGAGTCGATGTGCGGTTAGTCCGCTCTCGCGCCACCAAGCACGCTCTGCATCCCCAGAGTAAGGGTCAATACTCTCCATCCTGGGATGGATTTCTTGACGTGTCCGCCGACACAGCCTTAGTCTCTAGCGTGCGAGGGGTCGAGTTTTGACTTCGATTCGCTCGATCACGTCATAGTGACTGAAGCCAAAGACGTCGCGGCCGTTTGCGTCTTTCGACACAACCACCGCACGCCCATCTTTCCCGCGCTGAAATTCAGCACGAAGGATGAGCACGTCTCCCAGCTCGCGCTTCGCGGTCGTGAGCTTCGCCAAGACCGGGACGGGAGCGACCGTTTCAATCGCGACCACGTTTCCGTGCTTGGCAATCAGCTCGACAACCGCACGCACAGGATCGTCGCCGTACGAAATGTCGTCGTCAACGACTTCGCAGTCGCTTCCAAACGCATTGCGCAACGCTTCGATCCGAGCAGCGTCTGCCGGATGGCGGGTAATCCGGATGACTTTTTTCATCCGCATCTCCGCACAAACCGCTTATTTCCCTCACTTCGGTCCGGACTACCGACACCTTATAGAGAGTATTCGCGGCTGATGCTTGCCCTTCGATTGTTTCTCCGTCGGGCGCGGATAGCGCTCACTCATAGGCGTGACGCATGCCCAATGTTAGAGAAGAGTAGGGGATGTTATTCCTCGTCCTCTTCCAGATCGTCCGGATCATCGGAATATCCGCAAAGTGGACACTCCGACAAGCCGAGGCCGATATTTGCCCCGCATTTTGGGCAGAAGAGGTCTTCGTGGTCTCCCATGAGACTCTCCCATTTTTGTTTTGTCGCGCAGTTTATAGGTCACACGACTTCACCTGCCACCCGTGATTGTTTTGCCCCTACTGCCTCCAGAGGAGTACTCGGAGCTTCTGTTGCCACGCCGGAAATCAACCGGCACCGCGAATCTAACGCCTAACCGCGGCATTCCCACGTCTTGAGCCACGTTTCGACTGGCGCACACAGTCTTTATTAATGTGCCCCCGCACGAACGAGACTCGAGTCGGTGAGAAAACCACCTGGTATGGCATGATGACACCTCTATGGCTGCAAACGACACAACCATCGTCCCATATCTCTACGGGACCTATGTGTCCGCCATGCCTTTTGGCGTTGAATCTCTCCGGCACAGGAGATTGTGCAGGGTACCCCATGACGAACAACTCCACGACAGAGAAGTTCAGGGCGTAGATATACCAACCCTTCGGCGGGCATACTACCTTGAACGGCATGTGGCGCTGTTCTTTCATAAGCAACTCCGCAACCTCCACGCTCTGGCATGGAAACGCGTGTATGATCTGTGGGATTTCTTTTCCCTCATGATCAAAGAACACGAGCTTCCTTTCCACGCGTGAGCGGCAGTACTGCATGTACTGCTCGCAACGTACGAAGCAGTACATGAAAATGAACCTCCTTTGTTGGATGTGTCTGCAGGGTACTCGTCTCCTGCGTTGAGACGTTGCATGGTCCAGGTCCCGCTGGAATACAACGCGGTCATATAGACTGCTCTCAACAGAAGCCAACGAACCTCCGCTGGCAAAGTGCTTCTAGCAAGAAGAAGCGCGGTCGCTTTGAAGAGCCGACTACTCTCTTTACTAAAAACAAGGCCGACACCCATGCCTTGCTTCTAGCGGAGGCACCAGTCGAACGCCCACAGACCAAACTTCCACACCGTGTTCTTACGATGTAAAAGGGCTTCTGTGATCCAACTGACTCAACACACGAACGACCTCCTGACGAGTGTTTTCTTCTATCTATGCTATTTGTGTCAAAGATCAAACTCTTTGGGAATCCATTTCTGTCTTCCCTCGAATTGGGTAGTAAAGTAACTCAAGAAGAGTGTTATGTCAACATACACATATATAAATTGTCATGACAAAAACTGCCATACCTCTTGTTTTGGCGTATTTATTGCACTATTCCTGTCACAGGAAATTGACAAAATAACAATAGTGGCATACAATGCAAACCTATGTACACCGAAGGACTCGTTCAGGTCGGCTTTACCAAAGACCAGGCGCTCGTATACGAAGCGCTTCTCAAGCGCGGCCGCTGCCGTGTAAGTGAGCTCAAAAAGCACGTCCGACTTTCCCGTCCGCTCATCTATAAGGTGCTCGACCGGCTCGTAGAGGTGGGCATCGTGTCAAAAGAAGAAAAGCCCGGGTCGGTCGCCACCTTCGCCACTGCCCACCCACTCAAGGTGAAGACCCTCATCGACAAACAGCGAGAGCAGGCCGACAGCGCCAAAAATGCACTCGATGGCCTGCTGGGCAAGCTCATATCGGATTTCAACACCGTCTCCGGCCAGCCGGGTGTACGTATACTCGACGGAATGAGAGGAGTGAAAGAACTGTACGAGGACATCCAAAACGAACGTCAGGACATGCGCATTATCCGCACGTCTCTTAGTTATGGCGATCTGAACATACGGGAATTCATAACGCAGCAGGTATTGGAGCAAGCGGGACTCGGTATCCATACACGAGTACTGTCGCCGATTTCTGCCAAAATGACACCCTCGCACATCAAGCGCGATCCGGAAAAGCTCATCGAGCGCCGCATCATTCGTATGTCAACGCCGGCGCAGGTGCTCATCTACGCCAACAAAGTCGCACTTATCTCCTTTGCGGAACCTATCATGACGACCATTATCGAAAACGTACCGATCAAGGAGACATTCGCTGCGTTATTTGAGTACCTGTGGGAAATGAGTGCGGCAGAGCATGAAAAATTGTATGCCGAAGTGATGGCGCGGCCAGAGGCAGAGTAAGAGCGATGGGCGTATACTTCCCCGCATGGAACCGCTCGCCAGTAGAATACGACCGAAAAAGCTCGAGGAGTTTGTGGGGCAGGAACACTTGGTGGGAGAAAATAAGCCACTGCGGGTGGCGATTGAGAAAAAAGAGCTGTTTTCGTTCATTCTCTGGGGACCACCGGGAAGCGGCAAGACGACACTGGCGCGGATCTATGCCGCTTCGGTAGGCGCGGATTTTTTCGAGCTCTCGGCGGTAGACGCGGGGAAAGACGACATCCGCAAGATCATTGGCTCTGGCAAGCCGCTGCGTCCGCGTGTGCTTTTTATCGACGAAATTCATCGTTTCAACAAAGCACAGCAGGATTTTCTGCTTCCCTTCGTGGAGCGCGGCGACATCACCTTTATCGGTGCGACGACCGAAAATCCGAGCTTCGAGGTGATCGCGCCACTGCTTTCGCGCTGTCGCGTGTTCGTGCTGCAAGAGCACGCCGACGGAGATATGACGAAAATTCTCGCGCGCACCAAGATCAAAATGCCAAAAGCCGCACGCGAATGGCTCACCCGCATGGCGGCTGGCGATGCGCGTCAGGCGCTTACCGCACTTGAAACAGCAGAGAAATTGTACGGAGCGATTACCGTCGACTCACTCAAAGAATCCATCCAATCCAAACACCTGCGCTACGACAAACAGGGCGACGAGCACCACAATACCGTATCGGCATTCATCAAGAGCATGCGCGCAAGCCAGCCCGACGCCGCGCTCTACTACCTGGCACGCATGGTAGAAGCGGGTGAGGATCCGCTTTTCATCGCGCGGCGCATGGTTATTTTCGCGAGCGAAGACGTGGGACTTGCGGCACCGACCGCACTCGTCGTCGCCAACGCCGTCTTCCGCGCCTGCGAAACCATCGGCTACCCCGAATGCGCGATCAACCTCGCCCACGGCGTTGCCTACCTCGCGGAGTCCAAAAAGAGTCGCGCCTCCTACGACGCCTTCCGATCAGCCCAAGACGATGTCGCGAAACACGGCAACCTCCCCATTCCCCTCCACATCCGCAACACCCCCACCAAGCTCATGAAGGAACAGGGGTACGGAAAAGGATATGAAATGTATTCGAAAGAAAGCTATTTGCCGGAAAAATTGAAGAGGAGGAGGTATTTGGAGTAGATACGTCGCACAATATTTACTGATACAATTCGGGAATGACCGACCTCACATCCCTCAAGACCCAATTCCTTGAATACATCGAGATCGAAAAAGGGCGTGGCGTGAAGACTGTGGAGAATTATGATCGCTACCTCACCCGCTTTTTTACCGCTGCAAAAGTCACCTCCCCCTCCGCAATCACCGAGACGATGGTGCGCGAATTCCGTATCAATCTGAATCGCTCCCCAGGCACCGCCGGCACCATGAAAAAGAATACGCAAAATTACCACCTCATCGCGCTCCGCGCGTTTCTAAAATTCCTCCGCAAACGCGACATTGCTTCCCTCAATCCCGAGCGCATCGAATTGGCAAAAGTAGGCGGACGTGACCTCGACCTCATCACCGCTGACGAACTCAATCGCCTCATGAACGCACCCAAAGGCGATACGCTCACCGCGCTGCGCGACCGCGCCATGCTGGAGCTTCTCTTCTCCACCGGTCTGCGCGTCTCCGAGCTGTGCAACCTCAATCAGGATCTCGATCTCTCGCGCGACTCATTTTCCGTGCGCGGCAAGGGCGAGAAAGTGCGCGTCGTGTTCCTCTCGGCTTCCGCAAAAAAAGCAGTCGCGGACTATCTCAAAAAACGCGGCGATTTCGGCGAGGCGCTCTTCGTAAGCAATGGAACGATAGGTAAGAAGAAAGACCATGACAAATATGTGCCACGCCTCACTCCCCGCTCCGTCGAGCGCATCGTCAAACAGTACGCCACCCACGCCGGCATCACGCGCAAAGTCACGCCGCATGTCATCCGCCACAGCTTCGCCACCGACCTTCTCGAAAACGGCGCCGACCTTCGATCCGTGCAAGCACTTCTCGGACACTCCAGCATCACCACCACACAAGTGTACACTCACGTCACCGACAAACATCTTCTCGAAGTCCACAAAGCATTCCATGGGAAACGACGGGAGTGACTCAATATCCAACCACCTTGCGACACGGTACAATAGCTCGATATCGCTATGAAACTTGTTTCGTGGAACGTAAACGGCATCCGAAGTATTCACAAGAAAGGCGCTTTGGCACCGCTCATCGAAACCTTGAAACCCGATATTCTCTGCCTACAAGAGACCAAAGCAGAGCAGGGACAATCCCCCATCGACATGCCTGACTATGAGGAATATTGGAATTCTGCACAAAAGAAAGGCTACAGCGGCACCGCAATATGTACAAAAGTGACACCAATAACCGTACACAATAATCTTCCTTCACACATCGTGAAACAATTCGATCTAATGCCCGATACATACGGCAACCCCAATACCGAAGGACGTGTAATTGCTGCAGAATACAAGAATTTCTTCTTAGTCACTGTCTACACCCCAAATTCTAAAGGCGATCTTTCGCGCCTTTCCATGCGCCATTCACACTGGGATCCGGCTTTTTTGGCATACTGCAAAGAACTCGAGAGAGAAAAGCCAGTCATTTTTTGCGGAGATCTCAACGTCGCTCATACCCCAGATGATCTGGCTAATCCTAGGGGAAATGAAGGTTCTCACGGATTCACCACAGAAGAGCGTGGTGGATTAGATGCCATAATCACCGCAGGATTCGTCGATACATTCCGCCTTTTTACGAAAGGTGCGGGACACTACACCTGGTGGAGCAATTTTTCCAACGCCCGCGCACGCAACATCGGTTGGCGTATCGACTATTTTTTCGTAAGCAGCTGTCTCGCATCAAATATCGTCTCAGCACGCATCATGTCTGACCTATACGGCTCCGATCACTGCCCTATTATTCTCGAGCTGGATCTATAAAGGACAAGTTATCCACACTCATGTCCTTTACAATGTCCGATATACCTATATTATTTCCACTAGGGATGCAGTCATTGGATTGTCATCCAGAAAGCCAAGCGCATTGTTCTTTGTAGTGTTTGTCCGTTATACATGAGGACAAACAAGGGCACAGCCCACGAATAAGCAGGTACAAAAACCTACAATATGGTGCATAGCACCAAAAACACTAAAGGACACGTACCGTTAGCTCGATTCGCACATACACCCCAAGCGCGAGGCATACATGCAGGCCGTTCCTATTGCTGGGTACACGTCAAAGAGAAACAAAAGACGCGTACCCTCTATGGGAGCGGCCTTTTCTTTTGAGCCTCAGGCTCATACACACCACGACCCAATTGCCTTACCTCACGTGATATTTTTCACGTAATTGCTGTATATCAGCCTCATCTTCTTCTTCTTTACGCTCCTTTCCCGCTTTTCCTCGTTGCTCAAGCTCATGTTCAGGAAGCGCACGGAGTTCTTGAGTACGCTGCGTGAGATACTCAATAGAATTTTTATCTGGATTCTCAAGCACCTCTTCGAGCAACGCATGAAGTATCCATCCTACTCGAGGTCCTGGACGTTCTCCCATTTCAATAATATCCAGCCCATGAATCTTTAGCATCCCTACCGAAATAGGATCGCGCAACGCCTCGTCAACCATCGACATGTACTTGCGCAGCCGAAATGGCTGCTCTTTCGGTCTCCCCGTTCCAACACGGTCGCATATACGTACATTCAGAAGATTTTTAATATGATCGGTCCCCACGTTGCATATCGTGCGACGTACGGCGGAAAGCGTTACGTGATCTGGATCAGAGAAAAACATGTGCCACCGAACCAGTTTCCAGACCGTATCAGTCATTTCAGCTGAAAAACGCAAATCGCGCATGATTTTCTTGACCATATGCGCCCCCACAACCTCATGACCATGAAACGTCCAGTCTTTCTTATCTTCCGACCACGCTCGCACCACAGGCTTCCCTATATCATGCAATAATGCCGCAAGCCTCACTTCGAGCGACCATCCTTTGTCGGCAGCGCATTGCAGTGAGCGCAACACATGCTCGAATACATCAAATGAATGCGCTTGATTTTGCTCTACGCCGATCGTCGCCTCCAGTTCAGGAATAATATGCTTCAAAACACCTAGCTTTTGAGCCACAAAAATAGCCTGGAGCGGTCGATCACTCATAAGAATACGTACCCATTCATCACGAACGCGTTCGCGTGATATCTTCTCAAGCAGCACTGCGTTGGCTGCAATCGCATGCGCCGTACCACTTTCAATAACAAAATCGAGCTCGGCCGCGAGACGCACAGCCCGCAACATACGAAGCGCATCTTCTTGAAAGCGCTCCGCGGGATTGCCCACAGCAACAATAACCCGCTTCACCATGTCTTCCCTGCCCCCATGCTCATCAACAAGCACTGAATGTCGCGGATCATATGCCATCGCATTTATAGTAAAATCTCGACGTTTTAGATCATCTTCAAGATGCGTACTGAAACACACCGTATCGGGATGCCGAGCATTGGAATATGCGCCTTCTACTCGATAGGGAGTGATCTCTATCACCTTCATGCGAGCATCTTTTGCGTCGGTCACCACACCCACGGTACCAAACGTATTTTCATAGAACGTTTCTGGAAATAGCGCTTGAATCTGATCGGGGTTCGCGCTCGTAGCAACATCCCAATCCTTCGGCTCGCGCCCAGCGATAAGATCGCGTACGCAGCCACCGACGAGATACGCTTCATGTCCCCCGTCACGCAACACAGCGCAACACGTATCGATCTCTGCAGGAATTATTAGATGAATAGTCGATTCCATACCGATATTGTACGGTACGCGTTGTGTTTCTGCGAACCGCCGCGTATTATTGCCTTATTGCTCTCGTGGTGAAATGGATATCACAGCAGTCTTCGGAACTGCTATTCCAGGTTCGAATCCTGGCGAGAGCACTAGCATCATGTGCGGATACGGGGAATCGAACCCCGATCTCGTCCTTGGCAAGGACGCGTTCTACCACTAAACCATATCCGCTACGCATAGTATGTTCGCATACTATCGACACTTATTCAACTTGCCCGCTCAATACACCAATCAAAATCACCATAAAAGACATGTCCTTTGTGGTCGTTAGGATGCGGCTCGATCGCCGTATCCACATGAGAGAAACTGTGGATAACTCGGGGGATATGTGGATTACGGACAAACACAAGCTGTCCTATGTGTGTCTTTTGGCGTATACACACCCCGTTTATGTCGTGACTGTATGGGAAAATTAGGGTACTAAGTAACATTTCACGTGAAATGTCGTCCAAAATTCCTATATAATGCACAATATGCAAGTATCTGACACAAAATCAATAGGCAATCTGGGTGAATCGATCGCAGTCAGGTTTTTACAGAGGAAGGGGTTTGTTATTATTGAAAGGAACTACAGAAAACCGTGGGGTGAAATCGATATTATCGCAGAAAAGGCTGGTGTGGTGAGGTTTGTCGAAGTAAAGGCAGTTTCACGTGAAATACCCGCAGCAGACATTTCACGTGAAATCGAATATCGACCAGAGGAACTCGTACATAGCAAAAAATTACGAAACATATCAAGAACAGCATCATTGTACATGGAAAACGCGAGGGATTCTCGAGAATATCAGATAGATGTGGTAGGGGTTATCTTGGACACAAAGAAATCGCTGGCACGGTGCAGATTGTTTGAGCAAGTTCTTGAATAGGATGGAAATTACGTGCGCGATTGCATACATCCTGTAAAGGACAGTGATGACCGTTACAGAATACGTGTCTTTATCGTATAGAAAATATATGTACACGTGCTATGATGCGGGAATCGGGCCGTCGTATACCGGTAGTACGCATGCTTTGGGAGCATGTAGACTGGGTTCAATTCCCAGCGGCCCGACTAGGATTTTGACGATCGTGAACAAACGCAAGAAGCAATGCTTCTAATTCCGGCGCCACACCTGTCTTGAATGCGGACGCTTCCGCAGCAATATCTCCATTCAACCACCCTGCAAGATTCGTGCCGCTTTGCGTACTCAAGTCGCGATTTATGTAGCTCAATGTCAGCGCATGCAGATCACGATCGGCAGTTGTCTTTCCTTCAGTAGCTGTCGTCACAATGCCAACTAAGTAATTCCATGCGTTGATCACTGCGCCACCAGAAGATCCTCCCTGCGCCTGAATAACTCCACCAAGAGACATGACATCTATCGTAGAACTCGCAAATGTAAGCATTTCCTTGACTGTCGTGACAGAAGTGACGGGAAATAGGTTGGATTCTGTATTTATTCCACCAATAAACTCCGCAGGATATCCCGCTATGAGCACTGAATCATCAGTAAACGCAACTCCTTCCCGCACATCAAGTGATTGAGCAGGAAAGACCGGCAGGGAAGAGCCGTCGAGTGATCCGGTGATACGAACAAGCGCATAGTCATGTTCTCCAGTGCCCACAGGGTGCTCCACACGTATATCAGCTGCATGTTGAGAAATCCATACAGGCGGTACGTATAGAGCTTCAACCTTCCACAATGCTCGCGCCGGCGCACCAGCCCTCACAAAACAAGAAAAGTCGATTTTGCCACTGTCAGCAATGAGTATATATTGTGCGACATGAGCGTTCGTCAATATTACTCCACGAGAATCGATCAATACACCCGATCCTGATATGGCATTCATTCCGCTTGAATGCGGCTCACAGAGGATGTTGACGAGTGTTGTGCGAGAATATGTATTAATATCACTAAACGAGCGTTGTGCGTGAGAATATGGGCTTTCAGCACGATATATGTCGGATGTGTTGACGTGTGCAGACGGCTTCGTGATAGGAACCGCCACAACCCGCGCTTTCTTGCGGACAGGAGGTTGCGCTTCATGCTTCGACGGCAACGATTGGCTGGCGCTCTGTCCCGCGACAGAAGCAATCTGATGTTGTGCGACCGCATCAGTATTGACACGCCCCGGTGAAGAGTAGTGTGTCATGGCAGCATGGAACCCACTGATCACCATACTTATGGCACATAGGTGAACAAGTGCCGATCTCATATTCGAGGACATTACCTAGGAATATACAAGAATTTGCAGTATTGGTCGATAATGACTACTATGGGGTGGCGGGGGATACGGGTGTGAAATAATGCGGGATTAGTTTAGTGGTAAAACACGAGTTTTCCAAACTTGGGTCGGGAGTTCGATTCTCCCATCCCGCACTAACGCGAAACGCAAGAAGGGATGAGCAAAGCGCCTGCGCGCTTTGCGTGGAGAATCGAACGCCGAAGCGCTGTGAGGCGAGTACGCCGAACCGCGAGGCGGTGACCAGCCCGAGCCTTGTGTCGACAAGGCGAGAGGCGAGGGAGATTCTCCCATCCCGCACCACATACAAAAAACCGCCCACGAAGGGCGGTTTTTTGTTTCCACATCGCAAGAGATCTACTTTATTCCGTCCTTCAAAGTCTTGCTTGCGCGAAACTTGGGAACCTTTGTTGCTTTTATCTGAATCGTCGCCCCTGTACGAGGATTGCGCCCCACGCGACCCGCGCGTGTTTTGGCTTCAAAAATACCCAATCCTGCTATTGAAACCTCGCCACCTGTTTTCAAGGTATGAGTAATGAATTCAATTATTGTCTCGACCGCGCGCTCGGCATCTGCCTTTGTAGATCCGACTGTCGCGGCAACTTTCTCAACCAAATCTGATTTGTTTGCCATAGTATGTGTGTACTAATACGTACTGATAATTACTCCTAAAAAGAGCATTCGACCTAATAGCAACCATTTTGAGCCGTTTTTCAACCATGTCAACGGCAATGCTGCGTTCTAACTAAACATCGTGAGTAAGTCAACCGACCGTATGATCTTATCGAGCATATTCGATCACCCTTGTTTCTCGGATGACTGATACTTTTATTTCCCCAGGATACTGCATGTCTTTCTCAATCTTATCGGCAATAGAGCGCCCCAGAAGACGCGCCTCAAGGTCAGAGACTGCTTCTGGCTTTACGATGACACGCACCTCTCTACCTGCCGCTATCGCGTAACTTTTCTCAACACCAGGTTCGCTGTTTGCGATCGCTTCCAAATCTTCCAAACGCTTTATGTATTGCTCAACGGAGTCCCTTCTGGCGCCAGGACGCGCTCCAGAAACCGCATCTGCCACCTGTACAATCATTGATTCAGGCGTTTCATACGGATATTCCTCGTGGTGAGCCTGCATCGCTTGCACAATACGCTCATCCACATTGAACTTCTGAAGAATGCGCCGCCCTATTTCCACATGTGTACCCGTTACTTCATGATCAACAGCCTTTCCAATATCGTGGAACAACGCTCCCGCACGCGCAACAGCCACATCAGCACCCAATTCTTCAGCAAGCATTCCTGCAAGATGCGCCATTTCTATGGAGTGATCGAGTACGTTTTGTCCGTAGCTGGTGCGGAAATACAGACGCCCCAGAATCATGAGGAGTTTCGGATCCATATTCGACACTTTTGCCGCATACGCCGCTTCAACCCCTTTCTTTTTGATAATAGTATTGATCTCTTCTTCTGCTTTCTTCACTGCTTCTTCTATCTTTGCAGGCTGAATACGCCCGTCAATAATGAGGTTTTCGAGCGCAATACGAGCAACCTGACGACGCATTGGATCGTACGACGAGAGGGTAATGGTGCCCGGGGTGTCGTCGACTATCACATCGACGCCGGTCGCACGCTCAAAAGCGCGAATATTGCGCCCTTCTTTCCCAATAATCTTACCCTTTATTTCATCATTTGGAATCGTGATCGTCGTCGCCAAGACGTCGGATACCACAGAATTACCGAGACGGTGCACGGCAGTGGTCAGTATTTCATTGGCGCGACGCTCAAGTTTCTCCTCGCCTGTAATTTCAAGTTTGCGCATTCTGCTTTCAATGTCTTGCTCATTCTGTTTCTCCAAAGACGCGATAAGCTGACTTTTTGCCTCTTCGACAGTCAATCCCGCAATCTTCTCAAGTTTTCCCTGTTCTGATTTTACAATTTCTTCAATTCTCAATTTTGCCGACTGCACATCATCAATCTTTTTTGCAAGAACGTCTTGTTCCGCATCAAGATTTTCTTGCCTCTTGTCAAGCATTTCTTCCTTGCGGATGAGCCGTTCCTCGACTTGCTTCAAATCGCGCTCTTTTTGTTTGAACTCTCCTGAAAATTGCTCTTGTTTCTTGCGTGCCTCCGCCTCTGACTCTTCAATGATGCGCTTCGCCTTTTCTTCGGCATCAAGCTGCATTTGACGGATCTCAAGCTCCATCGAGCCGCGTTTACCGATACTAATAATAAAACGTAGAAAATACCCGATACCAACTCCTGCCGCACCAACGCCAACGAGAAGGAGGAGGATGAATTTTAATGACATACGCTACGGTGCTATCCATCCGCGCGCCATCCACTAAACAACCGTGAAAAGACTAATATGGCTCTATATAGCCAAAATAAGTCCCTGTAAGGGGCGTGTGTGACAGTGCGAACGGGAAGCAAAAATGAATTTCATACCATACTAATGACTACACGGGAGAGTATACGCCCTCGTGTACATTTCTGCAAAAACGCTACGCCGACACACGTTCCCCAGAAAAACGACGTCCCGCGGCGTATTCCTGTGCAATCATAAAAAGATTGGCAGTGGTCCAATACAAAGGAACCGCGGCACATACGGAGTACCCAATAACACCAATCATACCCGGCAGAAAGAAACGCATTTGTACATCCATGCTCCGCGCCATATCATCTGAAAACGATCCGTTGGATTTTTTTGAAGCCGCTCGTTTTCCCATGGTGAGCCGTATATATCCATACTGAGTGAGAGCAGCACACGCCGCCAATACCACACTATGCGTACTCCCCATATCGATAAGCCCTAAAAACACCATAGTAATTGTATGAGGTGCTGCTACAAACGAGTACAGAAGCTGTGCATGAATTATGGGCAACCCACCTCGAGCAAACACGAGGTAAATCGCAAGCAAAACAGGGAACTGGAGCAGCGTAAGACCAAGACCCGAGAGAGGATGCACGTCGTTATGACGATATAACGCGAGAATTGCCCTGCTTTGTTCCACATTATTGTCTTTGTGAGTATTTTTGATTGCTTCAATTTCTGACGCCAGTTCTTTGATTTTGATCTGTGTTTTCACCATTCTGCGCGCAAGCGGAAACAGTATGATACGCACGATGATCGTAAGCGCAATGATCGCAAGCCCCACATCATGCCTCGGCACAACCGTTATGAGAAATATAAGCCCGTTATACAGCGGGTTGTACACAAACAAATGAAACGCGGAAGAAATCATGTGCGCAAATTGTACCGCGAGAACGCTTGTTCGGCGAGCATACACACATCGCGTTGAATATCTTCATAAGAAGCCGTTACAGCCTCACGCCGAGCAAAAAAAACACATATAATCGGTGCGCGTATCGTTTGTAGCAGTGGTGCGATAGCCGCGCGGCACCTACGTTTGATACGATTGCGATCAACCGCGTGCGGAGACACTTTTTTCGACACAACACACGAAACCTTGGGAACAGAACCCGTGGGGGAAACAGCGACGGTGAGCGAAAAAATGGCACCATTCCTACGCATAGTGCGTCGCACTACTTCATAGTCAGCTCGACCAACCCAATGCGCGCGTGGCATTATGCCGAGAGTTTTGCGCGCCCCTTGCGACGGCGACTCACCAAAATTCGACGACCAGTAACGCTACGAGTGCGTGCGAGAAAACCATGCGTACGCGCTCGCTTGCGCTTTTTTGGCTGATAATTACGTTTTGTAGACATGCCTAACACTATACGATATCCGTCGCAAAAATCCAAATAATCACAAAACGCACTGATTTTTCAGCAGAAAAATCCCGACCTCGGAGAATAGTGTCGTGACGGGATACGCGTCGAGTTATCCACACCTTGTGAACATCTCGATCGACTAACGCCGCATATATACAAAAGTAGCGCGCGTATAATGCGCAGGGTATTCTTACCCCCATGACTCAACTACCCAATCTCAATAATCACGAACTTTGGCAGAATGCGCTTGTTCAAATAGAGCTCGGCACGTCGGAAGCATCGTTTCGGACGTGGTTTCGCAATACCGATATCACGACACGCGACAGTGCTGGTACCGTACACATCGCCGTTCCCTCAAAAATCGTAAAGGAGTGGTTGATGGACAAACATCATAAACTTATCTTGAAAGCGCTCCGTGGTCTTGATCCGAGTATTCGGGCAGCTGAATACATCATTCATCGCACCGCAACACCGCCCATCAAACAAAACCGACAACCTTCAACGGAAAACACGGCACTCGATCTCAATGGACTCTACATAGATAAACGCGACAACCTCAACCCTCGCTATACATTCGATACGTTTGTGGTGGGGCCGTTCAATGAGCTAGCACACGCGGCTACACAAGTGGTGTTGCAACGCCCCGGTGGCGCATACAATCCGTTGTTTATATACGGACTCACGGGTAGGGGAAAGACGCACCTCATTCAAGCGGTTGGCAATTATTTCAAAAAAAATCATGGCAACAAAAAAGTGTTTTATGTAAGCGCCGAACGTTTTGCCGTCGATTACATGAATGCCGTCCGTATTGGACGTGCCAATAATTTCAAAGACCAATATCGCCAATACGACGTTCTTATTATGGATGATGTGCAATTTATGGCTAAAACGGAACGCACACAAGATGAATTGTTTCACCTTTTCAATGCCATGCACGACAACAACAAACAAATCGTGTTTTCGTCCGATCAACATCCTGCAATGCTTCCCGGGTTTGAGGATCGTCTTCGCGGACGATTTTCTGCGGGCATGATTGCGGAAATACCAGAACCAGATATCGAATCACGCAACGCGATTATCAAGGCAAAGCTTGAGAGTCATGGTTTTTCACTCCCCAGTGACGTGATGTCCTATATTGCTGAAAATGTCCGCGGAAATATACGAGAACTTGAAGGTATTCTCAACATGATCGTCTGTAAATCTCAACTCAAGGGTAAGGGAGTAACGCAAACCGACGTACGAGCCCTCATAAAACACAATATAAAGCCAAACAAAGGGGTTTCTATCGAGGAAATCGTACGACGTATCGCGCAATATTACGATATTCCAGAAAAAAATATTTACGAAAAAACACGCAAAAAAGAGGTTGTGAAACCTCGACAAATCATTATGTATGTACTTCGTGAAGAATTTGGTGTCTCCTACCCATCCATTGGGGAAAAACTAGGGGGGCGCGACCACACAACCGTGATTCATTCATGCGAAAAAATAAAACAGGAGATCAAATCAAACCTATCACTCGAACAAGAACTTGACCACATCCGCACCCTTGTTCATGTATAGTCTGTATACAACCCTGTGTACAGCATATGGAAAAAATCACCCTATCCACACCATGCAAAAAATCCACCGCACATATCCACGTCGTTCACACTCTATGCACCACCTATACACCACTCGCTCAACCCCTAAAAATGACCAGAACACTGCTGTTTTTGTACTTATACACACTATACACAGCACTAATAGTAGTATTAGATAGGAGTACTACAATACAGATATGAAATTCTCAACAACAAAAGAAAAATTATTGGGTGCCGTACTCATTGCTGAACGTATTGTCGGAAAGAAAGAATCACTCCCTGTTTTGTCATGTGTTCTTTTGGATGCCAACACATCAGTGGCGATACGAGCTACCAATCTTGAGGCGGGTGTGGATGTGGTGGTGCCGTGTACGGTTGAGGAAAAGGGTGTTGCGGCGGTTGCGGCAAATATTCTCTCTCAAACACTTCGTTCGATCAGTGGTGATAAAGTGTCGATTCACACCGAGGATGGAAATGTGGTGATAGAATCGAAAGGAACACGCACACTCATAAAAGCGCTTCCTCACGATGAGTTTCCTGCTTTTTCAAAAGAAGATTCGGGTGTGGGTATAAAAATCACCAAAAACGCTCTTTTGCGTGGTATTCAGAGTGTGTTGTATGCAGCGTCTCCCTCAATGATTCGTCCGGAGCTTGGAAGTGTATTTATTTCCATAAAAGGTACAGAGGTGGTGTGTGTGGCGACAGACTCGTTCCGTCTTGCAGAGCGAACGATTACCAGCGAGATGGGGCACCAGAAAGAAGGTGTTGAAATGCTGGTACCGCTCAAACATGCGTCAGAACTTGTTCATGTACTTGAGCGTGCTGGAAACGAAGTGGAGTGTGTGGTGAGTGAATCGCAGTTGGTGGTAACGGCGGGAGGGGTAAAATTTGTGTCGCGTGTGGTGGATGGTAATTTTCCGAACTACAAAGACGTGATTCCCAAAACATTCACAACAGAAGCGACGATTCTCAAAAACGACCTCGCCGAAATGCTCCGTAAGGCGCGCGTGTTCTCTGGTAATGATCAGCATATCGGACTCCATATCTACCCACAGAAAAAAATATTCACCGCGACCGCACAAAGCGCCAATGTGGGGGAGATGTCAGACTCGGTCGATGCGGCTATGTCGGGTGAGGATCTTGATATGAATTTCCACATCGGTTATTTGGGTGATTGTCTTTCGAGTATTGAATCGGATTCCGTCACGCTTTATTTTGCCGGCATCGGTCGCCCACTCGTCATTCGCGGCGTCTCCGACCCCGCATTCACGTATTTAGTGATGCCGTTGAATCGGTAGCGACAAACGTGCATGGTGTATTGAGGTTACTGAATCGTAAACGACACCGATGTGCTTTCGTCTCCTGATGATGTGTGTGTGGTTGCCCGAAGAGTGGATGGGCCGTGAGATTGTGGCACAAATGTGGTAGAGAACGGACTCTTTGTGGCAACGTCAATGAGTGCCCCGTTGAGGTAGTAGGAGACTTTTGTGAGTGAATCAAGATGCGGATGTTGTATCGTGAGGGTTATTGGAACGAACGGAGGTATCATGGTGCCATTCTGCGGGTTGGTAAAAGAAAATGACGTAGGCACATCGCGCGTGGGCGTAGCGGAATTTTTGTTTTGTGTCTGAAGTGCTTCTGGGTTGGATTGTGCCCACAGTGATACGGGATATTCCCAATACGCGAGCTGAGAATCGGACATATCAGGGGTGCCATGGCGAGGATCGTCTTTGTTGATCCAGTAGAGAATATCGTGAATCCCTTTTGACGGATCGACGTTCCATGTACCCACGAGAGAAGCGGGTAGTGCATCTGTTTCTGGCGCGGGGAGGGGAAATGGGTCTGATGGGTATTTTTGGATTGCATATGCCATCACTTGGTGCCACATAGGAGCAACGATGAACGCGGCGATTTTCTTCACCATCGGAGTGTTGTCGTTGTTACCAGCCCACATGCCGATCGAAATCGAGGGTGTGTAGCCGATGATCCATGCGTCGCGGGAGTCGTTGGTGGTACCTGTTTTGTCAGCGACGGCGTATTCAGAGAAATTCAGCGGTGAATCGACCCCAAATTCTGGTATGCGGGCGTTGTTGTCAGACAATACATCGCTTATCGTGCGTGCAATTTGTGGGTCGAGCACGCGAGTGGGTTGGTCTTGATATTGTTCGAGTACCGTGCCGGAGCTGGTTTCTACACGCAGAATACCCACGGGAGGATTTTTGATGCCGTCATTAGCAAACACAGAGTATGCGCCTGTCATTTCAAGCAAACTCACCTCGCCACCCCCAAGCACAAGCGTGAGTCCGTAGCGATCGGCACCGGCGAGTGAGGTGATGCCTAGATCCTGTGCAGTTTTGAGCGATTCATCAATGCCTGCAAGATACAGTGTTTTGACGGCGGGAATATTTTGCGATTGCGCAAGAGCGTCACGGAGCGTTATCGGCCCGTGAAATTTTCCATCGTAATTGCCCGGTGAGTAGCAGGGCGGCGTGTCGTTGGTGGTGTCAGATGGCTTACAGGAAGTTGAAAATTGTGTCTGGAGATCAAACAACACAGTGCTCGGGGTGTATCCTTTTTCAAACGCGGTTGCGTAGACAAATGGCTTGAATGCAGAGCCTGGTTGGCGCATGGCGAGTGTCGTGTTTACCTTTCCCTGTATCGTGTCATCAAAGTATCCGCGCGAGCCGACCATAGCGAGAATTTGTCCGGTCTTTGGGTCGATTGCTACGAGTCCGGCGTTGGATGCGTTGAAATTTTTTTCGTTTTGCGCTGCTTCCTTGGAAACAACATCCTCGGCTTTTTGTTGTAGATCATAATCGAGTGTTGTGATAACGCGCAGCCCTCCATTTTCAACCGTATCGGCGCCATATTTTTGTTCTAGATACTCGCGAATGAAGAAAATAAAATGAGGAGCTTTTATTCCCGCCTCTGTCTCGTTCTTGAATTGCACGGTCTCGCTGGTTGCTGCGGCGTATTCTTCCTGAGTAATATAGTTCTGATCGCGCATGCGGGCTAACACAAAGTTTTTTCGCGTATCGAGGGCGGCACGATGGTTGCCGTATGGAGAATAGTAGGTTGGGGCTTGTGGAAGTGCTGCCAAGTATGCGGCTTGGGCAAGATCAATGTCTTTTGCGTCCATGCCAAAAAAGTATTGACTCGCTTCTTGTGCTCCATATATGGTGCCCCCGTATGGAGTTTCGTTGAGGTATGTTTCGAGAATTTGATCCTTTGCATATGCTTTAGTAAGGCGAAGTGCGAGTACTATTTCCTCTATTTTGCGGAATACGGTTTTCTCTTGCGTCAAAAGGGCATTTTTGACTACTTGTTGAGTGATGGTTGATCCGCCTTGAGCGTATCGTCCCGACACAATATTCGCAATCGCTGCTCGCGCAAAAGAAAGAGGGCGAAATCCCACGTTTGAATAAAATGTCGTGTCTTCTACGGCAATTGCGGCGTTTCGGAGATAAGGCGATACTTCGGCGAGGGGTACGGCACTCCGACGCATTGCTCCATGCACGTCGTACAAGACGATATTGCCTGTTCGATCATATATTTTTGTAGATTCGGATACTTTGCGATTCTCAAAATTACTGATGGAGGGGATGGGTATAAGCGTTGCCCATATAATAGTACTTCCAATAGTTATGAAACACAGCGCAAGCACGGCAAGTGCGACAATCTCTGTCCACAGTGAAAACGTGAGCTTTTTTCTGCGTGCCTGCATGTCTGTCTCATTGTATATCGGGTATGGTGCAAGCGCTATGATCGCATTCTAGCAAGGTGTGTAATGCCAACCGCAATCGCGTCGTACTCGTCGTCGTGTGTGATGGGTTTCTGGATACGGAGCAGGACACGGATCATTTTGGCGACGGCGCGCTTGTCGGCATTGCCTGATCCTGCTGCTGCTGATTTCACTTCGCCGGGCGAGTATTCGAAGAGGGGAATGCCAAGCACGGAGGCGACGTTCATGAGTGCGCCGCGCACCTCGGCGACATGCATCGCGGTTTTTTGGTTTTTGGCGAAGTACAATTTTTCCATCGCGATTGCGTCTGGTTTATATTCGCGAGCAAGGCGGTCGCACGCATCGGCGACCGCCGCCAGCCGCTCTGGGAACTCATCTTTTGCCGACGTTTCGATGCAATCCGAGTAGAGTAGCCGCTCTTTCCCGCCCCGCTCCTTCTCCACCACTGCCACGCCGCAGCGACCGTATCCAGGATCAATGGCGAGGACTTTCATTGCGGTATTGTAGCAGGTTGCGATTGGGGAAAACTTTTCGTATATTTCACTCCTCGCATCGTGTACACTTAGATGTGTGATGTGCGCGAAAGGCTTATGAACAACACATCATCAAGTCAAACAACGGAAACGACGCCGGTCGTGTCTGTCGCTCCGCAGAGTCAGAGTTTTTTCGCATTCTCCTTGTACGATGTTCTCGTTCTCGTGGGCGTGTCCTCTATCATTGCCGCTCTCGTATACATAGGTCGCAAGCTTCAGATTCTCGATGATCTCAGGGCGACGGTGCACAAAATAAAAGTGAACGTGAAAGTCGTGAGCGATTATCTTGTAAAACATCACAACAAATTCAATCCCGCGGAACTGCAGGCATATTCGCCGCTCGCGTTGACCATGCAAGGCAAGGAATTTGTACAGCAAATCGGCTTCGATAATGCGCTGTCTCAGCATAAGGCAGAATTTATGGATTTTATTGGCGGCGAAAATCCCAGATTGAAATATGACGTAGAGGTCGCTGCGATAAAATCGATCCACGCGCTGTACCAGAAACCGTTTATGGAGTTTCTAAAAGTGTTTCTGTACAACAATCCCACCCGCAGCATCGAAGACGTCGCGCCAACTCTCGGTGTGTACGTCAGGGATATGTATCTTGGTGAGCATCCCGAGATTACCCAATAGCTCGCCCTATGACGGAGACATTATAGCGACCGCATCCGGGATCAATGGCGAGGGTGTGTATGAGTGAGTGTAACAATAAAGTACCACCTGTCGCCAAATCAGTAGAAATGCGTGAATGGAGGCCATAAAATGCCTGTCATTCACGGGATTTTGGCAAAAAGACGTGAATGGTCGTCCTGACTACGTCCTCACAATTGGTGACCAACGCCGCCTGCCGCCAAAGCATCCCCGTCTTTCGCGAGAAAGGGGTGTGGAGGATTGGGGTGGGGCAATAGAGTCTCCGTGCGAGTTACGAACACGTACATACGACCTGTTTCGCGGCTCACTTTTTCTCGCAAAGAATCGGTGTATTATGTGTGGGTGTGGGTTTTGATTCTGCTAGGGAGAAAATTGCGACGCATGTTTGAATAAAATAAAAATAGCAAATATTTCACTTGCACGTATTTTTGAAATTTTAATAGTACTACGATTAATAGCCATTTTATGGAAAAATTTAAAAGGGGGGGCAAGGAGATGCGAATGCTGGTTACTCAAGATTGCAATTATAATTGCGTCATGTGTCATGGTGAGGGGTTGCAAGAAGAAAAAGAGGCAACGCTTTCGCCTGATGATTTTGCTTTTATTTTTCGTGTTGGAAAAGAGCGACTCGGTATGGACACCACGACTCTCACTGGTGGCGAGCCTTTGTTTAGAAAAGATATTGTAGAAATAGCAAAGAATCTTCACGAAGAGGGTGCAAAAATAACATTGACTACAAATGGGCGTTTACTGACACGGAGGATGGAGGTAGGTAAGTACTTAGATAGGATCAATGTTTCTGTACACACTATGAACGAGGAAAAGTATGAAGATCTTGTTCAGGTGAAAAATAGCTTTCATTCAGCGATGCATAATCTGAGGGCTTTTAGGCAAGCGTATCCAGAGGTGTCGATTGTTTTAAACACCACTTGTATTCGCGGATTTAATTCTGAACCTGATGATTTTAAGTCGCTGGTCGAGTTTGCGAAATCAATACGGGCATCTATCAAATTGATAGAATTATTTCCGCCAGACCGCACTGACGTAGTAAGTCTCGAAGAGGTGACCACTATACTTACTGCCCTGGGTTTTGTACCAACGGAGACAGAACTGCGCAAAAGAAAATTAAGTGATGGTCAAACAACTGTCTCATTGACCCGGATATTTTGTGCGGAAGCCGTTAATAGTGGTGATCCTGCCGCTTTTTGTAATCAACAGAATGATGTGTTCATCTCTCCAGATGGATTTGCAAAGCCGTGTCGCTCAGATAGTATGGAGGTGGACTTGAATTCGGCATTACGTAGTAGAAATGAGGACGAGATGGAAAGGCTTATCAAACACGCATTTGCTGAAACAGGCCGCAGATGTGTTTACGATAGGAATAACCTATCGGAAATGGAGGCGCCCGAGACATTGACCGAAAAGTACGGCGAGCGTGCGTATGTGTTGGAAAAACTGGAAGCGTATCGAGGTGTTGACGCAGAAGAAGATGTGATGCGTTTAGATGTGGTTCAGTTTGTTAAGGATCACGAGAACTGTTTCGATAGGAGTCTATCGACCGGACATGTCACTGGCTCGGCGCTTGTTGTTGATCCGGGTTTCAATCAAACCTTGCTTACCCACCATATGAAGCTGGATCGATGGTTTCAATTTGGCGGACATTCCGATGGTGACTGGAACACATTGCGCGTTGCGATGCGAGAGGCGCTGGAGGAGTCTGGGTTGAAGTCACTTCGTCCATATTCGGGTAACATCTTTAGTATTGATGTTCACCCGATTCCCGAGCGAGGAGATGAACCGGAGCACAAGCATTATGATGTTCGGTTTTTACTCATCGGAGACCCACGCGAACCCTCAACGACTAGCAGTGAATCAAAAGAGTTGCGCTGGGTGAATCTTGATGATGCGGCACGTTTGAATCCAAGTGATGCAATGCGCAGAATGGTTGAAAAGGCGAAACGTCTCAAATAAGCCACAGCTCACAAATAAGAGGCGACACAAACTGTCGCCTCTTTGCTTATAAAAGCAAGGTTGTTTACAGAACAAATACACTGGCCGTGCTACCATTTCGGCTATGTCCATTCCCGACAAATACTCCGCGGTGTGGGTGTCGCATTCGTCGATGGATATGAAGTGTTGGTGAGGTTGTTTGTGAGAAAAGGGTTTGCTGTTCGCCCGTAATTAATTGGTAGCCAACACCACCCGCCGCCAAAGCATCTCCGCCTTCCGCGAGAAGGGGGTGTGGAAGATTGGGGTGGGGCAATAGTAATGTGTGCGGGATGAGTGTGGCATATTGTGTCGCACGGGATTCATTACGAGCTTCATAATATCTAAACTTTGGATATTGACTTATTCAATACACGCTGTAGTGTATGAAGAAGTCGACCCAGACCAAGGAATATGCCGTGTTTGTACAGATGCTTCGTGCGGCGCGGATTGATGCGGGGTTGACCCAGGCGCAAGCGGCAAAGAAACTCGATCGCCCGCAGTCCCATATTTCCAACGTGGAAACGGGGCAGCAGAGAGTAGATGTGATAGAACTGAAGCGGTTTGCAAAAATGTACGGGAAAGATATCAATTACTTTATAAAATAGTTTATGTTTTGGAACAAAAAAACTGAAAATAATTTAGACTCAACAATGATTGAGCTTGGACGTGAAATTGAAAGGGGGCTGCTTGCCTTAAGTGCAATAATAATTCAACATTGGGAGTATGAAGAAAATGACTACTATAAAGCTGTATCCATAACGATGGATAATTTGCTGAAGGATAAAACATTGACTGATGCAGGCAGATTGGAAAAAGCAAAAGATATACTCGATTGGTCAAAGGCGTATAGAAAATTTATAGACGCTTCGTCAGCTAAATACGGGGATTTTATTCTTACAAGATTGAACCAGTTTGAGGAGATGTTAGAGCGCCTGCCAAAAACAAAGCCGCATGAAAAAGTTCAGGAATGGATAAAGCTTACTCGCGATTTGTGTAAAATTCGTGCTAGCGAAATTATCGCTATTGAACTTCATATAGAAAAAAATGAATTTATACCGAAACTTGTCATTAGAGACGGGGGAAATTCTGAACAAAACATAACCGAGGAAGAAACAAATCAATTTGCACATCTAGTAGCTACTTACGGTTCTGAGCGACAGCTTGCTTATGAAGCCAAAAAGAAAATCGAGCCAATGAGATCCAATTTAGCTGAGAGTATGTTTGGAAAACTTAATGATTACATGGAAGGTGGTAGTTATTCTAGTCTGTCTAGTCTGTTCATGAAATAAATTTAAACACTATGAGTGGAGTGTTGAGATCAAGCCTCAATGGTGTGAATTTGCAAACCATGACAAGAGAGGTGCTAAGGATTACGGACGGATTTTTTTCGATGAGACAAAGAATTATATCTTTGTTGAAAGATCTTGAGTATGAAAAAGAGCTTTTAAACGTTACTTATACGTACGAAGATTATGAAACAGGAAACGGAGAATGTTGTGTTGAGGAGTTATTAACATTTCCAAACTATCAACTCATTTTCGATAAGTATTACGACAGATACCTCCAGACATATATTGGAAGCAAATCGATAGTTCCTCGCAATAACATTTTAGCCGAACTCCAGAGAATGGAATCTGATGGCTTAGTAATGGTTCGTATTCAAGAATGTGAGAAAGTATTTAGTCCCGATGTTATTGATTTTCGACCTGAAAAAAGAGAAAATTTCAAGACAGAAAGTATTGTTTTAACAACGAGAGGTAAAAGCAAATGGGGATACTCTTTGCATAAAGCATGGGAAAACCCGATTTCAACCGGTATAGCTATAAGCGCCCTTCTTGTGTCTATTATTGCGCTATGGTGCAGATAGGGGTAATTGATGTTGGGGTCTGACCCCACTATCCATTATGCTGCCCGTGTATCATCCTCTCCCAACTCCAAAAAAGAAATATGCAATGAGTGTCGCAGCCAGACCAGTCGAGAATGTGATTAGTGCCCCTCCCCACCATGTACTGTGCCAGTCGTCTACATGCGATTGATGGGGAATAACATGTTTGTTATTTCTAAGGGCTGCATCTGTAATCTCACCCTGATTATCAAGAAAATCTGCTTCGCCTATTAGTGTATTGTTTTTCGCGTCCATGCCGTTTATAGCTGCGCCATGTGTCACTCTAACGAACGCGGGTCTTTCATGTTTTGAATCCTCATCTTCTTTCATGGGGCATATTATGTATCAAAAATCAAAGGAAACAAGAATGCATACACTTGCGGAGTTGACCTTGTGCGCACATTGTATATACTAGATGCATGACCACACTCAATGTCAGAATAGAAGAGAAAACGAAACTTGCGGCGAGTAAGGCATTGGCAGATATTGGGCTCGATTTGTCGTCGGGTGTGAAGTTGTTTCTCCATCAGGTGGTAACGGAAAAAGGATTGCCGTTTACGCCCACCAAGAATGCCGCCGTTATTCGTGCCAAGTGGGACGCCGAAGTTGTGCAAGCTCGCGCAGGGCGAAGGTATGCGAATGCCAAGGATGTTTTGAGAGAGGTGTAGGTGTTTACAGGTGAGCCAGAAAGTAATTTGCCCCGCTTTCGCGGGGCGAGGCCGAAGCCATATATACCAATATAGTAACAACTGAAAGCGGGAAGTCAATCTCACTTGAAAACCGTCCGAAAAAGCCCATACTTGGGCGAATATGGCAATCAATTGGCGCGACATTCAGGAGAGGGCGACGATTTTCGCTCACAAGTATGCCGATGCCAAAGATGAGGATCGTGATGCGAAGCCTTTTTGGAAAGACTTGCTTGAACTCTACGGTGTGGACCCGCGTCAAATCGGAGCGTTTGAGGAGCGCGTACGTATTCACGGCAGGCCTGGGGTGGGGAAGATAGACTACTTCGCGCCGCATAAGTTTATCATCGAGCATAAGTCGCGCGGCAAGGATCTTGGTGTTGCGTATCGACAAGCGATGGACTATTTCGACGCGCTTTCGAAGACAGATCGTCCACGCTACATTATCGTTTCTGATTTTGCGCGTTTCCATGTGTACGATCTTGAAGCTTCCGAAGAAAATCGTTTCGTTGAATTCTCTCTTGAAGAACTTCCGAAGCGCGTGCGCCAATTCGCATTCTTTGCCGACGAAGATGTGCGCGTGTACAAACCCGAAGAGCCAATCGACGTGAAAGCCGTTCGCTCTATCGGTAGGCTCCATGATGCGCTCCGTTCTTCCAACTATTCCACGGCGCACCTCTCGCCGCTTCTCACGCGTCTCGTCTTCCTGTTTTTCGCCGACGACACCGGTATTTTTGAGAACAACGCTATTCGCGAGTATCTCGATGCAAACACCAATCCCGACGGCTCTGACATTGGCGACAAGCTCAATGGCATATTCCAGGTACTTGATACGCCACAAGAAATGCGACAGACGACGCTCCATCCAGTGCTCGCGAATCTACCATATGTGAACGGGGGATTGTTTGCCGCTCCGCTTCCCGTGGTCTTTGTGTCACGCGAAGTGCGCGAGACTATCCTTGCATGCGCCGCCTTCGACTGGTCGCGTGTGTCTCCTGCCATCTTCGGTTCGATGTTTCAGTCGGTGATGAACGAAAAAGAGCGACACGATCTCGGTGCACACTACACGAGCGAAACCAACATTCTCAAGGTTATCAACGGCCTTTTTCTCGAAGAACTACGCACCGAGCTCGAAGCCGCAAAGACCAACCGCGAAAAACTCCTTGCGCTCCAAGAACGATTGGCCAAAATAACCCTGCTTGATCCTGCGTGTGGTTGCGGCAACTTCCTCGTGGTTGCGTATCGCGAATTGCGCAAGGTTGAGAATGATGTCATTGCGCGACTTTACAACAAGACGAGTACCACTAAAGTGGAGGCGGGTCACACGGTGTTGCCGCTCGGTGTCAATCTCAAAACTATCTCCAAAATGTCGGTCGAGCGCATGTACGGCATCGAAATCGATTCGTTCCCCGCCGAAGTCGCTAAACTCTCGCTCTGGCTCGTCGATCACCTAATGAACGTCGAGCTCGGCAAGCTCTTCGGTCAGCCACTCACCAAGCTCCCGCTTACCGAAGCGCCGCACATCGTTCAAGGCAATGCTCTGCGCCTCGATTGGGAATCGGTCGTGCCCAAAGATAAACTCACCTACATTCTTGGAAACCCACCGTTTCTCGGTTCGCGGGTGATGAGTCTAGAACAAAAGGGAGATATTGAAACAATATTTGGGGATACGCGCGGTGTAGGAAATTTAGACTATGTTGCTGGTTGGTATTTAAAAGCAGGAGACTATATACAAAACACTCGCATAACATGTGCGTTTGTTTCTACCAACAGTATCACGCAAGGCGAACAAGTTAATGTTTTGTGGAAATTTCTCATCGAACAACGTGGTGTACATATCCGCTTTGCGCACCGTACGTTCAAATGGAGCAATGAAGCGACAGGGAAAGCCGCCGTGTTTTGCGTAATTGTTGGTTTTGGACTGAGTGAAATTAAACAACCTAGAATATATGAATATGCTGATATCGGCGGCGAGGCAAAAGAAGTTAAAACACAGCACATCAATCCTTACATGGTCGATGCTCCCGATGTTTTTATAGAAAGCAGAAACAAACCATTGAATGGTAATGTGCCCCGGATGAGTGTTGGTAACTTACCAATTGATGGCGGCATCTATTTGTTCACGACCGAGGGAAAAGCAGAGTTTCTGAAACGAGAGCCACAATCGAAGAAATATTTCCGAAGGTGGATCGGCTCCGACGAATTTTTGAATGGCTGGGAGCGTTGGTGTCTGTGGCTCGGAGATGCGAGTCCGAGCGATCTTAGAGATATGCCAGAAATAATGAGGCGTATTGATGCGGTAAAACAGTTTCGTCTATCCAGCAAGAGACCTGCTACCAGAAAATTAGCTGAAACACCAACGCATTTCCATCTTGAAAATATGCCGACCGGAAACTATTTAGTCGTACCAAAAGTCTCATCAGAGCGTCGTCGCTACATTCCCATTGGTTTTGAACATCCTTCAACGTTTGCTAGCGATCTTGTTTTTATCGTGCCGGAAGCAACTCTCTATCACTTCGGCGTTCTCGAAAGTGAAATGCATATGGCGTGGATGCGGGTGATCGCAGGTCGTTTGAAATCGGACTATCGGTACTCAAATACCATCGTCTACAACAACTTTCCATGGTCGGAGGACTCAACCGACGAGCAGAAAAGGGAAGTGGAAACGGCGGCACAGGCGGTACTCGACGCGCGCGCGGCTCACGCGGGCGCGACACTTGCCGATCTCTACGATCCGCTCACCATGCCCAAGGATTTGCTCGATGCTCACCACCACCTCGACCGCGCCGTAGATGCCTGCTACGGCAAACGCAAATTCAAGAACGAGCCGGAGCGGCTTGAGTACTTGTTCGAGAAGTATAAAGAATTGATAGCCAAGAAATAAATTCAAACCCCGCCTTTCGGCGGGGTCGTGTGCTACTTTGCTGTTCCGTAGCCGCGTCTCGGCATATGCTCGACAACATAACGTTCGGGATTGCCACTTCGAGCTTTCCTAACCGGGACAAGTTCCCCGGTCTTCGCATCTCTGCCTATTTTGAATGACTTTGATTTCGCCATACGATTTGTTTATCCAGTAATTCTCCGGAGCGCACGCCAGATTGAACATTATTGTATGGTGAGGATTTATCCATGTCAATATTGTGGACAATTTGTTGACAAGAATCCTGACGTATGGATAATAAAAACATGTCTCAATCTACATTGCTTCGGGAGTTGCGGGAGGGGGAGGGGTTGGCGCAGGAAGCGGTCGCCAAGGAGCTTGGTGTGTCGCGCCCGACCTATATCGCGCTCGAACAAGGGAAGCGGGAGCTTACGCTTGGCGAGGCGCAGAGTGTGGCGCGGATGTACGGCGTCCCGCTCGATGTGATCGCGTCGGGCAAGAAGCCGGCGGAAATAGCGCTTCCCAAAGGCAAGGAGAAAAAAGAGAAGCCGTACGTGCGTATTAGTGTGCCGCAGGAGCGGATCGACAAATTCAAGCAGGTGCTTTTGTATCTTTTGGGGAAGACGGCGGGCAAGCCCAATGTGGGCGAGACGGTGCTGTACAAGCTCCTCTACTTTATCGATTTTGACTACTACGAAAAGTACGGGGAACAGCTCATGGGGTTGCGGTATATTCGCAACCATTTTGGTCCGTCGCCGCGTGCGTTTGGGGCGGTTGTGCGTGAGATGGAGAAGGCGAACGAGATAGAAAAAGTGAAAAGCACCTATTTTGCGCACGACCAAAAGAAATATTTGCCGCACAAGGTTGCCGACTTGTCTGTTCTTTCGGGGCGAGAAGTGGAAATGATTGATGATGTGCTCTCGCGGTATGGCGACAAAAACGCGTCGGAACTTTCCGCGCTCACACACGAAGATATGCCGTGGATGGCGGCAAAGCAAGGCCAAGATATCCGGTATGAGCATGTGTTCTATCGCTCCGACAAGCTATCGGTTGGTACCTATGACGAGCTATAAACGCGACCGACTATGGAATTTGGCGAGACATCCGAGTTTGCGCACGATTTGAAGCGGTTGAGAAAGAAATATCTGTCACTCGACGAAGATGTGACTGCTCTGCGAGAGGCGATCGAAGTGTCTCCGAGTGGAGATGGGGCAAAACATTGCAACTGCATGCGTCGTGCGGGAGATGTCATCGTCTACAAAATCCGTCTCGCATGTCGGTACTTACAGGCATCGCGCATGCGCGTGATATACGCGCATCATGTGAAAGAGCGAAAAGTCGTATTCATCGAGCTGTATTACAAAGGCGAACATGTGCACGAGGATGGTGGCAGGATTACGGCGTACCTGAAATCGAATATGCTACAGTAATTCCATGTCCATCCCCGACAAATACTCCGCCGTGTGGGTGTCGCATTCGTCGATGGGGGATTTTTTGAAGTGTCCAAGGGCGTACTTTTTGCACAATGTCTATAAGAATCCGAAGACGGGCAGGAAGATGACGCTCGTCGCGCCGCCGCTTTCGCTAGGGGCTGCGGTGCATACGACGCTCGAAGATTTGAAACACCTTCCCGTGGAAGAGCGCATGAAGCGCGATTTGTTGGCGGATTTTGAGAAAGCGTGGGAGGCGGTGTCGGGCAAAAAGGGAGGATTTACGAGCGAGGAAGAGGAGGCAGCGACCAAGGCGCGCGGCAAGGCGATGGTCGAGCGTGTGGTGCAAAATCCCGGACCAATCGCGCGAAAGACGGTCAAGCTTCCCGCCGCACACAACAACATGCCGCCCAATTTCTACCTCTCCGAAGAAGACAACATTATCCTCTGCGGACTCATCGACTGGATCGAATATGTGGAAGCCGACGACAGTATCCGCGTCTTGGATTTCAAGACAGGCAAGCATGAAGAGTCGGGTGATTCGCTCCAATTGCCGATCTATCTTCTGCTTTTGAATGCGCTCCAGAGGCGCCGCGTCAGCGGCGCCTCGTACTGGTATTTGGAAAAAGACGACGCGCCGATTGTGGTGGATTTGCCTGATGCGGCGGAAGCGCGTGAAGCAGTGCTCGCGGTGGCGAGGCGCGTGAAAGAGGCGCGGGAGAAAAAAGAGTTTGCGTGTCCGCGCGGCGAGCAGCAGTGTTTCGCGTGTCGCCCGTATGAAAAAATCTTGGCAGACGAAGCGGAATACATCGGCGTGGGCGGGTACGGACAGGATGTATACCTCGTGTAACAAAAAGGAGATTGGCGGTGCCAATCTCCCGTAATTATGGTTATGGCTTTTTTTTCCACTTGGCGTTTGGTTGTTTACGCCAATCTGTGCTCCATTCGGTGATGTTTATTCGTCTGCCCTTTCCTACGCCTGTTTTAGCGGGCGGTGGCGCAACTCCTGATCCGTTGCATTGTTTGCAGTCGATCCCCGCGCTGTCGCGTCCCGTCCCGCCACAAAATGCGCATGCACTCGCTTCATCCATCTTTCACACGTCCATAATTCACTGGTGAACTTGTCTCACTGCATTGTACCATTGTGTTTTGCTGCTATTCCGCATTTGTATACACTTCCTCCACGTCGTCGTGCGCGTCGAGCTGCTCCAAAATCTCCATGAGACGTGTGTGGTCGGAGGGCGAGAGTGGTACTGTCGTGGCGGGCTCGTAGCCGTCGTGCGTTTTGGTGAACGCCCACAGCGCGCTTCCTTGTGCAGCGAGCGCGAGACCATTTTCGGTAAGTAGATGCTTGATTTCTTGCGCCGTGCGATTGCGACTGTCTGTCAGTGTCTCGATGATGATCGCTGCGCCGCCTGGACCGTACGTCTCATAGGTAATCGCTTCCATTGTCGCGGCGTCTGCTGAAATTCCCTTAGCGACCGCACGCTCGATGTTCTCCTTCGGCATGTTGGTTTTCTTGGCGGTCTCGATGATTGCGCGGAGGCCCGGCAGTGTCACGTCGCCATTGGCTTTCTTGCTTTCCACGGCGATGCGTTTGCCGAGTTTGCCCCATACTTGGCTTTTGGCACCGTCATTCGCACCCTTCTGCCTCTTTATCTGCGACCATTTATTATGTCCTCCCATGCGGCGCATTCTATAAGAAATCGGGCGAAAAGGAAACGGCCGCTCGTGGCGGCCGCTTTTCACAAGGCAAGAATGTCGGAGGGAACTGGATCACATGGGTTGATGTGGCGAACGACATCGAACACACCCTCTTCTTGGAGATGGAGCGCCGCGAATAATCCGTGGATGCGTGTGCATGTCCCAATGCGTTGCTCACGCGCATATGCAGTGTAAATCGGTTTCTTGCACTCGATCGGCTTCCGATCGAAACTCCACGCGATATTGGTATCGAGTGGGGTCACAAAGTGCCAAGCTGCAAGACAGTCGACGCGCATTTCCCGCACCTTTTGCGCGATGCGCACGCGTTCTTCTGGAGGTCCGTTCCATGCGTCTAGAATAATGGTGACGTCGGGATTCTCAAGGCGAGCCGCAAGCTTCCGCCATAGAATATCCCAGGCGGCCTCATGGGTACCTGAATAGGCATCGGCGTAGATGCTCCCACATAGTTCCATCAGAATGGCATCTCGACTTACAATGTGCACGTCAGGGTGCGCGCGCACCACACTCTGGGCAAACGTAGATTTTCCCGCACACTGCGGACCCACTGTCAGGATGACTCTTCTCATTTCTCCACACTCCTTTCATGTTTTCCGTCGAGCACAGTAGCACGCCGCTAGCATAGATTCAACGATGCGCCGAAGCGACGCTCAATTCCTTGTGCGCTCTGCGATTTAGTGCTTTATAGGCATCTACAGGTCACCATAAGTAGGGGATTTAGAAATTCCCAATCTGGTCGGCGTCAATAGGCGAGCGCAGAGCGAGTCGTGGTGCGAGTGCGGCGAGTCGGCTGTCGGCATCGTCGGGAATGTGCGGCAGGTCGGCAAGCATGAGCCCGGGGTCGTTGCAACTTTCCAGCGCGATTTGCGCGATGCGGCGTATTTCTTTTTCATACGCGGGCTCACTCTTGAGGAATGTGGTCTTGCGGCGGATTTGCGCATCGGTGCATCCGGGCTGGTATGCCGGATCGCCCGTGCATGAAATGAGTCGCGCGACGCCGAGCATGATAAGTGCGGTCTCTCGCGGCGGTCGCGCAATAATCTCGCGCACGTCGGTGAGTGCGAGCCAGTCGAGAATATGGTGCGCGGATTCGTGAAGCGTAATGTCTGCGCGTATGGTCGTGTGCGTTTTCTGTATGTTCTGATGTGTCTTGATGAGCGCGTCGAGCACAGAAAGCGGCTCGATCATTTCGTGAAGATTGTCGTCGGGAGTGTTGGTGGTCAGGCGACTGGTGTTCAGGTTCATTGTTTGTTCGACGATGGTTTGAAACATGCGTGAGTTGCGGTGGTTGTTGGGCATGATGCTGATCGTGTGATTCTCGCACGCGGCGAGCGCGCGCACGGCGGGCTGGATGTCTTCCATGGTGACGATCTTCGGGCGCTTCGTTTTTCGCGCACGGACGCAATCAAAAAGTTTGATAAGTGCGTCGTCGGGTTTGCAGGTGGGGTCGGAGAGAAACGCGACAAGTGTCCGCGCGTCTTTCGCCGTGCATCCTATTTTTTCCAAATGGCGCGCCAATGTCTTTTCCGACACCTCCGCGAGATATTCCAGCTTTTCATCGACAGCGTTGAAATAGGCATCAAGATCAATCGTCGCATCTCCGTTTTCGTTAGTCGTTATTGTCTTCGATTTCTCCTCGCGTATCGCCTCAATAGGCGACATGCCGAGATCTTTGTGCGGAAAATAATTCCACACCGCGCCGAGGATTTGCAGGTTGGTGGTGAGAATGTTGTTGGGCAGTTGTTTATGGATGAGTACATCACATACGTCATTCTGAAATTTCTTGAACGGATAGTCCTTGCGCGAATTCACGCCGACGTGTACGACGCGAATCGCCGCCTCAAAAGAAAGCGTGCTTGGGAAATCGTACTCCCGCGCCATGGTCTCGTAGTCGCGGCGTATCGCGGTGCGCAGCTCTTCAATCGGGGTGGTCATGTCGGGGTCTTGGTATTTGTACATAGTGGCATTTTAGTGTGTATGTGGTGTCTTCTCAAATCGTTTGCGGTAGGTGGGCAGGTTTGGTACGCTACGTATATGGAGCATCTTTTGGTGAATCTGCCGGTGAGTATTGCGAAGCAAGGAAGACGGTTTGTCGCATACTCTCCCGCGCTTGATATTTCGACGAGCGGCAAAAGCGAAACCGACGCAAAGCGAATGTTCGGAGAACTGGCGCGGCTTTTCATTGAAGAATTGAAAGAAGCTGGGACGCTCGATCAAGTATTGACGGAACTGGGTTGGCGCAAAATAACAACTCGTCCGTGTGCTTCACAGTGGACGCCGCCGCGCGCGTACAGCGTGCCGGTGCGGATGCCAGTGGCGGCATAGTTATATTGTCGCCTGGCATCATCACCAACAATCTCCGCACGCTCGGCATTTCCCGTGAGGAGTATTTGGATTTTTTGAAGCGGTAGTGATTATCGCTACGACTGTTTCACTCCCACTCCCGCAAACCGCGTGTCGATCCTCTCAATCTTTCTCTTCAGTGCGTCGTTCACATCCACACCGAGGCGATGGGCGAGGATGAGGGTGGTGATGATGACGTCGGCGACTTCGAGTGCGACGGCGTCTTTGGTGTCGGTAGAAGTTTTCTCGGCGCGTTGGAATCCATAGAGCGCGATGATGGCATCAGCGAGTTCGCCGGTTTCTTCGGAGAGTTTGGCGACTTGCCAAAAGACACGCTCTCGCCCATTTGTTTTGATGAGATTTATGTGTTCAAGTTTTGCATCTTATTGTGCGATCCATTGCACGAGATCATCAGAAATCGGTTTCATAGCAGCAGCGTTATCTGCGACCATTTATTATGTCCTCCCATGGGGGTATTCTAGTGCGGAGGCGAGAATTACTCAAATATTTCAATTGTGCACAAAGATGTTACAGTGTTGCTTCAATGGCAAAAAATGACAGCATTGTATCTTTTGAAGATGTGTCCTTTGAGTACGGGTACACGAAGTCAATCCTCGATGAGGTGAATTTTTCTATTCGTCGCGGGTCCAAGACGACGCTGATGGGACAAAACGGCGCGGGCAAGAGCACCATCTTTCAGCTCATCATCGATGCGCTCGAACCAGAGTCTGGTGCTATTCACAAAGAACACGCTCTCACAATCGCGCTTTCTAAGCAGGTGATACCGCGCGATCAGCTCGATCTCACGGTGCGCGATTTCTTCCAAACGTGTTTCGAAAAAAAGATATACGACATTGATCCTAGGATCGACGAAGTGCTTGAAATAGTGCACCTTCGCGGACACGAAAAGATTCACGATCGTGTGGTGCGATCGTTTTCGGGCGGACAACAGGCACGGCTCCTTCTTGCCTCGGCACTCATCCAAAACCCCGATTTGTTGCTTCTCGACGAGCCGACCAACAACCTCGACAAAGCAGGCATTGCACACCTCACGGATTTTCTCGTCCACTATCCGAAAACCGTTATGGTGATTTCGCACGATGCGGAGTTTCTCAACGCCTTCAGCGACGGCGTTTTGTACCTCGATGTACATACGCGCAAGGTGGAGCAATACGCGGGCAACTATCATGATGTGGTGGAGCAAATTTCAGCACGCATCGAGAAGGAAAACATGAAGAACGCGCAGCTCGCCAAAGACATTCAAGCCAACAAGGACAAGGCAAATTTCTTTGCGCAAAAGGGCGGCGGCATGCGCATGGTAGCCAAACGAATGCGTCTCAAAGCCGAGGCAATGGAGGAAGAAAAAGTCGACGTTCGCCGCGAAGACAAAACCATCCGACCGTTCACCATTCCCGCGCAGGAGTGCCTCGGAAGCGTCGTGGAAATTTCGTCGTTCAAGGTGGTGGGGAAGAATCACAAGCCTGTCGTAAAGAAGGCGGCGCTTGTACTCAAGCGCCGCACCCATCTCCTTTTGCGCGGCCCCAATGGCATCGGCAAAACGACGCTACTCGAATCCATCGCCCGCAACAAAGCAGAAGGTGCGGTAATCGCGCCCGACGTGAAGGTGGGCTATTACCGCCAGGATTTTTCGACACTCGATTTCAGTGCGACCGTACACCAGTCGCTCATGCGCGCATCAATCCATCGCCGCGAAGAGGAGTTTGTGCGCAGTGTCGCCGCCGGATTCCTCATCACGGGCGACATGATGCAGACGCTGGTCGGCAGCTTGTCGGAAGGACAGAAAGGACTCGTTGCCTTCGCGTGTCTCGTCTTGGAACGCCCCGGTCTCCTCATTCTCGACGAGCCGACCAACCACATCAATTTCCGCCATCTTCCCGTCATCGCAAAAGCGCTCGACCAGTACGAAGGTGCCATGATCCTCGTCAGTCACGTCCCCGATTTTGTGAAGCAAATCAGGATAGATGAGGTGCTGGATCTCGAAAAATAAAAATGAACCCTCGCGACAATGTGCGAGGGTTCGACGGGCGCTCGGATTATTTTCCGGAGCCCGTATTTCCAAGTGCGTCGGCGTCGATGTAGGCAACGAATAGCGACTCGTCGACGTTTGGTCTTGTGATGCTTGCAATGAACGGGGGTTTGAGTGTGTAAATAGTCAGAAATGATCGTACTCCGCGAATGGTGGCAGTTGCGGTCACAACGTCAGTTTGTGCGCCGCGCTCGTTCACCTTGAAACTAACTCGTTGCAGTGCTTGCGCGATACTGTTGTTACCCAGATGCATGCCGATAATCCATGTTATATCGGCATCTCGTTCGAGGCTGATCATGGGGATGATTGCGGTCACAAGTTGTCCGACATGAGGCGGTGCATGTTGCATTGCGTGTGCCGCATCGCGTAGCGCGAATATGTTTGTGTCGCGCATCTCAGTGTGCCAGAACGCATAGATGTCACCATTGGTTGCTTTCATGGTGACAACGGGCTCGGGAGAGTTTGGCATATCCCTGAACTCAAGCCCATGTTCCGTTTGTACCCGAAACGCAGGTCTCCCATCGGATTCCGTGACCTGTCCTTGTACGCGCCACGATGCTGCTAGTGTACAAATGGACACAGCGCCCACATGTGTGCCGTCGTTGTGCCATGGGCGCAATCGTACCGATGAGTTTGCTTTTGCGAGTTTCTCGTTCAAATTGCGTGCGTTATATGACGCAAATCCTTGGCATTCCGGTATGCGCCCAAGGTTTCGCGTGATACTTGGTAGTATCGTGAGTAATTGTTGCTGAATAGCGGTACCGCCATTCCAATTACCATCGCCAACCAGTGTCGATACGGCAAGCAATGCTTGCACGATACCAATCAGACTTCCCACGATGCTCATGATTCACCTCTCCTCTTCGTGCATTTGAACTATGTTCCGATGATGTGTATACCACGTGATGCGGCATAAAACAATCGGCGTATAATCCGTGTTCTGCTATACTCTCGTCATGCAAACAACACTTCATACGAATAAGGGCGACATTACGATCGAGCTTTCGGAAGCGACGCCTCATACAGTGGCGAATTTTGTGAAGCTTGCCAAGAGTGGATTTTACGACGGCACGAAATTCCACCGCGTGATAAAAGATTTCATGATCCAAGGAGGCGATCCGCTCACGAAAGACGACGCCATGGTGGCGCGTTGGGGGACGGGCGGTCCTGGCTACTCGTTTGCCGATGAAATAGCATCGACGAATCGCAACGACATCGGCACCATCTCGATGGCGAATGCCGGACCGAATACCAACGGCAGTCAATTTTTCATCAACGTCGCGTCAAACAATTTTCTCGATACCAAACACACGGTCTTTGGCAACGTTGTTGCGGGCATGGAAGTCGTTGCAGCGATCGAAAACGTCGAGACTAATGCGTCAGATCGTCCGTTGGAGGCGGTCGTGATCGAGCGGGTCGAGGTTTGTTAGTTTCATAACATTGACCCCTGTGCACGTGGCGCGTCGACACCAATGTGTTCGTAGCCCTTGGGGGTGACGGTGCGACCGCGTGGTGTGCGCTCGATGAGTCCGAGTTGGAGCAAATAGGGCTCGTTGACCTCCTCGATCGTCGCGTCTTCCTCGGAGAGTGAGGCGGCGATGGTTTTGAGCCCCACCGGGCCGCCGCGGAATTTCTCGACGATGAGTGAAAGGATGTCGCGGTCGGTCTGGTTGAGTCCGCCCTCGTCAATCTCAAGAAGTGCGAGTGCTTTCCTGACAGTTTTGAGATCGAGCGTGGTTTCATTGACCTCGGCAAAGTCGCGAGCGCGTTTGAGAAGGTAGTTGGCGGTACGCGGCGTGGCGCGTGAGCGTTTGCTGATTTCGTGCACGGATTCCTTGTCGGCTTCAATGTTGAGAATCTTTGCCGAACGCGAGAGTATCTCGGCGATTTCTGGGTCGGTGTAATAATTGAGACGGAACGTGCCGCCGGAAAAGCGCGAACGCAGCGGCGCGGAGAGCATGGAGATGCGGGTGGTTGCAGCGATGAGGGTGAATGGGGGCAAGTCGAGCTGTACCGTGCGTGCCGACGGACCCTTGCCGATTACGATGTCCAACACACCCGACTCCATCGCGGGGTAGAGAATTTCTTCGATGGTGCGATTGAGGCGATGGATTTCGTCGATGAAGAGCACGTCGCCGGGGGAGAGGTTGGTAAGAATGGCGGCAAGGTCGCCCACGCGCTCGATCGCAGGACCGGAGGTGGATCGCAGCGACGCACCGATTTCTTTTGCCATCAAGTGCGCCAGCGTCGTCTTGCCCAAGCCCGGCGGGCCGTAGAGAAGGACGTGTTCGGGCTGCTGCTGTCGACCCTTGGCGGCAGTGAGCAAAATACGCAGGTTTTCCTTGATGGTTTCTTGACCCACGTACTCTTTCCACGAATCTGGGCGGAGCGCCTGATCGAGTGAGCGCGGGCTTTTTTCTATGCTGTCTTTTGGTGATGTCATGGTGATGTAGCCTGTTGGCGACCATTGGTGGACGGCAACGGGGCGCAAAAACGCTTGACTTTTATTTTCTATATGCTACAGTACTAGGAGATGGTGGAGATTCCTCCACTTTTTTCATAGCACATCTCTCATGAGAGGCGCACAGCTTCGGGTGATGGCGATTTTTCCAAGGACGGTGGCGGTTATCCGCCACGCGCGGCTTTACTGCTCCTATCCTCAGGACCCGGTCGCAACTTTCCCCTAGAAAGCATCACCCGAAATTGCGCACCTCTCACTTCTGCAAGCGTATCATCCATACGCGGCGCTGCAAGATATGAATGTGGTGTGATGTATCTTGTGTTGCATAGTCGGAGAGTTTCGTGCAGTATGCGTTGGGCAATAGAGGTTGTCTCCATTGCATACAAACAAGGAGCGCGAAATGAGTGAATATGCATGTGCAGGTGTTGATTACGGCAAAATTGAACCTTTCAAGAAAGCGATGATTGATGTTGCGCGACAAACCGCGACGTTTCCCAATCGTCGCGATGTGTATATCGCGACACGCCTACTCGGCAAACATGGGGGAGTGTATGCGTATCGCGGAAATAAACCGCATGCGTGGTGCGCTACCCTTGAGGGACTTGGCAACAAGAGTTGGATTGCCGAATTATTGCGCGGAAATCCTCTTTCTGGATCGAACTATCAGAATATTGCATACGACACCATGATGATGGCGTTCAATGACTGCGCGGCGCAAGGTGCTCTGCCCGTCATTGCTTTGGATGATGTCGTCGCAAGCGATAGCGGATGGTTTTCTGATCATGCGCGGTCGCAGGATTTTGCTCGCGGTATTTTGAAGGCATGTCGAGACGCTGGTGCGGCACTCGTCGCGGGAGAGTCTCCCGTGTACCGATATTTAGTGCGTCCGCAGCCGCCCGTTGAAAGCGCGGCTGTTTTCACGGGAAGTGTGGTGGGGATCATTGCTCCAGACACTCGATTGATCACGGGTGAGTTGCTCGTGCCAGACAGTCGCATCATCGGTATCGGGTCGTCAGGTCCGCATGCTAACGGAATTTCTTTGATGATTCGTCGTGTCGTTGGCGACGAGACAATCAAAGGTCTCCCGTATGGGTTTGATACGAGGCTTCCGAGCGGTGCTACGATTGGTGGTGCCATCATGACGCCAACGGTATGCTACGTTCCTTTAGTAGAACGCCTGCTTGATGAAGGTGTTTGTGTTCGCGCCATTGTGCCTGGCACGGGCAGTGGTGTTGCAAAGCTCGCCTATGATACGCGACCGTATCGCTATTGCATACACTCATGGCCCGATGTGCCAGAGATATTTTTGTTCTTTCGTGAGCGTGGTGTGTCATGTGAGGACTGTCTCACCACGTTCAATTGGGGTGTGGGGTACTACATCTTCGTGGGAAAGGAAGACGTCAACGCGGTGCTTGATTGTGCATATGCGACGGGGTTTTCTGCCAAGGAGATCGGAGTGGTGGAGGAGGGTAGACGGGGTACATTTTTCGGTCCCGAAAATATCGTTCTTCCGCCGCCTGGCGGTTGAGTAGGCTTGAATCCTGCACGGATAGTTCCGTGCAGGATATTTTTGTGTGCTATGCAATCGTCTCGAGCATCGCTTCGTCGAGCAGATTGACGACGCGACCGAGTTCGTCGAGGGAGGTGACTCCTTGGAGGACTTTCACGGCGCCGTCTTGCCGACCGCACCACACGATCCACGATATTGATATGGGCGACGACTTTCTTTTTCGCTGCACACGCGAGCCGTTGATCGAGAAAATAAAAAGGACGGAGATGGTGTGATGACAAGTTCAAGAAGTGTCGCTTCTTGAGTGTTAGGTTGTTTCGTATCTCGCGGCGAGCGTCTTGAGGTGCGGGACGTACGCGGGGATGCGAGCGCGGATTTCGTTCGCGAGTTCTTGGTTATACGAATGGCTTGCGAGATTGCGGTCGTCTATCATTGCCAGCCATACTTCCGCTTCAGTAATGAGATTGTTTTCGTATGCGAGGCGAATTGCGGTCTTTGGGGAGTTGGGGCGGATGCCAAAATCGTGTTCGAGTGTTTCCTGTAACGTCTTCCATGCGAGGTCGGTTGTGAATTCAAAACGCTGTATGACGCTGTCGCGCATGAAATCGGTCGTTGGCTCGGCGAGAGATTCTTCGAGGCGAGCAAGCGCGCAGACGAATTCTTCTGATCGAGCGGAATCGGTCATACGGCTATGGCGTGTTCGAGGGCTTTGGCTTTGAACGAAGGTGCGGCGCGAGCGAAATCGACGACGTCAACACGCTCCACAATACTCGAATCTTCAAACGCGTCTTTTGTATCTTCAAGCATGCCGGGCGAAAGCGGTTTGCCGTCGAGTCGCTCGATACCGATATCAATATCAGAACCGAATCTAGCGGTGCCGCGCGCCTGCGAGCCAAACACGTACACGCGCACCTGTCCGCGCCCAACAACACGCTCCACAATCTCCCGTATCTTCTGTTGCGAATCCTGTGCAATCATGCGTAAAGTATAGGCGTTTTGCATCACTATGCAATCGTCTCGAGCATCGCTTCGTCGAGCAAATTGACAACGCGACCGAGTTCGTCGAGGGAAGTGACTCCTTGGAGTACTTTCACGGCGCCGTCTTGCGCCATGCGGCGGATGCCTTGGTGACGTGCGGCTTTCCAGATATCGCGCTCGGACGAAGAGTGTCGCACGCACTCCTCGATCTCTTTGTCCATGAGAATGACCTCGACGACGGCGACGCGTCCTTTGTAGCCGATGCCACGGCAGGCAGGGCAGCCTTTTGCCACATACATGGTGTCGCGATTTTGCGGCAGTTCTTCGCTGTGCGGCATGTTTTTGAGAAGAACGTCCATAATCTTTTTGTCGTCACCCTCGATTGGTTTTGCCTCGCGGCATGCGGGGCAGAGTTTGCGGACGAGACGCTGTGCCATCGCGCAGGTGACGGCAGCGCCCAAGACGTCGGCGTTGATACCCATGTCGAGGAGGCGGGGGAAGGTGCCTCCAGCATCGTTGGTGTGGAGGGTGGAGAAGACGAGATGACCAGTGAGTGATGCTTGGATCGCAGTCGTTGCTACTTCGGCATCGCGGATTTCGCCGACCATGATGATGTCGGGGTCTTGGCGCAGAGTGGAGCGGAGCCCTTCGGCAAAGGTGTAGTCTTTCGACACCTGCGTCTGCACGATGCCGGGAAGGTGATATTCGATCGGGTCTTCGATGGTGATTATCTTGATGCCCGGGTCGTACACCTTGCGCAAAAAGGCGTAGAGCGTGGTCGTCTTGCCGCTTCCAGTCGGGCCGGTATTCAAAATCATGCCGTTGGGCTTTGCGATTTCTTTGTTGAAAATGTCCATGAGGTACGTGTCGAAGCCGAGTTTGTCCATGGGGACGGCGATGGTGTTGGGATCGAGGACGCGCATGACGATGGTCTCGGCGTACGCGCCGGGGAGAATACTCGAGCGGATCTCGATCTCTTTTTCTTGCACGACGATCGAAAAACGTCCGTCTTGCGCCGCGTTTTTGATGTTGAGTTTGAGTCCGGAGAGGAGTTTGATGCGCGAAGATATGAGCGCGTAGGTAGATGCGTCGAACGTCGCCGCTTCGATGAGGACGCCGTCGAGTCGGTAGCGCATGCGCACCGCGGTGTCGCTCGGCTCGAGATGGATGTCGGACGCACCGAGCGAGAGTGCGCCTGCCATGACGATCTCCAAAATGCGCGACACGCGATGCGTATCTTTGCTTGCCGCAAACGCACTGATCTCTACGCGCACGTCCTCGATGGTTTTGAGCTTTTGGAGCATCTGCACGATCGTCTCGGTGGAGAGTGTGAGGATGCCGGCTTCGGTCTCGGTGGCGTAGGAGATGTCGCGGTAGCGTTCCCATGCGTGTTCGAGCGAGGCGCGCGAAGCCATGAACCGCTGCGTGGTGTAGCCAAGATTCTCGAGACTGACTATGGATTGAAGGGCGTTTGGATTTTCTGGAGCACGCATGGCAACAAACACTTTCTTATTTATCTTGCGAAACGCAGCGATTTCATTGGTGTGCGCTTCTTGCTCGGGAATGAGACGTAGCGCGTCGGTGTCGATGGATTTGGAGGTGAGGTCGACGTACTCAACACCGTATTTTTTTGAAAGCATCTCGGCGAGCTGCTCTTCCTCGTGCAAGCGCAAATCATGTAGGCGCTCATCCTGCTTGCGTTCATTGAATTGAGTCATGGCACCATTCTATCTCATCGCGCGCAATCTGCATCCATGCGCACGCATTCTTTCGCTCGTGCGGTATACTTTATCCATGTCAACGTTGTTCACTGGGCACAGTCGAGGTGTCTCAATACTCGAAGGCGTCATTATTACCGCGCTTCTGGGCGGCGGGGTGAGCGCCGTGGCGCCGCTGTCGCAGGTGGGTGCGGTTGGTGAGGTTACGAACAGTACCCCACAGGCTGAAGAAATAAAGAAACTTTGTGAGCAGCAGATCAGTGAGGCTATGAGCCATGCTGGTGCGAGTTTGCCGCACACGCAAATCGTTGGGTCTGGCGCTTCTGCTGCCGTGACGGAAACGTCGAAATGCGTCGGAGCTGCCCTTGATCCAGTAAAAGTTGGGCAAAACATGCCTCTTGACGCATATGCAAAACTCAAACAAGATAAAAGCTCGTACCGATGTACCGGAAGAATCGCGACAGTTACGTTCAGTCGCGTCGCGGGTACGCTTACGATTGAAACAAGACCGGATGAATCCAAAGCATCTCCCGTGCCGCCCGGCACATGCAAGACGCAAGTGTGCGAGAGTGGCGTGTGTCACGCGATTAGTTTTGGCGGGAACGCTCTCATGAATACCTGGTTCAAAAATTCTGGTTCGTTGTCGTCGAATCCTGCTGCGGGTGCCGTCGGTACGGCAGACAATCCTATTTCATCGGGCGCCACATCAAATCTCAACGACGGTCTCGCAAATCTGGAGAATACAATCAAAACAAAAAAACAGGGGTTTTGCAGCGATGCCGATGCGACATGCTATTTCAACATTCCACAGGAAGACATAACAAAAGCGGGTCTCTCCGGCACCAATTGTTCGGACGGGACATGCCGGGTGAGTCCCGACGCTGCATTGCAGGCGATCGCACAAGCAAAGAAAGGCGAGCCAATAGCGCCCGCCGCGACGTTTGCGCCTGATTCCGGGCTTACGAAAGCTGCTGACGGCATCGTGACACCAAAGCCGATAAAGCCGGTGGACATCGTGGCTCTCTCATCGACAAACAACCCCGCTCCAGGGCTTGGCGCAAACGGCGCCAGCATCGTCCCGGATCTCAAGAGTCAATTCAATCCAAAAACAAATACGAGCGGTTTTGTGCAAAACCCTGCTAATCAGGGATCTGGCGCGTCGGGTGGCGGACTATCCTCGGAGCTGACTCCGGGAGATAAGGCGGCGCAGGCACAAGCTTTCGGCTTTCTCACGTCGTCGGGTGCCGCTGGCGGCGCCGCGAATGCCTCGCGATCGACACTTGGCAACCTCCCCGTCAGTTCGCTGTTCTCGTCGGTCGGCAAATTCCTCGGTTGTATCGTCTCACTCGGCTTTTACTGTCACGCCAATCCATAGGCGTTACGAGAGCTTTTCGAGCATGGCGATGACGGCTTCATTGCGAAGTGCGTGGGTAATATGGGCGCGAACTGCTTCTTGATCGGCGTTGGGGTAGCGTGTATGCGCGCGCTCGATCTCTTTAGCGAGTCGTTCCTTATCCGCCTCGATTGATTCTTTGCGGGCTATTTCGGAAAGAAGGAGGCGGATTTTTGCACGTTTGTCGCCCGCGTCGCGGATGCTCTCGCGAAATGATTCAGGAGTCTTCTTGATTTGGGCAAGATAGGCGTCCCATGTTGTGCCCGCACGAGCCACGTCGTCTTTCATTTGTGCTTCAATATCGTCAATCTCATATTCTCGAAGCACGGCAGGGTAGGAGATGGTGGAATGTTTGAGTAATGCCTCAAGTATGGCGACGCGACGCTTCTCTTCGGCTTGCATGTTTTTTTCTGCGCGTATGTTGGCGCGCACGGCATCGGTAAATGTTTCTGTCGTGTTGTATCCGAGAGATTGCACAAATGCGTCGTCGAGCTCGGGAAGATCTTTCGTGTCGGCAGATCGCGCTTCCTCGAGTGCCTGTGTCGGATCGATTCCTGCTTCTATTTTCTCGATACGGGCGCGCTCGCGACGAATGTGCGTGAGGGTATCAGCGTGATCAGCGTCGGATACGGTTACTTCTTCGCGCGCTTGTTGCATGGCGAGTGTGCGGTAGTCTGGGAGCGTGATGACGGGTGAGCGAGGAGCGCGTGCAGTAAAAGACACGGGTTTTCCTTGTTCTGGCGGCGTTGTTGTGACGCGTGGTGATGCGATGATAAGTAATTTCTCTGCTGCCAGCAGCTCGGGAAGCTCGTGCTGAATAGCGTGCTCCACTGTCTGTGTGAGAATCGCGTCTTCGCCGTATAGGTCGATGATCTTCGCGGTGGGCACGTGTCCAGCACGAAATCCATCGACGCGCGCCGTCTTTTGTATGTCTTTGATCGTCTCTGTCCTGAAACGTTCAATCGTTGCAGGAGGGATCTCGGCGCGTATTTCTACCTCCCACGCCTTGTCATCGTTGGTAATAGATATGTTTTGTAACGTATGGTGCATCGCGGGAGTGTAGCATTGCGCGCGATTTTCTCAAAAACTACAACGCGGTTTGTGATGATGTGTCAGCTGGGATGAGGGGAAGCGGCGATACATTGTGCTGCTGATTGAGAAATGAGCCCCAGAAATAGAGACCTCCAAAGATAACCAGTGCGATGACGATGAGTGCGCCTATGAGGGGAGCGATGCTCGACGCTGGATGAGCAGGAAGCAGTTTCTCATTGAAAGTTTGCGGCGGACTGATTTGTTTCGGAGGTAGTGGTGGCATGTCGTAAGTATACCTCTCGACAATAGTGCCGATTCTTGACCTTGGTGGATAACTGGATGCCTATCCCCTCACGACAGGATTTCTCGAGATCGGGGTTTGTTAGGAGCTGAACTTTTCTTGGTATAGACGCACTGATTTCTCTACAGCCGCGAGTGCGTCGGAGCGCCCTTTGATGCCGTTGATCTGCACGGGAGCTGGCTTGCCCTTTAGATGCTTGTATGTTTCGAAAAAATGCTGATACTCTTTGAGATTGTGCTTGTTGATGTCGGCGAGGTCTTTGACGTCATCCCAGCGCTTGTCGTCTACGGGCACGGCGATCACCTTGTAGTCGGATTCGCCGCTGTCGATCATTTCCATGACGGCCACCGGGCGCACCGCCACCAAAATGCCCGTCTGCAATGGGAATGTGGAGAGTACCATCACGTCGAGTGCGTCGCCATCTTCCCAGAGCGTTCGCGGCGCAAATCCGTAATCGATAGGGTAGGGAGCTGAAGAATAGTTGGCGCGATCGAGCTTGATCAATCCTGTCGTTTTGTCGATCTCGTACTTGTTGTTGGATCCGCGAGGTATCTCGATAATGACATTGATCTCTTCGGGGGCATTATCACCAAGAGGAACATCGTGCCAAAGGTTCATGCTATGTAGTGTATAGCGTCTGTGTATTCTGTGCAAATTTTCATTCATGAACACTCTTTCCACAAGAAAACCGCCGGTCGACACGGCGGTTTTTTCTTCTCAATTATCAGACTAATTCGTCGTTCTAAATGTGGTCGGCCATGTGACGCTCACGTTGCCTGCTTGATCGGTAGTGTAGATCAAATAGTAGTACGTGGTGTTTGCTTGCAGATTCGACAGGGTGACGTTTTGCGAGTTGTTGAAGTTCGTGTTTGCCATCGCTGTCTGACCGCTCACGGTAACAGAGTTGTTGTTCTCGTAGGTCGTAAGAGGGTTTGTGCTGTAGTAGACGATCCCTTGGGCGGATTCATTGGTGTACCAGCTCACTGCGGCGTTGTTTGCGCTTGTGTTGACCGTGACGCTCGTGATGATGGGAGCGTACGCGCCATTGAGCGAAGTGCCACCTGCCATTTGAAGATTGAGAACAGGTAATGTGACGGGGCCAACGCGACCGACCGCAGCGATCCCGTTGCGATTCTGGAAATTAGACACCGCTGCTTTCGTGAGAAATCCGTAGTAACTGGTGACGAGTCCTTGGGGGTAGAGCGTTTTATCACTTGCGAGAAATGTCTGAAGTGCGGAGACATCCGTGCCAGACATGCCAATATCGAGCTGGCGGTTGAGGATGTCGGCGTGCACGTTGCCGATAGCAAAGAACAGTGCAAGTGCAAGCGCTGTGGAAACGCCGTACACCCGCATGGTGGCGATGAGATTTTTTGTAGTTTTCATATAATTGTGACTAGTGGAGTAATTGTTCGTGCGGTTGACTATCCGACCAACCAAGCGTCTCTGCATAATTGGCCGGGGAGTGAGGCCCTTGATTGAAGCACGTATGGTGAGTCTGCATCTTCTCGGATCAAGCGATCCTCTGAAGCAAAATCTCGTTCCTAAGCGCGCACTAGATATTTTTCCCCTGCGGTGCTTCGAGAAATAACCGCGGTCGACTCTTGGATACAAACGAGTCTAAAGTGCACTACGATAAGATACTCTTGCTACACAGTAAGCGTACTCTTTTTATCAATAAAAGCAATGGCACTCACGCGATCAAGGGAAGACGAACGGTAAATGAAGCGCCCTTGTCGATGCCTTCTGATTTCGCATCGATGATACCCTTGTGTGCAACGACGATACTGCGCGCAATAAACAGACCAAGACCAGAGCCGTTGACCCAAATTTTATTGGCTTCTTCGCCTCGTACAAACCGAGTAAACAGTGTCTTCAGTGTTTGTTCGGTGATTCCGATGCCGGAGTCGCGCACCTCAAGTATTGCCTCGGCAGCATTGAGTGTAGAGCGTGTAAGGTACACGTGCACCGAACCTCCTTTTGGTGTGTAGCGAAGCGAGTTGTCCACCAATACTGCAAATGCCATTTTCATGCGCTCGATATCCACCGACGCATTTAGCTCTCCTTCGTCGATGTGTTTGTGTATCTCTATTCCTTTCTCTACGGCAAGTGCCTTTGCGTCGAGAATTACTTCTTGTACAAGACCTCGAATATCGACAGGAACCATGGAGTAACGGATCAAATCCGAGGAAATTTCTGTCGCTCTGGTAAATTCAGTGAAAATGGTATTCATGTCTTTGCAAGACAATACCGCTTTGTTGAGCATATCTTTTGCTTTTGTCGGTATGTCTCCGTAATCACCGTCTGCAACCACAGAAATACTCGCACTGATCGCGGAGAGCGGACCTCGTAAGCGATTTGCCGTGATCCATAGCAATTCAGATTTGAGCTTATCGAGCTCGGATATTTTGGCACTCTGCCTATGAAGCTCTTCCAATATGTCTTGCTGCATCTTGTTTTTGGCGGCAAGCTCGACGCCCCGTTTATAGAGCTCTTCCGTTACAAAGCGGAGCTGTGCCTCCAGAGAAATCTCTCGACTGTTGGGTGCGCTCGGCGTTGTGGGTGCAGGGAGGTTGTCGGTCATAATCATTGCAGGCTTTCGGGGATCTCTGCGGAAATATCGTGCAGCATATCCGCTATTGCTTTTTTACTCACCGCCACTGCCGCATTGCCAAACATCGTCTTGTATTCCGTCACGAGCGTTTCGATCGTGTTGCGAACATTGATCCCTGCGGCGATATGCGCTTTTTCGTGATGTTCATCGACAGAGATTCCTTCTATCTTTTGAGCCATGACCCACGCCAGATCGCCAATAACCTCTTGTTGTGCAAAAATAATTCTGGTTACGATCGTATCGGGGGTTGGTGCTGTGTTCTCGACAAGAGGCGATTCGCACACTCGTTCTGCTACAGTTTTCGACATCGAACCAATGCGTATGAGAGCCATTGTCATGCAGAAATATGATACGAGATACAAAAAATCACTCGTTCCTCCTGAATAAAATGTTTCAACATGAGCTTGATAGAGAAATATAAAATCAGCAAAATATTGAACAACAAGAGCTATGATAAGAAATATGATTGGCTGTCGTATCATGCCGCCCGATGTCTTCCACGAAAGCGATAGCGCAAGAATTGCAATAGATACATACATGGCCTGACCAAGCGGATAACCTATATCAAGGAATGTCTTTAGTGGTTGCGACCAGTCGTATTGATAATCTCCGAGAAAAACAATAAACGAGAAACTCAACATGAAAATCGGAACAAATAGCACCTGAATCCGGCCAGCAAATGATTTTATCGATATTTCAGCACCAGATAATTGTGCAAGCATATATGCACCAGATAAATAAAACGGGATGCTCCCAAAAAATCCAATATCAGCTAATGACGGATATGGGATATCAATATGCAAAATTGTCGTGTAAAAACTGAATACAGTCTGCCCGATGCCTTGAAGTAAAAGACCTGCCCCGAAACATATCATGCTCATGCCGAGTCGACTATGAACATCTCCCCATACATGAGAATTTTTGAGAGCATATATAGCTCCAAACCAAGCCAAAAATTGATATGTAGCAGCCCACACAAGGTTCTGCTCTATCAGTCGAGATTCAAAGAAGAAATATAAAACAGCCCACCAACCTGTCAACATTAAAAAATAAGAGAAAACAAAAATTGACGAAACATCATGCTTTACTTTGTCAAGAATTTTCAACATAAAACATATGGTACACCAACCGCCATATTTGTCGATTCTATTTACTTCGTATTTTGTATTTTTTCAAATAATCAACGGGTCGATAAGATAATTTCATCCTTCTTAGTGAATCGATGCCTAAATCTTGTTCATAATTGATGAGCTCGATCCCGTCTTCATAAAGGAGTCTTGCTTTTGATTGCATAAGAAAGTCGAAGACACCAACATATGCAACATCAGCTTTCCAGAAATGGCAAATACTATATTTATTTGGCAATACCTCATCGAAACTAAAAGCGACCGTCTCGTTGCTTGCTTGGACGGTGGTCAGTCGCACGTTATGAGAATCGAAAGTGTTACATAATCGTTTGATGCAATGACGTTCATGTTCAATATTAAATTCTTTGTGTTGCTCCAGTTTTCTCAGTTCCCACACGTCTAAAATATGCTCAAGAGTTTCCTCGATAATTTTGTCTATCGAATCATGTGTTTCAACACGTATGTCTAGATTTTCTTTGGAAAACTTTCTAGATCTCCCACGTTTAGTCTGAAATTTCAGACCACTCATCATAGTTAACTCACGAATTGAATATATGTAATCAAAATTATCATTGTCGTCTTCGAACTTCAAGTGCAATGATTGGAAATTTTCGACTGATATTTCAGGTACAAGCCTCAGTATTGGGGGCAACCCATTCTTAATGCAGTATTCCAATAGCAAAATAGAAGTCTTCTCTTGTTCGTTATCTCCAAGAAAAGAAAGAAACGGCTCACCAGAATGATAATCTGTAAATAACACCACTAAGTTTCCGTTGAGTTCACTAATTTGTCGCTTTCCTTCTGTGTCCCACGCCCAGAGACTTGTGAAATTAAAATCAGAGTACGGAGCATATTTACTCGTGTATGATTCAATACTTGTCCTATCAGACAGCTCCAATGGTTTAAAGTTAGGGAATGTAGGGATCATGTTCAATTTTAGTAACATACTTGAAAGTAGTGACTTTGGCAAGCAAAATGGGTATGCACACCAGTATGTTAGTTAGGAATACATACATGGGATATAGAGCCAGAGTAAATGTGAAATTTTCCAGAGCGAAGAGATTCAGAAAACTTGCAAATAGTGTAATAAACCATGCCACACTGTCCTCGGAGTGAGAGGCAACCCATGCTTTGTGAAATAGTTGGTGCAATCCCGAATGCGTCTACGACTATCTCACTATAGAGACCGATTTGTGCCGATCCTGTTTTTACCCATAGGCAAAATCCAAAGAGAGCGCCAACGAGACAAGCTATATTGAAAAGAGATAGTGAAAAAGCCTGTCCGTAACGCATCGATAGTATTGCAATAAAGAAACAATCAATTGTATATGTGAAGGGAAGCCATGCGGTGGCACGAGCACCTACACTGAGATAGCTAGCCGTGATTATCAATGACGTAAGAGCAAATATCCACCATGTTATCTTGTGTGGCTGTGTTGTTCCTCGAAATATTGCAAATATATATCTTGCACTTGCAAAAATCGCACACAAACCTGCGGCAACTCCAAAGCCAGACGAAATAGTCATTATTCCCAATTATACACGTTTTCCTTGTTCCAGCCTTTAGAAAAGCGTCAATATCTATATATTGACAATTACCCCTCAAGGTCTATTGTCTTCTTAGGAGACAATCCGGTCTCTGGCGCCCAGCTCAATACTGGGTGAATCGATCTTTGGAATAAGGGTAAAACATGGCTTTCAGACCACGGTTCACCAAAGTCTCGGTTTGTCGTCTCACACACCGTGTCCAACACCGCCCCTTTCTCCACATTCGATCCTCTCCAATACTCGCCCTTGAATCGCTCAAAAACCTCTCGTATTGCTTTCATGGTCATATGAAAGCGACGGTAACCGAATTTTGATCTATCCGCAGGGGTTTGGGTAACAGTTATTTTGATCTATATCGGATCATTGACAAATATGGCGAAACATTATATTCTATAACCTTGTTCATTGACATAGAGGGGATGAATGATGGACATTGCCGCAACGATGTTGAGCGAATTATCCCGTATGGCGGGATTCGCTCATCCGTCGTCACTCCGTGAATATACGGGAGTGACGGCGTTCTACTTCGGGCTCTTCGAGATCGTACCCTACATCATGGCGATGGTGGGGAGAGATCTCTTCCAATTCGGAAGTAAACTGGCGCAGCGCACGGTGCCAAACCGTGCGACATGGCTCATCTGGGCGTTTGAGGGAGCCGTGGTGGCGCCGGCAAATATCGCTGCTGGTGCAGTAGAAACGGCCGGCGTGCCCGTTGCCTATGAGATCGGGTACGTGATTGTGTTCCTGCTGTCGATCAGGTATGGCGAGGGCGGATTGACCCGCACTGATCTCACCTGCATCGGGCTGGCAGTGGCAAGTGGCGTGGCTGGTTTCATCTGGCATACGCCCGAGGTTGCCATTATGGTGCCGCTTGCTGTTGATTTGTTTGGCGCGGCGCCGACAATCAAAAAGTGCTGGCAGGAACCGGAAAAAGAATACCTGCCGGCGTGGTCACTCACGTTCGCCGTCAGTATTCTGAATTTTTCGGCAATTGATTGGGAGGCGGCGCAGTTTGGAGTGCTGTTGTTCCCTATGTACATGATCGTCGTCAACACGGCGATCGTGGCGCCGCTCTGGGCGAATTGGTGGCGCAAAAAGTGATGCGGATAGCCCGCGTCGCGCATGCTTCGGCTCGGTGGCAATCCCAAAAGGAACCACCGAGCCGTTTTTGTTTCGCTGCAGTTCAAGGAGGTGGCGCATGTGTTATTATCGCCCCATGCAGGAGAAGTTCCGTCATCCCGAGCGAATATCCCATAAGGCAGAAGTGATTACCGATCCGGAGTCTCAAACCGTCCAGGATTTTCACGAATTTCTTTGTAAGCATTTCAAGCAAGAAGAGGTTGAGCCTGTTGACGTCTTCAGGCGCGAGCTTGCGTCCAATAGCAATTCTGACGCGAATGCGCGTTACTTATGTACCGCTCTTCGAGGTGAGAAAAACAACCTAATAAGTGCTGCGTATGGTTCCGTCCAGGGTGGCGTATTGGCCATACGATTTACTCTCACCGAGATTTCTGATCGTGGTACGGGAGTGAGCCAAAAAGCCGATGCTCTTCTTGTTGATGAGGCGGAAAAGTTTTGTACGGCGAAAGGATTGGATCTTCGAGCGTATGTTGGAGAGGCCGTCGATCGTTCCGAGAGTTATTGGAACAACATGGAGATAGAGAGTGGTAACGGAATGAGAAGGCTGTATGCTACTGGTAGTGAAATCCATTATGAAATTCCTCCGCTTGCGTGGAATAGTGACGGAACCCCCGCGCAGGATGGTATCGACGAGCATCTTCAGGTCGCGGTGAAAGGATGTTCGGAGAGAGTTCCTGTTGAGGTTTTGCAGCAAATTCTCAAAGATTGGTGGAGTCAGTGGTACATTCGTCCGCGAGATCAGTTTGAAAGTGATGCTGCTTGGTATGACCATCAGCGCGTTGTTTGGGATATTCTCGAAATAAAAATCTTGGCACCAATACGAGGTGCGGGCGAATTAGTGCTTATGTCGAAGAAAGTCAGGGAAGCTTCGAGGCAGGTTTCTTGAGATGGGAAATTGGAATTTTCGAAGTAGCTAGTAATAAAAAGGCACCAAGAATTTCAGGCGGATTTTGATAATTTGTTCTGGTTCCCGTGTCGCCGCTGGACATCATGCACGCGCATGGTCAGCCGATCAATCTCTTTTTTCATCGTTGCGGGATTCAGTGTTGCGTGTTCGAGACGAAGTTTGTTCTTCACGTCCTCGGAAACATCGAGTTAAAGAAACTTCCGGGCGCATGGAAAATTTTCCATTCGCTGAACGGAGAGTCGCGGTGTGTGTAACTTTATACCCACTGGTTCCAGGGGGTTACCTTATAATCCCCCGATCTCCTCTTAGAAAATCCTCAATGAGGGTCCTGTGCCGACCAGTCAATTTGGATAAGTTTGGATGGGGTAATTTGTATATACTCCCAAGAGTCCTGTTGGGGTTACCTGAAGACCAGTTTCTTCTTTCATTTCTCGTTTTAGAGTTTCTTCTGCAGTCTCTCCCATTTCCATTTAGGATAGCTTTCAGAAAGTGTGTCCTTGGTTGTGATGCTCGTGAGCTTACGCTGCTGGTTTTCGTTTCCAGTATGCCTATCATCAGAGGTGGTCTTTGGTGAGGGCTTCTGAAAATGAGGGAAGGGAAATGAAATTGTTTCTTGTCTCACTGGTCGCATGTGCCTTGTCTTGCGCTTGCGCTCTTTCCAGTGCGAAAGCGCAACAGCGTGCCGATCAGCGTAATTTAGCTGGACCAATGCAGGGATCGACGCCACAGTACATTCTGCAAGTGCCTCGCCCGCTCCACGGAGCATATATAGGACGTTCGTGGGAGCCATCAACTTACTCTGTGCCGCCTCAAATATATTACAATGGCATCAGTCCGGGGTACGTTATGGGGGCTCGCATAAATGGTGGACTTGGTAAGGAACCAGTGGAACGAAATATTGCGAGAATTGGCCGAATGGAATCAGCTCAAGATCGCTCACGAAGCCCTGCTTGCTACCAGATAATGACAGTTTATCCCATTTCAACGAGTTTGTGAATGGAACTAGCCGGACCCAAACCTAACTCACCGATTTTCGCCCACTGTTTGCCCTTGAGGCAAGCTTTGTACCAAGAGTAAACGTTTGACACCTGTTGCAACCAAGGCGAGCCGTAAAACGAAATTTGAGAGCTTGGGACGATTTGCTTAACTTAAGCAAATAGGACTACTTACCAGACTTCTGACCCTCGACCATTTTCTTTTTATAATCCTCGGCCCATTTAGCAACCTGCTTATCATAGTCTTCCAGATCACTAATCGGTGCCTCTTTTTCAATCTTAAGAAATTTATAGTTATCTTCTCGCAAGAAAACGGTAAAGTGTGGCTTGCCGGTGTCGTTTAAAATAACCCGAGCATTAAGCTCTCCCTTCCTGACAAGCGATCTGGCTGTAGTTGAATGAATACCAAACTTCTCTTTGAGCGTTTCAAAGGAAAACCACTTTTCCTTATTCCGACAAACCGTGCCAGGAATAATTCCTTCGTTTACTGCCTTCTGGCAAAACTTGCACTTAAAGCCAAACCTATCAAACCAAAATCCCTTTACAGACATGTAATAACCACAAAAACCACACGTGCCATATTCGTCGCTTATCGCCCATCCATTGGGCTCTTTTTCGAGGCGTAAATAATCATCAATATCTCTAGTGGCCATTTTTGTCAATGTGCCATAAAAACCAGTTAGATTAAAAGCGGCGTCGTGTAGTTCCTGATCAGTTAGATCAGCCTTAAAATCCTCTTTAAATATTTTCCTCAATTCTTCAAGTCTTTCCTGGGAGATTTTCATAATCATTTATCTTTTTTAGCTTCTGCCTCAGCCTTAGCTTTTAATTTCTGTTCGTGTTGGTGATCTAAAAGCATAACAATAAGATTGGCCAAGCGATCGCTAAAGGCCTCTTCCATCTGCTCTACAGTCATTCCTTTTGGAAGTGTTCTTGGCTTTATTTCTTTTTTAACTCCTTTTGCCATATTAATTTTTATGCTTCAGTATCTGCTCGGCTGGAGAAATACCACCGAGGACTTTGTGCGGAAAATAATTCCAAGCGTCAGTTACGAGTTCGAGAACATCGCTCAATTCCGAAGCATCTCCGCCACGATCAAACATAGCAACGGCCTTCATCATGTCGTCGTTATCTTCTTCGTGGAAAATAACATCTCGGATATGATCCAGAGTAGAATCGTTCTCGGTTTCTTTGAGCATATCCACGAGTTCCTGTTCAATCTCTTTCCGGCGTTCCAAAATTTGTTGTTTTGATTCGGTTTCCATAATATTTATTTCTTAAAATATTTTTGCCGACATAATAAATAAGCGATACTCAATATCAAAGCTATGCCGACTGGCGGTAAAGCATACAGCACGAGATTCGCAATGTTGAATAATATCGACATGCTTGCATTTAGAACATTAAAAAGCCACGGCACAAGATAGGTATAGGAAATGTACATCAAGAATGCCCAGAGCACTGCTTTGATGAAATTGTAGAGGTCCCACATACCAAAAGCTTTAACCACGATATCATGCAAGACTTTATAAAATTTGATCACGTATAGAAACAGTCCGATCGTACAAAAAGTAAAGGCACTATAAAACACCCGGACAAAAACGCTTGGTGCAGACAAAGGACTGATTGTTTGCCATTCAAACTTAATCCCTAAGGCAAA
>CAIJXH010000009.1 GCA_903824595.1 uncultured bacterium
GACGCCGCAGGAAGCGTGGGATATTGAAATGGAAAAGGCGAGAAAGTCGGAAGTGGAAGAAGAAAATTGTGCTACACTTGCCGCATTACCAACATCGATTATTCAACCTAATCGGTGTTCGGCTTGAGGGGTTTTTGTAGGATAGAGTGTTCATTGACAATTACGCAACGTTGTGCAAGATACTGCAAGGTGTACCTTGACCTTGACACCAGAAACTCGTAGCCAATGAGGAGGTATACATGCGAATCGGTAAAGTTGAAGACCGACTGTTTGAGGTTGTCGCATCTCGGACCGTCGATGTCGATGCAATCCAAGGAAATTTGCAGTTTCTTGAAGATGCTGGGATCCTCGCCTTTGGTGACCAAACAAGTCGCATTCTGCAACCAAACTTCAAGGCCGCCGGTCACGCAATTGAGCTTACGGATCTCTGCTTTGAGGACGATATGTCGCTTGGGTTGGAAATGTCCACGACTTGGTATCTCAATCGCGGACTCCATGCGCTTAGTATCTCGATGTATTTCAATTTCCTGAATTACAAAGAGATGGCCAAAGCGGGAGTTTTGTACACGCGCAACCTGAGTGCCGCGAACGCATATGGCCGCATAGCCGCTATTGAGATTTACATCAAAAGCGATTTGCAGGCTGCACTCGCAGAAATCGGCAGCCGCTACTTCGGAACACCACGAACGCTCACAGAATGCATGCGCGTTCTCGAAGGGTGGGAGGTGCAACAAATTCCGCGTCTCCGTCATTATGTGATCTATGCGGAATTCATACGCCTGTGGTGCAGTGTTAACTTCCCTCGTTACAAACCCGACGAGTGGAAGATGGGTAAGGAGCGTTCCAAGCGCCTTTTCCGGCAAAGCGGCACCACGAACGTACGGGAAGGAATCCGATATTTTTGGGAGCAGTATTTGGCGCAGAAACCCGAAAAAATATCCCCGGAGGATATTGAGGTAGACATCGTCGATGTACGCTTCCAGAAGTGCCGCCAACCGCGATACGTGCTTTTGGGCGAAGACATCTTTGCCGATGAGTATACGGATACGGGCGCTGACTTGATCTTCCACAGTTTCAGTGAGTCGAAGGTTATCCGCTGTTTGCGCACTATGCGGACCGCAACGACCGACGAGCATCAACGCGAAACGGCACGGTTGCTCATGGAGCGCTTCCCATGCGCAACGGTTATCATGTTCAAAAACCCAGCGCATTCTCCAACGTTCACCTTGACCAAGGTGGATGAAGTGAAGGAGGGTATCAGTCGGGAGGTTGCCGTCGTGGCTGCAGGATTACGGCAGGTGCATCAGATATTGGAGGTGGGCGATGCGAGACGATAGTCGTGCACTAAAGCTTTGCAATGATGTGGTGCGTTTCGGTATCGCGCGCGGGGCTTTCGAAGCCCCTCGCCCTATACTGGCGCACGTTGAACAAATGGTGACTGGCGGAGATTGCAAGACGGTTTACGTCAAAGGGTATGAAACTGACACTTACCTCGTCACGCCCCAATCCGGGTCGTTTTCGGGAATCGTGATCAAAATCGTACCCGATGCAAACGTGCGTCTCGCAAAGAGTGTTGCGCAGGAAGCTACCGTTTTACGACAGGTATACATTTGTGGCGAAACCAGCTTGTGCGTGTGGCCTACGCCATTGGCGTTCTACCAATACGAAGATGCGCATGTTTCGGTATTACTAAAAATCGCGGGCAGTGCAATCACGTGTGTATGTGTAGACACGCGCACTGCAGCGGCAGTCGCGCAGGCAATCTGCGAGATACAAAGATGCATTGGTTCAGTGCCGTATGGCAGGCAAATGTTGTCGATCCTCCAGGCGTCTAGTACCTACTACGCGTCTAAAATCAGGCAGTGGCTGCAAAAATACACCAGTGTCACGATTGGGGAAGAATCTCTGCGGTTTTTCGACGCACTTGAAGCGCGGCGGATCGCTGTGCCAACGATTGTCAGTGACCGAAGTCCGGCAAATTTTATCGCTATGAATAATGGCGATATCGGCTGCTTCGACTTCGGGCTGATGCTTGTCGGTGTTCCTCAGGAAGATTGGTCCTGGTTTATCGACGACCCACGCTTGAAAACAACGCTTTCTCGCAATCAGCTCATCGACATCTTTGGCGTCGAATGTGGGACTGGTATCCCGACGACACAGGAGTTGGCATATCATCTAGCTGCCATGTTTGTGTGCATTAAGCAGTATTGCTTGATGCACGAAACTGGAAGGCACGAAATGGCCGCTCACTACATGCGACGAGCATCGGTGTCGGCAGACGCCCTACCATTCCAGGATGCAAAAAAGCTCGTGCATATAATCTCGAACCCACCGCGCTAGGTGGGTTCTTTTTTGACATTTTGATCGCGTTGATTGAATATGGAGCGAGATGAGATTGCGAAAGGGTAAACCAGATGATCGTAAACATCATGGGCAGAAGTGGCTCCGGAAAGACCACGCTTATTCGGTATCTTGTTGCAAACTACCCTGGATACCGGATTATAAAGTCGTACACATCTCGACCAAGGCGTCTGGGTGAAGGCGATGATGCGTATAATTTTGTTGACTCATCAGCACTGCCAGATTCGCCCGAATTCGCGCTTCGTCGAGTGCGCGGCTCAGCCGTGTACGCGCTCAAAGTAAGCGACTTGCGAGCGGATGACGGCAGCATTCCCATCTTTGCATTTCCCGCAAAGGGAGCGGTTTTTCTGAAAAGTCTCGGATTTTCTGTGCAATGCTTCTACCTTGAACTTTCCGAGTCGGAATCAGTGGCTCGTATGGAAGGGAGAGGTGATACGGGAAGTGGCATCTTGCAAAGAATGGGGCAAGATTCCATGGAATCTTCGCTGGAAGCTACGTGCATAATTCTCAGTTCGCAAGAATTAATGGTGCTAGACGCACGGTCGAGTGTCGAAGAATTAGCGAGAGTCGTTAATGCGTCTGTCAAAAAATTCAAGCCAAGCTAATACCTTGGCTTTTTTCTCTGGGCATTGGTCTGTGAGGTATTTGAGGTGCATATTCCGAACTGTACATTATGATAGGATGCGCCCATGAGCGAACGAATTACGGGACCCTCATTCTTCATCGGACGTGGCGGGGATGGCGCGGACGGACTTATTTCGTTTGGATCGGGGCAGCCGGATTTGGCGCCGCCGGATGGGGTGTTTGAGGCGATGTGGAATTTTCGCGGCTTCAAGTACGGACTCGTGCAAGGCGACGAGCTGCTGCACGACGCGCTCGCCCAGGACTATCCGCATGCCGACGCCGAGCAGTTCGTCATTAGCAATGGCGCATCCGAAGCTATCGATCTCGTCTTGCGCGCGCTCTACGAGCCGGGTGCGCAAGTCGCGCTGCAGCGACCGTACTACTATTCGTATCCGCACAACGTGACGCTCGCGGGGATAGAACTGGCGTACTACGATTTGGTGGACGGTAAGATTGATCTCGATGAATTTGAGCATGCCGTGCACACGTGCCGCGCCGTTGTCATCAATTCGCCTTCCAATCCGACGAGCACCGTGCAGGAAGTCGACACGTTAAAAAATATCGAAGAGATTTGTGATCGCCGCGGCATTTGGGTCATCTCCTACGAAGTGTACAAAGACCTTATCTACGTGCGCGAAAATTATTTGATCCAGGGTACGCGCGTCGTGACGATCAATTCGTTTTCCAAAACATTCGCGATGTGCGGCTATCGCGTTGGCTATCTCTGGGCGCGCGATCGCGATTTGGTGTCGCGCATCGTCGACATGAAATCGCGCACGGCGATGAACACCTCAAGCGTGGGGCAGGCGATGGCACTTGCCGGGCTCGGCGTGCGTGCGGCGCACATCGTCGCGACGGTGCCGGTGTGGAAAGAACGTCGCGACTTGATCTACGCCGGAATGCAGAAGCTCGGACTGGAAGTATGGAAACCAGAAGGTGCTTTCTACATTTTGCCGAAGATAAAAGATCCGACGCGCGCGATGCACGATCTGTACCATCACTACAAACTGATTGCCTACGACGGGACGTGGTTTGGTGCGCCGGATCGGCTGCGGTTTAGTTTTGCGCTCGACGCGGCGAAAATCGAAGAAGGATTGAAACGGCTTGGTAAATTTTTGGCGAACGAGTATTGTTCGTACTGATATGTTGGCACTCGATTCGTTCAAGACATTCGTGACGGGGAAGCGTGTGACGGTGCTTGGGCTTGGGCTGCTCGGACGCGGGGTGGGTGATGCGGCGTTTCTTGCCGAATGTGGTGCGACAGTGACGGTAACCGACAAAAAGACGGAAGCGGAACTTGCGGCATCGGTGGCGCGGCTGAAAAAATATCCCACCATTTCATTTCATCTCGGCGGACACGTAGAGGAAGATTTCACAAAGGCGGATATGGTGATCAAGGCGGCGGGCGTGCGGCTCGACTCACCAGAGATTGCTGCGGCAAAAGCGGCGGGCGTACCGGTCGCGATGTCGACGGCTCTGTTTGCAAAGTATGCCGATGCAATGGGCGTGACGCTCGTCGGCGTGACCGGCACGCGCGGCAAATCGACCGTGACGCAGATGATCTACCACACGCTTGCACGTACCGGCAAGCGCGTCCATCTCGGTGGCAATGTGCGTGGCGTCTCGACGCTTGCGTTGTTGCCGGAAATACAGGCAGGGGACGTAGTCGTTTTGGAATTGGATTCGTGGCAGTTGCAGGGGTTTGGTGATCTTGGTATCAGTCCGCATGTTGCAGTGTTCACCAATTTGATGCCCGATCACCAGAATTACTATCCCAACATGGAGACGTATTTCAGCGACAAGGCAAACATTTTTCGGTATCAGCGCGCGGGAGATTTCCTGTTTGCGGGGATGTCGGTGATTGAACGCCTGAAAGCGGCGCGACCTTCGGTCGCGCCGCTTGTTCCTCCCGCAATTCCTTCGGATTGGCATTTGAACGTTATCGGGGCGCATAACCGATCCAATGCCGCATGTGCGATTGCCGCACTCCGCGCGCTTGGATTATCCGACGACAATGTTCGTGCTGGATTGGAATCATTTGAATCGGTCGAGGGAAGGTTGCAATTCGTTCGTGAAATCAACCCGCTCGACCTATTCGACAAACTCAGGACAGGCAAGCTCGGGGCAGGCGGCATAAAAATCTACAACGACAACAACGCCACCACGCCCGAGGCGACTATCGCCGCGCTTCGTGCGCTCGACGCAGGAAAAAAGAATATCGTATTGATTTGCGGTGGCGCCGACAAAGGACTCGACGCGGGCGCGCTTCTGTATGAAATCGCCAAGACGTGCAAGCGCGTGATTTGTCTCGCGGGCACGGGCACCAGCCGCATCGCACCGCTCATGACCGACTATTCCATCTACGATAGTCTTGATGCGGCGGTGCGCGAAGCAATCGCAAGCGCAGAGCCGGGCGACATCGTGCTTTTCTCTCCCGCTTTCGCTTCTTTCGGTATGTTCAAAAATGAGTACGATCGCAATGATCAGTTTATGAGCATTGTACAGAACGTATGATCGGCATCTTTGATTCCGGCTCGGGTGGCTTGAGTGTGATGCGCGCGATCCGCGAGCGTTTCCCGTCGTCCGACATTGTGTATTTTGGCGACATCAAGAATGCGCCCTATGGCTCGAAATCGCACGACGAACTCTTTGCACACACCATCGACGCGATTAAATTTTTGAAAGAACGTGGCGCGACGCGCATTGTGAGTGCGTGCAACAGCGTCTCGGCGTCGCTCGCCATTTCGCTCTTCGATGCGCTTTCGATTGCCCCGATTGATCTCATCGAGATGGTGGGGCCGACGGTGAGCTCGTTCAAGGATTCCGACGCGCGCGTGATGCTCTGTGCCACGCCAGCGACCGTGCGATCAAAAGTGTACCGCCACGGTTTCAGTATGATCGGCAAAAATATTCACCAGGTCGCCATTCGCGATCTTGCGGGCGCGATCGAACGAGGTGCACCCGATGAGGAAATAGAGCGCATTGTCACTGAAGCGTTTGCCGAGACTGCGCACGAAGATTTTGATGCACTCATTCTCGCGTGCACGCACTACCCGCTGGTCGCCGACGCGTTTCGTCGCGTACTCGGCAACATCGAAATCATCGATCCTGCCGACGCCGTGGCTGCTCGCGTGGAATCGCGCTGGTGGCCGCAGGAAATAGGCGAGGGCAAGGCGCAATTCTTCATCACCCAAGACAGCGAGCCGTTCCGCATGCGAGTCGGGGTAATGTTTCCTGCCTGTGTGGAATGTGTCGAGGTGGTGTAAGCCGGAAAAGAAATTTGATAATCGCCGTATAGTCGTGGTACTCTGCACACTCGTTCTTTGAAATAAAGGCAGGAGTGCCACAGCAGAAAGCGCCTTGGACGCAGGGCTTTTTCTGCTGTGGCAGAAATGTGTGATGCCATGGTTCCTCCTCGGATTAGAGGAAAACGAAACGGGCAAATTAGCCCAAGGAGATACAATCATGAGCACAGAATTCGCATCCGCCGGACTCACCGCCGGTCAACTCAACGCCATCGTGAAGAAGCTCGGTGGCCATGACATGGCGCTCCGTTTTCTCCGCGATGAACTCTCGGTTTCCGAACTGATACTGACACGTCCGTGGCGCGAGGAAGACGGCGTCATCTACTTCTCGGTCACCAGCGACGGCATGACCGGCGAGGACTGGATCACCCGGCTCGAAGGCAAAGGCTTCCGCATGGGTGACTACGCCAAGCAGGTGCTCCGTTCGCCGGGCTTCAAACCGACCAACGGCGTGACGACAGAAGTCGCCGTTCTCAAGGGTATGATCCTCGAGGAAAACGACCGGACCACGAAGAAGATCCGCGCCGAGGCCGCGCGCCGCACTCTGGTAAAGCCGAGCGCCGAACTGGCCTGCCTCATCCGCGAGAAGTTCACGGACAAGGAGATCGAAGCGATGGGTCTGTGGCGCATCGTTGCCATGCACGAACCCATCAACGACTCCGACGACGATCTGGACTTGCTGCGCGCGGACCTTAGCGACGATTGTCGCTGGCTCGGCGCGTACTACGGCAGGCCTGACAGCAGGTTGGATCGTGGCAGCGGGTTCGCGTTTGCCGTGTCGTAAGGTTGAACTTAGAGCTTGTGCCTTGGGTTTTGTTTGACTCTTTGCACTTCGGTCTTGAGCCGCGCATCTTCAGGTGCGCGGCTCTGTTTTTTGGAGGTTGGGATCATGCCCCAGAGGTAGACCCCATGGGTCGGTGTTTGTGGGGATGTGGTGCCGTATCTCGTTTCAGCTGATTTAGTTTGCTCGAAGTTACACAGTTTGTTGTGGTACTATCGAATGATGCAAGACAATCCTCGCTACTGGTTCAAACGGAAATGCTTTGGCTGGGGCTGGCGACCAGCGACGTGGGAAGGGTGGCTCGTGATGGTCGTATGGCTCATGCTTCTCGTTGCCGATTTCCGAAACCTCGACGCAGTGTCACATTCCAACAGCGACACGATACGGCCTTTCGTAGTGCATGTGATTGTTTTCACGATGTTTTTATTTTTGATATGTTGGCGCACGGGGGAGAAGCCGCGTTGGCAATTGGGGTGCAGAAAAGAGGACGAATCAAAACACTAAAATATTTTGAGGGGGAAGAATTACGATGGATGGAATGAAGTGAAGAAACAGACGGATGTAGAGAAGCCGCGTCTGTATACGGTGCGAGAGGTGTGGTGGTGTCGATTCGGAGTCAATGTCGGGACGGAACAAGATGGGCGAGGAGAAAGACTCTTGCGACCTGTAGTTATCCTGCGCGGGTTTGGTTCTGAAGCGTGTCTTGTCGCCCCACTCACTACTTCTGAACGAGAACATATTCTTCGTGTGCCTGTCGGAGTAGTCGATGGTCGCATTGCGCGCGCCAATGTGTCTCAAATACGAGTAATCGACACGCGTCGTCTTGTCGAGAAAATTGGATTTCTCGATAAAGACATGTTCGCAAACGTAAGAAAAGCCGCCAGAGGATTGCTCTGACGGCTTTTCCACATTCTCCTCCTTGCGGAGGTGAGGCCGAAGCCAACTGTATATACATAGTATTCGTTGTTCACAAAAACGCAATAACGGCACTAGTCGGGGGTTGGGGTTGCAATAGAGATTACTTGGCGTAGGATGTCCGTGTGTGCTTTCAAAATCATGTGGTTAGGGTTAGAAACTCCATCAATATAAATATATGAAAACTTTGAAAGAAAATATATTTATAATTATTCTTCTTGTGGTCTTGGTCGTAGTTGGAGCTTTTTGCTTTTTCAATAAAACGAAAAACAAACCTGTCGCAACTCTAGAAAATTTTGATTTGCCAGCCTATGGCGAGCATAATGATGTTACGGCGAAATATTTAATTCTTGTTCCGTTTAAGGCGATTATAAATCCAGAAAATCATATAACTTCAAAATACCAAAATGTAGGTTACGGGCTACTTGGTACTTCTCTTTTAAAAAATGATTCTGTAAAAGCCGCCTATGCTTCATTCTTTCTCGGTAGTGGTTTATCATCATCGCTTTATACTGTAAGTAGTAAATTAGAAAGTAGTTTTCTGAAACAGGACAATATTTGGCTGATTACGACTGACGTGTCGCTCACACCTACCGATTCCATAATTCAAAAAAGAGAAGCAACTATCTATGGGGTGGCATTCGGTCTGACCGATCGCTATACATACAGAACAACAACTCACAAACTGGTTAACAACAGCGAGACTTATCACATAACAGAAAGTGATAAACAGTTGAAAAAACTTCTAGAGCCTGTCTGAAAACCCTTCCCGTGCGGTGAGAAATGTTGCGATATCATATGGGTATACCAGAGTTCACTTGATATACCCATATGAGTTCACAATCCACGCGCATGCGCACCGCGTATGATTCGGACGTGTCCGAC
>CAIJXH010000010.1 GCA_903824595.1 uncultured bacterium
CGTCCCCACCCCCACATTTCCATTCGCCGCGACGGTGAAGAGCGTACTCGTCGCATTACTCCCCGTCGAGCTTGCTATGGTGAAAAGCGGCGTGGAAAGCCCCGTCGCGTCGTAGCTGTTCACCGAGAGTTTCCCCCACGGCGTCGTCGTGCCGATGCCGACGTTGCCATTTTTGTCAATCCTCATTCGTTCCAAAGCCATGTTGCCCGTCGATGTCCCCGCATTCGTCGAGAAGGCAAGCTCACCTTCGGAACCGCCCGTTTTACGCAAGAAATCAATGGAGGCTCCGAGCCCAGATGGGTCGTACAGACTCCTGACAAACTTTATCGAACTCATTTTGGTATTTGCAACTGAGTTATCAGCTGCAATCTTGATATTGCCATCTTGCACCTGCAACTTCTCGCTCGGACTCGTCGTCCCAATGCCGAGATTGCCACTCGTGTTTATCCTAGCAACTTCGACGTTATTTGTTTTGAAAACAACGGAACCTGAGGAATTATCAGCGCTCATCACGACATTCCCGCCACCTGTTGCATTTCTGACAACAAAATTTGCTCCACCGGACCCAGAGGAATCAAGGCCCACCTGTGCCACATTCACGCCATCGGTACTTCGACGGAAACCTATACTCCCAGCGTTTCCTGTAGTTCCAACTGTTATTTGGCCATTTGTTCCCCACACTCCCTGTACATCAAGCGCAGAGGTGGGTGTACTCGTCCCAATCCCGACGTTGCCGTTGCCGTCGATGACGAAGCGGTCGTTGGTGCCGAGCGCCGTCGAAGACGAGATCTTGAACTTGTACCCATCGCTCGCGTCCTGCCCGATAGTCCAGTTTGATAGACCGCTGTTCGTGTTGAAGCCAATAGCCGATTTAGTGGCAGAGTAGATGTCGAGCATGTTGTTGGGAGTGGTGGTACCTATGCCGACGTTGCCGTTATTCCGAATAGACATCCTTGTCTGCTCCACTCCTCCCACAATGGTTTTCAAGTTTATGAGGCCTACATTGCTACGCCCCGCAACAATATTGAGATCGTTAGTGTAATACGACCAGTCAATGTAGGAAGGAGCAGTCGTTGGATCAACGGCAGTATATGTTGCGAGCGTTAGTCGGGCAGATGATCCAGAGTTAGCGTTAGGATTTTCTATTTTTAATCCAACAGTTCCTGTAGAGGCTTTGTATACATGTAGCAGTTCACTCGGCGAGGTGGTGCCAATGCCGATATTTCCATTGCTATCAAACCTTGCCCATTCAGTTGCGCCAGTACTATTGGCAAATGACAGTCCGCCACCAGTAACAGCAACGAGCCTCGAGGCCATTGCATTTCCTGAATCAGTCAGTACAAGCGCTGCATTAGCCGCACCGCTCTGACGCTTGAGAATAAGAGGCTGATTCAAAACGTCGATAACACTGAATCCCGTAGCAAAATTTATTTGCTGTACAGTCGTTGTTCCAGCGACGTCGAGCTTCGATCCTGGCGCCGTCGTCCCGATCCCGACGTTGCCGAGAAAATACCCTCCCTGAAATCCAACACCGCCAGCGCTACCAATATACCAATTAGTGGTTGCGATACCGCCCGCTGGGTTGAAAGACCCTCCAACATACCCATTCCCCGTCGTCGTCGCGCCACCCGCGATGGTGAGTCCTCCTGCTTGCGTGCCATCGCCGATGGTGGAGGAGGCTTGGGAGAGGAGGCCGCTTTTGAATAGCGAGAGATTGTTTGCCGTGAGGGTGTTGAGTGTGAGAGCGCCGATTCCTGCATTTGTTGCAAACAAGTTTGTTGAGGAAGCAATACTAGAGAATGAAGTCGTGCTGGTCGCGTTCGTCGTCGTTGCGTTCGTTGCCACCAAACCCGTCGCGGTGAGGTTGGTAATGGTGGCGATGGAAGCCGTGAGCGTGTTGATGGCGGATGTCGTGAACGAGGCAAGCGACGCAAAGAGGTTGGTGCTGGTCGCGTTGGTGGAAGCTATGTTGGTTGCAAAGAAATTTGAGGACGTGGCATTTCCATGTATAGAAAGATCTCCGCCCACATACCCATTCCCCGTCGTCGTCGCGCCACCCGCGATGGTGAGTCCTCCTGCTTGCGTGCCATCGCCGATGGTGGAGGAGGCTTGGGAGAGGAGGCCATACGGGAGCAGGAGCGTTGAATTGATACTAAGCGTATTGAGCGCCAATGTGCCAAACGAAGCAGATGCTGCATACAGATATGATGTGGTCGCGTTTGTCATGGTGACAGAATCAATACGCGTATCTCCAAGCGATGTCTGCCCAGACACAGAGAGCGACGAGGCTGCAATAGCCGTGCCAGAAATACTGCCACCCGTAATCGAGGGGTTGCTGATAGTGGTGTTAGAGAGATTGTCTATCCTGCTCGACTGTGCCGCGACGATATAATTTTGCTGTATTTGCGACGTATTAGAAGAACTCTGCGCCGACACCGCATACACACGTGCCGTAAGCTTATTATCCAATTGTTCAAGCCGCTGATTGAGCAATTCTTCCGTAATACCGCCCGCACGCTCCAGCGGTACAGAACGCACCTCCACAATGCGCTCAACAACGCGACTGACAGGCATTGATTTTTTCTGTACCGTCATTGCAATACCCGACGGTGCACTGTGCTTTCCAGAAGCCTGCTCCGCAGATTGCGCCAACGACGAAGCGTACATCGCGTCATACATCAATGCATCTATGCGCGTATTGATAGAGCGTGCCACATGCTCAAGCATCTGCTGCATAGTCGTAACAGGATTTGAAGCGGCAAATGCAAGCTGCGATCGCGCATTCACCGCTTCACGCATCAAAGCGCGTGCATCATCAGCAATAGAAGTATGAGGAACACTGCGGACATCATCGCGTACGATCGCATGACGATACTGTGCGTCGACAAGCGCGTATGTGCCGCACGTAAACATGCCCGCGACAAATACAGCAACCAACCGATGCATGAGCGTCGCTGCCGACATCACCACATGAGTCGATACTGGTGAAGATAGGAGCGGACTCATCACAACGGTCTGACCAATCTTTTCTGTGGCATGCGCAAGTGCCTGATGCGCGTATGTGTGCATGGTCGGATGCGAAGATGGTGCAAATGGGAATTCCTGTGCATGTTCACGCTCCTCATCAGACACGGAATACGAGGCAGCCCCACCATCGCGCGCATTCAAATATTCTTCCTTGCGTTCAGAAGCCAATTGTTCGGCTCGTTTTATTTTTTCAATTTCTTGTGCATTCAAAAAATTCTTCAAAGAGTCGTGAGATACATACCATTGCTTTCCGATTCTTCTACCGACAACTTTTCCATCCTTACAAAGTCGCGCGACATAATCACGAGTCAAGCCCACCTGTTGAGCCGCGCTACCCGCGGGAACAAACTGTACACCTTCAAAAAAAATTTCTTGAGTCATTGTGATGTGTTCGTGTATACGACTTATCAAATATTTTACTAGATATTCCGCGCCCTGAAGTGACACTTTTGCATTCGTGTGGATAACCCCGTGCGTATCCCTTCTCACGACATGTTCGACGAAGACTTTACAGCGCGACGACGCGAGAAAGAACAATCTAGAACACATCTCAATTCCTACCACCGAAAGCATTAGTGAAGAGGAAGGTGTGAGCGAGACGATTTTCGCAGGCGTAACATTCTCTACAAAAGAATAGAATGTGGATTTCCACACGCGTATCCCATTCGCAACATGTTCAACGAGGTCTTTGCAGCGCGACGGCGCGAAACAGAGGGATTTTTCAGCAGAAAAATCCCGACCTCGGAGAATCGTGTCGTGAGGGGATACGTACCGATTTCCACACAGACTCTCTCGTACGTACTTTTCATAAAAACACATAGATCAACCCATCCGAAATACCTAGTGAATACCTATACATTCCGTGTGGTTTGATACCTATTGATCGAGACGTCTTTTGCACAACCGTTCGCCACACAGACACACAACATGAGCGGTATGCAGATGATAAGAAAATCCGTATATACCACATTCACGACATGCTCGACGAAGTCTTTACAGAGCGTCACGCCTGCTCTTGCATGGCAGACCATGCGAGGGATTTTTCTGCTGCACAATCTCGAACTCGAAGAATCGTGTCATATGGGATATGTACCGAGACACACTGACCATAGAGAATCATGCCGTGAGAGGATGCGTACGAAGAGACACACCATACCCATATCGTACCCAAAACAGATCATGTATACGTATCTCGAGATACCGAGATACGTAATTATAAGACATATCGACTATATATTGATTTGTGAGTATCTACCACAAAAAAAGAGCCTCGGCATACCGAGGCTTGTAAAACAACGACATCTCGGCTACTCCGATCGAGTAAACACAACATCAGGCACAGCAAAGCGTTCAACCACATCGAGAACATGCTCGGAAAGCGCCGCAACAGCAGCAACCTCACGTATCCCAACACCACCGCGAGAAGCGAACGTTGGCGTTAGCTGCATAGACGACAAACCAACACCAATAAGAAGCGTGACCGTCGCAACGATACCGATAAGCGGAGCAGCAAAGGATCGTAACGTGCGCCTCTTCGCGTGCACACGTAGAGTACGCAAAACAGCACGACGTGCGTCTTCTGCAACGCCTTCGTGCGCATGCGTGCGCACGGTGCCGTCAAGACGCGGCATCAGATCTCTCGACTCTTGTGAGTAGTATCGATAGTACGGAGTCGCCGCAACAGCGCCAACACCACCAGATGACTCCGTGTTACGTTTCCTTTGGATACCGACCGCCTCACTCTGCACCGCAGCAAGGAGTGCATTTTTCTCTTTCTTGTGCTTGAGAACATCTTCACGCCCAACGATCCAACGACCGCCAACCTGCTTCGACGGTATCGTGCCACTTCTTGCAAGTTGCGTGATGTAATCTTGTGTGTAGCCAGTCAATTCAGCCGCTTGCGCAGTAGAGAGATCGTTCTTGTCATCAAGTACAGGAACGATCGCTGGTGGTTGTGGAATATATGCAGCAGCAGTTTTCTTATACGCCGACAACGCATCGAGTGATACGTACCACATGCCGCCGATGCGTCGCGCTTCTACATGCCCACCTCGCGCCAATTGACCCACATAGTCTTGCGTATACCCAAAAGACTTCGCGGCACTACGCGAGCTGATGTACCTATGCCCTCCTATCTCCATATGATCTTTATCAGTCATAGACTACAGTATATATCGTATTACCGAGATGCACGATAAAACCAAGACTCGGCTGTGTATATCTTAGTGCCTATCCCCTCACGACATGTTCGACGAGGTCTTTGCAGCGCGACGGCGCGAAACAGAGGGATTTTTCAGCAGAAAAATCCCGACCTCGGAGAATCGTGTCGTGAGGGTATAGGCACCTATATCTTCGTACGCACCCCCATCACGACATGTTCGATAGAGCCTTTGCTGCGTGTCGCACCTACTCTTGCAGAGTAATACCCGCCTACGAGTGGGTTTTCAGAAATCTCCAGAACTTGGCATAATCACACGGTATCTCGGATGCCGAGATCAGGAAATTACACGCCACGTGCCGCCACTGATCAGTGCCTCTGCTTTCTTGAATTTCAGAGTCTGCACATCTGTTCCGTTAGTTATAGTGACCATATCGTTGCGTGCAGGTGAATGCGTCGTATGTGCGTGCGTCGTGCCCGTGTCATGAACTGGTTGCGGCACAGTACCCACGGAGGAAGCATCGATACCCGTATCACTCCCCAATCGCGACACCATCTCGATCACGCTTCGCTCATAGTGTGCCTCCATGGCATTGAACATCTGGAGACCATCTTTTTTGTATTCGACTAGCGGATCGCGCTGACCATACGCACGAAGGTTGACGCTCGATCGCAAGTATTCCATTGCCTCAAGATGATCAACCCACAGCTGATCAATGGTGTGCAAAAGAAACCGACGAACTGATAATTCAAACGCATCGGCATTATTACGTCGTGCGGTAGCAATGGCATGTGTCATGTGCTCATCGTGAGACGTGAGCCTCGTCAGTTCAGTATTCACGGCGTGCATATCCGCGAGTATTGCGCGACGACGTGCGTACACGCTTCGTCGTTGCACGTTGAGCACATCATCATACGCGAGCACATGTTTGCGCGCATCAAAATTGAGCTCTTCTATTCTTGTCTGCGCTTTTTCAAGCGAACGCGTAATCATGCCGTTATATATCGGCTCATCTTCAGGAATATTGAATGTACCCATTACCCGCTTGATCATATCGGAAGCAAATATCCGCATCAACGGATCTTCGAGCGAAACAAAAAATTGCGTCTCCCCCGGGTCGCCCTGTCTACCCGCACGTCCGCGCAGCTGATTGTCGATACGACGTGCATCGTGTCGCTCTGTCCCTAGTACAAAGAGTCCGCCCAATCGCTTCACTTCTTCATAACGATCATCCGACCCTGGGTTACCGCCAAGCTTTATGTCAACTCCACGCCCTGCCATATTGGTGGCAATGGTAACCGCCCCTTTCCTACCCGCCTGCGCGATGATCTCCCCTTCATGCTCGTGGTGTTTTGCATTCAATACATCGTGAGGAATTTGCTCCTTTCGAAAATACGCCGAGAGTAACTCATTTTTCTCAACCGACACACTTCCTACCAATACAGGTTGACCGCGTTCGTGAAGTTCTTTTACTTTCTTGGCTATCGCGCGCATTTTTCCATCTTCTGATTGAAATATGAAATCATCGTGATCAATGCGCTTTGCTGGTTTGTTGGTCGGCACGACGACTGTATTGAGACCATACACTTTGAAAAATTCTTCCGAAGAAGTGGCGGCAGTGCCTGTCATGCCAGACAGTTTTGTGTACAATCGAAAATAATTCTGGAACGTAATCGAGGCAAACGTACGAGACTCTGACTGGATTGCCACGCCTTCTTTCGCTTCTATCGCCTGATGCAAGCCCTCACTCCAGCGCCTACCTGGCTGTATACGCCCCGTAAATTCATCGACGATCATTACCTCACCACCTTTCACCACGTATTGCTTGTCGCGTTCATAGAGTGCACGTGCGCGTACGGCAGTCTCAAGATGGTGGACGAATTTGATACCCGCATCGGTGTATATATTATCGATACCGAGCTCTTTCTCCGCTTTCTCGATACCCGCGTCAGTAAGTGAAATCTGTCGCTGTTTCTCATCGATGTCATAATCTGTGACAGGGACCAGCGCCGCCGCAATAGCAGCAAACTTCTGATAGAGCGGGCCCGCATCAGCAACAGGCGCCGAAATAATAAGAGGTGTGCGAGCCTCATCAATAAGAATGGAGTCTATTTCATCAACTATCGCGAAATGATACCCGCCAGCTTCAGGTAAACGCTGTCTAAGATTTGATACGTCATATTCAAGATTGTCGCGCAAATAATCAAAACCAAACTCGTTGTTTGTCCCGTAGGTTATGTCGGCGGCATACGCGTCACGCCGCGAACAAGGACGTAGAAAATCTTGCAGCACCTTGAATCCGCCGACCGTATCACGTTCACGATCTTCTTGAATCGCCTCTTCGGACGACTCGTGCAACGGATCATAGTGATACGAGGATTCGTGATTGATGACGCCAACCGACATGCCGAGCGCATGATAAATTTGTCCCATCCACACCGCGTCACGACGAGAGAGATAATCGTTGACCGTTACGACATGCACACCTTTCGCCTCAAGCGCATTGAGATACGCGGGGAGTGTCGCCACCAACGTCTTCCCTTCCCCCGTACGCATTTCGGCAATGCCACGCTGATGCAAAATAATACCCCCGATAAGCTGGACGTCGAAATGACGCTGCCCGAGTGTACGACGGCTCGCCTCGCGGACAGCGGCAAACGCTTCGGGAGCTAATTCGTCGAGAGATTCTCCGCGCGCCAGTCTATCTCGAAACTCGATTGTTTTTGCCTTGAGCGCGTCATCAGAAAGAGACATCATTGCGCCTTCAAGAGAATTTACACGCGGCACAATAGATTGAGCTCGCGCAAGAGCGGCGCTATTCTCATCACCAAACAATCTTTTCAAAAGATTCATGCGTCAATCCTACCTCAAATCACGTACAAACGCGACTGCCCTCTCGTACGAGAAAATGATACGCGCACCATGCATAGCATATGTGAAAAACCCCTCCGTGCGGAGGGGTTTTTCACAAAACACTAGCGGCGCTTCTTTGTCGCCTTCTTCTTTGCAACCTTTTTCTTTGCTGCCATACGAGTATCAATAGTTATGTTTTGTGGTAACTTCGACCCGCACCTGCACGAAAAATATTTTCGTGTGAATGCGTTTCCTCATTCATTATTGCACTATAAAAAATATTGTGTGAAATTTATTTTCAATTGTGTGGATAACTTTGTACGTATTTTCTCACGACATGTTCGAAGAAGTCTCTTGGAAAAAATATTCTGCGAACACTACTGTGCGCATGAAAGATACACCGCGGAGGACGGGTGCGAGCTCCAAAGTAGAAAGTCTATGTGAGTGCCGCCGCCCTCCGCGCTATATCCTTCCATCTCAAATAATACCATACGCAATACCCATACAACCGAACACCGCTCATAGAGCGGTGCTTCGGCGACTTTCTTTGCGGAACCACAAACTTTCAGTGGCACCCACATGCAAAGCGTATCATATTCAGCATCTCAATCAAGCGCGTAATTAGTGCACGAGTGTCCCGTTTTTTATTTGACGTATGAAAGTATCAGCCTGATCCGTTATCGATGGCACCGCCGCCTTTGCGGCTTGAAGCGTCGCGATCGCGTGCGCCATATCTTTATGCTCGTAATATATGCTTGCCAGCATGAAATATCCCTGCGGATCATTCGGTGATTTTCGTACTTTTGCCGATTGTACTTCTGCCGCTCGAGCAAAATCACCGACCGCAACGTACGCCGCAATAATGCGAGGATCGGCAGCATTACCCGATGCAATAACGGGACCAAGAAGCTGATCTGCCACATTTTGTTTGCCGAGACGAATCGCAAGCATAGCGTAGTATAATCGCGCATCGAGATTATCCTCGTCTAATTCAAAAGCCTGCTTGAAAGAGGCGAGTGCACCAACAGGGTCGTTGAGTTTGAGCTTGTTTGATGCAATCTCGTAAAGAATGGTTTGTTTTTTTGGTGAACGCTGTAGAGCCTCGCCAAAAGCATCGACCGCCGCACTATTCTGTCCATACGCTTCATACACCATGCCGAGAAATAGCGGAAACCGCGCGTCGAGAGGAGACGCGAGTTGCATAGCGGTCATTTCTTGTATCGCCATTTGCCCAAACGCATTTCGTATATCAACGGGAGTGGATTGGTCTGACGCGATTCGCAACACATTATTTGCGAGCTGTTCGCGTGCTTCTTGTGTGCCAAACGAGCCGTACTCGATTGCTTGCTTGAAATATGCAAGATTTTTTGTAAGACCCTCACGCTGAAGACTCATGGCTTGGATGAGCATTCTATTTTGGGCGAGCGCATCAGCGTTGACGAACCACGCCACTCCCCACACACCGAGTATCGAGCACGCAACAACAATAGGAAATGCATCGCGCGCAACAAGCGATACCATACATATTCGAGCACTATTCATCGACTCGCTTGCGCGCCACGCCACATACGCAAGCAGTGTCGCAAAAAGCATGTAGCTTGCTATGTTGTCGAACACAAACAAATCGTGAAAGAAATACGCCGCGCCTATTCCTGTCAAAACACTCTTCTCTGCCAGAAGAAACGACGGTGAACGCCATAGTATCCACAGCGCGCTTGCAAACAGCGACAGATATCCGCACAACCCAAGAAGACCTCCCGCAATGAGCCAATCAAATATCACATTGTGCACTCGATCGAACCATTGCTCCTGATCATACATGCGCGGGTCGTAATATGTATCAAACACGAGTGCATAATTTTCTTGTCCCCACCCAAGAAGTGGGCGTTCCTCAAATCCTTTCAAGGCAATAGTTACATTGAGAAGTCGTGCGTGTACGGTAGGGTCTGATAGAGAGATGGTCGAGAGACGATTGAGAAATCCTACATCGCGCACCACGGATGTGTTTTTTGCCGCCACCAAGACACCCGCACCGATCAACACGATCCCTATACCAATACCCATCACCTTCCACGCAACACGAGACCGCGATGACCATGCATACGCGCCAATAGCGCACACAACACCCACAAAGAATCCGAGCATCGTGCCTCTCGTGCCCGTGAGAAACAGTACGAGCGTATCTAGCGTTATGACAAAACCATACAATAGACCATCGCGCCATCGTACATGGGTCGATTGTTCACTACCCCACGTCCGCGCCAACAAAAGAGCCGCGATACCCACGTGGAAAAGCATGTACACCGCCAGATAAATCGGATTACCGAACGTCGCATCAATACGACTCGTCGAAGAAAAGCCGGGCGCAAGATTGGCTTTACCCGCTATTTGCAACAAACCATACATACCCATCAGCACAGATTCACCCAGCGACACCTGCAATAAGCGTCGCCACAACACCTCGGTATTCATCATACTCATAGCCACCACAACATATGCGTACAGATGCGCAAGCGTTACCCAGCCATCCATGCGCTCATAGTTACTCCAAAAACTCTTGAACGGGTATGCGCCATGAGCATCAGCAATCGCGATGATGCACACAAATAGTGAAAAGGCAGCAAGCAACCACGAGCGACGCGGGCGATACTCGGGTAGCGTGATTGCGAGAGCAAGCCATGCGCCCGTGATAACTTCAACAATCAAACGAAATGCAAAATTCTTGCCCGTTATATAAGGGAAAAACAATGAGTCTGCTTTAATAAACACAATACACGGGAGTACGAAAATTCCCGCAAGCACGATCCATCGTAACGTTTTTTCAAGTAGCGACATGTCGCCCATTCTACCAGATGAAATGCTCATGCAATATCAACACCGTTTTTTTTGGTGAGTACCGTACATGCATTCTGAATCATCCATGATGACGATTGGATTTTCCCTCCGCGACCTACACCATATCGCTGACGTATGCCGAGCTGTTCACACGCGGCGTCTTCGGGCGTATTTTCTTTCTTACGATCGCCGCCATTTGCGAAGATAGACGGTCTCAATCGGGACAACTCGCGCACCACACTCGTATCAGGATCACGCGCTCGATGCGACGTAATAACAACGCGATCGACAAACGGAAACGCGAGAATGAGTTCGCGTCGCTCATGTTGCGGCATAAACGAGTACCCTTTTTTTGCACGAAGCCAATGATCGTTGTTGAGAATGACCACCAATTTGTCGCCGAGTTTTCGCGCAGCTTTGAACATTCTCACGTGCCCCACATGTAAAGGATCAAATCCTCCCGACACCGCAACCCATGTCACACGACGCAATACACCTTCTCTATTCTTTTTACTCATTACCATGAGACTCAATGCTACCAAGTGATGACGCAAATACAACATCTTTCAGTACATGAAAATGCCGCGTATTCATGTCAACCGTCCCTACAAGAGTCTTGAGCGTACCGATGATTGCGGGAACTTGTTCTGCCAACACGCGATGTGCTTCATGCGCGAGAAAGAGCGCTTTCTCTATCGCCACACCCTGATCGGCCCCGATGGCACGAAACGGAGCAGACACCAGAAGCAGCGCGCCGCACTCGGACGGGATTCTTTTCGTGTTCATGTTGTTGATAACGATACCTCCCGCAACAGCAACGGCATGTTCCCACTGCGGATCATACGGACCGATCATGAGCGCGCGGTTCGGCAAATGCAACCAATCAAATCCACGACCAACGGCAATAATTTGCTCGCGATGCTCTAAGTCAATCACGGGACGCTTTTGCGCACGCATATCGCGCACGTAACGCTGATTACCAATAACGATCGGGAGTAAATCTTCTAGAAGTGAATCTGGTACGGCTGGATACAAATGACGAAATTCTGTGTGCAGATGTTCGACATCCGCGTCAACGTGTGCAGCTATATCGAGTAATCTTTCACCTGCCCCATGGAACACAAGACCGCCCTCATCGGTTTCGATACCGACCACAAGCGGCCATACGGCTTCATATTTAGAACCAAACGCATCCGTAAATTGGCAGCTCAAACGCATTGCTTCAGTACGTGCGGCATGCGTGTCGTACCCATGCCCCGCACAACCGCGATGCGTGTCGCCTTTCGAGAAATGATAGGTCGACAACACAATGGTCGGGCGTCCTTTCGATACAGAATATTCAACATCATCAAGAATAAGTCTTCCGAAAAACGGCCACCCGAGATCAAACTTACCGCCAATGTTGCGATACGGCTTGATAATGCCCGGTGGCGTATTGGTCATAACCGAAAGATTGAGCCGACCATCCATGCATTTGAGCGCGATAATCTCGCTCGGATGCTGTGCTCGATACAAACGACGTGCAAGCGCTGCGCCAGGCGAGCAGAATTCACGGCTTTGCATCGCGTTACGCTCAAGGATAAAACCGACAAGATCGTGCGTTTCTGTCATAGGGTGCGGACATCCTACTATTCTTACGACAATGATCAAGTATGGCGCCTCTGTCTTACAACGCACATAATCGCAAGCGCGAGATTGGCACACGCAATAGACACGCTATACGTGAGCGTGAGAAACGTGTACGCATTCAGAGCCGCAATCGCAATACCACCAGATACGGCAAATGCCATCCATGTGCCTGCCGATTCGCTCCACGGATCCTCATACGATTTTCTAAACGTAGGAACATACCCCACAAGATCGATTCCTGTTGCAACACATACGGCAAGTAACGGATTCTTCAACCCGCACCACACATATATAGCCACGAGAGCAGCGACAAGCATCACCGTATCGGACATGGTTATGTCGCGGGTACCATATGCAAGCGAAAGCACTAATACACCGCACACAAAGAGCCACCCACAAAAAAGATTGAGTACGCCCCACCCACCTCCGCCATACCACATCCCCGCAACAGAAATACCTTGCGTCATTGCCCAAATAAGCCATGTGTATGTGTGAGGACGCGTCCGTCCGCGCACGATATCTCGTGTGTAGAAATAGAATGCGACGACTCCTATCATCGTTGCGATGATTGCGAGAATAATTTTCATATCCGATTGAGATACGTAATGGTGAATTGCAAACACAGCGCGAATGTCCCCCACACAAGATACGGAATGTTGGCATACACCACCCAGTGCATATCCGGCGACGCATGCCAGAGTGCGAAAAGCGCCCACGTAAGCGTCCCCACCACAAGCACAATGTCCGCGGCAGCAAGGAGATTATTTTTGAGACCGAACTGAATCGGTGTGAATGCGAAATTGAACACAAGATTGAGTGCAAACGGCAACGCGACCATCCACGACAGCTGCCTCGTCGCAACTTTGTAAAACACGGTACCGAACGATATCGCGATAATCGCGTACAACACCGTCCACACCGGTCCAAAGAGCCACGAGGGCGGCGCCCACGAAGGCTTGATGAGTAGGGAGTACCATGAGTAGGCTTGCATAATTTACGTTAGTATACTACACACCATGAGAGATGGATCATCTCTGTTTTCAAAGTCATGAATACTTCCATACAAAGAACAAAAATCAGGGATACTGCCAGATCATCATCGCGCCGAAGCTGCAAAAAATGCAACAAGAGTTTGGTAGTCTGCTCGCCGCAAATCCTGCGGCAGTGAATGTACCGTACCTCCCGCAAGCTTTATGACCATACGATCATAGTATCAAATCCTGCCCCCTCACGCCCCCGCCCCACCAAATCAAGCTTCTTCTGCCTGCTCCACCTCTTGATCTCCGCCTCACGAACGAGAGCCGCGCTGCGACTTTTTGCCTGTTCAGTATATAAAAGTTTGTCGACTTTCTTCGCGCGCGTATACGCCGCTCCCGATCCTGCGCGATGTTGCCGGAGTCGGCGCGACACATCATTGGTGATACCGGTGTAGAGTGATCCGTCTTTGCATTGGAGGAGATAGACGAAGTACATAGCGCGCTGCCATTGTAATCGTTACGATGCTTTATAGTAACCATTACTTCCCTTTCCTCTTTTTCTTTTTTGCCGGAAGCGACGAGGCAATGTCGAGAAGGATGTCGGGCAGATGTTCGATACTTGAAAGCTGGGATTCTTCCACCACGTAGTGCGGCTTGGCACCGGGATACGGTGCGTCTTTTTCGCAGAGCGTCTCAAGCGCGCTACTCGCAGGCAGTATCTTCACGTACAGTTGGTCGTCACACACGAGAGCGACCACCTTGCCCTTGGCATACAGTGCATACTCGCCAAACATCGCCCGCGCCGTAAACACCTTCGGATCCCCAAGCTTCTCAATGATGAACTCGATAGTTTCGTGTTGGGTGGACATAGTATGTAATGGTATGCCTGTCGCCCAACTATACTACCTCGTTAAGTACCATCACAGCCCTCGAATCAACCACTCCGCCCCAAAGGGGCGGAGTATGATCGGAGCGCGGGCTAGTGCCAGAGTTTGAGTTGTGCGGGGTTGTCCGTCTTTCCCTTGCCTTGATTTGCAACATAGCGCTCGACGGTCTTCCAGTTGCCACGTTCA
>CAIJXH010000011.1 GCA_903824595.1 uncultured bacterium
CACGGTTACCTGATTCTGTGCAGTGGGCGAACCGTCTTTACCCCCAGAACTACACGTCAAGGTAAACGCGTATGATCCTGGGACATATGGTGTATATGTCATATGCCCATTTGCAGCAGCCACCTGTTTGGTGACGTAATATTTAGTGTTGCCCACAAAACCAGTAAGCCAGCAACCTCCTCCGTAATAAGAAATGTCGTTTTGGGTCAAATTGGAACTCCAATCAAACGATATCGATCCCCCAAGAACTATTGTTGTAGTCGATACAGTGAAAGAGCTTATGGTGACAGGATTTGTCATACCATTTACAGAGTTTGATGTTTGAGTTGCAGCTTGGTTGTTTGTACTGACAGTGGTAGCGGTGGCGGTGGTGCTGGTGGTATTTGAAGCGGTGGCGGCGCATCTCATTGCTGCTCTCGTTTTCGTACCAACAAATCCATAGCCGGTAGAATCAGGGTCGCCGGAAGAGACGAGCCCGTGCGATGCTTGCCAGCGCTGCACAGCATGCATCGTGGCAGGACCAAAGTAGCCGGTAATTTTTCCTTCTGGATATATCGCGGCATCTTGAGCGAGGAACTGCTGGAGCTTCGTCACTTCGCCATTGCTACTTTCATCGACATCGTCGGTCGATAGATTTTCTGAAAGGTCGACGCAAGAAGCCGTGCTTATGCTTTGTCCATTCGACAATCTCGCAATTTGAGCGAGTAACTGCTGGACCTGTGCCTGGAGCTGTACAATGAGATCACTTCTTTGGTCTGCCGATGCAAGCACAGGGGCTGCGAGCATAACGATTCCGATCATTGATAATGCAAGTCTTCTAATCATAAATAGCTATAGATATGACGCACCATAGTAATATCGCGATTATGGCACCCCCCCCACCTCAACGCAAGGAACGCGGTGAGGATAACCTCACGCGTACCAACACCCCATTTCCGATCAAACAAGTCCAAGGAGCTCTGTTTCGTCTCGCACCCTAAGAGCACCTCTCGCGTTACGACGGTTGCTCATGAGGATGCCGAGCGCGAAATATTCGGTTACGAGATGCGAACCGCCGTAACTCATAAACGGCAACGTAGAGCCTGTAATGGGAAGCAACCCGAGATTCATCCCCATATGCACCGTGATCTGCGCAATAAAATACAACGCAATACCAGCGGCAAAAAGTGCATCAAAATTATCTGTGCTACCCGCCGCGCCGACAAGAATGCGTATAATAAGTATCAAAAAACATCCGCACAAAAGCACCACGCCGACAAACCCCCATTCTTCTGCATACGCTGCAAAGATAAAATCGGTTTGATATTCAGGAAGAAACTCGAGTTTGGATTGCGTGCCATACCCAATGCCTTTGCCCACCACCTCTCCACTCCCTACCGCAACGGTAGATTGATACGCGTTGTATCCCGTGCCATGGATATCCGCAAGCGGATGCAAAAACGTAAGCACGCGCTGTTTCTGATACGGATGGAGCCCGTAGTGCCACAGTCCCGCAAATACGATCATCGCGGATAACGTAAGGATACCGAGATGTTTCCATGAAAGACCCGCGACCAGCACCATCCCAAACCATGTCGCCGCTATAATGATCGCGCTCCCAAAATCGGGCTGGAAAAATACGAGCACAAAGATAATAAAAGCGTACGTCCCTGACACAAGAATGTGTCGTATGTGCGCGATTTCGATGTGGCGACGCGAGAAATATTTTGCAAGCACGATTACCAGAACAATCTTCGCGGGATCGGAAGGCTGCATGAAGAAAAATCCGAGATTGAACCTGTTTTGAGAGCCCATAATGATCGACCCAAATACATAAATGAGCGCAAGCAGAGTGACAGAACCAACAAACAACGTCATCACAACCGACGTGCGACGCAGCAGTGTATACGGTGGCACGCTTGCCACAAAGAACACGCATAGTGCAACACAAATCCACACGACCTGTTTTTCAAAAAAAGCATTCTCTGCAGAGAACGAGTGCATGGTGACCAATCCGCACAAGGAAATAGAGAGTGCGGCTATCAAGAGCGTCCAGTCAATAGATGAGGACGCGACTGATTCCGTCGCCCGTTTCAATCGAAACAACATGTCTATTTGAGCATCCGAGGCTCCATGCGAGGCAGTACATCGATACGACCGACTATCGACGGAAGCGCGGACGGCCACGTAAATACAATTGACTGCGTGTCACCGCCGCGTATGTTTGGAAGAGCCGTTGCAGATGCAGAAAACGCATTACCAGACGCATCGAACAGCACAACCACAAACGATGGCTTCTCGGCATCGATCACTGATTTGTTTTCAATAGCCACGTCAAGTCGCGGATGCGTGATATCAATAACACTCATGCTACGCACCCGAATCGAAGATGCACTGTTCTCGGCCCGCTCCCACACGGGCGCATTGGTGATGTCGAGATACGTATGCGCAACCGTGCGATATCCAGAATCAATGCCCGTTTCAAAAATGGGAGTAATGGTGCCAGGCATGACAAACGTTACTCCGACTCTTTCCCCCACAAGCACATTTTCATCATCATACAGACCGACTCGATAGGAGAGACGACGGATAGCTGCGTTTTTGTTGAGATTTTCTACATACGCGACCGCTGAATACACGCCGCCACCACGACTGTTGGGACGTATCAAAAAACTGCGCGCCCACAGCACAGATACGGGCGACAACGATTGCTCATCGAGTATCGCGCACGGTCCGCCCTTGTCGATCGCTGTCTCGCCTTGATTTTGGACACCATCAAAGCACGTGGGCGTGTGATGCAACGCAAACGCAAGAGGCACTCCGATACCAACGACAAGAAGTGTGAAAATCCCCATGCTATACATATGCTTCCTATGTGTCGCCCATGACATAGGGGGAATTATACGTGCAAAACCCACAACGCAAAACCATACGCATTGCACGTGCTTGAATACTCTGTGTTGGCGCCTGCCTACTCTCCCCTTGCGAGTACCATCGGCTCTGGAGGGCTTAACTGCCGTGTTCGGAATGAGAACGGGTGTACCCCCTCCGACAAAGCACCAACACAGAATATTCAACGAACATACGCATCAATGCACCTAGAAATATGAGGCGTACCTCTATTCCTACAAGCACCAACACAGAATATTCAAAGAATACTTCTGTCTTCTAACACGAAGAACGACTTCACGCCGTGCGGCATGATGAAAAAAGAAAAAAGAAAGTTTGCGCGACTCTCACAATTCCTGTCGAGAGTTCTATCGACCTATTAGTACACCTCGGCTCAATCCCTTACGAGACTTCCACCTAGTGCCTATCAACGTGGTCATCTCCCACGAGTCTATAACGATTCCTTATCTTGGAGTTGGCTTCCCGCTTAGATGCTTTCAGCGGTTATCCGTTCCCGACATAGCTACGGGGCGATGCACCTGGCGGTACAGCCCCCAGACCAGAGGTCAGTTCATTTCGGTCCTCTCGTCGTTCATTCCCCGATTTCTCGGAGCACAGACTATATCTTCGCCCGTCCACGTTTGACGTGGCGAGGGCGGCGGCATCTTACCTATACGAGCAGTCAGTCTCAAAGGACTGATTCCTCTGCGTATAAGTCGTACACTGAGTGTACAGTCGTTACGGGGTCAAACCCAACACACGATTCACATCTTCTTTTGTTAGAGTGCTTCGACTTTTGTAATTCTCTGTTCGAATAATGAACATGAGTGTTACCAGCTTTCGCAACTCTTTCTTGGACATATCACGAATGAATTTTTGCGAAAGCAGCGCGCAAGCATCTATCATTGCTTGTGTCTGCTTCGCCTTGAATCGAATAAACGGTTTGAGCGTGGTAAGAATATCTCTTACCTGTTCAAATCCATTCACACGGAACTCGGTCATCCCGTCATTTCTGCGCGAGATGTATCCGATACCCAGTCGTTTTTGTATCCACAGAAGCGGCTTTTCATGCCGAGTATCTTGATAGAGGCAGATAGTTGCCATGAACCGCACCCCGCGTTTTGTGTCCGCGCGCGATTTCACCTGCAACATCAAGCTGCCATCGCCATCAAGAAACCCTGCGATGTATGCCGAATCAGTGTCAGATCGACTTCCCACGGTATTATCGTATCACGTTCCGGTCCTCAAGCGAATCACTTGCACACGGACCTGTGAACAAGTTCTTCTCGGAACGGGCGCGAATTAGACTCCACCGTTATAAGCCGCATTGTCATCGGGGATCTCTCCCCGAAGTAGCAATACTTTACTAGAAACAAATCTCCTCAAGAATCAACGCCTGCAGCAGATTAAGACCAACCTGTCTCACGCTATGTAATGATCTTGTTTTACACTTGGACTATATCTTCACCCTTCTTTTGCAAGAGTCGGGTGGCTGACGTGTAGTCTCTACGGGGTCAACACATTTCTCTTTTTTGAGTAATTCAGATCTCGATAACCGTCAATCAGTAACACCGTCTTTGCGTTTCCGCATTGATCCAAGATTCAGCAACTCGTGGAACCCTCGAAAGAGTCTTGCTGATTTTGCTGATTGAAAGAAGACGATCGCCGGTGCGACTTGATAGCCATACCGATATGTATCGTTTTTCTTCGCTTGGACATAGATGCTTCCATCGCCGTCTAAGAAGCCGGCAATGTATGCTCGTTCTGTTGATCTTAATTTCATGTGCGACTTCCCTCGGTATTATCCTAACATATGACAGTTTGTCATCGCAAGGTTATTCACCGATATAGTCAACTTCTTACTCTTCTATTACTAGAAGAGACCGCCGTGAATATGTCTTTTACCTCGGGGTTCAAACCGTTCAATCTCCCAACTTTCTTTGAGATGCTGAACGGTTTGAACCCAGCTCACGTACCTCTTTAAATGGCGAACAGCCATACCCTTGGGACCTTCTCCAGCCCCAGGATGAGATGAGCCGACATCGAGGTGCCGAACACTGCCGTCGATTTGGACTCTTAGGCAGTACTAGCCTGTTATCCCCAGAGTAACTTTTATCCGTTAATCTTCTCCCGCATCTAATGCGGAGAGTCGGTTCACTTTGCTCCGCTTTCGCGCCTGCTTGACATGTACGTCTCGCAGTCAAGCCACCTTTTGCCAATACGCTATCGGCACGGTTTCCATTCGCGCCTAGGTGACCTTAATAGACTCCTCCGTTACTTTTTAGGAGGACAGCGCCCCACCGAAACTGTCCATCAGATACTGTCTCTCTTGAGTTTCGCTCAAGAGGTTAGAACATACAGAAACGAAGGGTGGTGTTGCATTGACGGATCCACATAAGCCGAGACTCATGCTTCAAATCCTCCCACCTACGCTACGCAGCGCACCCGTATATCCAATACCAAATTACAGTAAAGCTTCTGGGGTCTTTTCGTCTAGCTGCAGGAAGGCGGCATCTTCACCGCCCTTGTATTTTCACCGAGCAAATCCCCGAGACAGTTCCCAACTCGTTATACCATTCGTGCGCGTCTGAACTTACCAGACAAGGAATTTCGCTACCTTAGGCATGTCGGACTTCTCCGAAGCTTGTACCTCATGTCGCCATGAGGATTGGACTATATCATCCGCGCTGTGGCGCGCGGTTCGACGTGTAGTCTCTGAGGATTCTTGTGCGCGTTGTTAAGTTTTCGGTAACGTGGCGAAGATTTCCTCTTTCGAGTGCTTTCGCCCCTTACCTTGTTGATTCATGGCGTACGCCATGTCAACGACTTTTTTGAACCCTTGAATCGTCAAGTGTTCTTTTCGCTCCATCGCTTCCACGATGGCGCAGAACGTTTTGAATGTTTCCTCCTTTACGATCAGCGGATGCTTCTCGAAAAAAGGAATCACCTTCTCCCGTATGCCACGCATCGAATTGATGCTGTAGTTGAGTACGGGATGCACACCGGATTTTCTATAAATGCTTCCTTCGTTGAAAACGAATTTGAACACTTCAAGAATCTCTCGATGCTTCTCATGCTGATATACCTGGAAACAAGGATTGATCATCCAGCCAAGCGCAAGCGTTGGGTGTTTGATGATCGCCACAGAGAAACTACTTTCTCCATCTGCGAATCCTGCCAGATAATATTGCAACGCCTTCTCCTTGCCTTTGAATTTGGCAAGAATCCGGCTTAGTTCTTTTTTGTTTTGTTCCATTGTGGTTTTTTATTTGCCACATTGGCGCACAAGTCTTTCCTGCTGATTGACTGCCCATGCGCATTGTCACCTATTCGGTAGCGCATGCTCTGCATCCATTGAAGGAACAGTTGTTCCAGCATTTAGTCGAATTTTACAATCGCCCTACTCTTGTCCTGCTTAGCGCAGGCGTAGCGAGTTCACGATTATAGTTATCGCCGACATTGACCGGGGCTTATGCAGCGCCAGCCCTACAGATTGCTCCATAGGACCGACCGCATTTGACCTTCCGGCATTGGTCAGGCATCACCCCCTATACTTCCTCTTACGAGTTTGCAGGGAGCTGTGTTTTTGGTAAACAGTCGGTTGGGAAAAATTCTCTGCGGCCCCGCCACTCTTGCGAGTAACAGGGCAGACCTTATTGCTAACGTACGGTCGCTTTTTTGCCGAGTTCCTTGGGGATCTCTCACTCGTTCGCCTTGGGCTACTCGCCCTGAACACCTGTGTCGGTTTGCGGTACGGTTCAAGCATTGATATACGTAGAAGTTTTTCTTGGAAGCGCGCTTGCGTAAATCTATGTCAGCCGAAGCCTCCACATTTCTGCTCCACTTTCATTTACCTCACGGATTTACCTGCGAGGCACAATCATGGCACAAACCCCAATCCAATAAGGGGCTCACACTACAGCACTCCGTCCCTCCATCATTCAATACTCAAGTCACGGAATATTAACCGTGTGTCCATCCAGTGCGGCATTCGCCATCCTGTTAGGACCGACTAACCCTTCGATGATCTCCATTGCGAAGGAAACCTTGTTCTTTCGGCGTGCGAGAATCTCACTCGCATTGCGGTTACTCGTGCCAACATTTTCACTTCTGTACGCTCCAGCATGGGTCACCCCTTTGCCTTCATCGCGAACAGAACGCTCTCCTACCACGCATGTTCTCTTGCGAGAACATACATCCGCGTCTTCGGTACTACGCTTAGCCCCGATCATTTTTGGCGCAAGATCTCTAAGTCAGTGAGCTGTTACGCTTTCTTTGAATGGTGGCTGCTTCTAAGCCAACATCCTGACTGTCTGTGAAATCTCACCTCCTTCCTTGCACTCAGCGTAGATTTAGGGACCTTAGACGGCGATCTGGGCTGTTTCCCTTTTGACCAGTGGAGCTTCGCCCCCACGGTCTAACTGCCATACTCTAACCTTTGGTATTCGGAGTTTGATAGAGGCAGTGGTCTTTCGACCTATCCGCTTCTTCCAGTGCTCTACCCCCAAAGGGAACATACGACGCAAGCCCGAAAGCTCTTTCGGAGAGAACCAGCTATTACAACGTTCGATAAGCTTTTCACTCCAACCCACAAGTCATCCCAGGATGTTGCACAATCCAAGGGTTCGGCCCTCCATCTGTATTTCTACAAACTTCAGCCTGCTCATGGGTAGCTCACGTTGCTTCGGGTCTGATACGTGCGACAAACGCGCTATTCACACTCGCTTTCGCTGCGGCTCCATGCTTTTAGCACTTAGCCAAGCCGCACGCATCAACTCGTTGGCTCATTCTTCAATAGGCACGCAGTCGAGGTCTTGCAACCTCTTCTACTCCTTGTAGACATGTGGTTTCAGTTCTATTTCACTCCCCTCACCGGGGTTCTTTTCACCTTTCCCTCACGGTACTAGTTCACTATCGATCTGAAGAAGTATGTAGCATTACCGGTTAGTGCCGGCGAATTCACCCGAGCCATTCATGTCTCGAGTTACTCAAGAACTACAGCCATAGAGATGCCTTGGTTTCGTGTACGGGACTATTACCCTTTGGAGTCGTGCTTTCCAGCACATTCCACTACCTAAGCTTTTGTGACTCTACCTGTTGCCAGCGCTGTAGCCTTATTACCCCCATCCACAATGTTTGTTTTCAAGATTGCTCTTGTCGACAAACATAGTAGCTGAGTTTGTGCTTTTCCCGTTTCGCTCGCCGCTACTCAGGGAATACCTATTGGTCTCTTTTCCTCTCGGTACTGAGATGTTTCACTTCCCGAGGTCTGCTCTTCCATACCGTTACGTTAGGAAGTTATCGAGGGTTGCTCGATAGGGTTGCCCCATTCGGAAATCTCCGGATCAAAGCTTGCTTGGCAGCTCCCCGAAGCGTATCGCAGCTTAGCCGCGTCCTTCATCGCCTTCTTCAGTCTAGGCATCCACCACACGCCCTTACTCAGAACTCCTGACAGGAATTCTAAGAACCGCGCTCACTCCACGACAACCGCATGTGTCGTCTTGTGGAGCTTCACTTTCTTTATGTATCAATTCAATTCATTATTTTGCTCGTCCACACGCCTTTCGACGTATGGATTCCTGCGTTTATCCGGATAAGACTGAACCGGATAAACGATGTTGATTCACACCGACTCTTTCGAGTCGATGCTTTCTTTCTTTTTTCGTCGTTCTTCGTATGTCAAAGGTCTGTACGTACGGGATAGAAAAAGCCGCTTTGAAGCGGCTCGGTCGCTGGGGCTTTCACCTCGGCTACCTATGCCACTTCGTGAAGCTCTTTTCAATCACCATACGTAGCGGCGAGTATACGCGAGCACTCTGTACGTGTCAAATTTCCCATCCGTATCATTTTGGTGGACAATGCGTGGATAGGATGTGAATAGAAAAACCTATACTTTCATAAGTATTTCCTCGGCTTTTTTGAGGTCGTCTGGAGAGGTGATTTGAAGCCAAAAATGAGCGGGAACGGCGGTGATGGCGATGCTCTTGGCGGCTTGCATCATCGTTTGAGGAAGTCCGTACTCCGCGCTGCCTGCTGCTTTTGGCACGAGTGGCAGATCGAAGATACGCGTGTCCAGCACATAGAGCCCTGCGTTGATAAATCCCTTTCCTTCGTGTGTACCTTCTTCGATTGAACGAATGCGATGACGCGCATCCGTTACCACCTTTCCTCCTGTACACAACGGGTCGCGTTCCTGCACCAACATTGCCCATTCGTATTGCGTGCATGATGCTATGTCTTCTGCTGCATAAAGATCATCACCGTTCATGACGACAAATTTTTTTTCGAGTACTCCTTTTGCTTTCCAGAGCGCCTCTGCAGTGCCGCCGACAGGATTCTCTTGTTCAGCGTAAAGGATGTGCTTGCCGTTGTATTCTCCGCCAAAGTATCTGTGAATGACACCGCCGAGATATCCCACGACGATAACCACCTCATCGATAGATGCTGGAAGCGCATCGAGCTTGTGCTGGAGTAACGGTTTACCTACAACCTCGAGCATGACTTTCGGTGTACCTTCGGTGAGTGCGCCCATACGCGTACCACGACCTGCCGCGAGAATGACTGCCTGCATGTGTGCCTATCATACCAAACACGAGGCGGCGTGTCTGTACTCGACACGCCGCCTCACAAACCACCCCAGCTTGCTACACACTAGTGATGCGATACCTCTTCACGCACATGTTCGATAATGCGCGCAGCTGCATCTTTCCCGCCTAGTCCAAACGCAAGACCAAACGCGATTGCAAGCGCAACCACGAGTCCTGTAAACAAGGTCTGGACGAATTCGGACGCAACGCCAAGCTGATTGAACACCGCCAAAACCGCTGTGATCCAAATTGCATATTTTGCTACCGTCCCTGCCAGATTACCCGAGTGCGCCCCCGTCATACGAGCAGATCCGGCGATAACTCTCTTCACGGTGTCGGCAACAATCGCCGCCAACACAAGAATGAGCACTGCCACGATCACCTGTGGGATATAACGCAACACGACCTGCGCAAGAAACATGGTTACGATGTTGAGACCGAGCACATTGAGTGCCGCAACGAGAAATACAATGACCACAAACCACTGCACAAGCGTCCCGATAAAACGACCAACATTGAGCTTGAATCCGGCTGATTTTACCATATCTTCAACACCTGCCGCTTTCAGTACCTCATCTATCTTCAATACATCGGCGACCTGTTCGACAATACGATACAAGACAACACCAAACACCCATCCGATAAAAAATATAGCTGCCGCCGCTATGATTGCAGGAATGAACTGCACTGTCGCAAACCACAAATCGGCGAACGAACTTTCGATTACATTTGCTGATTGACTCAATATCATAATGAACTTTAAAAATTAGCTAATTTGATAAGCAAAAAAGTTTCGACCCTTCATTGCCAATAGATACATTGTACCATTGGTCAATCGCATGAGTGTTTTCATATGCTCACCATGTGGATAGACAAGTGCCTATCCCCTCACGACATGTTCGACGAGGTCTTTGCAGCGCGACGGCGCGAAACGGACGCGCCGCAACACACCATCACTCATCACAAGAGTTTCGCTTTATCGAGCAACACAAGATGCGGATAATCGAGCGTATCGCGAATCAAGCGATCGTGCACCGTCAATCGATACCGAAATTCAGGCGTAGAAAACACCGCGTAGCGTATTTCTCTACCCAGTTCTGGTTCGAGATCACGAATTGCACGCTCAAGGCGCTTCTCGTTGTGTGAATCGGCAACGATCACGAGATCAGCTGGTCGCGTACCATCACCCATAAAAACACCCGAGAGTATCACGGCAGATAGCCTTCCAGACGACTTGAGCTTTGCGACAATGGATTCACCGTGCGCAGGAGACACTTCGTGCACAAAAGACGACACCGCCCGTGCGTGCACACATTCCTGATCGAGAGTCCACATTTGTTCTTTCTGTTTTCCTTCGATTCTATGAGTGCGTTCGCCTACTTGAATAGAAAACACGCCCTTTTTGATAATTCCAGCCCGTTCGAGAGCGCGCATTTCTTCCAGCGCAACATGCGAAGAAACACTCGCCCTCTTGGCTACTTGGGCTACCGTGAAGGAATCGACTTGATTGAACACAAACACACGCAATACACGCGCACGCCTCTGACCGCCCAAAAAAAGTGCTAAAAAGTCTTGATGCATCGGCGGTATGGTACCACAGATTGGAGAAACGCGAACAAAAGGCGGCGGGGCTTCGCCCCGCCGCCTTTTCTCGACCCCTTCCCGAGCCAGTTTTCAAAGTTACTTGAGCGTAACTTTGCCACCTGCCTCCTCGATCTTCTTTTTCCACGCTTCTGCGTCCTCTTTTTTCACGTCGGTCTTGAGGATTGCGGGCGCGCTTTCAACGAGGTCTTTTGCCTCCTTCAAACCAAGCGCAAGCGCCTCCTTGACCACCTTGATAACCGCAATCTTTTGCTCGCCTGCCGACGTGAGCTCAACGTTGAATTCCGTCTTTTCCTCTGCTGCTCCAGCGCCTGCCGCTGGCCCCGCAACAGCGACCGCTGCCGCCGACACTCCCCATTTCTCTTCAATCGCCTTTACGAGCGTGTTGAGCTCTAAGACAGTCATTTTTTCGACTGCCTCAATTATTTGTTCTTGTGTCATATCTTAAGTATGGATTGGATGTATATAAGTAATTATTTCACCTCTGCCACCTTGCTAAGCACTACCGCAAACCGCTGGCGCGGCGAATTGATCACCTGCGCAAACATGCCGCGAAGCACCAACATCGGCGGAATCGTCGCTATCTCTCGCATCTGAATCTCTCCAACCAACGCGCCCTCAAAAAGACCCCCAAGTATCGAGAGCTTGTCGGCGAGCTTCTTGCCAAACTCATGAATGAGACGCGCGGGTGTTGTGGTGTCTTCCGCATTGCTGTAGGCAACCGCAACCTCTCCTTCGAGCGGAAGTTCCGCGTGTGCATGCCCAAGATTTTCGAGCGCGCGACGAATGAGTGTTTTCTTGGCTACAAAGTACGATACTCCCTTACCGCGCAGATCTCGGCGCATCAACGACTCATCGGCGACGGTCACTTTCGTAAAACCAACAAACACCGCAGAAGTCGCGCTCTTGAACGCAGTCTCAAGCTTGGCTATGATTTCAGCTTTCTGTTCTTTTGTCTTTGCCATGTGAAATTGGCTTATGTCTACTAACCCAGGCGTGATTCGACCTCGGCAAGCTCCTTTCGGAATGAACCCCTCAACAATGCTCGGGGACTCGCTGTCTCTAGCCTGACCGCGCGAGTATACGATATTCGTCAATTATGTGCAATTAGCTGAAGTAACGCCGCAGACGCAGCCTTTTGTTGCTCCTGCAATTTCACCTGCTCTGCCGTAAAGAGCGTCGCACACAAACTGACACCAACAAACGTCACGAATCCGACGCTAAATCGTATAAACGAACCGAAAGGACTGCGTTTCATATCGTCTTTTGTTGCAGTACCGCGAGAGCATTTTTTATGTCCTCGACTTGCGGCTCTGGGACGTGCGCAATCCCTTGTTTCAAGATATCAACCGCTGCCGACGTGTTTTGTTTGTATGAGTAACGATACAATTCCGACAGAGCAAGATAATCCGTCGCGCTCTCTGGCTTGATGGCAATTGCCTGTTGGTAGTATGTCTCCGCTTTCGGATAATCTTTGAGATAATGTGCGTACAAATCGCCGAGATTGTGTCGAGACACCGCGTCGTCAGGATGCAGTGTGGCCAAATATAACCACACCGCCTCTGCTTGTGCGTAGTCCCCCGCCTGCTTGTAATAGATCGCCACGTTGAGCCACGCGCTGTAGTCCTCATAATTCTTGGCGAGCGTCGCGCGCAAATCCGCTATTTTTTTCTCAATAATCGGACGCGCCTCCGCAGGAAAATCACTCGCGTATGAGACTTTCTTGGTAAGCGAGGGGGCGGTCGAAGATGCTACACCAACCATAACGGGAGCAAGTTTCTTGTTACCCGACGTAGACACCGACACACGCGAGGATGTTGCGACAGCCGCGTCGGATTGCTGCTCAACAATCGCCTTTTGCCCTAGCGTTACAGGCTCGGTACGAGACACGTGTTTTCCTCCAAGTGCGAAACCGATAACCCCTACTACTAAAATAACCGCTGCAATGATTGTATTGGTAGACATGCTCGCATTATACACCGAGTGCCCCGTACCAAGGACGGTCCTTGGTACGCCCATACTCCACCAGCATCGCTTCCACATCACTCGAAGAATCGAGCTGATTTCTTACTTCTTCGTACGAGGAAAGCACGCGGCGTTCAGGTCGAATAGCGCCGTAATAATCCATGTAACTCGAAAAACGGTACCGTGCCAGATATGCACGTGCCACGTCATGAGCAACACTACCATTCTCCCAATCAGTATTGATGAGTGAGAGCGGATTGAGATGTACGTACAAAAGTATCCACTTCAAATACGCGTCGGTATCCACGTGCTTACTTTTAAATCTCCCCTGAAAAAGCACCCCGCTGCGCTCGTGTTTGGTATTGAAATACATAGAAAATCCTGTACCCGCTTTTTTCATAAACGTGGTAATGCCATTGTCTTTCTTTTGCCTCAACACCAAATGCACATGGTTCGGCATAAGCGCATACGCCATCACGTCGACCAATGCATGATTCGACTCTTCTCCTTGAAAAATGTCCAAGGACCGTCCTTGGTATTTCTTCATAAGATTTTTTAGGACTATCGACTGATCACTATTCATGAGATACAGGAGCAGCATAAACCTCTCGTAATCTGCGTCATCCTCAAAAATACACTGTTTTCCTGCGCCCCTGTTGTAGACGTGGTATATCTCGCCATTCATCAACGGAACCTCTCGCTCCATGCTTCTATTATTTCAGATCATCGGCGCGCCAAGGACCGTCCTTGGTGTTTTTGTGGATAACGCGGCAAAGTACCAAGGACCGTCCTTGGTACTTGGTATTTTGGCGGGGAGGTGGCGGTGGAGGAGGCAGCAGACAACGCAAAACCCCCCTCTGTGAGGAGGGGGGTTTTGCTGATCATGTTGTCGCCATGACCGGACTGACTCTTGTAACCCGAGGGTTAGTTTGAGCGAGTCGAGACGATACCTGAACCCGGGAGACCCGCAAGACCGTAACCGTTTGTCCAGTCATTCGAGGCTGCAACCGCCGTAGAGGTCGCGTTCGGAGACCAGATAAGGTTAGATCCAGAGATCGTCGAGTTCGACATGAAGCTCGCGAGGCTCGGGTAAGCTGAGTCGCCCAAGAGAGTCGTCGAGACCGACGAACCCGTCTGAACGCCCGCTACCGTGCCGCGTACTTCAAAGTAGTACGTCGAACCAGCTGGAACCTGAATGAAGGAAGATGGCGTGATTGTGAATGTGCCCGTCGGAGCCGACTGAGCAGCAGCGTTCACAAGACCACCAGTACCAACACCAGAGATTGGCTGTGAGTAATCAGAGCCGGTGAAGCCATACATGTTTATGGCAGTAACCGACGTGATCGTAGACGTCGCAATCGAGAAGTTGAACTGCGCGATACCGACTGGTCCAGCAGAGTTCGCTGTCACTTTGAAGTGAATCAAGCGACCATCTGCAACACCTGATGTCGGGAGCGTGTCAAGCGAAATCGTTGGGAACGTCTTGAAGGTACGTACACCAGAGACCGATGTAGAACCAGAACCCTGCACGTTTGTGCCCGAGCTCTGACCCGTCGTGTCGGCACTGTTGTAGTTGACGATCACGAGATGTCCTTCAGTACCCGACTGCGATGTTCCGATCGAAGCGAGATCCGCCTTGATCGTGAGCACCTTGTCAGTGTCCTTCGGCAACGTTACCGCTGTCGCGAACGTGGACGTTGCAATCGAGCCATTACCCGTGAAGGTGGCTGTACCAACCTGCGTCGCACCATCCCAGATCGTAACCTGGTTGAGGTCGGAGGCAGATGTGGAAGCCGTGTTCAGCTGAAGGCCAAGCTTGTTGAGCGAGAGGGCTTCGTTTGCCGCACGGAACTTGAACACACCAACCGTAACACCTGTTGAACCACCGGCAGCTACCGTGTACGACGGAGACGAAGCGTCTGTCGAGACAGTGAGCGAGCCTGCAGCAGGAGTCATCGCGCCGCTTGTTCCAGGCGTTATCGTGAGACTTGAGCCAGAAAGCGTGTTGCCCGATGTTACTCCTGTGACCGTCCATGTGTCAGCACCAACCGCCGTTGCGATAGTGTGTGACGCACCTGCCGTGATACCCGTCAAAAGATTGCACTTGAATGCAAGCGTCTTGACCGTACCCTTCGTGATGACAAGCGAGTTGTCAAACGTGAAGTTGTTGAGGCCTGTGGTCGAGCTCGTCGTGTCAGCATTGAGTGCCGACGGAGCTTTGACGTTTGAACCCGTATTGAGCGCTGTTGTTCCATCGTAGAACTGGCAGGAGCTCAAGTACGACTTGTCTGCCGCTGTCGCAAGGACGAGGCGAAGAGGAATCGAAGAGATGCGGAGATCTTCACCCGACTGTCCAGCGTCGAGCTGAACATTGCCGAAGAGGATTGAGCCGCCCGCGACGACGTTCTGCGCCGTTGGCTGATTCGAAACCGTTACCGCCAAGCTTGCCGCGCGCACCGTCATGGTGTTCATGGTTACAAGCGAGTTCGGGAATGAGATCGAGTTGCCTGTGGTCTGGCCAGTTACGTTTGTCCAGTCACTGCTTGGATTTGTCGTGACGATAAGTGTACCACCGTTGGCAAGACCAGACGGAAGCTTACCCTTGATCGTGTAGACGTGGCGACCTGTTTTGTAGGTAACTGTGTCGGTGAAGGTTACCTTTTGCTGCGTATCGCTGTAGCGAATAGCATCAACAGGACCCGCGACGACTGAACCGTTTTCATCTACGAGCGAGACACTCGTCAACAAGCCGCTTCCGGCATTCGACGAAGTCGCGATGTAGAATACTTGGCTCTGTACCGAGACAGATTCACCCTTGAGATCGACGACATACCCGCCCAAAGGCTGGTTTGAAACGTTGACCGCTACGTTCTGAGCAGGGACTTCTGTCGCTTTAGACACACCCGTGACCGACGCTCCCGTGATTGAGAACGTTGAACCTTGGAAGATCGGATTGCCCGAGCTTGCGTAGGTGGTGGCGTGCGTCGAGTTCGACGAAATCGATCCTGAAGCATTGTATGGGAACGAAACGCCGTAGCTATACAACTGACCGACGAAGTACACATCGGACTGCTTGTCGATGTCGAATTCTACGACACGACCAGATGCGTTGGAACCGACGATATCACCCTGGATATACACTTCGGTTGAATTGCCTTTTGGAACGAGAATTCCGCCAGGGAAAACCGTCGTGTAGTAGCGACCGTCAGCTGAAACAGTCGCTGGGTACGAAGTACCGTCAACGATCGTTACAACGTTCGCCAAATCACCCGCTGATACCGAGCCGTTCAAACGGAAGCGGATCGAGTAGAACTTCAAGTCTTCCGCGCTACCCGCCGTGAAGCGGATACCCGTAAACTTGACGCCCGTGTCGCCGATGTTCTTCGTTTGTGCAGCGTTTGGATCAAACGAGGAGATAACCGCGGTCACCGTACCAACGGCGAGCGAGTTGTTCAACGTCTGTGAAGCTCCCGTGATCGGAAGTGAACCATTCACAGGAACGCTGGTGTTGATACCAACGACCGTGAGTGATACCACCTGACCAGTGTAGCTCGAAAGATCGGTGTTCATATTACCCGCAATCGTCAACGTTTGGGTCTGACCAGCCTGGATCGTCCAGGTGTCGCCGACCGTCGTTTGATGATTGGAGTTGAGCGTCTTCGAGATTCCTACCTGCACGCCATTTGAATCAACCAAGGCGATGCCCGCGAAGGCAGCGTCTTGACCCAAGCCTGTGCGCTGAACCGTTACACCATTGATGGTGACAGCCGATCCAGTGTTGTTGGTGATGGTGAATGTCGTGAAAGGAACGCGCTGCGCGCCTTTCGGAGCGAGCGAGTTGGCAGGTTGAGCCGCCGCAGCGACCGTGATGCCAGGACCCGTCGGAACGGTGGTACCGCCAGTGGTTGTGCCACCAGTCGTTGTACCGCCGCCAAGACTATTTGCCTTGGAGCGAGTCAAAGGACCCCAGTATCCTGAAGCAGGCGTGATGCCGTTTGCCGACTGGAAAGCCATAACTGCTTTCTTGGTCGCAGGACCAAAAGAGCTCGTCTCGTTGCCCGCAGAGCCGGCACCGGTCTTTGCAATTACTGCACCGTGGCTGTTAAGGAATTTCTGAAGCTGCAAAACCTCGGCACCCTTGCTGCCTACCTGAAGGTTTTGTGTAAACGTGAATCCCGTGCCCGAACCCGTCGTCGAAGACGAGCCCTGCAACGCCGAGATCTGTGCGAGAAGCGTCTGGACTTGTGATTGAAGATCGGAGACCGTGTCAGCTTTCACCGTTGAGGCAAAAGAAAACGCGAACGCGACCACAACACCAAGACCAATGAGCGCTGTCGCAACGTTTTTTGTTGCTAATGCTTTACTCATAGATTGTATGTAATGTTTCATCTTGTAGATCCACGCGAGCAGATCATCAAGACCGCATACACAACACCTTTCGACAAGAGTGTGTATACGTATTGTGTCTTCTAAAACTACTAATAACTACTGAAGACAACTGATAATGGACTTTCGTCCAGAGTAGTACGAATTTCAAATGCGCGAGAACGCACTCTCGAGCACTTTCTATTCAATGCTACTCATGTGCTAGCCCGCTCTGCCGCACGGCAGTACGAGGTTAGCAGTGAGAGGGAAGGTTTCGTGCAGTCATGCAATCGTCACCGGACAAATCGGACAATGCAGGAATTGCGCACAAACAAAGTTCATGCGACTTGTGCTTTGTTCCACTATGTATATGTCAACGAGCTACGCGGGCTCTGGCACTACCTCACCCACGGGATGCACTTTTTGGTACACACCAAGACAAGTATATCCCAGAGATCTGTAAAACCTACCCGACAAAATCCACGGTTTGTGGATAACCTGTTTGACCAAAAAACCGCCCGAGGAATGGGTTCATCTTTTGGCGTGGACAAGTTACATGAGCAGGATACCTCGCCATGGAGAATGCGTCAATGCGCCACGCGCTTACACGCATGAATATCGACTCCAACGTTTCAGACCTATTTTCTTTACTTTGGCATTCGCGATGAGCGCGATAAGCTCGCGCTGAATCATCTTCTCGCTATATTCTGGGAGATGAGCCCGTATGTCCTTTATACTCATGAGCGACCCCGTGCCAACAACATTCAGGACACGCTCCGATCTTGAAGAACTGTCAGCAATATACTCCTTTTGGTTTGTAACGGACAAGCTACTCGCTCGGGCGAAATCATGATTGTCCTTTATGGTTTGTCCTTTATGATTTTCGTGCTTGTCTGTCACGCGTATGTGCTCCGCGATGACACGCTCGGATAGCGGCGAGCGTTGCGCGGCAATGAGAAAAGCACCCGCGTCATCTATCGCTTCAATCATCGCATTGGCATTTTGAGGAGAAATAAAGCCAGAAGCACACAGCACGTTCATAAGCGAGGACATTTCGCGCAAAGACGCGAGTAACCCCTGAAACACGATCGATTCTGGAGCGCGCATTTCGTTGCGGAGAGCAAGTGCATTTGAGAGAAGACTCACTCCTAATTCGCGTGCGCGATTCCTGCTGTGTTCAGATTCAGCTACATGAGAAGTGAGTACATGCACACCCATGACCAATCGCTCAACGCGAGAATACAGGCGCTCACTTGATGCGTTTGTCCCAAATGGATTGATTTTTGTCATCTTTATCGCCAATATTCTTGAGATAGGGTCCTGCGTTCTTATGTCTTTTACCGTGTCCATTGTATGTATTTTATTTGTCTTTGTTCAAATTGAATGTCGTCCGTAGTGCTTGAGTATATAAAGGACACGCGAGTTTGCAACTGTATACATCATGACGTCACGAGAGATGGTATGATGCACATCATATGAAAGAACGAGACCGGAAGAGGAAAGGACGCGAGCAACAAGAAAACAGCGATCCTATCCAAAGAGACGTGAGCAGCGAGGCACTCCGCGGCGTGTCTGCCATCTTCCTCATTGCAACATCTGGCTTTCTGCTGCTTACGTTATTTGGAGGAGGAGGCGCTATAGGATCTTTTTTGTATACATGGCTCTCGTGGCTTTTTGGAGTTGGTTATGTCCTGCTTCCGCTCTCGCTGATACTTCTCGCGGTTGCGATCGTACGCTCACTTGAAAAACATGTCGGCATCGTACAGTCCGCGAGCATGACTGTATTTCTATTTTCGGCACTCGGGCTCGTCAACCTCGCGTTTGCGGGCAAGGGTGGTGTTGTTGGCGCACTCATATCGCAGCCCATCGTTGCAGGCGTAGACACAACCGCAACCGTGTTCTTTCTTGTTTCTCTCATAACTGCTTCTCTGGTAGTGGCATTCGATATACATATCGGTATGCTTTTCGGATCGATGCGTGATTGGATGCGCGACCGTGCGCGCGAACATGCCGACGAAGCTTCGGACGTCATCGAACCCGTAGTGAACACCATCGTCTCCGAGCCAGAGCCACAACAAGCGCCAGCTGGTGAGGATGAGCAGATACCAACGCCTACCGAACAACCTCGCAAGACAAGCCGCAACACGGTGTCTACTGACATTGCCGATGGATTCCCCATTATCGCAACAGCAGAAGGAGACGCGTACGAACCCCCGCCACTCTCGATCTTGGCAAAGAATAAAGGAAAGCCTGAAGTAGGCGACATCAAGGCAAATATGAACATCATCAAACGAACCCTCCAAAATTTTGGAATTCACGTAGAGATGGATGAGGCGTCTATTGGACCAACAGTCACCCGCTATGCCATGAAACCAGCCGAGGGCGTGCGCCTTTCAAAGATCGTCGCCCTGCAAAGCAACCTGGAACTCGCTCTAGCCGCTTCACCCGTGCGTATCGAGGCTCCCATTCCAGGCAAATCACTGGTTGGTATCGAGGTTCCCAATATCGCTCGCACCACGTTGGGTATGGCGCCTATTGTAACTGATGAGGGATACACGCATTCCGACAAACCACTCCTCATGATACTCGGAAGATCGATCAATGGATCACCCGTCTATGCCGATCTCGCCAAAATGCCGCACTTGCTCGTAGCAGGTACCACGGGCGCAGGCAAATCAGTGACCATTCATGACTTCATCGTATCTCTCCTCTACCGATGCGGTCCTGAACGATTGCGGTTTATCATGGTCGATCCGAAACGGGTAGAACTTACGCTGTACAACTCAATCCCACACCTTCTCACGCCCGTCATCACCGACGCAAAGAAAGCAATCCTCGCGCTCAAGTGGCTCGCCAAAGAAATGGATCGTCGCTACAACATTCTTGAGACCGAGAAAGTGCGTGATATCGGATCGTACCATCAAAACGTTGTTGCGCCCGCGTTCGCAAAAATGTCCGCCGATACTTCGGTAAAAAAAGATGGGAGCTCCCCCGTGGAAGCAATGCCTTATATCGTGCTCATCATCGACGAGCTTGCCGATATTATGACCTCGTACCCGCGCGAACTAGAAGGCGGCATTGTACGCCTAGCACAAATGAGTCGCGCGGTCGGTATTCACCTCATTCTTTCGACACAACGACCGAGTGTGAAAGTGATTACGGGACTCATCAAAGCCAACATTCCTGCACGCGTCGCTTTGCAAGTCGCCTCACAAATAGATTCACGAACTATCCTCGACATGAGCGGCGCGGAGAAATTACTCGGCGCAGGCGACATGCTTTTCCTATCGGGAGAAATGTCGAAGCCACGTCGTGTACAGGCTCCTTATATTTCCGAATCAGAAGTAAAGAAAGTCGTCTCGTATCTCGCGTCTCTTTCTGAAGGAACATTGCCCGATGAGATAGACTTCACAGAAACGAACACGCGCGCCACCGACCCCATTTTCGCCTCAATGAACATGGGAGACGAGAACGAGGATGACGAGCTCTATCCGGAAGCAAAACGCGCCATCATCGAAGCAGGCAAAGCATCCACGTCCTATCTTCAACGCAAACTCGGAATTGGCTACGCACGAGCGGCTCGGCTCATAGACTTACTGGAAGAGCGTGGTGTCATCGGCAAAGGAGAAGGCTCGAAACCCCGCTCGGTCATAGGAGAAGGGAATGCGGACGAGCTCGCGCAATCACCAGAACCACTCGAAAACATGAGTGAGTAATGTCATGATTCCCCGTCATCGCGTCACTCACATAGCCAGTAGCATCTTTTTCATACTTCTGTGCGGGTATGGATATTTTGAAGCTCGCAGCCTTATGTCTGGCCCGATCATTACCATCGAAAACGTACCAACATACTCTCTATCGCGCCTTGTGACGATAGAAGGACTCGTGCGCAACAGCTCCTCGCTCTGGATGAACGGCGAGCAGGTACAGATAACCGAGACGGGAAAATTCTCTGAACAGTACGCGCCTACCACGGGATACAATCGCATTACCTTGGAGGCAAGAGACCGATATGGGAAAACGGCGTACAAAACAATTGAGATCGTCTATGCGGCTTCATCCACAGAATCGCACGCTTCTTCCACGGCATCAACCACTCCATCGGCGGCAACTAGCACCCCGTAAAGAATGCGTTATAATTCATCGTATGGCATTCGGAGGAAAGAAAGAGAAAGCAGCTCCCAAACAAACAGGCACAGGGACAGACAAGGATATCGAGCGTGCACTCGCGGAGATCAAGACCAAATTCGGCGATGAGTCGATCATGATGCTCGGCGCACAGCCCAAGGTAGACGTAGATGCGATCTCGACCGGCTCGATCGGCGTTGATTGGGCGCTCGGCATCGGCGGATTGCCTCGCGGACGCATTATCGAGATATTTGGTCCCGAAAGCTCGGGCAAGACGACCATCTCTCTCCACGCAATCGCCGAGGCACAGAAGAAAAACGGTGTGTGTGCATTCATCGACGCCGAACACGCACTTGATCCCGAGTACGCAAAGAAGCTCGGCGTCGACATCGCTTCCCTTCTCGTCTCACAGCCCGATACCGGCGAGCAGGCGCTTGAAATCGTGGAATCACTCGTGCGAAGCGGCAAGATTGATGTGATCGTCATCGACTCCGTAGCAGCGCTCACACCCAAAGACGAAATCGAGGGCGACATGGGCGCGCAGCACGTGGGCAAACAGGCGCGGCTCATGTCGCAGGCGCTCCGCAAACTCACCGCGATCGTTTCCAAGACGAAAACTGTCATCATTTTCATCAACCAGATCCGCATGCAGATCGGCGTCATGTTTGGCAACCCCGAGACGACCCCGGGCGGCAAGGCGCTCAAATTCTACACATCAGTACGCATGGACATCCGCCGCATCGCGCAAATCAAAAAAGGCGACGAGATCATGGGCGGGAGACACCGCGTGAAGGTTGTGAAAAACAAGGTTGCTGCCCCGTTCCGTCAAACAGAATTTGACATGATGTACGGCGAGGGCATCTCGCGCGAAGGCGAGGCGCTTGCGCTCGGCGAGAAACTCGGCTTAGTGCAAAAATCTTCTGGCGGCGCGTACTCTATCCCCTCCTCCACTAAAGCTACGGAGGGCAAGGGCGAAGACATCAAACTCGGTCGCGGTTACGATGCGGCGCGTACCTTCTTGCGACAAAACAAGCCCATCCTCAACCAGCTTCTCAAAGATATTCGTAAAGGATTGCAAGACGGCGGAGTCGCCTCGGCGGCAAGCACCGAAACGACAGAATAATTGGCACGCATCCCGCCGCGAAGCTTTCACGAACACAAAAAAACCGCCAGCACTTCAGGCTGGCGGTTTCTTGTACATCGAGTATTTACTTTACCTCGTAGGTAATCGCCACGTCGGATGTGATCTTGTTCTGACCCACAGGAATCTCTGGAGACGATACGGGAGCAGCAGAATCCATCGTCACCCCAGCTGCCTTGGCATAATAGACAGGTCCACCGCGGCCGCCCTCGCTAAATCCTACAACGCGTACAATCGACACACCGAGCTGTTTGGCTAGTACCTCAGCTTGCGTACGAGCATCGCTGATCGCCTTGCCGCGCGCTTCTTTTTCGAGTGCCTTTTGGTCGTCGACCTCAAACGACAGCCCGCTCACTTGTGACGCGCCACGCGAGCCCACACCAGATAGAATGTCGCCCGCTTTCTTGGTGTCGCGCACTTTCACGGTGAGTGTCTGCGATACTTGGTAATCAGAGAGTACTTGCTTGTTTGGCGGACAGTAGCCGTACTGCGGACACACCTGCGTGCCATAGTTGTATTCTGGATACACGCTGTAGTCGGTCGTCTGCACGTCTTTGTCTGCGATCCCCTGCTGTTTCAGATACACGATGATGTCGTTGCTTTTCTTGGTCGCGGCATCCTGCGCATCTTTCACCTGCTTTGCCTTCTCCTGCACCGTCACAGTGAACACGGCAGTGTCTGGCACCGCAAACACGTCTCCTTCACCAGATACGCTGATCGTGTTGGTTGCCGTAACGCCACTGCCGATGAAACGATAGCTTTTTATCTCGCGCACGCTTGCCACCACAAGAAACAGTGCGAGCGCCATCAACACCGCAACAGCACTTTTACGTACCAGACGAGTCGCGCGAATAAATCTTTCTACTGCTTGTTGATCCATACGTTTTGATAGTTAGATACTTATATCGTTTAGTATACTACAGACCACTTGCATTGCTATACGTTGAAAGAAATGATGGCACAGCAAACATAAGACCAATAAGCGGCAGCACAAACGCAATCGCCGACACCACAAGCACGCTCAAAAAATACGTCCGCGTCTTTTCGACTGATGAAAAAATATGGTCTATCTTCCGCTCCATGTCTTCCAGTCTGCGTTGTAGATCCGCGTCTTCCATTGCGTGCAAGTATACACCAGCGAACTGCGAGGGAGTATACTGTCATGAACGTATGTTCCCAACCCTAACCAGTCTTGCACTCACGTATGGATCTTCGTATCCCACACTTATCTTCGTAGGCATAACGGCTCAACCATTTGCGTCGCTTCTGTATGGATCTCTCATCGCAGCAGGGTTTGTCGGCAGTATGTACGTCGTCTTTTTCATATTTTTTACCATCGACATCCTCATGGACTGCATGTGGTATTGCATTGGCATATGGCACGGTGATCGCGTTGCACAGTTCGTACAAAAGACATTTCGTATCGAGGATTCGAGCGTGGTATACATAAAAACACTATTTCGCACGCATCCCGCGAGAATTCTGATCTTTGCAAAACTCCTGGGAGGACTTGGTGTAATGCCTATTGTTCTTTTCACTGCAGGAGCGGCTCGCATGTCGTTTTTGAGATATATCATACTCAATGTAATCGGCGAAACGGTATGGACGGGCGGATTGCTCGCCACGGGATTCTTTCTTGGACAATCCATCGCTCACATCAGTAATGTCATCGAACGCGCCTCTTTATCGATACTCGCTCTTGTGGCACTCCTCATACTTATCAACCTTGCGCAGCGTGCAATCCGCCGAACAATTACCGCACACTAGAACAATGGAGCCTGCTCATTCTAATGCGAAACGGGAGGTATAATGCAGCCACGTATGCCACAACCTTTCATCTCTTGTGTCGTGTGCGCATTCAATGAAGACAAGACGATCGGCGCCACACTCGCCGCACTCCAAGATATACCCTATATCGCGGAAGTGATTGTTGTGGACGATGGATCGACCGATGCAACCGCCGCAATCGTGCGATCACATCCCACGTACCGTCTTATATCTCTACCCGAAAACAGGGGGAAAAGTTACGCGCTCGCACAGGGCATGGGAGCAGCGCGACAATCTCACATTATGATTCTCGATGCAGATCTCATTGGACTCACGACGCGCGACATTGAAGACCTCATAGCTCCCATTCGGAACGGACACGCCCACATAGCAATCAGCCTTCGCAAAAACAGTCTTCTGTTCTATAGGCTCATAGGACTTGATTTTGTGTCTGGTGAACGTATTTTTCCGCGTTCACTTATCGAAAATCATCTCCATACAATCGCCCAGCTACCGCGTTTTGGATTTGAAGTGTACCTCAATCGTTTCATTATCACGCAGCAATTGAGTATCGCGGTCGTATCGTGGCAACGCGTGTTCAATAATAGAAAAATAAATAAGGTTGGGTGGTGGAGAGGTATACGCGCAGAATGCGGCATGATTCGTGATGCGCTACGCGTCATATCACCAGGGGAAACGTTGATGCAGCATTACAGGCTACTTCGTCTTACAAAAAAATAGAGACTTTGATCAAAACAAAACGGATGCTACGCATCCGTTTTGTGCCGACGTGGGCGACCTATGGGACTCGGCCAAGCGCTCATCTTGTCGCCGTCGCTCCAAGATTCCGCTCGGTCCTGCTCACGCGACCCGTCGTACTCGACGGGTGCCCGCGCTCACTTTCTCGTCCCAAGCTCGCTCCGCGCGGCAAAACAAAACGGATGCTACGCATCCGTTTTGTGCCGACGTGGGCGACCTATGGGACTCGAACCCATAACCACCGGTACCACAAACCGGGGCTCTACCAATTGAGCTAAGGCCGCCATGCTTACCCAACCTAGACATTTATAGCAGATTTGCGATCGCGAGGCGACTTCTCATGACGGAACATCAAGAAAAAAGCGGGGATTTCGTGAACCCCCGCCGTACAATTTCGCTTCAGCTCAAGAATTCAGATTTGAATTCCTCAAGCGACACACCGACGATTCTCTTGAAAACGTCATGATAGTGGTACCTGATCGACTCAATCTCCCTTGGAGAAAACGTGACTGGATGCGGTGCTCTACCCTCGAACCTCCTCATGGCGAGAGATCGCACCACTTCTTTGTCAAACGATGGAGGCATTGTACCAGGAGTACCGCACTCCGACGCAAGACAAAATCGGCTGTTATCGAGCGTGAATACTTCATCACCAATGAAATATTGCCCGCCCACAAGACCTGCTTCAAGTTTGGTGTCGATCAGGCGAATCCCCCGATTACGCAACACGCGATCCGCCCATATAACGGCAAATCGCATTGATACAAATGCTTCTGCATTGCGCAACTTTACCACCCGCGCCTCGCATGGTTCATCATCCTCGGATTTACATGTTGGGGTAAGCACGGGACAATCAAACTCCGACATGAGCTCCAGACCTGGGGGCAAATTGAGCCCATACGGATCGTTTCCAGCACAGTACTCTCTCCACAAACTTCCCGCCATGAACAGTCGAAACACAAACTCGATAGGGAGCATCTTTAGTTTGCGCACCACCATAGCGCGCAAATGAAGATCATCTGGGTACACTCCTTCGGGAAGATACTCGTATATATCGCGACCACTCGCGATGAGATGTGTTCGAATGTTAGCGCACCTCATCTCTTTGAACCAGAATACACTGAGTGCTGTAAGTATGATTCCCTTGCCGGGAATGATGCTTTCATGCACCTGATTGTGCGTCGATATCCTATCGCTTGCCACGACAAGCAAGCGATTTTCTCCGATACTGTACACATCTCGAACTTTCCCCTGTGACAAAATCTGCAGGTTATCTACCAAGGGCGCGAATCGCATCGTTATCTCCACATCCACATACAATGAACACGCGGCATTCTCGCCGCCCGCGCCCACAATACACAAGGTATCAATACCCCACAAGCTCACCTCGTCGTCGCCTCTACTGCCGCGGGCACGGCAACATTGAGTATTGTGAACGATACTCGCCCGATAACCTGCCCATATTCCGTAACTACATTGACTCGCCATCGACCCTCCGAAAGATTCATACTCTTTACTGAATAACCTCGGTAGCCATCGTCGCGACCACCCACCACATAAAACGGAATCATACCGACCGTTTTCCACGTGCCGATTGTTGTGTCATAGGTTTGCCATTGGTGATAGAGCGTTGTGGTGAGTCCAGATGGTGCAAAAACAGCAGTGTATACATACACAGGCTCATCAGCAGCACGGTGATACGTAGTGTTGTAACGAAGGTAATACTCATACCAAGGGAGCGATTCGGACAAAAGCGTGTAGGTGTCGCCGGTACGTGCGACACCGTGATATACACCTGCATCCTTGAGCGCCAAAGGAAGCGGAGGAATGGCGCCACTAAAATACAGGACGGTAATACTCACATATATCATCGCAACAATACGCGCCAGTCTCGTCATCCGCGCCGCTATGATTCCTGGGACCAACCGCCTCAAAAGCACTAAAAACATGCTCACACATGCCACGCTCGCCGCACCGCTTCCTAGAAATACATATGGTCCAATATTGTGCACAATGAGCGGAATGAAGAAAATAAGAAATGAAAATAGTACGGTGAAATAAACTCCTATCTGCACTTCCAGACGCATGTACAGTCGAGTGAATCTTTCATTCAAGACAATAAGCAACGCAAGCGCGACGACAAAAATCCAGCTTGTCGCAAAGGCAGCACTTCTCCCATACAGTGAGAGAAACGCACTAAAGAGAGCGCCGAAAGAAAACTGTGTCGCGATAGGCAAAAAAGGCACCACGGCCAATGCGCGAGGATTGTTCAAACGCCCCGATTCTGCGAGATTGAGAAACACGATGCATGCCCCAGAAACGAGAAGGTAAAATAATAAGAGCGCATTGCTCGTCCATACGTCGACACGCCGCAACAGTACAAAATTATCAAGCAAAAATCCCGCAATGAGCGAAAGCGGAGACACCCAACGCATGTACCAGTGCGTGAATTCTTCTACTGTTTTTGGCATGTAGCGACGTATCATATTCACGTATCATACACTGGTTGGTGTTCAGGCACGCGTGCATGAGCGTTGGCAAAGCGTCCGAGCGCATAAAACAACGATGAGAGACGGTTGGCGTACGCGCGACTCGACTCGGAAATAGCGCGCTCACCCGATTCGTGGAGCGCCACAAGCCGCCGCTCCGCGCGACGCGACACGGCGCGCGCCATATCACATCGCGCTGCAAATTCCGTGCCACCCGGCACCAGAAACGTCTTTATTTCGGGCAACTCGCCTTCGATCATCGTAATCATCGAGGAGAGCGCGAGAACATCTTCGTGAGCAACGAACTTCCCCGCACCAGCCACTTCCGCTTGTATGGTGAAGAGATGATTTTGCACTTCGGCAAGCACATCGCTTCCCGTGCGTCCCAGCATCTGGAGATCCGTCGCGATCACCTTGCACCATCCCACGAGCGTATTGAGCTCATCGAGCTGCCCCAAGCATTCGAAAATCGGCGCCGACTTCAAGACGCGCACACCGCTTGGTGAATCAAAAAGCTTCGTCGTCCCGTCATCGCCTTTGCCCGTAAAGAGTACCATGCGGGAATCATAGCAGACTTGATACATCATTCACTCAACCGCCTCGCGAATCAGCAGCATGCAAGATTCACGAATCAGAGAAAGTGGACGATTTTTTCTTGCGAAGGATAATCGTCCGAACCAAATGAAGTGTGCGATTTTGGTGAGGGATAATCGTACAAACCCTTATCGCAACTTACTCGAGATACCCGCCGGCGTACCCACGATCGGGAACGCCGTAGACACGAACGAGGCCGTGGCTTGGAGCCCACGATTCCTTGAACGCGATGATCGTTTCTGGAGCAGGATGCTCCGAAAGCGAACATTTTATTTTGCCCCCCTCCGTGTCCCTGTGCTGAAACAGGACGGCGTAGCCGTCCAATGAACCCGCCGTTTGCGCGGCGAGGAGGTCGGGCGAATAGCCCACCCCCAGATCAAAGCGGCGCAAGTCGCGAACGACCTGCCCACCGATCACCACTTCCTCCGAAGCGGTGATCTCCTCCCGGAAAGACTCGATGCGCTCACGCACCTCTTCTTCCGTGACGAGAGTCGCCTTGGCGATCTCGGCGACTCGCGTCGCCAAAGCCGCCTCAGCGGAGACCCCAGGGCACCGCCCCGCCAGCGCCGCTGACCGGCAGTGGTCAAGGGCGGCGATTTTATGCCACCTCCCCCCGACACCAGGGCGACACAACCAGTGTCGCCCCCAGCCCACGTGGGGTCCCTCTGGGTCGGGGATCCCAAATCCCCACGCCCCTGTCTCTAAGGCATGACATACTTGCCCCAGAGATGACGCTTCCCAATACTGGGAAGCGCCCATGTCATAGCCCGGGTCGCCCGGTCGGTGGTGATCGACGACCACCACCTTGACCCCTTCTGGGATCGAGCTCGGCGCGCACTCGATACACACGAGTGTGTCGCCGGCGACAAGATCGGCGATCTTGTCTGCCTTGTAGGCGTTGCCGGGGTGCACCCGGCGCCCATCCACCATGGCATGGCGGATGGACACCACGAACGGCCCGCCCGCTATTGCGCGACGGCGAAACACGCCATCGCCGCAATCGAACGTGCCCCGCACCTGCTCGAGCACGTTTTCGATTTCTTCCAGTTCGGGGTCTGGTACCCCGAGGAAAATCACTACCTGTTTCATTTCTGCCTCTCCTTTTCTCGCCGCTCATAGCGGTCGAGGTTAGCCCTTTTGCTTTGCGACAACGTTCCGCGAATTCACCCTTGAAGCCGAACACCCGTGCGAACATACCGTATGGGATACACACACATAGAGGACAGCGAGAGAAGAAGAATAGAGAGGGCAATTGAGAGCGGAAAAGGAGTGAGGGAAATAGCTCGGATGATCGGTC
>CAIJXH010000012.1 GCA_903824595.1 uncultured bacterium
CGACGTTTAGGGGACCTGAGAGGGTGACCCCCACCGATGAAACTGAGACACGGTTCATACCCCTACGGGGGGCCGCAGCCGAGAATATTCGACAATGGGCGAAAGCCTGATCGAGCGATGCCGCGTGGTGGATGAAGCGTTTCGACGCGTAAACACCTTTTATGGAGGAGGAATTTTTGACGTTACTCCATGAATAAGGGGCTCCTAACTCTGTGCCAGCAGGAGCGGTAATACAGAGGCCCCGAGCATTACCCGGAATCACTGGGCGTAAAGCGTGTGTAGGTGGTCGCATTAGTCGTCCGTTAAAACCCAGGGCTCAACCCCGGATCTGCGGGCGAAACGGTATGACTCGAGGGCGTGAGAGGTGCATAGAACTCTAGGTGTAGGGGTGAAATCCGTTGATATCTAGGGGAATACCGAAAGCGAAGGCAGTGCACTGGTGCGTTCCTGACACTCAAACACGAAAGCGTGGGTAGCGAACGGGATTAGATACCCCGGTAGTCCACGCCCTAAACTATGTCCGCTGGCTTTAGGGAGTATCGACCCTCTCTGAGGCGAAGCTAACGCGTTAAGTCATCCGCCTGGGTAGTACGGCCGCAAGGCTAAAACTCAAAGGAATAGACGGGAGCTTGCACAAGCGGTGGAGCGTGTGGCTCAATTCGTCGCTAAGCGAAGAACCTTACCAGGGCTAGAAATCCTACTGCACGCCTAGCGAAAGCTAGGAAGCCTTCGAGGGTGTAGGACAGGTGATGCATGGCTGTCGTCAGTTCGTGGTTTGAATCGTTCCCTTCAGTGGGGTAACGAACGCAACCCTCGTTGCCTGTTACACGTATCAGGCGAGACTGCCCCCTCACGGGGGAGGAAGGTGGGGATGACGCCAAGTCAGCATGTCCCTCTGATGTCCTGGGCTGCACACGCGCTACAATCGCCGTTACAAAGGGGCGCAATGGGGTAACCCGGAGCAAATCCTAAAAAGCGGCGCCAGTTCGGATTGAGGTCTGCAACCCGACCTCATGAAGCCGGAATCACTAGTAATCGTGGGTCAGCCATACCACGGTGAATACGTTCTCAAGCTTTGTACTCACCGCCCGTCAACTCAGGGAAGTTGGGAGTGCCCGAAAGACATCCTCGCGATGTACCAAGGCAAACTCAATGACAAAGAGTAAGTCGTAACAAGGCACGGGTAGCGGAAGCTGCTCGTGGAATCATTCCAAACAGGATAATCCGATTGCGGAGATCCTAGTCGATTTGGATGTCTCAGCTGAGCATCCAAGAGTAATTGCGTTCCACTTTTCAGTACGCATGACGCATGGGAAAGACCATGGGAATGGACGGAACAAAAGAGTGGATTTTCCATGTGTGAATCATCTTTATTTTGGTAGTGTTGTAGAAAAAAGCGCCGACTCTCATGAGCACGGCGTTTTTTTGTTTGCGCGAGTGACGGGACTCTCCTTCGCCTCTCGCCTCGTCGACACTCGGCTCGGGCTAGGCACCGCCTCGCGGTCGCGCGCACTCGCGCGACATCGCTCCGGCGTTCTCGTCCCGACGCACGGTGCGCAGGCACCATGCTTCACTCGCACAAAAACGCCCATACGGGCGTTTTCTTTGCGCGAGTGACGGGACTCGAACCCGCAGCCTCTCCCGTGACAGGGGAGTGCTCTAACCAATTGAGCTACACCCGCATTTCGAACACGGCGTATTCTAGCAAAAATCAACGCGTCTTGCCATGTGTTGTTGCCTTGTGGCTTGCTCCGCGTGTGTGGGACTCTCCCTCGCCTCTCGCCTCGTCGACACTCGGCTCGGGCTGGGCACCGCCTAACGGCTCGGCGTACTCGCCTCGCATCGTTCCGGCGTTCTCGTCCCACACGCGAAGTGCGCAGGCACTTCGCTCACCGACACGCACTCGCTTCGCTCGTTATGATCCGTACCCCTTTTAGCGGACACTTTGCAAACCCACTCCCACGCTCGACCTCGTGAGAAGATGCTCCCGATACTGGACGGGAGACATCTTGTTGCGGTTCCACTGCTTTCTTTCGCAATTGTAGTATCGCATATACTCTTCGATCCGTGAACGCAGCTCCTCAAGCGAGGCGCATGATCGGTAGTCCAACTCGTCTTTCATGTGCCCGAAGAACGATTCGATCGGTGCATTGTCGATGCAATTGCCTTTGCCTGACATGGATTGTACGAGCCCCAATTCTTCAACCGCCGCGATGTACTGCGGGTTCGTGTAGTGGAATCCCTGATCCGAGTGAATCATCGCGCCTTCGCGTGCGCGCGGCATGTTCTTCATTGTATCGAGCACCAGTGCCTCTTCGAGACCACCTGAGAGATTCCACGCCACCACTTCGCCGCTCGCGATATCTTTCACGACCGACAAGTACACATGGTGGTTCTGGAAAGGGATGTAGGTGATGTCGGTGCAAAAGACGGTGAACGGCACACGCTGGTCAAATGCGCGATCCAGTACATTGGGGAATACACGGTGCTCCATTCTTTTCTTCATGATGGCCTTGTACGGGTTTCTTTTCCGCGCTGTGGCAATGAGCCCATACTTCCGCATGATGCGCTGTATTTTCTTGTGATTCATCTCCGGAAGGCGCATTTTGATGCTCCGCCAGCCGTACCTGCCCTTTCCTCGGTCGAACACTTCCTTCACTCTGAGATAGTCTTCGTAGTCTCTCTCCGGCTCGCCCGCAGACCGAAGCCACCGGTAGTATCCGCTTCTTGATACGCCCGCCAGTTCGCAGAGAACCGCCACATCGTCGTTCAGTCCCCTAATGAGGGAGTATTTTTCACACGGCCTGAGTTTGACTCCGCTCGCTTGGCCCGGAGTTGTGCTAAAAAATCGTTTTCGGATTTCAGGTATTTGATTTGGAGCTCCAACCGCTTGACGGTGTCCGTTCCGTTCTTGCAAGACCCACTGTCGTGCAATGTCCCGCCCGACCTTGTGAGGCCTTCGGCCCCATGCTTCTGTACGATTTCCCTCCAGTCTCGGAGCGTACATCTGAAGTACTCGTCCTTCCACTTGGTGACGTCAAAGCCGGATCGTTTCCAGATTTCCTTGGCATGCACACCCCCTGCCTGCAACTCCAGGACGCGTTGTTTGAATTCGCGCGTGTAGTACACTGATTTGAAGGTAGCATCGAACACGCACGGATTCTTCTTGAGTTCCGCGATCTCGTCGCTTGAAAATGTTGTTCGCATATTCTTTTCTTTTGTTAATTGACTAAGGTTAACAAAAGAAAGCTGTGCCCCGTGTCCACTTTTTGGGGTACAGATCATTAGTGTCGGGGGTGGGACTCGAACCCACGACCTAGCGCTTATGAAACGCTCGCTCTAACCACCTGAGCTACCCCGACTCTACTACGCTCCGATATACATCGGAGCTCCGAAGGGCAAGCAGTGGCATACTCTACCACTTCTCGCCCGCCGAAGCTCATATGCAATTTGAGCGAAGGCGGGAGCTACCCCGACAACTCGCCTACGATACCAGTTTCTGAACGATAGCTCAATGTGCAATCAAAGCTTTTGCAATTCTTTCAAATCTTTGTCAGGGAGATACAGTATGAGTAAGCCAAGAATCATCCATGGAATTGCCATGAGGATTTGATTGTTGCCAAACAAGTATGCATCAACTGCATCAAGAATAATCCATATACTTCGCCACATGATGACGATGCCGAAAACGATGGCGATGTTGTCGCGAAAGTAACGCACGAGATGTTTGTGCGGGGGGCGATGATGGTGGTGTGTATAGTGTTCGTCCATACGCAGTATTGTATCATTTTTTGAATCACGCGCGTTTCGTAGTATCCTGTGCGAAGATTTGTTCTTAGTGCCGACGTAGCTCAGATGGTAGAGCAACTCCATGGTAGGCAACTGCCCGCAGCGGAGCGATCCGCTGATGCACTCTCGAATAACGGTTAAAGGCCTTTCTGAGGTTCAGACCGTGGCCCGAGCATAGTCGAGGGCCCGAACGACTGACAAGAGCGACTCTCTGAGTCGGATATACAGTCTAATCCGCCGATAATTCATAAACGGCGGTACCAATGAAGGAGTAGGTCCCCGGTTCAATTCCGGGCGTCGGCTCACGAATCAAAGAGGGGGCGGTTTCGGAGGATGTAAGACGCTCGGCGCAGCGCTGAGCCGGGGAGTTGCATTTCTGCGCGCTTCGCGCGCTTGAAACGGCAGGAACCTTCTCTAATCGTTCGCGCGTGTCGGTAGAATTCGGTATACTGCGCATATGCAGATGCGTCCAGAAAGGTATGGCATGTCAATATGAAAAAATCACTCATCGAAGAATTGCCGAAGATTGTCGCCGAAGGGCGCAAAGAAGCGGAAGAGCTTTTGGAGAGAAGTTCCGGCGGCAATCGGCTCACTCTGCAGACCAATGAGCTGGTGCTTCCCGCAAAGGACACGGCGGGGATGTTCCGCGGGCAGATGCCGGAAATGGACGAAAAGGAATGGAAGAATCGGCTTATCTACGGAGACAATCTCTTTGCGATGCAAGCACTGCTCGCGGGCGACGCGGCGACGGGTCTCCCGAGCATGCGCAGCAAGATCGACCTCATCTACATCGATCCACCATTCGACAGTAAGGCCGACTATCGCACCAAGGTAACGCTGCCGGGCGTTGATTTGGAGCAGAAGCCGACCATCATCGAGCAATTCGCCTACGCCGACACGTGGAAAGACGGCACCGTCTCCTACCTCAAAATGCTCTACCCGCGCCTCGCACTCATGCGCGAAATGCTTTCAGAAAAGGGTTCGATCTATGTGCACATCGATTGGCATGTCGGGCATTATGTGAAGGTTTTGTTGGATGAGATTTTCGGGAAAGAAAATCTAAAGAATGAAATCATTTGGCACTATCGGCGTTGGACAGCAGGGTCAGACACTTATCAAAAGATGCACGACACGCTTTTTTGGTACTCAAAATCCGATCAAAATTGGATATACAACCAACAATATCAGCCATTTTCTGAAAAGACTCAAGTGGCAAAATATAAACGAATTGTGGTTGACGGTCGGGCCATACAGGATAAGACACAGTTGATGGATAGGGACGTAGCGGGCGGTGTAGCAATGGACGATGTGTGGGACATATCATTTATTCACCCAGTGGCAAAAGAACGACTTGATTACAATACTCAAAAACCAGAAACATTGCTTGAGCGCATCGTTTCAGCCCATTCAAGCGAAGGCGATATCGTTGCCGACTTCTTCATGGGTTCCGGCACGACAGGCGCAGTTGCGGAGAAGCTCGGGCGTAAATGGATAATGAGCGACCTTGGCAAGCCCGCGTGTCTCATCTCGCGCAAACGACTCATCGATCAGAATGCGAAGCCGTTTTTGTATCAGAGCATCGGTGATTATCAGAAGGAGGCGCTTGCTGGCAGTAAGATGTTCCGCCGCATCGGCGATCTTTCGCAGGTGGTCTTGCAGCTCTACGGCGCGATTCCTTTTGCCGATGCCGAGCAACATCAGCGCAATATCGGCTACATCAAAGAGAGCAAGACGCTCGTATATGTGGACTCGCCGAATAAAGTGACGGGGCTTGCGACCCTGAAGCGTGCACAAGAATTGCGCGAAACGTATATGGGCGGCGGATGGAAGAAGGTGGTTGTGCTGGGCTGGAACTTCACGCCCGATATCGTGCTCGCCAAGGGTTCGCTCGACGACGAGGACATCGACGTGGGTGTCATACCGCCCGATTTGCTCGATCGCTTGAAGACGAAAGCGACGTACAAGAAACTCATCGAGAGTGGCAAGATTCGTTTCTCCTCGCCGCAGTATTTGGTGGTGAAGAGTGTTGCGCGTGGCGCGGAGGGCGAGCAGGAACGGCTGAAAGTCGCACTCGACTATTACGCGCTCCTCTCGCCCGACATCCTGCCGCTCGACGAAAGCGATAAAGAAAAACTCTCCAAGGTGCTGGCCGAAGATTCGCTCGCGCTCATCGAATATTGGAGTATCGACCCGGACTACGATGGCATCACGTTCCGCAGTCGCTGGCAGGACTATCGCGGCAATACCGAGAACGATGGCGACCCGCTTCGCGTCGTGTATGAGACGGAGCTTGTTGTGCCGAGGATCGATGGTAAGCGGAAGGTATGCATCAAAGCGGTGGATGTCTTCGGGTTTGAGAGTGTGGTAATAAAAGAAGTATGACAAGAGAAGAATTAAACAAACTGCTCGCGGCTGATACTGAAACCGAGCGACTCGAATTCAAAGAGGCGAAGGGACAGCTTTCCATCCTTGGCAAGGACGGCGAACGGATGAATAGGAAATCGCTCTACGGCTATTGCGTCGCTATCGGCAATGAGGGCGGCGGCAAGCTTGTGCTCGGCGTGAAGAATGAGGTCAATCGCGCGACCGGCATGCGCGATATCGTCGGCACGAATGCAATACAGAATGTTCAGAAAGCGCGAGAAGAGATTTACAGAGTGCTTGATCGGAGTATTGAGATAGAAGAGATTGCGACAGAATGCGGCACGGTGCAGATTGTGCACATTCCCGCGCACCCGATCGGTCAAGCATTCAAATTCCACGGCGTGCCGCTGCGACGCAATGGCGAAGATTTGGTGGAAATGGACGATGCTCGTTTGCAAGACATCATGCTGGAAACACGGGGTGATTTCTCGGCACGCGTAGCAGGGGGTGCGACAATGGCGGATTTGGATCCGGTTGCCGTGGCTCTTTTGAAGAAGAAATGGCTCGATAAGAAGCAGGATGCCGACCTCAAGTCGTACAGCGAAGAAGAGGTGTTGCGTAAGTTGCTGCTCGTTACATCAGAGGGTGTTACTAATGCGGCTATTCTTCTGGTGGGCACAACAGAAGCGCTTGCACGATACATTCCGCAGGCGGAGATATTTCTTGAGTGGTGGTCGGACGAGAAGCTTCCCGAATATGAACGGCGCGATATCTTGCGTGAAGCTTTTGTTCTCGCGCAGGAGAAGATTTGGAAGTTCGTCGATGCGCGCAATACGCGCGTCTCACTGCGCGAAGGTTTCTTTGAAAGCGATATCTGGGCATACGACAAGGAGAGCGTGGACGAAGCGGTACTCAATGCATTTGCGCATCGCGAATATTTCAATCGGACGGAACCAGCATATGTGCACATCTCTCCCGAACGACTCTCCGTCAAGAGCGCGGGAGGATTCCTGCCGGGCGTTACGGCGGAGAATGCTCTGTATGCGGAGGGTAAGTGGAGGAATCGACGATTGATGGAAGCGCTCGGAGAAATCGGTCTCGTGGAGCGCGCAAGCGTCGGACTCGACCGTATCTATCGCGCGACGATATCGCAGGGCAAAGGTCTGCCTGACTTCAATGGGACGACTGCAGAGTATGTGGTGCTCAATGTGCCAGCGAAGATCAAGGACGTGAACTTTGTGTATTTCTTGCAGAAGATTCAAGAGGGAGGACAATTTGCGATAAATCCGCTCCGAGATTTCATCGAACTCGAACACATCCGGGAGAGTGGCAAGGCTGCAGATCGGGAGCGCCTCGCACAATTCCTTTCGTGGGGTATTGTTGAAAAAGTGGGGCGCGGCAGGGGGGTGAAATACATTCTCACGAAGAGTTTCTATGAGTTTGTAGATAATCGCAGCGAGTACACGCGTAAGCGGTGGCTCAGTAAGGAGCAGCAAAAGCAAGTACTGTTGAATTATCTGGAACAGCACGGGCGGGGGCGTAAAGATGATTTCCGCAAGCTCTTTGAGGGGAAACTCAGCGACTACAGCATTTTCGTCTTGTTAAACGAGCTACGCAATTCCGGGCAAGTCGTTTTTACTGGCCGCGAACGTTCACGGACCAGTGATTGGTGTCTGGTAAAAAGCACAGAAGGGCACGTATGAAGCACAGGCATCAGAAAAGTCCTTATTTTGAGCCATCTTGTAAAACTGGTAAAAAGTAGTTAATAAGCACAGAAATACTAGACTATGACACCAATAGGCACACGCGATATCCCCCTCAAACTCGCTCGGCGGCTGACCGATCGTGTGAACGAGGCATGGGAGAGCGGCGAGATGCTCGCACGGATAACGCCCGTTACTCGTGAACTCCTCACGTTCTGGTTTATGGAACCGCACACCGAAACGCGATATGCGAATTTCCACGAAGGTCAGCGGCAGGCGATTTTGAATACGATATATCTGCATGAAGTGCTCGGCACGAAATCGGTGCAGGAGGTGTACGAGAATGTCGAATTTGAACTGTTGTCGGAAATTGACATGACTGAGTTTAAGAAAGCGAAGTATGAGATCCCGAAATATGCCATCAAAATGGCGACTGGTACCGGCAAGACGTGGGTGATGCATGCGCTACTCATCTGGCAGTATTTGAACGCGAAGTATGAGGAACAGAAGAGCGGCAAGTACACTAAGAATTTCCTACTCATCGCACCAGGCCTCATCGTATATGAACGTTTGCTGGATGCTTATCTTGGGAAAGAGGATGTGCATGGCGAGCGAGACTTTACGACATCGGATCTCGCGCAATTCCAAGACACATTCATTCCGCCGAGTTTCCGTGAGGATGTGTTCGGATTCGTGCAGAATGCCGTCGCAAAGAAACAAGAAATCGGCAGCAAAGTGACGGGCGACGGACTCATTGCAATCGCCAACTGGCATCTCTTTATGGACGAGGAGGCGGACGAAGAGGCGATTGAGGCAACGCCGATGGACGATGCGCCCAATGTTGTGAGGGGTGTCTTTTCAGTACGGCCGGGGACTTCCGGCGGCAATGCGCTCGATGCACTCGATGCGCAATATTTGAGCGGTAAGGAAATTGAGTATTTGGCGTGTTTGCCAGATCTGATGGTGGTGAACGACGAGGCGCAATGGGTCGAGGGAGGCCGCACGCAAGAAGACGAGGAGAAGCAGTGGCAGCGTGCGCTCAATCGTATTGCGGGTGACAAGGGATCGAGCTACATCCAACTCGACTTCTCGGCGACGCCGTATCGCGTGCAAGGTACGGGACAGAACCGCATGAAGCATTATTTCCTGCACATCATCGTTGATTTCGATCTCAATACGGCGATCCGCGCAGGGCTCGTGAAAACAATCGCACTGGACAAGCGCAAGGAACTGGTGGATCTGCCACTTAATTACTCGGCTGTGCGCGATGGAAACACGGTTATTGATCTATCAGACGGGCAGAAGCTCATGTTGCGGGCCGGTTTGACGCGCCTCAAGACGCTTGAACAGAGTTTCGTTGGCATCATGACCGACCGGAATGGCGTCTCGAACAAGCACCCGAAGATGCTTGTGATGTGCGAGGATACGAATGTAACGCCGCTCGTGGAGCGATTCCTGGTCGATGAGGGGCTTGCGGTCGATGATGTGATGCGTATTGATTCAACCCGGAAAGGCGAAGTAAAAGAAGACGAGTGGAAGGAGATAAAACAGCGGCTTTTCAATATCGACAAACTTGAGAAGCCGAAAGTGATCGTTTCAGTGCTCATGCTTCGCGAGGGATTTGATGTGAATAATATTTGCGTCTTGGTACCACTGCGATCTGCTGCATCACAGATTTTGCTCGAACAAACAATCGGGCGCGGTTTGCGGCTTATGTGGCGCGAACCGGAGTTTATTGAAGCGAAAATAGAGAATCGGCGACGTTTGCTTGTAGAGAAACGCGAGCCGGAGAATTATCTCGATCTGCTCACTATCGTAGAGCATCCGGCGTTCGTACATTTTTATGACGAGCTCGTACGCGAGGGGCTACCGCTCGGCGAGACGCAGCACGACCCCACGAGTGGACGCGGCGTGCTTGGCGATATTATAAAGGTCGGTTTGAAAGTGAATTATCGCGAGTACGACCTCTTTTGGCCGATTATTTTGCGCGATGCGGACGAGGAATTGGTGGAAGCGGATATCGACGTTGCCAAGCTTGAACCGTTTAAGTTGTATCCGCTCGCTGACCTTAAGAAGTTTTTCTCCAAGGATGGCGAGCGATTCGTGGCCGAAGAAATGACTGTCAAAACCCGCTTCGGCGAGCATGTGGTAAATGCGGCACTCTTCAAGTCGCAGAGTTATAACGAATATATCCAAAAGATCGTCGGCGTGGTGGTGAACCGTATCGCCCGCGTGAGTCAGCGTCGCGAGAAAGTGTTCCCGACGCTTCAAGTCAATGATGTCGCTATCGCGCGAGTGGTAGATGAGTACGTTCGTACGCGGCTATTCGGCACAAATTTCAACCCGTTCGAAGATAACAACTGGAAAGTGCTCCTGTTGAAAAATGGTTTGATAACTGACCATGTAGTGAAAGAGATCGGCAACGCAATCTTCGCGATGCAGCAAGCAGTAAAGCCGACGGAGGCGAAGGTTGAGAAGCAGCATTTCTCAGATGTCTCCGAGCTTCGGATGCGCGAGAATTTCTCGCTACCAATGTCAAAGACGATTTACGAACGATTGCCATACCCATCAAATAAGGGGATTTTTGAGAAAGCGTTTATGGAGTACGCTGATGGCGACCCTGGCGTAGAGGCGTTTGTGAAAGTAAATGAGTATTATCACTGCTTTGCTACGGTCCGTTATATTCGAGCTGATGGCCTCTTGAGTCATTATTCTCCCGATTTCATCATCAAGACGAGAAAAAAGATATATCTTGTTGAGACAAAGGCGCAGAAAGATTTGAACGATGAGAATGTCCGGCGCAAGCAGCTGGCAACTCTCGACTGGGTGAAGCGTATCAATGCGCTTCCGGCAGAATATTGCGGCAAGCGCGAGTGGTCATATGTGCTTTTGGGCGAGAATAATTTCTATAGTTTAAAAGACAATAACGCCTCAATTGAGGAGATTTGCGAGTTGGCGAGAGTAAAAGACACAGTCATCAAGGGGGAGTTGTTTTGACAGGAAGTCGCTCGCGTTAGCGGGTGTGTTTGTGCGCGCACGGGAGGGAGCGCGTGAGAATACACGCGCGTGGGGCAAGCGCATTTGGATTTTCCGGCCTCGGGCATTTCTGGGGTATCTATGGCAAGGATGATCTTCCTGCCATGGTGCCCGAGGATGGGACTCTTTAGTGGGTGAGTGTGGATGAATTACTCTCAAGGAATCTCATCCCGACCACGAGGCGCATGGGTGAGGAGTGGCGCGTTCGCGCATTTGATGTGCGGGGCGCGTTCACTATGTTTCTCCGAGAGACCGGAGTCGAGCGGGGAGTCCGTCTCGCGGACGTGGTGGAGATAGTGGATGGTTTTCGCACGAAGGAATTGAAAACGTGCCTCTGATGCGGTAGCATTGCGAGTACGCCACCTTAGCTCAGTTGGTAGAGCACGTCTTTCGTAAAGACGGGGTCCCGAGTTCAAATCTCGGAGGTGGCTCCGATTTGTTTTTGCTATACTGCCGTGATGCAAGGAAAAGAAGCGATAGAAAAGCGGATTGTCGACATCGAAACCCTCATGGGCTCGGCGGATTTTTGGGTGGATAAGGATAAGGCGCAGGCGACGCTCAAGGAGTATCAAGATTTGAAAGCGAAGCTTGCCGGGGCGGGGCAGTACGACAAGGGTGATGCGATTATCTCGATTATCTCCGGCGCGGGTGGTGACGATGCCGAAGATTTTTCTCGCATTTTGTTTGCCATGTACAGCAAATATGCAGCGGGGCGTGGTTGGCAGACGGGACTGCTTTCGTCCAATCAGAATTCCATGGGAGGGTTCCGGAGCGTGTCGTTCGAGATCGCGGGATCAGGGAGTTATGGTGCACTCAAACACGAAGCGGGCGTGCATCGGCTTGTGCGCATGTCGCCGTTCAATTCTGCAGGTAAGCGACAGACATCTTTTTCGCTCGTCGAAGTGTTGCCCAAGCTGCCTGACGTGGGCGAGGCGCACATCCCCGAGACGGAACTTGAGGTGACGGTGGCGCGATCGGGCGGTCCGGGCGGGCAGAATGTGAACAAGCGCGACACTGCCGTGCGCATGACGCACAAGCCGACAGGTCTTTCGGTGCACGTTACGTCTGAACGCAGCCAGCAGCAGAATCGCGAAAAAGCGATCGAGATGCTTCGCGGCAAACTTTTCAAACTACGTGAAGAAGCGCGACAGCGCGAGTCGCGCGGCATGTCGGCCGGGGCAGGCACGAAGATAGAGTGGGGAAGCCAGATCCGCTCGTATGTGCTGCACCCATACCAGCTCGTGAAAGATCATCGCACCGACCATGAACGCCGCGACGTCGATAACGTGCTCGAGGGCGACATACAATCTTTTATTGATGCACAAAAGACGATAGAGGAATAATAACGATGTCTATGTTGCGGGATAATGAAACGAGTGGCATGTGAAGCATCTTTTTGCTAAAATCCGATGTACTCGCTCGTGCGAGCAGTGTGGAACGCGCGCTTAGCTCAGTGGTAGAGCATCCCTCTGATAAGGGGAAGGCCGTAGGTTCAATCCCTACAGCGCGCACAGAATGATTGGTTTAGTGTACAATGCATCGATGAATTACAAGGTGATAGGTGGTAGGAAATTGTCGGGCGAGGTGACGACAAATATCTCGAAGAATGCGGCGGTTGCACTTCTCTGCGCGTCACTCTTGAACAAGGGTAAGACGACCCTCAAACGCATGCCCAAGATTGAGGAAGTGAGGCGACTTATTGAAACATTGGTATCGATTGGCGTTGAGGTTGAGTGGCAAGATAATGGAGATATGGTCATCACGCCGGGTGTGATTGATCTCTCGCACATCAATCGCGCGTCCGCGGAGCGGACGCGCTCCATTGCTATGTTTGCCGCTCCTCTCGCGCATGTCTTTTCTTCGTTCGATTTGCCTGCGCCCACAGGCTGCAACCTCGGCAAGCGAAGTCTTGGTGCGCATATCGACGCACTCGCAAGACTCGGTATTCACATCCATGGCGATGAAGATGCACATACGTACCATGTGGAATCAGGCGAGAAGCATTCTGCGGAGGTTGTCATGTACGAAGCGAGCGACACTGGTACGGAAAATGTACTCATGGCGGCGGCAAAAATCTCTGGTACGACGACGATCAAATTTGCGACCGCCAATTACATGGTGCAAGATGTTTGTTTTTTTCTCGAAACGTGTGGCGTGAAGATAGAGGGTATCGGCACGACAACGCTCACGGTGCATGGCGTGGCCGATATAGACAAAGATGTCGTCTATGCGCCGAGCGAAGATCCGATCGAGTCTATGTTCTTCATTTCGCTTTCGGCAACGACGCATTCGCAGCTTACCGTGAAGCGCTGTCCGATCGATTTTCTTGAATTGGAATTGCTTACACTCGAGAGTATGGGGTTTCACTATGAACGCTCCGCAGTCTATCTCGCCGAGAATGGTCGCACGCGTCTTGCGGATCTGATACTCAAAGACGGCACACTCAAAGCTCCACCCGAGAAGATTGCTCCGCGTCCGTATCCCGGCATCAATATCGACAACCTTCCATACTTTGTGCCCGTTGCCACACAAGCTGCGGGGCGTACGCTCATTCATGATTGGGTGTATGAAAATCGCGCGATCTATTACATGGAAATGAAAAAACTCGGTGCCGATCTTTTGCTTGCCGATCCGCATCGTGTGTTCATCGACGGTCCGACGCCCTTGCATGGCGCGATCATCGACGCCCCGCCGGCATTTCGCCCTGCCTCTATCATACTCATCGGCATGCTCGCGGCGGAAGGCGAGTCGCAGCTCAACAACGTCTATCCCATCAGTCGCGGGTACGAAAATCTCCATGAGCGACTCTGTAAACTCGGCGCAAGCGTGGAGGTGGTGGAATAATTATCTCAATACATATAGAATGCCCTCGTCGGGTGCGTGGCGGAATTGGGCAGTTAGTTTCTTTCCTGTTTTGAGTGGGCGTGTGGCGGAATTGGTATACGCGCACGTCTCAGAAGCGTGTCCCGCAAGGGTTGGGAGTTCGAGTCTCCCCACGCCCACTCAGCACAGGACGGCGTACGTCTCAGAAGCGTATGGGGCAACCCGTGGGAGTTCAAGTCTCCCCGCACCCACCAAATCGAAATCCTAGAGGTGTCGCCTCTAGGATTTTAGAATATTCGAGAGAAGAACGATGTGACGGCGTGCCAGACCGAGATGAGAATGGTGGGCGATAGTGTGTTGGCGACCCCTGCGATTTGCGGATGAATGCGCTCGGAAGACGTGGCGGCTGTGACGGTTTTTGCGACGATACGCGGGATATGCTTGCGCGCAGGCTTTTCTATGACTGGTGTTGATGTGCTGATATCGATACTCGATGTGGTGGTTGCAATGGTGGGGATGGTACTCGCGTCGGGTGGTGTAGATGTTGCAATTGCGAGTGTGCTCGTCGCGATGATGGGGGAAGTGGTGGCGGTGAGCGATGTGGTAGACGCGGTCCACACGGGCAACAAACGATCCCACGTTTTCCCGAGCATGGCGGGAATGGCGTACGCGGTCGCCCAGATGCGTGTGTCGATACTCGCATTCATCGGTTCGATGCCGCCGTCGGATTGCTGTACAGACGCGAGGTAGTCCTGCGGGCTAGAGGCAGAGGGCTGCCAGTTTGATAACGATTCGTCGAGTGCGGCGATTGTCTGGAGCGCCCAACTTGTGGAAAAACTGTTGCCCAACCCGCCATCGGATTTTTGTTGTGCGTGAAGATAGGAAACTGCTTTGATAATAGCGTCGTGCTCGGAAGAAATCGTTTGCAGTGGTGCGAGTGCTTGTATCGCAGCTGCCGTCAAGTCGACACTGTCGTTCCATGAGCCGTTCAGCGATTGTTTTGAAACAATGAAGGTTGTGGTTTTGGTGACGATTGGATCGCTCGCGTTGTATCCAGAATGGAGAAGCGGAAGGATGGCGAAGATATCGTCGTTGATACGTGACGGGTCGCCTATTTGTGTGCCGTCGAACGCGACGGCTATCGCGGCGATTTGATTTTCTTGGGTGCCGGTTTGCGGGTTGATCCCGAGTGTCATGAGCGCCATCGCGCGACGTTCGTGATCGGTGACGGTCGCCATTTCGAGGGTAGAGGCACGCAGGTATTCGCGCAGTTTTGTTTTCGCCGTACTGTCTTCCTGTGATGAGAATGCGATCGCCGCCCAGTCGGAAAGAAGTGGTGCGCCAAACGAGCCATCGGGATGTTGCTTGCCGGTAAGGTATGAAAGTGCCGCAGACATGTTGAATTGTTTTTGGATGACTGGGGCACTCACACCACCACCTCCGCCGCCCCAGCCGGAGGGTGTCGAGGGTGCGGGTGCTTGTGCAATTTGCGGCGTGAAGGTTTGTGATGTGGCGACGAAGTTTGTTTTGGATACCGACACAACGACGGGCTCGGTCGAGGTTGCCATGAAATCGAAATGTCCGCTCGCGTCTGTTTCTCCTACGATGTCATTGATGGTGATTGTGGAGCTTGCGGATGGAGACCAGATGCCGTTGTAACTCTGGTCAAATCCGAATTCTTCGACGGTGAGTGTGGTGGTTGCGCCAATCGTGGCAGTGGGCACCGTGATGCGCAAGGGAAATACACCGAGCGCGACGAGAAGTGTTTCGCCATCGTGCAGATCGTGCTTGTTGAGCGCTGTCTGTCCGTATTCCATGTCCGACCACCAGCCCCAGTAGAGATTTTGCGCGAAGTCTTGCGAAGCACCCGATGCTTCCGTGAGGAACCAGTCATCGCCGCCATAATTTGTCCACTGCGGATTTGCTCCCGCTTGTTCGAGTGCGCACTTGGCGCTGGTGGTCGTGGTGGCTGGGTCGTTGGTGACAGAGCATGGAGCGACGGCGACAGTCTGATGATAGGCGGTACCGCTCGGTGTCTCAATGTCGAGATTGATAGAGATGTCGGCATAAGAAACGAAAGGGGTGCTTGCGAGTAGCACAGTCAGCAGGATTTTTTTCATGATACTAGAATTATTTTTTGTAACGCCACTCCACGCGATCGCCATCGTTGAGTGTGGTGTGAGATGCGCCCGTCGATGATTCTTTTCCGTCCACATAGAGAAACCATTCGTAACCGTTAGCATGCGGCGTGCCGTCGATCGATTCGACGAAGAATCCGAGCGACGGATACTCGCGTCCTGTGAAGGTGAATGCAGTGGTGGAGGCGAGAATGCGCATTGCATTGAGCACGGTCGTGTGTGCGGGAACACTCGCGCGATACGTCGTGCTGCCGACGGAAAGCGCGATACTGGAAAATCCTAGAGGTGTCGCCTCTAGGATTTTTGGTGTGGTTGTGGCTACGGGTGGTGGAGGTGGAGATGTGTGTGTGATTGGTGCGGGCGCGGAAGGAAAAGCAAACACGCCGAGCGCAAGTGTGAGAAGTATGCTGATCCCCAAGAAGAAATATATTTTTTTCATAACGCAAAAATTCCGCATTCCAAAGCGGAGGTCGGAAAGGCGCGCCTCAAATTTCTCGTGGCTCGCAATCTCCTGCTCGGGAATGTTGGCTGATTGACGACCGGACTTGTTCCCTCGATTTCTCTCGGGACTTTACCGTTGCGGCACAGTGCGGGAATTCAACCCGACTTCCACAATCAACCGTTCGGCGATTGTACTCTCGCACGTCTCGCATGCAAGCGCGCCGCGTATTCGGAAACATATATCGGCAGATGTACATCGAAATGACTTACGAATGAGTCGGGATGAGTGTTGGCTGTATGTTTTCAAATTTGCCACCTGGCGCATCCCTAAATTGACCGCATACTCGCCCACTTAATATCACCTAAAATCCCTGTTTCTCCAGATGTGTTTTGAGTTGTCGTTGGTCTTCGATGAGTTGTTTCGAATTCTCCTTACTCTCAATGTGCTCTTTGATACTCGCGACGTAAAATACGTGCCGATCTAGTATGGTGCCTTTCAATACTTGAACCGTTGGTGGGCGTGTTTTTTACCCAACTACACGGTCGTGATATGCTACCGTAGGCATTTTATTTGGAATGAACCGATTGAGTTAGTATAAAAATACTATGAAAAAAGTGATGGAGGGAGTTTGGGGTGCAAAAAGCGATACGGTATGGGAGTTTTACATGGCGGAGACGTTACCCGAAGGTGCGCATGTATCGGCAGTGATGGGTCTACCGTTTTTTCAAGATTCGATTGTGCTTGTCCAGACTCGGCGTGGCTGGGAAATACCGGGTGGTCACATGGAGTTTGGTGAGAGTGTCATTCAATGTCTGCAACGTGAACTTCTGGAAGAAATTGGCGTAAATGACATTATTTCCCAAACATTGTTCGGGTACCGACGCGTTATTAACCCAGATCGTAAGATATTTGCAACGGAAGGAAGAACGTACCTACGTGAGACGATAATTCCTTATTTTCTTGTCTACTTGAGGCAACCCCCGACGCGACCAAACATGGATGATGCTTTCGATGTTCGGTTGTTTAGGTTAGACGCTGATGAAGTGCAGCGGTCGCACGATAAGGATGTGATTGACTACGGCATGTCTGCGCGAGATATAGTTAAGAATGGTGTGGAGGTGGGTCCGTGGGAGCATTCCGCAATGAATTAGAACACTCGAATATCGCGAATTCACCCTTGAAGCCGAACACCCGTGCGAACATACCGTATGGGATACACACACATAGAGGACAGCGAGAGAAGAAGAATAGAGAGGGCAATTGAGAGCGGAAAAGGAGTGAGGGAAATAGCTCGGATGATCGGTC
>CAIJXH010000013.1 GCA_903824595.1 uncultured bacterium
CCTTTGGCTGGCTCGGGTTCTACCGCCGGCTTTCAAAAGAGTACGAGCGGCATTCCGCGCACAGCGAGGCGTTTGTGTATATCGCGATGTCAAACATCATGCTCCATCGGCTGGCGAGGGGTTATTGAACAGGCTCTAGTCCAAGGGATTGAGGTTTTTGACGAAATGAAAAGCAAAGGATATGAAGACCTTACCTTGAAATATGCTCTCGGTATACTTTACGCGTCATTGAAAAATGATGGGGTAAATTTGGGGGTATCAACGAATATAAATTTGGAACTCCACAAATATATACTGATGCCTTGAAAGCTACGCTTTCAGAATATAAATCGGAATCTCTCTCATCTTTCGAAATCCACGAAGAGGGCACTTTTTTGAAAGTCTTAGCGCGCGAATTAAGTGATAGGGGCTTAAACATGCTTGATTTGGTATTTTTCAAGAAAAATGCCAGTACGGATACTGCCACACTAACTGACGATACTCCTGCGTTGATAAAAATTATTGAAAGCGATCTGGATAAAGTGTCAAAACAAAGTGACAGCAGTATCTAGTATGGAGAAAAGGCAGATATACTTTTGTACGATATGAAAAGTGCTTGGTTGGTGTTGAGTGGAGACAAAGTTATAGAGATTCTTTCCGGTCGATTTAACTTTGATTTCATCTACGAGAAAGCCCATGATGTTTACTGCCTCCTCCATCTCTCGGTTTCTCAGAAATTTGCATTAGCTCATTATTCTCTTGGTGGTAGACGGCGGATGGATTTCTTTAAATCATCCATACCCGTGTTTACCCACTACACGACAGACTTGTACCGAGAAATGATGCTTCGTGGTCGCGATTATTGTTTTGATGATTCGAGGTATGTAGAGCTTCTTGAGAAATGGAAGAAACATCCGGAGTATGTGGTCATTGGGTGCAATCCAAAACTTGAGGTGAAAAAAGTTTTTGATTTGGAGGTAAAGAACGAAGATGGGCAAGAATCTCTGAGTTATGTAGAGCTACTGCCTTCTGGAGAGAGAAGGAAGATTACAAGCTAAAGGGGGATAGTTTTTCTGTCTTGCCTGGTTTTTGTAAAACGAGTTGGGTGTGTCAAATTTCTCGTTATGCTATCATCGGCATATGCAAACGGTCGATAGGTTTCTTGAGTGGATTGGTGTAAAGCAGAAACTTGCGGGGCGCGATTATGAGCCGCCGTTTCTTCGCGAAGGCGACTTGTGGTGGTGCGGCATTGGAGAGAATGTTGGCATAGAAATCAATGGAAAGAGTCACGATTTTACCAGACCCGTCATTGTGGTGAAAAAATTCGGTCGTTTCGGTTTTTTGGGAGTGCCGACAAGTACGAAGCAACGTACGGGCTCTTGGTACGTTACGTTCTCCCATAAGGGAATCAAGGAAACCGCCCTGCTTTCACAAATGCGCGTCTTTAGTTACAAACGCCTGCATACCAAGATGGGAGAACTTGATCAAACGGACATGCGTAACGTAAAAGAGGCGCTTGCGCGCCTCCTTACATAATGTCCCTTGCTTTTCAGCAAGGTCGCGGGAAAATCCCGAATGTATGTATACTCTATCCGACACAAACAAAAAGTCAATGAATACTATACTCGCACATGTGTATTTCGTCGGCATCGGTGGCATTGGGATGTCGGCGTTGGCACAGATGTTGCGGGGGCAGGGGAAAGAGGTGAGTGGATCGGATCGGGATGAGTCGCCGACCACAGCGTTGCTCGCGGAAAAATGGATACAGGTGTGGATCGGTCACGACCAATGCAACATTCCTGCTGATACCGAGCTGCTCATCTATAGCGATGCGATTCCGGTGGACAACGCGGAGCGGGCGCGCGCGCGCGAAATGAAGATTCCGGAAATGTCATATTTTGAGGCACTCGGAGAAATTTCGAAAGATATGCGCACGATCGCGGTGGCGGGTACGCACGGCAAGACGACCACCACGGGAATGCTTGCTTCGATACTGAAAGCTGCGGGAGAAAATCCGACGGCGATCGTCGGCTCAATCGTGCGTGATTTTCAATCTAACTTTTTGCCGGGAAGATCAGACTTGTTCGTCGTCGAGGCGTGCGAGTATCGCGACCATCTTTTGAAATTGTCACCGGAGATTCTCGTGATCACCAACATCGAACACGACCACACCGACTACTTTCCCACGCTCGCGGCGATTCAGGAGACGTTCAAAAAAGCGGTGGAAAAAGTGCCGGCGCATGGAGCGATCGTCACCAATCCGCATGATCCCAACATCGCGCCCGTCCTCACGCATGCGGCGGCTCGCATTGTTGATTACACACATGAGGATGTGCCGCCGCTCCAGCTCATCGGCGAATTCAATCGTTTGAATGCGCGCGCAGCTGTCGCAGGCGCGCGTGCGACATTCCCAGCGATTGCGCAGGGTGCGATTGATCGTGCGCTCGGTGATTTTCGCGGTTCATGGCGCCGGTTTGAATACAAAGGCGAGACGAAAAATGGCGCGATGGTCTACGACGACTACGCGCACCATCCCACGGCGGTGCGCAAAACGATTGAAGCGGCACGGGAAAAATTCCCCGACAAGAACATCGTCGTCGCGTTTCATCCGCATCTCTATTCGCGCACCCGCGATTTGATGGACGATTTTGCTCGCGCACTCGCGACCGCCGATGAAGTGGTGCTCGCGCCGATCTATGCCGCGCGCGAAGAGCCGATTCCCGGTATCACGAGCGACGTGCTTGCCGAAAAAGTATCCGCGCTCGGTACGTCCGCCTTTGCTCTGTCATCGCTTCATGATGTGTATTCGTATCTCGCTCGCCCCTCGCGCCTCGCCCCTCGCGCCTCCCTCATCATCACCATGGGCGCGGGCGACATATACAAAGTGGCGGAGCAGCTGGTCGAGGAGTAAGATGCGAGGAATGGAAGCGTTGATGAAAGCGAGTGAGAAGCGCGAATGTGCGTCGCTTTTGCCGTATCGCAAATGCGGCGATGAGTATGAATTTTATCTCCAAAAACGCGAGACGACGCGAAAGGTGTTGCCCGGCGTGTTTGCGATGTTTGGTGGAGAATTGGCGATGGGCGAGACGTGCGAGGAAGGGCTTGTGCGTGAGATTGAAGAGGAGCTGATGTACTCTCCTGTGCACGCTGAATATTTCAGCAGGTATGAATATGCAACGTCGATTACACATGTGTTCATTGAAGAAGTGCGTGATGATTTTGAGTCGCTGGTGCGAGTGTGCGAAGGGGAATACGGGACGTTTTTTCCGTTCTCGCGTATAGACGGAAATCGTGATATTGCGCAATCGACGCACACGATGATTGCTCAAGCACATCACTATCTTGTAACACGAGCAGTATGAGCACTCTTTCCATCCTTGCGACGCCGATAGGCAATCTCGAAGACATTACGCTGCGCGCGCTGCGTACGCTGAAAGAGTGCGACGTGATCTATGCCGAAGACACGCGTGTGATTTCCAAATTGCTCGCGCGGTATGAGATCAAGAAACCGCTCCAGCGGCTCGACGCGGCGACGGAGACGAAAAAAGCGGAGGAGGTGATCGCGCGATTGGAAGCGGGGGAGCGTGTCGTTTTCGTGTCGGATGCGGGGACGCCGGGGATTTCGGACCCTGGCGCACGGCTTGTAGAAGCCGTGCGCCAGTCCTGCGAAGCATTGCGCGAAGCAGGACGGGAAACCTTTACGATTGAAGCCATTCCCGGTGCATCCGCACTCACCGCCGCGCTTTCCATTGCAGGTATCGATGTTACGCAATTTACATTCCTCGGATTCCTGCCGCACAAAAAAGGAAGACAAACCATGCTCAAACAAATCGCCGCGAGCGAGATTCCCGTTGTTCTCTATGAATCGCCGCATCGGATTATAAAATTACTCGGCGAGATTGCAGTGCATGTGCCGAATGCTCGTGTCACCGTTGCGCGTGAGCTCACAAAAATTCATGAAGAAGTGGTATGCGGGACGCCTGCCGATGTCGCGCAATCACTCGAAAATCGCGGCGCCGTGCGTGGAGAGTTTGTGGTTATGGTGGACACTTTCCTTGAAGAGGATTGATGATGTGTCGTGAGTATGTACCGATATAAATGAAATATGCCCTTTTGAGCGAATGGTGTGATATACTGCGTGGTATGACTCTTGATACGCTTATTATGTTGGCGGGGACAAGTGTTGTCGCGCTCCAGTTTCTCGCATTCCCGCGTGCGTGGAATACCGTACTTCTCGTCTTGATCGGGGTTGGAATAATCGTGCTCGGTATCATAATGCGACGTCGTCAAAACCCAATACTCGCGCCACGGATCGAAAATAGCGATTCACTTGATATTGAAGAAGGGGATCTGCATGACGAGGCGTAACGTGGCGTCGTGGGCGACGGTGATTGCGCTTGTTATTGGTGGTGCTTTTTGTGTTGCGGCGGTTTCGTATTCGTCCGCATCGCCTATCACGTTTGTCCGCACTGCTTCATCGACCCCTGCGCGTGAGATTGTCCGACAGATCGTAACGCACGTGCCAACGCCATCAGAGGTGCACGCAATCTATATGACCCAGTGCGCCGTAGGGACGCCGTCGTTGCGCAATGCACTCGTGAAGCTCGTCGACTCGACCGATCTCAACACCATCATCATCGACATCCGCGACTACACCGGCGGTATCGCTTTTCCGACCGATGATCCCCTATTGAAGCCGATGGTGTCGAGCAAGTGCGGAGCAAAAGATATGAAAGAGTTTGTGGAGACGTTGCACGAGAAAAATATTTACGTCATCGGACGCATAACCACATTCCAAAATCCGCTTTACACCAAAATGCATCCCGAGCAGGCGGTGCAGAAAAAGTGCGGTCCCTCCACTCCGGTCGGGACATGTGGCGTGTGGAAAGATCACAAAGGACTTGCGTTTGTCGACGTGGGTGCAAAGCCGTATTGGGAGACGGTGGTGCGACTGGGAAAGGTGGCGTACGAGGACATCGGATTTGATGAACTCAATTTCGATTACATCCGTTTCCCGTCCGACGGACCGATGGCAGAGGCGGTATACAGCTTCGACGCGGGCAAGAGTAAGTCGGAGGCGCTTGAGGAATTCTTCAAATATCTGCACGACAATCTATCGCCGAGCGGGGTGGTTATGTCTGCCGATCTATTCGGTATGACCGCGACCAACTACGACGATCTCAATATCGGGCAGGTCTTGGAGCGCGCACTGCCGTATTTTGATTACATTGATCCGATGGTCTACCCGTCGCACTATCCGTCGGGGTTCAATGGGTACAAAAATGTAAACGAACATCCGTACGACATCGTGCACTTCTCGCTCTCGCACGCCGTCGAGCGTACGATCGCCACGAGCACCGAGATCGGCTCGCTTGCCTACACACGCATCACTTCGACAAGCTCAGGACAAGTCGGTACCTCGACACCCGCGACGTACGAAAAGCCCGCGTATGCCGCTTCCAAAATTCGCCCGTGGCTCCAGTCGTTCGACTATCCCGTCACCTACACATCGGCGATGGTCGCCGCGCAGATCAAGGCAACCAACGACGCCGGACTCAACTCCTGGCTCTTCTGGGATCCTGCCAACAAGTATCGCAGTTTGCGGGAAGTGCTGAATTCCCGCGCGTCGAAGGCGGGGGAGTGATGCGTTTGTGGAGGTGGTGCCTTTGGTAGTTGGGGTCAGACCCCCACACGACGGCATTATCCATCGCTCAACGATAGTTGGGGTCAGACCCCACACGAATACATTTTGTGTGGTCTGATATTTTCAGGTCATCCGTATGAAAACGCTGTCCATATTTCCCTGCCCATCATAGTTCGCTTATCCAGCATTTTGTCTTTCACGGGGGCGTTGCAAAATGAATTTGAGGTATACTTACGCGCATGTCGCCTCACCATGCTCGCCTTGTCGACGACGATAGTCGCATCACGTATTTCGGAGCGACGCATACGCGCGGAAAGCGAGAGATGTTTGGTATTCGCGCGATCGATCGCGGCAAGCACATGTACGTGATCGGAAAGACAGGCATGGGCAAATCGACCATGCTCGAAAACATGGCGATCCAGGATATTCAAAATGGCGAAGGGGTCGCGTTTATCGATCCGCACGGAAGCACGGCGGAAAAATTACTCGACTTCGTGCCGCATGAACGCATCAAAGACGTCCTTTATTTTGCGCCGTTTGATACCGATTATCCCGTCGGATTCAATGTGATGGAGGATGTCGGTTTCGACAAACGTCATCTCGTTGTCTCGGGGCTTATGGGTGCGCTGAAGCGTATTTGGGTGGATGCGTGGAGCGCGCGTATGGAATACATTTTGCAGAACACGCTGCTCGCGCTTCTTGAGTATCCCGATACGACACTGATCGACGTGAATCGCATGCTTACCAACAAAATGTTTAGAGCTGCGGTTGTCGAAAAATTGACCGACCCTGTGGTGAAAGCGTTCTGGACCGAAGAGTTTGCAAATTTTACCGATTCATACACACGCGAAGCGACGCCTGCGATTCAGAACAAAATCGGTCAGTTCGTTTCAAATCCGCTCATTCGCAACATTGTCGGACAATCGAAATCGAGTTTTGATGTGCGCGCGATGATGGATGAAAAAAAGATTCTCATTGTCAATCTTTCGAAAGGGCGCATGGGCGAGACGAATGCAGCGCTGCTCGGAAGTATGCTCGTCGTCAAGATATATCTTGCAGCGATGTCGCGCGCTGATGAGCCAGCGGTACGCATGGCAAAGCTGCCGCGATGTTATTTCTATGTCGATGAATTTCAGTCGATGATGAATGAGGCTTTTGCCGACATTCTTTCCGAGTCGCGCAAATACAAGCTTGCGCTCACGCTTGCCAACCAGTACATCGAGCAGATGGAGGAAAAAGTGCGTGATGCGGTTTTTGGAAATATTGGAACCATGATATGTTTCCGCGTCGGCCCATTTGATGCGGAAGTTCTCAAGACAGTATTCGAGCCTACGTTTCTGGCGGAGGATTTGGTGGGGTTGGGGCTTGGGCAAATTTATCTCACTCTCATGATCGATGGCGTGGGATCTGCGCCTTTCTCTGCTGAAACGATCCCGCCTATTGATGCGCCTCCTATTTCGTATCGAGACGACGTTGTGCGATTTTCTCGCGCGCAATTTGCAAGATCACGAACTGACATTGAGCATAGTATCGAAAAACGTCAGCTTGAATTTGCCCCACCGCAAAAGCAAGAGCGTGTGCGAGGCTCGTTTGATGCTCGCCACAAGACAACGGGCGTCGCGCGCTCCTCTTATTCACACCCTGTTATGCGAACCGTGCAGCAAGAGGTGCGCGCGGAACATGAGCCGATATCCGTAGAAGCGCGCCCGCGTTCTCCCGCTGATATTTTGCGCGCCCGTCGCATGCAAAAAGAGAGCCAGCAGCCTACAGCGAGCACGCAGCATATATCGCCTGTTCGTACAGAGTCTGGTTCCTCTACACAGCCCGATCACCGTGATCAGCGAAATGGCGAAGTGGCGACGGAAGCTCTCCGCAATCTACTCAAGTATGAACACCACAATCGCGCGTAGTGTTATCGGTATCATAGGAGTGGTTTTTGTGCCGCAGTGTGCGGTGGCGCAGGTTGTCATATCGGAAATTATGTACGATTTGAGCAGTGGATCGGATACGGGGCGCGAATGGGTAGAAGTGTTCAATGCGGGGGCTTCGTCGGTGCATTTCACTGATTGGAAATTTTTTGAAGCAAATACCAATCACGCGTTGTCGGCGGTGCAGGGAGGCGAGAGTGTGGCGAGTGGCGCATACGCGATCATCGTCGATGACGCGACCAAATTTCTTGCCGACCATCCGGGATATACGGGGCAATTGTTCAAGAGCACTTTTTCTCTTAGCAATACGGGAGAAACACTTGCTATTCACATGCCGCCGCCTGATCTTACAGAAACAGACACGATATCGTATCAAAGTGCGTGGGGTGGAAACGGTGATGGGAAATCACTTCAACGCGAACGGACATCGGATACGGTATATGCAGCGCTCGCGCCGACGCCGGGAACGGGCGCATTATCAGTGTCTGGGTCTAGTACAGGCGATACACAATCAGCTTCCACCACCGTAAACCAAACCACGTCATCTGCAACACAAACACTCTCGTCGATATCATCGTATGTACCGCCGCCATCGCCCGATATATTTGTGGATGCGGGTGATGATCGCACGACGATAGTTGCGGCTGATACCGAATTTGATGCTCGCGCATACGATAAAAATGATCATGTGTTATCGAATGACCATGTCCGTTTTTTATGGAATTTCGGTGACGGATCATCTGCGGAAGGTCCTGCGGTGGAGCATCATTTTGAATATCCTGGACGATATGTGGTCGTGGTGTATATTGCGGAGAATAAAAGTGCGGCGTCTGATCGGTTTGTGGTGACTGCGGAACCAGCCAACATCGTGGTCGTCGCGTTGCCCGATGGAGGTATCGCAATCGAAAACGGCGCTGGAAAAGAGATCGATATTTCATACTGGATCGTGCGTCAATCAGGACATGTATTTACTATGCCGGAACATTCTGTCATTCTTGCGGGCGACGCGATGCGTATTTCGCAAAAGATTTTGGGATTTGCGAGTAACTCATCGGTGGAATTGGAATATCCCAACGGTACGTTTGCTGTGCGGGCAGGAGACACTCCTCTACGACACAATGAAAACACGGTTGTACGCACGGCTGTTCCCGTATCTCCTGTCGCGCCTGTTGCCGTTGTTCAAAAAAAGAAAAAACCAACGCGCTCTGCTGAAGAGAATAATGCGACGACATATCTTTCTGAAGGGACATTTGAGAGTGATGCGGCGACGGGAGAAGAAGAGTCTGTGCGTGCAACAAGCAGCAACGCGACGTCGTCAAATCCGTATGTGGCATCGGTGGGTACTGTCTCTGGAACTGCGGGTTGGTTGGCGGGAAGTCTGTCACTGGCGTTGGTGGGCGCAGGTGCTGCATCTTTTGTGCGCGCTCGACGAAAGCGCGAGTGGGATATCGTTGAAGAAAAAGGTGATTGAGTGTACTCTTCTTGCATGAGTGACGGCAAAAAAACCATTCTTGTCACTGGAGGTGCTGGGTTGATCGGTCCGAGTCTGATCGAGCTGCTTCTCCCTCGCTACCGCGTGGTCTCACTCGATAATTATTCCATAGGATCAAAAAAGAATCACATCGCGGGCGCGGAATATGTGGAAGGGCACACCAAAGATATCGAGACGCTTCTTGGGCATGAACATCCTGCAATTATTTTCCATCTGGGCGAATACTCGCGCGTCGAACAAAGTTTCAGCGATTTGCCCAAGGTGTGGGAATCCAATGTACATGGCGCGTTTTGCGTATTCGAATATTGGCGCAAGAGAAAGACGAAACTTGTGTATGCCGGTTCCTCCACCAAATTTGCCGACGGCGGCATGGGTCGCGATCAGAGCCCGTATGCATGGATGAAGGCGAGCAACACCGAGCTCGTGCGCAATTACGGCACGTGGTTTGATTTGCCGTATGCGATTACCTATTTTTACAACGGATACGGTCCGCGCGAACTTTCCACTGGTCCGTATGCGTCGGTGATGGGGCGGTTCAAAGAACAGTATTGGAAAGGTGAACCGATCACCGTTGTGGCACCCGGCACGCAGAAACGCAATTTCACGCACGTGGAAGACTTGGCGCGCGGATTATGCGCGATAGGTGAGGGTGGACAGGGTGATGACTATGGTATCGGGAGTCCGGAATCGTACTCGGTCTTGGACATTGCTCACATGTTTGGTGGAAAAATCGAGATGCTTCCGGAGCGCAAGGGTAACCGCATGGAATCCGTACTCGACACCACGCGCATCGAACATGAATTTGGTTGGAAGCCGGAGCATACGGTGAGGGAGTATATAGACAAACTCAAGAATTCGTGATACAAATATTCAAGATAATATTTAGACGAACAGGAGGTGATCATGCTACGAATCGTTCATTGCAGCGGATACGCTCTCGGGAACGACCGAGAGCTGAAAAAGTGCGGTACTGTGGTTCGTATGCCCGATACTCAATCCCAGTCATTCAATGATTGGGGTACGGTGTGTTGGGGTATGGATGGACTCCTTGGGCGTGTGCCCAAGACGGTTTTGGTGGCAAAGACGACCAGTGCCGACACGATTATGTGGTCGACTGGATCGACGCATTATAAAGAGAATGATGCGCTTATTAGCGAAGCGCAACGCATGTATGACACTGCGTATTATGGGTACGGGCAGCTCATGGAGGAGTTTCCCCATCATTTTTGCAAAGAAGGAATATTACGTACCGAAGAGAGGTATCGTGCATTCATAAGATCAACCTCTGAATTAGATGTACAAAGCAAAAATACGCGTACTTCGATGCGTGTATTGGCGGAGAAGGTTGATGCCTGGAGTGGTAACTCTCGTGCCGAAGTCAATGTGGTGACTTCGGTAAACCATTTGCCTCGTGTGGTGCGTGATGCACATATTACTTTTATCGAGGTATTTGGAAAAAAATACGCGGTACGTGTATCGCTCGTGTTCCACGGAGCAGACACGTGTTACGGCGACGGGCGATGCGAAGATATTATAATCAAAGATCTTGGTCGTTGATGTCCTTTCTTATAGACTATGTGGCGCCGTACTCGTGTACGGCGCTTTTCTTTTGCAGTGATTAGGCTACTATTCTTTTTATGAAACGCGTCCTCATCTTCTCGCTTGCGTACTACCCGTATGTGGGCGGGGCGGAGATCGCGATCAAGGAAATTACGGATCGGCTGGATCCGAAAGAATTTGAGTTTGAAATGATCACGCTCCGCTTCGACAAAAAGCTGCCGATGGTGGAGAAGGTAGGCAACGTGACGGTGCATCGAATTGGCTTTGCGAGCGAGAACGTGAAGGTGTCGGATCGCGCGCTGCCGTGGGTGTGCAAGGTGGCGAAGATGCTTTTTCCGTTCACGGCGTTCCTGAAAGCGCGCGCGCTGCATCGTGAAAAGCCGTTTGCTATGACGTGGGCGATGATGGCAAACCATGCGGGATTTGGCGCGCTGCTTTTCAAATATGCGAATCCGCGCGTGCCGTACTTTCTCGAACTGCAAGATGGCAACTCGCTCGCGCAGGTGAGAGAGCGGCGTCCCATTGTGCGGCTGCTCTGGTCGTTCTATCGACGCATCTATCTCAAAGCCGACGTGATCAAAGCGATTTCGCATTTTATCGAACGGCTTGCGCGCGAAGTGGGATACGAAGGGCGCCTGCTCGTGATTCCAAACGGAGTCGATACGGAAAGGTTTTCCGCCGCGATTTCCGCTGACGATCTTGCGGATTTGAAACAGAAATATGGCAAAAAAATGGGCGACATATATCTCTTTACCGCGTCGCGCTTGGTGCTTTCGCGCGGCGTCGAAGATGTGATCCGTGCATTGCCGCTTCTGCCCGCTCACGTGAAATTCCTCATCGCAGGTGATGGGGAAGACAGAGCGAAGCTTGAGGCGATCGCTCGCGATGCAGATGTGCGTGAGCGTGTGATGTTTGCGGGACACGCGAATCATGCCGACATTCCCGCACTCCTGAAGATTTCCGACATTTTCGTGCGTCCTTCTATTATCGAGGGAATGGGAAGTGCGTTTGTTGAGGCGTTTGCGGCAGGGATACCGGTGGTGGCAACGCCAGTGGGCGGCATTCCCGATTTTCTTTTTGATCCGAAGATCAATCCCGACATGGAGCCGACGGGCATATTCTGCGCGGTACGCGATCCTGCATCCGTGGCGCGCGCGGTGCAGCGGTACATCGACGATCCTGTGCAGACGGCGCGCATCATAAAAAACGCACGCGAGCTCGTCGCGGCGCGGTATGATTGGAATATGATTGCACAAGAGATGTGCGAGCAGATATTTACACGATTGATGGTATGAAAATTCTTATTACGACAGGAATATTTGAGCCAGAGGCGGGCGGACCTGCAACGGTGTGTGTTGGATTGGCTCGACGACTTGTGGACTTTGGACACAACGTAACCGTTGTTACATACACGTCACACATTGTGGCTCGCACGCGAGCTGAATATCCGTTTCGTGTTGTGCGCGTAGAACGGCGTGGAAAGATTGTGAATCGGATACGGTTTTTGTTTGCGGTGTTGCGGGAAATTCGAGGCTGTGACCTTCTTTATTCTCTCGATTGGTTTGCTGCTGGACTTCCTGCATATATTGCATCGTATTGGCACCGAGTTCCGATGATAATTCGGGTCGGCGGTGATTATGTGTGGGAACAACGCTATCTGGAATCAGGCGCTTCTCCGGTGACGCTTGCAGCGTTTTATGAACGCAAACTGTATCGGCGTGTGTTGTACCTGCCATTTTTTTGGATAATTCGATGGATTCTCACGCATGTTGAGCATGTGGTGTTCAATTCTGATGCACAAAGAACACTCTATGAGCGATATTATGGATTGAAGCGCACGTCGACCATATGGAATCCTGTTCCTGCGCGGACACGATATACGGGAGTTCGTTCGCATGAATTTGTATTTTGGGGGCGCCGCATCGTGATGAAAAATCTTGAATCCTTGATCGTCGCGTTCGCACGCGCTGATCTTCCATCATCATATACATTGACACTGATAGGAGATGGTCCGCATAAAGCGCGATTGGCGAGAGTTGCTCGAGACAGTATGGTGGCTGATCGAGTGCGGTTTGAGCCGGGTATCATGCGTTCTGCGATCGCGTCGCGCGTACAAGGATGTCGCGCTCTCATACTCCCGAGTTGGACAGACATATCTCCCAATCAAGTGTGCGAAGCGTATGCGCTCGGGCTCCCTGCTCTTGTGACGAAAGAAAATTATTTGCCGTTCAGTAATCAGATTCCCTGCATGATAGATCCTGCATCGGTGGAAGATATGACAAAAAAAATAGAAATGCTTGCCGATGATGAAGCGTATGAGACGTTTTTGCGTCAGTGGAGTAATGTTTCTTTTTCTTATTCATGGGAAGATTCAATGCGTGATCATCTCGCATTGTTTCAGAACATCGCTCGTGTATGAGAGTCCTTCAGATTGGTGCTGATAGATCGAAGATGGGCATTCTTTATCCTGGTTCGCCAGCGTATATGCGACAGGAGGCGTATGCAACGCAATTCGGAAACCTCGATGTTATCGGGTTTTCTCGATGCTCCGATGAAGCGGTAGAGTGTGTGTCTCCGTGTCTCCGTGTGATACCGACTCGTTCAATGGTGCCGCTTCTATATGGATGGGACGCAATTAGGATAGCGATGACATTGCTGCGACCTGATGTTGTATCTGTGCAAGATCCGTTCGAAACGGGAATTGCCGCGTGGTTCATTGCACGTATGTATCGTGTGCCACTCCATGTGCAGGTGCACACTGATTTTCTCTCGCCCGAATATGCGCGGTTCTCGACGAAGAATCGTCTGCGCGTGTGGATTGCTGGGTTTGTGTTGCGCCGAGCCGTGCGCGTACGTGTCGTGTCGGAGCGGATCAAAAAATCGATCGTCGATACATATTCTCTCCATACCGCCGTCTCCGTGTTACCTATTTTCGTCGATCTGGCGCGTTTCAAGTCAGCGGTAGCTTTGAGGGATGAGCGTTTCAATCGATTCCAAAAGAAGATACTCGTTGTCTCGCGTCTTGAGTCTGAAAAAGACATCGCGCGCGCACTCCGTGCATACCGAGAGGTGTCACCTCTCGGTTCGTGTTTGATTATCGTGGGCGAGGGAAGCGAGCGTGATATGTTGGAGCGGCTCACGTGCGAGATGGGAATTGCCGACCGTGTGTTTTTTGAGGGTACGCAAGACGCGGCGCCGTACTACGCGTTTGCCGATCTTGTGTTGGTTACCTCTTGCTACGAAGGATACGGACTCGTCATTGTCGAGGCGCTTGCGGCGGGAAAGCCTGTACTCTCAACCGACGTGGGAATAGCGCGCGAAGCGGGGGCGATCATCGCTTCGTCAAACGATTTCGCTGCCGCGCTCCGAGCGTGGTCCAAGGACGGTCCTTGGACAGGTGTTCTTGCGACGTCGATGTGTCGTGATTTTGACGAGTATGTGCGAACGTATTGCGATGATGTTGTCGCGTGCGCGCAGGGTAAATAGTTGATACAATCGCGCGCATGGTACAGCAATCGATCATTGGTTTCGTCGGTCAGGGGTATGTTGGAGGTAGTTATGCAAACAATTTTGAATCGCGCGGGATTCCCGTCGTCCGTTATTCGCTCGAAGAACAGTATCGCGGTAACAGAGAAAAGATAAAAGAGTGTGATGTGGTGTTCATATGTGTACCCACGCCAACAACTCCGAAAGGATTTGACGCGCGTATAGTCGAAGCTGGTTTGGCGTTGGTTGGTAGGGGAAAAATTGCGGTCGTGAAGTCGACGCTTATACCGGGAACGACGCGTGCACTGCAGAAAAAGTTCCCGCACATTACTGTGTTGTGTTCCCCTGAATTTTTGAGCGTCGTTACTGCTCAAGAAGATGCCGATAATCCATTCTCCAACATAATCGGTATACCAAAAGATGACGATATTCATAGAAAGGCAGCGGAGACGGTGCTTGCTGTTTTGCCGCACGCCGCTTATGCCTCAATCGTTTTGAGTGATCAAGCAGAGCTCATAAAGTATGCACATAATCTTAGTGGTTATACGCAAATTCTCACATTCAATGCGATTTACGATATTGCCGAACATTATGGAGTCGCATGGAACGCTATCCAGGAAGCGCTTCATGCAGATCCGCTTATATCGAGTCGATACTCAAACCCTGTTCACAAAAGTGGGCGCGGCGCGGGAGGTGCCTGTTTTATCAAAGATATGGCTGCGTTCTCTCGGCTCTATCGAACACTGCTCAAAAAACGGAAGATATCGGCTGCGTTTCTTGCGGCAGCAGAAAAAAACAACATCGCGCTCCTCGTGCGTACTAAAAAAGATCTTGCTCTTCTGACTGGTGTGTATGGAAAGAAGATATTGAGGACTAAGAAGAAGCAGACTGCGTCGGCAAAGACGAAGAAACATAACATATAAATTGTTCAAGCAGTCGGAGTTTTCTGCGTGCTGTGCGGTGAATGGAAATGGGATAGAATGCATACATGCGTATTTTGATTCTCACACAAGCGGTCGATCTGGATGATCCTGTGCTTGGATTTTTTCATCAATGGATTGTGAGGATTGCTGGACAGTGCGAGCAGGTGCACGTAGTGTGCCTCAAAGAAGGGCGGCATAATCTGTCTCAGAATGTGACGGTGCATTCGCTCGGGAAAGACTTGGGGTTGTCGCGTTTGCAATACGTTGTGCGATTTTACACATACATCTGGACGTTGCGTCGCGAGTACGATGTGGTTTTTGTGCACATGAATCAGGAGTACGTGATTTTGGGATGGAAACTCTGGTGGATTCTGGGAAAGCGAATTGTGTTCTGGCGCAATCACAAGAACGGATCATGGCTTACGCGCTTTGCGGCATTTGTGTCGCATCGGGTGTGCTATACCTCGCCGAAGGCGTATGTTGCTACATACAAAAATGCCGTACGTATGCCTGTGGGTATCGATACGGATCTGTTCCGACCGTGTGATAATGTGCCGATCCAGAATGCGGTATTGTTTCTTGGGAGGTTTGATGCGGTGAAGCGACCAGAGCTATTCTTGGAAGCGATGGAAATACTTTCTCGTGATGACCGTGTGATGTATGCGCATGTCTACGGCGAAGCGACGCGCGGTCGCGAACACTATGCGCGCGAGGTACGTGAGCGATTTGCGCATCTTACAAACGTGACGTTTTTTGGTGCGGTACGCAACGATGAAGCGCCCGTGATCTATGCGCACCATCGTGTATATGTAAACCTCACGCCCGCAGGTTCGTTCGACAAGACCATTCTCGAAGCGGCGGCGTGCGGTTGTCTCGTTGTGACGGCAAATGCTGTGCTGCGTGATGTTGTGCCGCCAGAAATGTTTGTTGATGATATGACGCCTTCATCGGTGGCGCGTGCCGTACGATGCGCGTTTGCGTATTCTGAATCTCACGTGGAGCGCTTGGTGACACGCCAGCGATTATTTGTTGAGCATGAACATTCGCTCGATTTGCTCATTACTCGACTCATGGGCATACTTAGTGCATGAAGTCGTTATTGAAGGATATGATATTGGCGTGCGGTTCTGTGGTGGGACTGCCGCATGATAGGGCGTCGATCCTCATGTATCATTCAATTTCGGACCGATCTGAATATTTCTCTACGGTGTCTCCTCATCAATTTGCGTCTCACATGGCGTATCTTGTTAGCCTCAAACGTCCCGTCATCGCTCTTTCTGAATTGGTGCGGCGAATAACCACGCACGAACCACTTGGGGGAGCAATAGTGCTTACGTTTGACGATGGGTATCAAGACAACTATACCATCGCTTTTCCTATTCTTTGAAACATGGATTTCCTGCGACTATTTTTGTTGCGACCGATTGCATGGGAAAGAATGACGATCGACACATGCGCTACTTGTCCGAGACCGAACTTGTCTCTATGCAAAACAGTGGTTTGGTGGAAATAGAACCGCACACCAAGTCGCACGTGAAGCTTACGAGAAGTCCGCTGGAATCGGCACGCATGCAGATTGAAGAATCCAAACATATACTGGAATCGATCCGAAAGAAGCCGTGTATAACGTTTGCGCCCCCGTGGGGTATGTTTGATAATGCGATCATTGATCTCGTTCGGAGTGCTGGTTTTCTTGCATCGGTTGGCGTGCATGAAGGGACCGTATCGGCCCATGCGGATCCTTTTCGTCTCCCGCGCAATTCGATAGATCGATCGACAACCATGATGCAATTCAAAGGGAAAGTTTCGCGTGCTATTGATGGATACGTTGCGTTGTCTGGTGCATGCCAGTGATATGACTATTTTCTACCTTGTCAATGCGCGCATGCCGACAGAGAAAGCTCATGGAGTCGCTATAGCGAAATCATGTGAGGCATTTGCATGTGCGGGTGCCACGGTTGAGCTCGTTGTGCCGCGGCGGTATACGCCCTTCAAAGGCGATGTGTTTTCTGCATATGGCATTGACCGAGTTTTCAACATTCGACGGCTTTTTGTTATTGATGCGTTGCGATGGTTCGACGGCAGTGCAGCGTTTTTCATTGAAGCGGTTACTTTTTATGTGCATGCATTCTTTTTCATGATATGTCGATCTCGGAAGCATATCGTATACACGCGCGATGTATGGCTGTGTCTCCTTTCGTTGGTTGGGTTTCGCGTGTGGTACGAGTGCCATGCGGTCGCGCGACACCGTCTTTTTTTCTGGCTCGCGAGACGCGCTCAAGGCGTGATACCCATCTCGCACGCGCTTGCGTCCGCGTTCGTTGCGCATGGTTTTCCGCAAGACGCGATTGTGGTCGCGCCCAGTGGGGTTGATTTGTCTGTGTTTGCAATTGAGACTTCGCGTGAAGATGCAAGACGACAGCTTGCGCTTCCTCCTCATGTGTCGCTTGCGGTATACACGGGAAATTTTACAACGTTTGGGGAAGACAAGGGTATCGCGGATATACTGCATGCGCTTGCGCTGGTGCCTCACGTGATGTTTGTCGCATATGGAGGAAGTGAAGCTGATATCGCGCGTTATGAACAAGTGGCGCATGTGACTGGTGTTTCCGATAGAGTGTTGCTGCGCTCGCATGTATCACAATCTGTATTGGCTTTGGTGCAGAGGGCGGCGCATATGTTGCTCATGCCGTTTCCCGATACTCCTCATTATCGTGCGCATATGTCACCGGTAAAAATGTTTGAGTACATGGCAAGTGGTCGTCCCATTATCGCGTCAGATTTGCCGACCATACGTGAAATACTGAATGATGACATTTCGTACGGTGTTCCAGCGGGTGATGTGCGTGCGCTTGCGTGTATGATGTCGTATGTGCACATGCATCCACAAGAAGCAGAGGCAAAAGCAATGCGCGCTCGAAAAGTGGTCGAGGCGTATACATGGTCGACTCGCGCCGCGAAGATTCTTTCGTTGATACAACGAACATGCGACACCATCACATGAAAACTACGCGCGGATCAATCGCGATCGTGCTGGGGACGCGTCCGGAGATCATCAAATGCGCTCCGATTATTGATGAGTGTCGAAGGCGTGCACTCCCTTTTTTCGTTGTACATACGGGGCAGCACTATACTGCGGAACTCGACGCTGTGTTCTTTCGTGATTTGCATCTCGATCTGCCAAAATACAATCTTGGCATAGGATCGTTGCCTGCTGGCAAGATGATTGGCGCGATGATTTCAGGACTGTCTGACGTGTTTGCGCGCGAGAATCCGCGTGTAGTGCTTGTCGAGGGAGATACGAACAGTGTTCTTGCGGGTGCAGTCGCTGGACATGCGTCAGGATCCCTGGTGGGGCACGTGGAAGCCGGTTTGCGGTCTTTTGATCGCGCTATGCCAGAAGAGATCAATCGGATTATGACAGATTCAGTATCTGATATGCTATTTGCACCCACTAAAGAAGCGCGTGTAAATCTAATACATGAAGGCATACATCGAAAAAAGATAATTGTCGTCGGTAATTCGATCGCGGATGTTGTGCGTCGCGCGAAAGGAATAGTAGACACGCATTCTCCAATACTGGTTCAGTATGGACTGGTGCGACGCAGGTATGCCGTACTCACCTTGCATCGACCGTCAAACGTCGATGATCCTCTGCGTCTCATGTCTCTCATGCGCGCGGTCGGACACGTGTCGTCGCCTGAAATGAAGCGTATTATATTTCCTATGCATCCGCGCACTCACGCGTGTTTGAAACGAAGCGGCATTTCGGTTCCTCCTGCCGTGACCTGTATTGATCCGCTCGGATATCTCGATTTTCTAGCGCTCGCCTCAAACGCGCGCATCATCTATACCGATTCAGGTGGAATTCAAGAAGAGGCGTGTGTGTTACGAGTGCCGTGCGTGACGTTGCGTGATTCTACCGAGAGACCAGAAACTATCGCGGTAGGCGCGAATATACTTGCTCGCCCTGCCACTGTCTCGCGCGCCACTAGACACATGCTCGCACGCCGTCGCGTGTGGAAAAATCCATTTGGTGATGGTCATACCGCCGAACGAATTCTCGATGTTGTCTCTACGTATCTATGAATATACTCATGACGAGCGAGACGTTTTTACCGAGAATGGGAGGTGCAGAGATTCATGTCGCCAATCTTGCACGATTGCTCAGGGAACGCGGTCATGGTGTGACGCTTGTTACCAACGAGCCACGTGCGTCGTCGGAATGTGAAGATATGCACGGGACGGTTTGCATCTCGATCCCGTGGCATCGTTCGAGGATACTATATCTGGTGCGTGTGTTGTGGAAACACGCGGCGCGCGCCGATGTGTTGCATGCGCATTACTCATATCGGATGGCGGCCCTAGTAGGTATTATTGGAAAGATTCGTCGCGTTCCTGTGATTGTCACGTTGCATGGGTTGGGAACATTGGATGAAGCAGGTGCGCGATTTCCCTATACGTATGTACACGCGCTCTACCGCCTGCTTTCGTTGCGTCTTGCGACGAGAATAATTTCAACGTCTGAAGATCTTGCGCGCGTTGCTGCGCGTTATTGTGATTATCGAAAAATTACGATCATTCCCAACGGATACGATGATCATCGATTTTACCCCAACCACCTGGTGAATGCGTCAATGCGTTCGATCTACGAAGGAAGACTAATTGTTCTTACGGTGCGTCGGCTTGTTCCTAAAAACGGTATTCATTACCTCATTGAAGCAATGCCATACCTTATTGCGAAACATCCGAACGTGCTATGTCTTTGTATTGGCGAGGGTCGCATGCGATCATACCTAGAATCGCGTATGAGCGAACTTGGTATTACTGATTCCGTTGTATTACTCGGAGAAGTCGATAACGCATTGGTGCCGACGTACATTGCGTTGGCGAATGTCGTCGTATTTCCGTCGACAGCGGAATCAGTAAGTATCGCCTGCGCAGAGGCTATGGGAAGCGGGGTGCCGATTGTGGCGAGTCGTGTGGGAGGTCTCATCGAGCTATTGGGCGCACACGAGGAGCGTGGTCGTTTGGTGACGCTGGTCGATTGGACGGAATCGAATTACGATGCGCCGCTCACGCTGCCTCATGATCGATATCGAATGCTTGCCAATGCGGTGAGCGATGCACTTGAGAATCCTAATGATCAGAGAGTAGCAGCAGCCCTTCGATATGCAAAGCAGGAGCTTGCGTGGCGTGGTATCGTTCGCAAAATAGAATCCATGTATACATCGGTCGCGCACACCACGTCATGAATATCATCAAACAATTTTACACACGGCATGCCGATACGATCACCGAGAAGCGAGTTCAATCGCCGTACCCGTTGCGTCGATGTGTGCACGAAGCTCAGTATGAAGCAGTGCTTGCGTATGTGGTGCCGGGTATGCGTGTGCTTGATGCGGGGTGCGGCGAAGGAACGCTGTCGCTGCGTATGGCGGAGCGTGGCGCACAGGTGACAGGGGTAGATATCTCACAACCGAATATCACAGCATGCAAGCGGTATGCGCGCGATGCACATATCGAGACAGTTACATTTCAGGTTGAAGATCTGGAATCGCTTTCGTTTGCCGATAATTCATTTGATCTTGTTGTTAGTTCACATGTGCTCGAACATCTTCCTGATTTCGATAAAGGTTTGCAAGAAATCATGCGTGTCACGACGTGTCGTGCTGTCGTAGCAATTCCGACGGCGCTTAGCGCGTGTTCGTGGGTGCAGGTGGGGCATGGGTGGTTTTATCTCAAAGGAATACGCTCGTTCATTGCGTTTCCATGGGGAATTCTCCGTACGTTATGGGCATTGGTGCGTGGAGCTGATGGGGTTGACGAGACGTATGGTGGAGCTGATGTTCCGCATCTGTTTCGGTTTCCATGGATCATGAAGCGCACGATACAGAAGTGCGGATTTCGGCTTATTGAATACAAAGCTGACAGTGTGTGCATTCCTTATATAGATCGAAATGTCTCGTGGATTGCGTGGCTCAACGCTCATCGACACGCGGCGATCATTCGTGATTGTGGGTATGGCACACTGTACGTGATAGAAAAAGATGCATGCTGACTCTTGTTGAGTTTTTTGTCGGTCTCAAGCCGAGTGCGCAGACTCTTCAGAAAATGTCCGATAGCGAATGTTCATCCATATAAACCAGCCGATACTTGCTGTTGCGATGGAGGAGAGTATTTGAGAAACAATAGCCCCCCATATACCGAAATACTGTATGAGCGTTATTGACCCAATACCAAGAATGAGACTAGGAATATTCCATAGATAGAGCAAGTGTTTCGGGACAAGGGTGATGCGTGAATTGATTACTCCCGCGACCAGAGATGATCCGAGAGACAGCGCGATCGTTATTGAGAATACCTGAGAAAATGGTACGGCGTCTATGTATTGAGGAAAAAGAACTGCATACACGGTGTGTGCAGCAAGTATCCAACATGCCACAACACCGAGCCCGATCATGAACAGTACGCGTGAACGATGTGCGAGATGTTCGCGGATAACAGAACCATTTTGGATGGCGAATTTTGGGGTGGCGAGTGTGGTGCATATGGCAGAGAGGTTGCGCATCTGGAGGATTGGCGCCATTGCAAACGTGTATACCGCGAGTTCTGATGCGCCCAAAAAATGGAACACAGCAAATCCATCGATGGACGCAAGTACGACCGACATGCTGCCGACGAGACTGGTGTGAAGTCCATATTCTCGCCACCCATTTTCAATAGCGTTTGTCGCTGGGTATTTTTTGAGAGATATCCATAATGCTATGCTTCGCGCGAGAGTCCAGCTTGCGCAGTAGAGAAAAAATAACAAAGCGGCACTTTTTGCGTATGTCATTCCTATCAACAAAATTACCGTAGCGGCAATCTGGCTCGTAGAGTCGAGGATGGCAAGAAGCCGAAAATCGCGCTTACCGTTCAATATACTGCTATATATTCCGATCGGGTCCATGTAGGGGATAAACAATGCAGCCAGAAACATGGCCGACGCAATCGTTGTGTTGGCGTGCATGTAGTAATACACTCCGATACCGACGCTACACAGAGATCCGAGGATTCCCCAGCGCACTTTTGTGTATAGGGCATACAGTACCGTACCATCATTGTTTCGCGATGATGCTTGCGTGACGATCGAGTCCATCCCGCGAAGACAGGTGAGCGTAATGACTCCTAAAAGCGTGAGGAGGAATTTATACGTCCCGTATTCTTCGCGTGGGAAAAATCGAGCAAACCCAATCGCGATTCCTAATGAAGCGGTCGCGGCTACTATTTGGGACAGAAATAGCCAAGATCCGCCGTGTGCGAGATACACCATATCTGTTTTCAGATATCGTTCGCTCCATCGGAGTGTTTCCCGTGCGCGTGCGCGGATCGTCTGGTACATGGATAGCATCGTAGCGTGATACATGAGTTCTTGCCAGTTCAGTGGTATACTAGCGCGATATGATACTTATTTATAGTGTGGGTGGAGTATTAGCAGGTATCGTGTTGTGGGCTATGGTTGCGTATAATAGTTTTGTAGCTCTTACTAACCGTGTCAAAGAAGCGTGGTCGGATATCGATGTACAGCTCAAGCGCAGGTACGACCTCATCCCAAATCTCGTCGCTACGGTAAAAGGCTATGCGGCGCATGAAGCGGGTACTTTGGAGAACGTGACGGAGATGCGTACACGAGCAATGAGTGCGTCGACGCCTGCCGCAAAAGCCGATGCCGAGAACCAACTCTCTGGCGCGTTGAAGACTCTTTTTGCCGTTTCCGAAAATTATCCCAACCTAAAAGCAAACGAAAATTTTGCCGAGCTTCAGCGCGAGCTGTCTGATACGGAGAACAAAATCCAAGCGGCGCGGCGTTTCTACAACAGCGTTGTCATGGATTTGAATGCCACGTGTCAATCATTCCCATCGAATATTATTGGCAATGTTTTTGGGTTCAAGGAGAGTGCGTTCTTTCAGCTTGGTGAAAACGAACAAGCGGCAAAGGAGCCGGTGAAGGTGCAATTCTAAAATCTCACCTGTACGTGCTCTTATGGCATCACTCTACACAGAGCAGAGAAGAAATGTATTCCGCACATGGACCATGATGGGGGTGTTTCTTGTGCTTGTCATGGTGGTGGGATGGGTGATGGCGCGGTATTTCGACAACGATTACATACTGTATGGAGCTGTCGCGTTTTCGTTCGTCATGAATGTGGGTGCGTATTGGTTTTCTGACAAGATAGCAATTGCTTCTTCGGGAGCGCATCGTGCAGATGAGCAGAAATATCGCGAACTACATCGCATCGTAGAGAATCTCTCAATTACCGCCGGATTGCCAAAGCCGCGCGTCTACGTGATTGATGATCCTGCTCCGAATGCGTTTGCCACGGGGCGTGATCCACAGCACGCGGCTCTTGCGGTTACTACGGGTTTGCTCGAAATGATGAATAGAAGCGAGCTTGAGGGTGTGATTGCTCACGAGCTTTCGCATATAGGTAATCGTGATGTATTGGTAATGACTGTCGCGGTGGTGTTGGTGGGGTGTGTGTCGGTATTGGCGAACGTCGCGTTGCGTATCAGTATGTTTGGAGGGCGTGATCGTGATCGTGATGCGGGACCTATTGTTGCTATTGCCGCGCTCGCGGCAATGATACTTGCTCCTGTTGCCGCACAACTCATACAGATGGCAATATCGCGCAAGCGCGAATTTCTTGCAGATGCATCAGGCGCGCTTCTCACACGCTATCCCGAAGGTCTCGCCTCGGCGCTTGAAAAAATAGGATCATATCAGGAACCCATGCAGCGCGCGTCGACGGTGACGGCTCATCTTTTTATTTCAAATCCGTTTGGGGCGCATCCTGCAGGAAACTATATAGCCAACATATTTTCGACGCATCCGCCCATTCATGCGCGTATCGCGGCGCTCATGGGACAGTGATTTCAACGACCCATTCTGATATACTCTCGAGCGAAGGAGGGTTCGCATAGCGGTCTAGTGCGCACGCTTGGAAAGCGTGTGTGTCGAAAGGCACCGAGGGTTCGAATCCCTCACCCTCCGCAGAAAGAAACTTCCGAATCCGAAAGGTGGGAAGAAGCCCGCGCCGAAGGCGCGGGTGTGGGCAAAAGAGCCCGTCGCTTCGCGACGAATTGGGACGGGACGGGTGCGGCGAAATGGGCGGATTTGTCACGAACCAGCGGGTTCGTTCCGATTTTTTGGACGAACGACTTGATTTGGTGCAAATCAGAGGAGGAGGACAAAAAATTGGCTTGTTTCATATCTAAAATCCATTCCCGCAAGGGTTCGACCCAATTGTTTCTCCCGCGTTCGAAATCTTTCATTTGTTCTTTCAAGGCGGCGAGAGAGCGCATGAGAACATCTTTTCGTTTTAGATAAACCTCTTTTGGTACATCGCCGTCAAGATACGCCGAGAGCAGTTTTTCCATGCGCTCCTCGTTCGCTTTGATTCCACCCGAAAGATTTTGAACCTCGCTTTGCGACGCTCCAATTTCCTCGCGCTCCCACATTTTCACTTTGTCCAACATCCAACTTGTATAGCGATCGCAAAGCGAGATTGTTTGAAGCCGTGCACAGATTTGCCGCGTAAGCTCGCTTTCTTGCAAATACGCTTGCGAACAGTGGCCGCGCTTTTTCGAGCACCGATAATACCGATAGCGACCACCAGATTTTCCAGTTGCCCACTGTGCGGAAATCATACTGCCACACTCGGCGCATCGAAAAAGACCAGTGAAAGGAAAATCGTGCTTGATTTTCCTTTTGCGCGGCCGTTCTTTCGTTTGCAATACTTTCTGCACGGATTCAAACAATGCGGGAGAAACAATTGGCTCAAAGTTTCCATCAAACCATTCATCACCATGTTTGACGAAGCCGAGATATGCACGATGTGTGAGAAGTCGTTTGATGGAAACTTTGGCAAGTGGCGTTCCGTTTCGAGTCACCACATTCAAGTCCGCCAAAAATTGCGCGAGCGAAATAAAAGTATGCGACCCTTTGGCGTACTCTTGAAACGCTAGAGTAACCACGCGAGCATTTGTGGGATGAGGCTCAATATTTCTCACCTTCGGATTATTGGTGTAGCCAAAGGGAGCTAAATTCAACCATTCGCCTCGTCGCAATTTTTGGCGGACGCCGCGCTTGATATTTTCGCTCAAATTGTCGGAATAATATTTAGATTGCCCGAACGCCACTTGCAACATAAAGAGCCCTTGCGGGGTTGATTCAAACCAAAATGTCGGAAAGCGCAAAGACACAACCTTGCGAGTGTCTACGGCGTAAATGACGCGCCCACCGTCAATGCTGTTACGCGCGAGGCGGTCGGGATGCCACGCCAATATGCCAACACCATCCATTTTTTCAATCTTCGCGAACATTTCGCCGAACACCTCGCGCCCCGGTGTCTTTGCGCTTTTCGACTCTTGAAATTCCTCAAGAATTTCAAGATTTTCTTTACGCGCCAATTCTCGCAGCTCAAAAAGTTGCGCCTCAATAGACATCACTTGTCGGTCATCATCCTCGGTACTTTTACGCGCGTATAGAAAATATTTTGGTTTGGACATATAAATAGTTTTTAGATATGAAACAAGGACAAATCCGCCCATTTCGCCGCACCCGTCCCGTCCCAATTCGTCGCTACGCGACGGGCTCTTTTGCCCACTCCCGCGCCTTCGGCGCGGGCTTCTTCCCACCTTTCGGATTCGGAAGTTTCTTTCTGCGGTGATGTATTAACCTTTGCGCGAACCCACTTCGCACGCGCGGAGCGCGTGGTGGCTTGAAACTGCCTCGTACGCTCCGATTGCGCTGTGATGCCAACCAATGCGCCTCGGACACGCTCGCGGACTCGCGTGTGCAAA
>CAIJXH010000014.1 GCA_903824595.1 uncultured bacterium
CCTTTGGCTGGCTCGGGTTCTACCGCCGGCTTTCAAAAGAGTACGAGCGGCATTCCGCGCACAGCGAGGCGTTTGTGTATATCGCGATGTCAAACATCATGCTCCATCGGCTGGCGAGGGGTTATTGAACAGGCTCTAGGATTTTAGCCTGCTTATTGCTCAAGTGATAGTATTGCTCCTATGAGTGAAAATGGACGATCACAATTTACCATCGGCACGTTCGGGATTATTTTTGATGAGCAGAAACGAGTTTTGCTTTGCCATCGACGTGATTACGATCTGTGGAATTTGCCCGGCGGTGGATTGGAAGAAACAGAATCGCCGTGGGACGGCTGCATTAGGGAAGTGAAAGAGGAGACAGGTCTTAATGTAGAGATTGTACGACTATCGAGCGTCTACAGTAAGCAAGAGAAAAACGAGGTCGTCTTTTCTTTTATCTGCAAGATAATTGATGGCGAGATAACTCTCAACGAAGAAGCCGATCGCATTGAATATTTTGCAATAGATGCGATTCCGCACAATACGTCACCAAAGCAGGTTGAAAGGATCCGTGATGCGTTCTTAGGCCAAGATACTGTCGTAATGAAAATCGGTTTAAAGAAACTTCCGGGAGGCTGGAATCAGCGCGCGTTTTTCAACAATTGTGAAATGACCTTGTACCGGCGATCTCTCCGCAGTCCATGGTGGACGGCAAGCTTCTTCTTGAGCGCGGAGAAGGAGCCGTCGAGATCGTTGGTGGTATTGGGAATGTTGAGTTCGGGATATTTCAAGTATATGAAAAGGTGCGGAAGGTTTGCTTTGAGTGAACGGTACGCGCTCCGGACTTTGCCGTGCGAGTAGTACCATGTGCGCTTGCCGTTTGAAAAGGTGTCGACGGTTTTCTCCTCGATGAACGATCCCCACTTCTCGTGCCATGAAGTGAGTGCGTCCGTGAACGTCTTCTCATCGGTCTTGGTGAGGGTCAGGGTGAGCGTGCGCAATTCTCTTCCTGCGGCAGTGAGAGGACGTCGCGTGAGATATTTTGTCACTTGTTTGATTTGATGAAACTGGCATATCTGCATCGGAATGTCCTTGAACACAGCCAAGAATCCGCGCCTGCCGTCCACGACCGCAGCGAGGAATTTCCACCCCCGTTCTTCCAAGATCGCACGACCGTACCAGTAGTGTGCCATGCGCTCCGACTCAACCTCGTGCCACCAGACGTTCTTCTTGAGAGAAGCGGAACGGAACACGCACACGCCGTAGTTCCTGTTCCAAAAGGTCGTGTCTGCGATGAATACGCTCGGCTGTGGTTCGATCGATTGTTCGGCGATGGAAACCGCATCGAGTTTTTCTCTGACCCACACGTGCGAACGTCCATGCTTCTTTCCGAGTTGCGCGAGTGTTTGTTTGCCGAGGACGTAGTCGTTCCACAACGCCTCGTTCGCTTCGCGAACTCGGCGGAGGGATTGGAATTGCGTGCCGCAATCCAGACACTTGTACCGGGTCAGCCCTCGACGTCTGCCGTTTTTCTTGATTTTCACCGAGACGCATTTCGGGCACTTTTTGGCGTTTTTTTATTTCGCATCATACATATTCAAAGAATTAGCTTGTATGCAAGCCACCATACACCGAAATCAGCCTCCCGGAAGTTTCTTTAACTCTGAAAATCCAGGTAGGAAAATCGACATTGGATTTGATTCGTGATGGAAAATTGTAATCCTAGAGGTATCGCCTCTAGGATTGTTCTGACGTACTCGTAGCCACTTTCAGCTTCTCAACGTGGAGGATGAGTTTCTCCACTTCGCCGACATCCTTGAAACCATAGTAGGTTGTACCGTTCACAATGAGTGCGGGCAGGTCGCCGCGGACATTGCGGATATTGATGAGGGTCTTGAGAGCGGAGAGGTCGAGGTCGTAATCAAATGAGTAGACGCGCAAAAGCGGATACGTCTCGCGCAGGTAGGTGAGTACGTCGCCCTCGCGCGAGCAGTTGGCGCACGAGCCGCTGTTGGAATAGAAATAGATAATGGAGACGGGGCGCGTGCCGCACCGGGCAGCCACTTTTTGCATGAGGAGATAGTCCTTGATTTCAAGCAGTGAATACTGTTTTTTGAGCATGATCACTTCGGCGTTTTTTGATCCGAGATTTTCTTCGGCGTAGGAAAGTCGTGAGACGAGTGAATTCAGCGCGTCTGAAAGAACCGAGCCCTCTGCGATATCGCTACAGCTCTGTTCACTCAGGAGTTCGTATTGGGTCTCGTTGGAAAGAAGATCGATAGCGATCTGATTTTCTGTAGCTCGCACGTCGGCAATGCGCGCATTGTTGAAGTGATTTGCGAGAAAAAAGGCGGTAACAAATATTGCCACTGTTATACACAGCGCGAGCACGTATTTTTTCCAATCAATATATTTCATAGTTCTTTATCGCCATACGGCTCCTTTGGAGCGGAGCGAGCCCCATGCCGCACTGGCAAGCCACAAGGGTGCCACAAATCCATACAAAAGGAAATAGAAGAAAAGCGCTTTGTTGCTGACACCCTCTCCCGCGAATCGTCTCCCGAGAAATACACCCGCAAGCGTCATGAAAAGCATGATGCATGAGACGAACAGGAGTGCGTTGGTGTCGATGTCATACCAATCGAAACGGATTGTTGGCATATGCAAAGGAATGCCCTCAAACCAGAAATCGATGATCCGAATACTAATCGAACGGACACCATGCACTAAAAGATACCCTGTTATGTAGAGCGATCCCACGAACATTGCGAGCGCAAATGGAAGTACGAGAAGTCCGAGGTAGCCATAACGAGGATTGAAGTACATGTACGCATAATCTTTACTGTTATCGAGAAATCCCTGCGACCATCGCGTGCGTTGTTTGACCAACGCACGCAGAGTACGCGGAACGTGTGTATATGCAATTGCCGTGTGCGCGTTCGCAATTTTCAAATGATGCGCGTGCATGCGAAATGCCATTTCCATGTCTTCTGTGTTGTGTGCGTGGCGGAACATGCCTGTTGTTTCAAAAGACGAGCGACGATATATGGATAGCGGTCCCGGAAGGACAGAGATAGCCGAGAGAGTGTCGAACATTTTTTTGTAAAAGATTCCAAACGTATACTCGACGGCCTGCATCAGCTCAAGTGGGTTTTTTGGATTATATACACGAATCGACGGCATTACAGCCATTACTTCTTGATCTTCTTCAAACTTCTTCACGATCTCGAGTAGCGCATCGGGCGCGGCGAGCGAGTCGGCGTCGAGGCAGCCGACAAGCTCACTCGTACAGCGTTCGATCGCGAGATTGAGAGCGGTGTATTTGCCGCCGTTCTTTTTTGAGATGATCGAAACTTGTTCATGACCACAGAATGATTCGGCGACCTTGAGCGTTCCATCGGTCGAGCCGTCGTCGACGATGACGATGGAGAGCTTCTCACGGGGGTAGTCGAGTGCGAAAAGCGAACGCATTGTTGCGGCGAGTGTCTTTTCTTCGTTGAAGCAAGGGACGATGATCGAAACGGTGGGAAAGCGGGCGGGGCGGTCGGCGGTCTTGCCGGCGGGCTTGCGCTCGAGGAAGGTGATGAACAAAAACACCTCAAAGTAGAGGGCGAGAAACAGTACGGCGTATATGCCCAATTCACCGAAATGCATCACTGGCACTATATCACAAAACCGCTATACTGGCGCGATGGAATCCAATTCTGTACGCGGGCACATCCATCCGATTTCGAGTCTCATCCGCGAGGCGAACAGGATATTTTTTGGCATGGGATTCGAGAATGCCGACGGACCGCTTCTCGAGAGCGAGTGGTACAACTTCGACGCATTGAACGTCCCGAAGAATCATCCTGCGCGCGACATGCAAGACACGTTCTTTATCAAAGACGAGCAAGAGATGGTGTTGCGAACACACACTTCAAACGTGCAGGTGCGCTACATGGAAGAGCGTATAAAAAAGGGTATCTTGCCGCCGTATCGCATGGTGGCTATGGGTAAAGTGTTCCGCAACGAAGCGACCGACATGACGCATGAGGCGGAATTTTTTCAGATTGAAGGGTGTGCCGTTGGCGAAGATATCACACTTGCGCACCTGAAGGGCACGCTCACGCGATTTTTCTCGGAGCTTTTGGGCGCAGCGGAAATCCGTTTTCGTCCGAGCTTCTTTCCGTTTACCGAGCCGAGTGTGGAGATAGACATGCGGCTTACGGGCGAGGACGCGCCGGAAAAATTGCGCGGGCGATGGATCGAGATGATGGGCGCGGGCATGATCCATCCCAACGTGCTCAAAAACGCCGGCGTCGATCCATCGAAATATCAGGGCTTTGCCTTTGGCGGCGGACTCGATCGCATCGCCATGCTTCGCTGGGGCATCGACGACGTGCGCCTTATGCACTCTGCCGACCTAAGGTTTGTGGGGCAATTCTGATATGAAATCAAATCTCGATGCGGCGGTAGAAGCGGTGCTGGAGGCGGGCGTGTCGCTCAAGCAGGCGTTTGGCAATGTGAAATTACTGAAACACAAAGAAGATCAAAGCGTCGTTACTCAGCTCGATATCGACACGGAAGCGTCCATCGAAAAGAAGTTGCGCACCCATGACTCTGCGATCGGATTTGCCGGAGAAGAATCGGGTGTGCGCACGAAAGCAGATAGGTTTTGGTTGCTTGATCCGATCGACGGTACGCAGCATTTTCTTCGTGGTATTCCATTTTGCACCACCATGCTCGCACTCATTGAAGACAGGCAGGTTGTGCTTTCGGTGATTTATAATTTCGTGACGGGAGAATTGTTTACCGCAGAAAAGGGAAAAGGTGCGCGATGCAATGGCGCACCGATTCATGTGAGCTCGCGGTCTTTGTCGGAATCACTAATCGCCGTCGAAGCGAAGCTGGAGCGGGAAGAGCATGTGTCGCTCTATCTTGAGCTGCGAAAGAAAACGAATGTCATGCAGACCGTCAGTGCCGGATATGATTTTTGCCTCGTAGCTTCCGGGAAGGTCGAAGGTCGCATCTGCTTCGATCCTCATGGTAAAGACTGGGATTACGCCGCAGGATCACTACTTGTTTCGGAGGCGGGCGGCGTGGTCGCCAATATCGGCAAAACCACGTATGATTTCACTGATCATGATTTTCTTATGACGAATAAAGAAGTGTATGAGGAACTGACCACGGGCGAGAGTGTGTTGTTTCCGATCATTCATTAGACGACTACATGAACACTCTCTCTCACACGGCACAGAAAAAATTCGATCGCTGGAATGCCGAGAAGAAAAAAATTCATGATCGCTCCTCCGCTCCTTTCGCATATCCTCGCGAGATGTGGTGGTGTTCGTTTGGGGCAAATGTGGGTGCGGAAATAGATGGAAAGAATGATAATTTCGAACGCCCGGCGCTGATTGTGAGAGTGTACAATAAGGATACAATGTTGGTCCTGCCGATTACAAGCAGGTCAAAAAATGATACGTTTCATGTTGCGGTGCAGGTGCCGGTCGGAACGGTTTGGGTTGTGTTGACGCAAGCGCGGGTTATTAGCAGTAAGCGATTGCTTCGGAAACTGGGCGTGTTGCCCGCTGATGTGTTCGATCAGGTAACGAAACGCTTCCGAGGGTACACCTAAACGAATCGATCCCCCTTGCGGGGGATCTCGGAGGCCGAAGCCCTAATATCAAAATAGTACAGGAAATAGATGTATACGTCAAACTTTTATCCACAATTCTTATCATTATGAAAATCTCACGCAATTGGCTCCAGACATTTTTTGAGAATCCGCTGCCGGAGGCGCAGGTGATTGCCGACGCGCTGACATTCCATGTGTTTGAAATTGATGGTGTGGAAAAAATTGGCACGGACGATGTGCTGGATGTGAAAGTAACGGCGAATCGCGGGCACGACTGTTTGAACCATCGCGGCATTGCAAAAGAGCTTTCAGCGATTTTGAACATCCACATGAAGCGCGATCCTCTCCGTGAGGACATCCTAGAGGTGACACCTATCGGATTGGTTGGGGTTGCGATTGAAACACCGTTGTGCAATCGCTACATAGCCGGGTATGTGCGCGGCGTGCGGGTACAGGCGTCGCCCGCGTGGCTCGTGGAAGCACTTGCGGCGATGGGGCAGAAGTCGATCAACAATGTGGTGGACGCGACGAATTACGTGATGTTTGGCATCGGGCAGCCGCTGCATGCGTTTGATGCGGCGAAACTGAAGCAGCAAGACGGGACGTATGCGATCGCCGTGCGCGCGGCGCGCGAAGGCGAGAGCGTGCTCGCGCTCGACGACAAGACGTATGCGCTGTTACCGAGTGATCTCGTGATTGTCGACGCGAACGCCGATGCAGTGATCGGTATCGCGGGAGTGAAGGGTGGTAAGCCAGCAGGTATTGATGAGACGACCAAAGACATCATTCTTGAATCAGCGAATTTCGACGGTGTGTCGGTGCGTAAAACTGCCGCGCGCCTCAAGCTCCGTACCGATGCCTCGGCGCGTTTCGAGCAGGTGATTTCGCCGGAGCTTGCCGCGTATGGCATGCGTGCGGTCGTGGATTTGATAACACAAATCGCGGGGGGAGAGGTGAGTGGGTTTGTTGATGAGTATCCAAAGAAACAAGAAACGCAACGTGTCGCGGTTTCGTTGGAAAGAATAAACACCGTACTTGGAGTAAAACTTTCTGAAGCGGATGTCGCGGGTGTGTTTGCGCGGCTCGGGCTAGCATACGAGGTACGCGGCGGGGATGTTGTCGTAGCAGCCCCCTTCGAGCGCCTCGATCTCACCATCCCCGAAGACCTCATCGAAGAAGTCGGGCGTATCATCGGCTACGACACCATCCCCGCCGCACCGCTTCCGCCCCCTGTCTGCGCTCCCGCCGTCAACGCGCATTTCGCCGCAGCCGAACGAGCGCGTGAGGAGCTTATGACTGCTGGCTATTCCGAAGTGTTTACGTCCGTCTTTGCCGACAAGGGCGAACGCGTGGTGGCAAACAAGGTAGACGGCGTGCGGCCGTATCTGCGCGAAAGTCTCATTCCCGGATTGGAAGACGCGCTTGCGCGCAACAAGCACGTAAAAGACTTGCTCGGTATCAGGGAGGTGAGACTGTTTGAAATCGGCACGGTGTGGAAAGGCGGCAAAGAGATCACGATGATCGGAAAAATTTCCGAGAAAGAAAAGGCAAGCGAAACGCAGCTTGTCGCAGTTGCCGTCGATCGCTACGACGATTTACCGCTCTCGAGCGCGACGCGCTACCAGCCGTTCTCCAGGTATCCCTACATTGTGCGCGACATTTCGATGTGGATCCCCGACACCGACGACGCGCGCGGCGTTTTGATGCTCGATATATTCCCGCGCTACAGCGAAGGACTCCTGCGCAACGTCATCCTCTTCGACCAGTTCAAGAAAGACGGACGCAATTCGCTCGCATTTCACCTCGTATTTCAGGCATCCGATCGCACGCTCACCGATACCGAAGCAAACACAATAATGACCAACATTCAAAGCGCTGTCTTGGAGAAGGGTTGGGAGGTGCGATGATGATATGAAAAAAGGTGAAGATCATAATGGAGATGTTATGTTCTGGCGCTTCCATTGACGCGCATTTCGCGGTATACTTTCTGCACTTTTATGACTGAAGAAAAAGCTAAGAAATCATCGTACGGAGCAAGTGATATCACAGTCCTTGAGGGACTTGAGGCGGTGCGCCGTAGGCCGGGCATGTACATCGGCACCACGGGCGTCGCTGGCTTGCACCACTTGCTCTGGGAGGTCTTCGACAACTCGCGCGACGAGGCGATGGGTGGCTTCTGCAATGATATCGAGATTGCGCTTTTGCCGAACAATCGCGTACGCTGTGTCGACAACGGTCGTGGTATTCCAGTGGAAATTCATCCCAAGACAAAAGTCTCCACGCTTGAGACGGTTATGACCGTGCTGCATGCCGGCGGCAAATTCGGCGGCGAAGGCTACAAAGTGTCGGGCGGTCTCCATGGCGTCGGCGTTTCGGTTGTCAACGCGCTTTCTTCGCATGTGCGCGCCGAAATTCATCGCGATGGTGGACGTTTTGAGCAGGAATACAAAGATGGCGGAAAGCCCGTGAGTAAGACGAAAAAAATTGAAGCATCAAAAGCGACAGGTACCATCATAACGTTTGAACCAGATGCGAGTATTTTTCCTGATCGAGAATTCAACTGGGAGACGATCGTCGCGCACATGCGGCAACAGGCGTATCTCGTGAAGGGACTTCGCATCTCTTTGCTCGATTTGCGCGCCACCGCAAAGTTCGATGACACTGAGGTGTTTTATCTCCGCGATCTAGGAATCGACGCGCCGTCGATGACGTTTTACTTTGAAGGAGGATTGCGCAGTCTTGTTGCATTCCAGAATCGTCACCAAGAGTCTATCCACAAGAATATTTTTTATGTTGAAAAAGAGCAGGACGGCGTACATGTGGAGGTTGCGCTGCAATATGTAGACGACATTACATCGCGCATATCCGCGTTTGCAAATAATATCTACAACAACGAAGGTGGTACTCATATTACTGGTTTCAAGACAGCGCTCACGCGCAGCATCAATTCCGTGAACAAAGGTGGCGGCAAGGAAGGCGATTCATTCACGGGCGACGATGTTCTCGAAGGAGTGACTGCAGTTGTGTCGGTCAAGATGAGAGAGGTGCAGTTTGAGGGTCAGACAAAAGGTAAACTTGGAAGCGTGGAAGCGCGTGGCGCGACGGAGGCTGTGTTTGGAGAAGCGTTTGCGCGATTCTTGGAAGAGCATCCAGATGATGCGCGTGCCATCATTGGAAAAGTATCGCTCGCCATGAAAGCGCGCAAAGCTGCAAAAGCTGCAAAAGATAGCATTATGCGCAAAGGCGCTCTTGATGGCATGACCTTGCCCGGCAAACTTGCAGATTGCCAATCCAAGAGCGCGGAAGAGTCTGAATTGTTTATTGTAGAGGGAGATTCCGCAGGGGGCACCGCAAAAACTGGTCGCGATCGTCGCATTCAAGCGATCCTTCCGCTGCGCGGCAAGATTCTCAATATAGAACGTGCGCGACTCGATCGCATGCTTTCTTCTGAACAAATAACCAACCTCGTCGTGGCGCTCGGTACCGCAATTGGCGACATTTTCAACCTCGCCAAACTCCGCTATCACAAAATCATTATCGCGACCGATGCCGACGTAGACGGCGCGCACATTCGCACGCTCTTGCTCACGCTCTTTTATCGCCATTTTCGTCCTGTGGTAGACGGTGGATATTTGTATATTGCCCAGCCTCCTTTGTTCAAAATCAAGAAAGGAAAGGAGATCACTTACGCGTATTCCGATGAGGAGCGCATCAAGGTTGTTGGTGCCGATATGCCGCTTGAGTCTGATTCCATATCGGAAGATGGGATCGAAGAACTCGCTGAGTCTGAATCGGTAACAAAAAAGACACAGAAGATTTCGGTGCAGCGTTACAAAGGATTAGGTGAGATGAACTCCGATGAGCTATGGGAAACGACCATGGATCCTGCTCGCCGCATATTGAAACAGGTTACCATTGATGACGTGCAAGAAGCTGATCAAATCTTCGACATGCTTATGGGAACTGATGTTCCTGCCCGAAAATCGTTTATACAATCACACGCAAAAGAGGCAACGCTCGATATTTAGTTCACCTGATATTGATACGGGAATGGCGGATAGGTTTGAGACACGGGGTATGCGGCACTACTGTCCAGTACCTGCGATGCGGTGTTGTTATCTTTGTTTGATTCGCGAATCACATTGTTCGGATCGACAAAAACACTAAACACGTCTTGTGAGCCAACATATCCACGCGAGAAGCGAAGCGTGTTGACCACATGCGCACGAGGATCAAGCGACTGTTGCATGGGCGATGTATACGTGTAGCTTGAGGCAGTGGGAATTGAAGCGGTGAAATAATATGACCCACTTGGCGCACTGCCGTCGTTCGCTATGTCAAATACAACAGACGTCATACCAGACGTATCGGTAGACGCAGACACTATGTGCACCGAGAGATCGGGAAGTGTGTTTGTAGCATAGGTATTGACTGTGCTGGCATGCGAGGGAGCCTGTGCAAACGAATATGCCGAAGAGACCGTTGAGGGGGCGTCGGATATTTGGATACTGTTGTTTGTTTGTCCGACTACTCGCACCACCGTAATCCCGAGCGCGGGCGTTCCTGATGCGTTTGGCACGAAGAAGATCGAAATAGGAAGATCGACGACAGGGGACGTAGTGCTCATGAGTGGCATAAGGGTGATGGAGGTCGTGTCTCCCAGCATGAACGTCGCGCCGCATGGTATGTCATTGTGCATGCCCGCAACGTTTGGTGTTTGTAACCGCACGCCGCTTTCACATCGATATAACATGGTGTACGAACCATCAGAGGACTGTGTATGCGTCCACGAGAGAGTAAATGAGGTGTGATCGGTAGCGGTGGCAGGAGCGGATATTGATATGCCATATCCAGAGGCGTTCAAAAGAGAGGAGAGCCACGCACTTGAGGTGGTGACGATATTGACAGAGCCAAACAACACCACGAGCACAACAAGTACAAAACCAGCAATTGCCAATACATTCGACGTTGTGTTACGTTCTTGTGAAGCAAGTGGCTCTATTTCTGGCGCGTAAGTCATACTGAATAGTATGATGTATGTAAAAGAAATTGTCAAGCTCTGTCTTGACCAAACGTGATTATTGAGGTATCATGACAAACAATGGAAAACTCGTCAAACACCCGTGATTCACGTCGACCGCCTATATCGATATTTTTTGCGACAACGATCGTGATGTTTTTTCTCACGCTTTCTGCTGCTGATTTCGTAGATTTTGTACCGTATTATTTTGATGGATCTCATTCGCCATCCGTTTCTTCTGGCGTACGAAGCGTCGCGGTAGCCGATTTACCGGAGCTGGGAGAGCACACAAGTACTCCGACCACAGAACCAGTGCGCATTGTCATAGCCGCGATTGACCTCGATCTTTCGGTGCAAAATCCAGTCACGCGCGACATTGGCGTACTCGATGAGACACTCAAAAATGGCCCTGCGCATTATGTCGATTCTGCAAAACTCGGCGAAGAGGGAACGGTGCTTATATTCGCACACAGCTCGCATCTTCCGATCGTTCATAATCAGATGTTTCGTGCTTTCAATCGTATATCGGAACTCAACACAGGAGATTCTATCAACGTAACGGGCGCAGATGGCAAACACTATCTCTACAGCGTGATGAATGTTCGTCGAGCAGACGCATCCGAAGCGATCATAGATCTCTCCCCCACACAAGGTCGCACACTCACGCTCGTCACATGCGATACACTCACTGGAAAGACCGCGCGATTCATTGTAGTTGCAAATTTCTTAGGAATGTTGTAGAAAGATCGATATGAAAAAAATTATCGTGTTGGGATTGTGTGTTGCGATGTTCGGCATGGGTACGGGAGAAGCGTTAGCGTATGGATATTATCCGTATCAGCAATATATGCCGCAGTATGGGTACCAGTCGTATTCATATGTTCCGCAACAGAATATGGCGTGGGGATATCGCTATACGCAGCCGCAGATGAATGATTCATTCGCGCCGTCGTTTTATGGTCCGCAATATACGAGCTACGGGTATTGCCTGCCAGTCCCATCCACCTTTGGTTCTGGGTTCTGCATGTACTAAATGCGGTTGAGACGAGCTTGCTATTTATCGAACACTGTTGTACAATATAAATAGACAACCGAGGGGCGCCCGCGGCGCCGAGGAGGCAGACGTGAAAATATTACTGCTGGCAATCGCGCCAGCGTTTCTGGTGATTGCTCTCGCGGGCTCGACGCCCGCGAGTGCGGACCAGCGAGATTTTCTCGCTGGCGTCGTCACCGGGTTTTTGCTCGGTGACGGACGGGGTGGTCCGCCACCCGGGCGGGACCCGCGCTGCCCCTACGGGGGATGGTACGATCACGGCATATGCCGTGACGCGCCATCCCCACCGCCCCCGCCCCCGATGGGATACTACCCATCGGGCATGAGGTGTTACCCCATGCCGGGGTGGGGATCAGGCTACTGCATGCGCTGAGCATGCAGTAGCCCAAAGCGGCACTGTTTTTACAGTGCCGCTTTTCTTTTGCTTCGTATACATAGGTGCTATTATTTTGTGTATGCGTAATCGTCTTGTGGCTTTGGTTGTTGGACTGATGTGTCTTCCCGCACTCGCGTGCGCTGATTCAGAAGTACACATTTCGTCGCAAGGAGTTTTTTTGGCAAAACAACTTACCGTGATGCAAATCGCGGGAAAAAATATTTTTGCACGCGGATATTGGGGTAATGCATTTTTACGCATCACGGTGCTCATCAATGCATCGACGACCATTCAGAAAAGTCATGGTGATGCTGGAGTACTCGACGATCTCAAAGAGGGGGATGTTCTAGACGTCTCCGGAGCGCTCTCATCTGGCGCTGATACCGTAACGGTAAACGCAACATCAATTCGTAATGCGTCGGCTGATCATGCGCAAAAACAAGTGGCAGGAACGATACGTTCAATCGATGTGGCGGCGCGTTCGTTTGATATGAAAGACGCGACACTTGGACCGATCACCGTGGTAATTCCCGTGTCTGTATCGATCGAAAAAGGCGCGCGTGTTATTGATATGGCCGATATGCACATAAACGATGCAGTGATTGGCGCATCAGGCATATTTGACTACAGTACTCATACGCTGACTGCCACAACGCTTGAGTTATATCAAGACAAGGCAGTATTTGCGCCACGCAATTTTGAAGGCACGCTCAAAAGTGTGTCTGGAACAACATTGCCTGTAACTGCAATCATCACGGTGAGTGGAGTTGACTATACCGTATATCTGGCGTCGGATATATCGATCCTTAAAAAGAACAAAACGAAGACGATGCTTTCTCGATTTGTGGCGGGTGATACGGTGCGTGTGTGGGGTGCTATTCGTACGACCAATATGTCAGAAATTGACGTGAGCGTCATGCGCGATATGAATTTCTAATGCGTATGATGAAAGAAAAAGTATTGAAATTTGGGGGGACGTCGATGGGATCGGCAGAGGCGATTGAACAGGTCATGACGGCAGTCGCGGAAGCAGCGAAAGATGCGCATGTCGTGGCGGTTGTGGTGTCGGCAATGAGCGGCACGACGGATGCGCTTATTCGAATAGCACATACCGCCGCCGCGAAAGATGAATCATATATCACACTCTTGCGCGAGATTGAACAGCGACACCTGCGTACCATTGAATCCTTGGTTGCGCATGGAGCCAACCGCGCTTCGCTGGATGCTGACATGCGAGCCTTATGTGAATCGCTCAAAGACGTCGTCATGGGAGTATTTTTGATTGGTGAGATTTCTCCGGGCACGCTTGACCAAATCATGAGTTATGGCGAGCGGCTTTCAGCCAGCATGCTTGCAGGGGCATGTGTGTCGCGTGGAGTGCCTGCAGAATATCTTGATGCTCGGGCGGTGATACGTACCAACACAGAATACGGATCTGCGATTGTTGATTTTGCAACCACCGATATGTTGACGCGTGATTATTTCAAGATGCACCCCACTTTGCAGGTGGTAACTGGTTTTATTGGCGCAACTGCCGATGGCAAAACGACGACTCTTGGTCGAGGCGGAAGTGATTATACGGCAGCAATTATCGGGGCTGCTCTTGATGTGTCGATGATTGAGATTTGGACCGATGTGTCTGGTGTATATACCGCCAATCCTCGCACGGTACTTGATGCGTTTCCTCTTTCTGCAATGACATATCTAGAAGCAGTGGAGCTCTCCTATTTTGGCGCAAAAGTGATTTATCCGCCAACCATGTATCCAGCAATGAGACGCGGCATACCGATTCGTATCAAAAATACATTTGCACCTACCGACCCCGGCACCGTAATCAGCAACGTCCCTGGTTCGGATGACGCGTTCGCTCGCGGCATATCGTCACTGAGCAACGTTGTGGTCATGCAGGTAACGGGAAGCGGCATGCAAAGTATTCACGGAGCCGCGGGTCGTCTTTTTGGGGTTATGGGTCGTATGCATATCAATCCAATTCTTATCGCACAAGCATCGTCTGAGAATGCAATATCATTTGTTGTGATGCCTGCCGATGTTGAGAAAGCTCACGCGGCTATCGAAGAAGAATTCATGTTTGAAAGACAGCGAGGGCTTATTGACCCGATTGTTTTGCTACACGACCTCTCGGTTATAGCTGTGGTGGGGGAGCACATGCGACATCGTACCGGTGTGGCAGGGAAGCTATTCCAAACTCTTGGAAAAAGCAATGTCAATGTGGTCGCGATTGCACAAGGGTCTTCTGAACTCAATATATCGGTCGTCGTTGCATCGTCGGACGAGGCGCGTGCGCTTCGTGCCATTCATACGGCGATATTCTTTCCCGATGTAAAGCCCGTACATATTTTCTTGGTAGGAACGGGGCTCGTTGGCTCGGAATTGTTGCAGCAAATAATCCAACAAAGTGAATTGCTGGCCAATGAGCACGGATTCTTTATACGTATAGTCGGTATCGCCAATGCAGACACTATGGTATTTGATGAACAGGGCGCATCGATCAATACATGGCAAACTGGCGCCGAATCACGGGAAGTGATGAACATTGACACGTTTATTGAACGTATGCGCAACGCCGATATACCGGCAAAAATATTTGTTGACTGTACTCCTTCGGATGAAATTGCAGCGCATTATGCCGACATTCTCGCGTGCGGTATCTCGATTGTCACTCCGAACAAACGCGCAAACGCAGGTTCGCTCGAGTACTATCATCGACTCGGGGAGTTGGCACGTCGTCCTGGTATTTCATTTTTATACGAAACGAGCGCGTGTGCAGCATTGCCGATCATTAGTATGCTCGATGATCTATCACTCAGCGGGGATCACTTTTTGAAAATAGAGGGAGTACTTTCTGGCGCGTTGAGTTTTGTGCTAAATTCATTTGACGGCTCGCGCCCGTTTAGCGATGTGGTGTGCGATGCAAAAAAGCTTGGGTACATAGAGCACGACCCGTTTGAGGAATTGAGCGGAACCGACGTGGCGCGAAAAATACTTATCTTGGCGAGAAAATGCGGATGGAAACTTGATCTGGCAGATGTGCACGTAGAGGGATTGTTAGAATCGGATGAAGTATACGAACAACGGCGGAGTGAAGCAGCTGCACGCGGAGAACGACTGCGCTACGTGGCGACACTCGAACAAGGTGCCGCGACTGTCGCATTGCGAAGTGTCCCGCCCGCGCACCCTTTTTATAATCTTTCAGGAAGTGATAACATTGTTGCTATTACTACATCTCGATATTCTACGACACCACTCGTTATCAAAGGTCCTGGCGCGGGAGCATCTGTCACCGCCGCGGGTGTCTTTGCCGATATCCTTCGCGCTGCACGGGACATGGCGTGATGTACAATGACATCTATGCAAAAAATTCCAGTGGGTATCTTGGGGGCAACGGGGATGGTGGGACAGCAGTATATTCGACTGCTCGCCAACCATCCGTATTTTGAAGTTACGCATCTTGCCGCATCACCATCGTCGGCGGGCAAGACATATCGCACTGCGCTCAAGAATGGCTGGCTGGTGGAGGGGGAATTGCCTGAGAGTGTTTCCGAGCTTGTGGTCGCGGACGTGGCGAATGTAGCGTCGGCACAAGGATGCGTACTGGTATTTTCTGCCTTTGAAATGCCTGAAAAAGAGCAGATCAAATCGCTCGAAAATGCCTACGCCGCCGCGGGTATCGCCGTATTTTCCAATTCTTCCGCGCACCGTTCCACGCCCGATGTGCCGATGATTGTTGCCGAAATAAATCCGCAGCATCTCGACATCATTCCTTCGCAGCAGAAAAGAAACGGGTGGGATACGGGGTTTGTCGTCGTGAAGCCGAATTGCAGTTTGCAGAGTTATCTCACGCCTATGTATGCGCTCATGCAAGCGGGCTATGAAATCCCGAAAATTATGGTAACGACAATGCAGGCGGTGTCGGGTGCGGGGTATCCGGGTGTGCCGAGCTTGGACATGATAGACAATGTCGTACCCTTCATTGGTGGTGAAGAAGAAAAAACCGAGCGCGAGCCGCTCAAGATTTTTGGTGAGGCGAAAGAGGGAGTGTTTGTACCATTTGCGGGATTGAAAATTTCCGCGCATTGCAATCGTGTGCCTGTAAGCGATGGGCACACCGCGTGCGTGAGTTTCGCCTTCGGTGAGAAGAAAGCCAACCTCGATACCATCAAAAAAATCTGGAGAGATTTTAGAGGAGTACCACAAGAACTCGATTTACCGTTCGCGCCCATGCAGCCAATCATTTACCACGAAGAGCAGAATCGCCCGCAACCAAAACACGATCGCGATGCAGATAAGGCGATGGCGGTGTCGGTGGGTCGACTTCGTCCCGATTCTATATTCGATTTCAAATTCGTCGCACTCTCGCACAACACGGTGCGCGGTGCTGCCGGCGGAGGAATTCTCAACGCGGAACTTGCATACCGTAAAGGATTGTTGACGCTAACGTAGCGCGTTTCCTTATTTTCTACGGCCGTTCAAGATAAGGACATGAGCATGTCGTGCGTGTATACTTTTTGCGTTTCTGTTACAATGCTTTCATGCAACATAATCCTTGGGAACGAGCTAAAAACCAATTACACAACGCCGCAGAACACATCTCTCTCGACCCACTTTTTCTTGCGAAGCTCGGCGCGCCCGATCGCACGGTGGGCGTGTCTGTCCCGATGCGGATGGACGATGGAAGCGTGAGGGTGTTTGAGGGGTTTCGCGTGCAGCACAACAACCTCCGCGGTCCGTACAAGGGCGGACTCCGCTATCATCCAAAGGTAGACATGGACGAAGTGCGAGCCCTTGCTTTTTGGATGACGATGAAAAATGCGGTTGTCGACGTGCCGTTTGGGGGCGGCAAGGGTGGCGTTGCCGTCGATCCAAAGAAACTTTCGGCGAGCGAGCTGGAGCGGCTCACGCGCGAGTTTGCACGCAAACTCGCGCCCGTGATCGGTCCCTCGCTCGACGTACCCGCGCCAGATGTCAACACCAACGGCACCATCATGCACTGGATACGCGAGGAATACGCCCGCGTCTCGGGAGCGGACGCGCAGGCAGTGATCACCGGCAAAGCTATCAAAGACGGCGGCTCCGAAGGCCGCACCGAAGCGACCGGTCTCGGCGGCAGCTATGCGCTCGCCGAGTACCTGCGTCTCACGGGTCAACATCCACAAGGCATGACCGTGGCGATTCAAGGTTTTGGCAACGTAGGCAGCTACCTCGCCGGTTATTTGCAGGAGCTCGGCTTCACAATCGTCGCGCTTTCCGATTCCAAGGGCGGCATCTACATCCCGGGTGGTATTCGCGATTTGAAAGCCGTCGCCGCGTGCAAAGAGCGGAGCGGGAAAATCGCCGGATGCTACTGCGTGGGAAGCGTCTGTGACGTGACCAACATGGAGCAGCTCGGCGGTCGCGACATTTCTCCCGACGAAGCTCTCACGCTGCCGGTCGACGTCGTCGTGCCGTCGGCGCTCGAGAACGCAATCACCTCCGACAATGTTGCCGATGTGAAAGCGCGAATCGTGCTCGAAATGGCAAACGGTCCCACCACCATCGAAGCCGATCGTGTACTTGCCGAGCGCGGCGTCGTTGTCATTCCCGACATTCTCGCCAATGCGGGCGGTGTCGCGGTGTCGTATTTCGAGTGGTACCAAAACATGCACGGCGAGACGTGGACAAAGCCCGACGTCTTCGCGAAGCTCAAAGAAAAAATGGATGCGGCGACAGGCGCGGTGTATCAGGCGTCGCTCCAGCACCAAGTGTCGCTTCGCGATGCCGCCTACATCACCGCACTACAACGCCTCGCATCGTCCGCTGCGTAGACACCGTTTTGTGGTGGATTTTGACAAGTATCGTGGATAGTCGTATAATTGCATGCAGTAAAAAGCGCAGCAGGGGAGGTTCTCATGCGCAGTATTCTGGTTGCTTTTTTCGTTCTGTGCGCGCTGCCTATGGCGGCGCGGGCGGAGGTCGCGCCCGCGCTGTTCACGGCGGCGGAGCTCGGCTTTTTGCGAGCCGAGCTCGGCAAGATTGCCGATGAGACTCGGCTTGGTTCATCCACCCCGCGATGGGTGGATAATCAAATCCGAGCGCTCCAGGCAGAGCGCCTCGGACGCCTCGACGAGGCGAAGGTATGGGAATCCTTCGCCGATGCATTCTCCGCCTTTGCGGTGGCGAAGGTGGAGTGCGATCCGCTTCGCGCGGAGCTCGCGCGCGGTACGCCGGGCGCGCCGATACCGACCGAGCTGGTCGGCCGGATGCGCGTATGCGCGTGGCTCGTTGGCGAATTCGCCAACGCGGCGATGAACGCTCACCTCGCGGCGGTGAGATGGGGTGTCGGCTCGGCGGCACGGGATCTGCCGCTGTGCGGTCTCGCACTCCCGTGCTGGAGGCGTGTGACTGCTCGCCTCGAGGCGGTCGTGCGCGGAGCTGCGGTGATGCTCTCCGCCGCCGAGGTGTTTTCCGCGGCGGTGACCGTCACAGCGATCGGTAGGGCAACCTACTGATCGCCATCGGGAAAGCATCAACGCCGCAGCTTTCCCGAGAATGATCTTTTGTTTTATTTTTGCGACCGCCTTGCTGCAAGCTTGGCGGTCGTTACTTTTTTGCCTATTTCTTTTTCTTTACGTTGCGTCGTGTTCACGCTCGCGCCATTTTCACACCAACGTCCACTCCTACCATCACTCCCACTTTCCATGCACTCCTCACTCGAATCCCCATAGTTCTCTCTGTCAACAATTCCTTATTTCCCACGGTCGTATAAAATAAGGACATGGGGAAGATTGAGCGGGAAGTACAAAAGCGGGCGAGGAAGCAGAACATACAGCACGCAGTGCTCTCTGTGATCGGTGTTGCCGGTATTCTCGCGGTGATGATGGTGGCGCCCAACACACTCCAGCTCCTCAAGTACACGCCGCTGGGTCGCAGAAAGGCGGCGTATCGCGTGAACGATTCTCTCGACCGCCTCATTCGCGGAGGATACGTGACGTTTGAAACACGGAATGGAAAGAAATTCTTGCGCCTTACACCGAAAGGAGAAACGAAACTCGCGCACGCAACCGCGGGAGACATGCGGATGGTACCACCGAGACGATGGGACAAACGCTGGCGCATCGTGATCTTCGACATCCCGGAGAGTCGCCGCAAAGCCCGCGATCTCTTGCGCGACAGATTGATCGCGATCGGATTTGTGCGATTGCAGGCGAGCGTGTGGGTGTATCCGCATGATTGCGAGGATGTGATCATACTCATCAAGACGAGCTTCGTCATCGGTCGGGAAGTGCTCTATATCGTTGCGGATCACGTCGAGCGAGATTTTGAACTTCGTTCTCGATTTGGTCTTCGTGTGTGAAATTCCTTATTTCCTACGGTCGTGGGAAATAAGGAATGCGGTGGGTGATTTGGCGAATGATTTGGAAATATTTGGTGCTGGACAATAGCGCACAACGCGAGTACTCTGCGCGTATGTCATACATACCATCAGACACCATATTACAAAAGTATGCCGATGTGCTCGTCAACTTCGCTCTCGGCGGCGGCAAGGGAATCAAGAAAGGGGAAGTCGTGCGCTTGTCGGCGTCGGAATCCGCGAAGCCGCTTTTCATTGCGGTGCACAACGCGATAGTGGACGCGGGCGGACACGTGCTCTCGCACTATGCGCCCGACGAAGAAAAAGGCGACAAGCGCCGCAACGACAGCTACACGCGCTACTTTTACGAACACGCCAAGCCGCATCAGCTCGATTTCTTTCCGTCCAAATATCTGAAAGGCGTCGTCGAGGAAATGGATCATTCTGTCTTCCTGCTTGCCGAAAAAGATCCGCACGCGCTATCGGGCGTCGATCCAAAAAAGATCATGGCGCGCGGCAAAGCACTCAAGCCTTTTATGGACTGGCGGCACGAGAAAGAATGGAAGGGGAAATTCACCTGGACGATCGCGCTCTACGGCACGCCCGCAATGGCAAAGGAAGCCGGCTTGAGCGAAAAAGAATACTGGAACCAGATCATCAAAGCGTGCTTCCTCGACGAAGCCGATCCGATCAGGAAATGGAAAGAAGTGTACAAGGAGATCGACAGCTACCGCCGCAAGCTCAACGCGCTTTCGCCCAAGATTGACCGCTTGCACGCCGTCGGTCCCGACATGGATTTGTGGGTGAAGCTCGGCGAGAAACGTAACTGGCTCGCTGGAAGCGGACGCAACATTCCATCGTTTGAAATTTTCACCTCGCCCGACTGGCGCGGCACCGAAGGATGGATCAAATTCAATCAGCCGCTCTACCGCTACAGCAACAAGATCGAAGGTATCGAGCTCGAATTCAAGAACGGTCGCGCGGTGAAGGCAAAGGCGAAAAAGAACGAGAAGCTGCTCAAAGAAATGATCGCCACGCCGGGCGCGGATCGCATCGGCGAATACTCGCTCACCGACAGGCGGCATTCGCGCATCACCAAATTCATGGCGGAGACGCTCTTCGACGAAAACATGGGTGGACCTTTCGGCAACACGCATCTCGCGCTGGGTATGAGCTACCGCGATACGTTCGCCGGCGACGTATCCGCGCTCACCGATGCCGACGCGGAAGACTTGGGCTTCAACGACTCCTCGGTGCACACCGACATCATCTCCACCACCCGACGCACCGTCACTGCTCATCTGAAAGACGGAAAAGAAAAAGTGATTTACAAGGAGGGGGAGTTTGTACTCTGATCGTCTCTTGTTGAAGCATTGGTCTGACCCTACAGAAACGTGTGGTAAAATCATGGCATGAAGATCGTGCTCACAGGCGGAGGAAGTGGTGGACATTTTTATCCGTTGATTGCCGTGGTTGAGGCGATTGAAAAAATAACGCTTGAGAAAAAGCTCATCGAGCCTGTTTTTTACTATACGGGTCCTGCTCCGTTTGATCCGCCCGCGCTTGCCGAACACGACATAACCTACATACCTTCGTCTGCGGGTAAGTTGCGTCGCTATGTAAGCATACTCAACATAACGGATGTGTTTAGAACGGTGTTTGGAACAATGCGAGCGACCATACAGCTTTTCAATATATTTCCTGACGTTGTATTTTCGACAGGCGGCTTTGCGTCATTTCCAACCATGTATGCGGCGCGTCTTCTCGGTATTCCTATTGTGCTGTATGACGCTGATGCGGTACCGGGACGAGTGTCGCTTTGGTCAGCGCCGTTCGTAAAATGGATTGCTCTCGCTCACGCTGAAGCAGCGGCGGCATTCCCAGAAAAGACTCGTCAAAAGATTGCTCGAGTAGGGCATCCGATTCGTGCAGAGATTGAAATGCCAACAAAAGAGGGGGGGCATGAATTCTTGAAACTTTCCACCGATGTCCCGACTTTGTTTTTTATGGGCGGATCGCAAGGTGCGCGCGCACTCAACGAGACAATTTTGGATGCGCTTCCATCACTCGTTGAACGATACAACGTGATACATCAAACGGGTGCCGACAACCTCACGGAAGTTTCCAATATCGCCCACGTCGTACTCAAAGATTCTCCTTACGCAGAGCGATATCGCGTGTTCGGGCTACTCAATACACTCGCGCTGCGCATGGCAGCGGGTATAACTGATCTTGTTATCTCTCGCGCGGGAAGCGGTACCTTGTTTGAGATTGCATCATGGGGAATTCCAGCAATTCTGGTCCCTATACCGCGCGACATCGCACACGACCAGACAGAAAATGCCTTTTCGTATGCACGACATGGCGCATGCATTGTTATAGAACAAGCAAATCTTGCGCCTCACGTTCTTGTGTCAGAAATCGATCGCATCATGAATGACGCTGCGCAGCTTCACACTATGCACACTGCCGCACGAGCATTCGCACGACCTGATGCCGCACGCACTATTGCACAAATTATTATTGATACGATACTTGAGCATACCACACCATGAACGTCGTAACGCGCATCGCACCGAGTCCTACGGGACGCATGCATATTGGTACCGTACGTACCGCTTTGTTCAATTATTTATTTGCAAAAAAATACAACGGTTCATTCCTTATTCGCATTGAAGACACGGATCGCGAGCGAAGCAAACAAGAATGGACCGATGCAATATGGGAAGATTTTGCGTGGTGTGGGATACAGCCAGATGCGACGTACGTACAATCGCAGCACCTTATTCGACATAGAGAATTGTTGAACGAGCTCGTGCGATCGGATCGCGCATACATCTCCGAAGAGCCTGCAAAAGACGATCCGTCACGATCAGTCGCCGTGGTACGACTCAGAAATCGCGGATCTATCGTTTCGTTTGACGATCTCATACGCGGAACCGTCACGTTCGATACGACCGAACTTGGTGATTTTGTGATCGCGCGATCAATCGACGATCCGCTGTATCACTTTGCGGTTGTCGTAGACGATCATGACGCCGGCGTGACGCATGTATTGCGCGCTGAAGAGCATATTTCCAACACGCCGCGACAAATTCTCATCATAGAGGCGCTCGGCTTTCCGCGCCCGCTCTACGGACACATGCCACTTATTCTTGCTCCCGATCGCTCAAAACTCTCTAAACGCAAACACGCAGCATCAATCGATGTATATCGTACACAGGGTTTCTTGCCAGAGGCACTCATCAATTATCTTGCATTGCTTGGCTGGAACCCTGGTAGTGACCGTGAGTTTTTCACTCTTGATGAACTTGCGGAAGCGTTCACTATTGAAAATGTCCAAAAAAGTGGCGCGGTGTTTGATAGAGAAAAACTGCGTTGGTACAACAGACATTATCTTCTCGCGAAGACAAAAGAAGAATTTGATCGTGAAGCACTCGCGGTGTTGCGCGAATCGCTTGCGGGGAGGGTCGTGTGGGACGAATCGATCGGTTGCGCGCTCGTGCCGCTCATCAAAGAACGCATCAGCGTGTGGGACGATGTGCGTGTACAGGCTGCGGATGGTGAGTATGATTTTTTCTTTACCGACCCGATACTCGATACCACGAAAATTGCAGGTAAGACAACGCCCGTTATCGCGAAAGAACATCTCGCGCATGTGCATGAAATTCTCTCTCAACGCCCTCATGAGCAACACGAGTCTCCGGAGATGATCAAGCAACACATCTGGACATACGCGGAAGAAAAGGGAAGGGGAGCGGTACTGTGGCCATTTCGTTACGCGCTTTCTGGACGCGAACGCTCACCCGACCCGTTCATTATCGCATCGATCATCGGCAGAGAGGCGACATTGAGAAGAATACATGCGGCGTGCATGCACCTTCATGCGCTATGAACACGTGCCGTGCGCCCATCGCGTATGTCGCGCTCCTGGTTATATTTTTTCCGTTGATAACGAATGCAGAAACTGCCGATGAAATTCAACAACAAATCAACGTCCATAATGCGGCTATAGAACAACTCAATAAAGATATCGCACTCTATCAATCGCAGCTCGATACAGTATCAAGCAAGAAGCAAACGTTACAAAATACGCTCGATCAAATAAGTCTTTCCCTCAAGCAAACAAGTGCGTCTATACATATCACCGAACAAAAAATACGCTCAACGCAACTCCAGATTCAACAACTACAAACAGGTATTGTCAATAAGCAAACATCAATAGCCGTAGGCGCGAGCGGCTTGGCTGAAAGTATGCGACGTATCAATGAATACGACGCCCAACCTTTGATTCTCTCACTCATGGCAGATTCAAAAGATACTGCAGCGATGTGGGGCGAATTAGATCGTGCCGCATCATTACAGTCTGCGATTAGTGATCGTATGACGCAGCTTTCGCGGGAAAAGCGTTCGCTCGATGATACAAAAAAGAGCACGGAAGCGAAACGCGCAGAGCTCCTCACTCAGCAATCGACGCTACTCGCTCAACAAGGATCTCTCAAGGCGACAAAAAAAGCGCAGGATGATTTGCTTGCGGCGACAAAATCGCAAGAATCTACCTATCAAAAAATTCTTGCACAGAAAAAAGCGCAGGAATCTGATTTTGAACAAGCTCTTGGCGATTTGCAAACTAAACTCAAGTACGCAGTCGACCCTTCACAAGTTCCAGTCGGAGGATCGGGCGTGTTACATTGGCCACTCGATACAGTACGCATCACGCAATATTTTGGCAATACGGCATTCGCGCTTTCTGGCGCATACAATGGAAAAGGGCATAACGGCATGGATTTTGCCGCCTCGATCGGGACGCCCATACACGCGGCGCTTGGCGGGGTTGTGCTTGGCACGGGCAATACCGATGCGGTACGCGGCTGTTACTCATTTGGCAGATGGGTACTCATGAAGCACGACAACGGACTTGATACGATGTATGCGCACCTATCGCAAATCAACGTATCAGAAGGACAGACAGTACACACGGGCGACGTTCTCGGATTTAGCGGCGCAACAGGGTACGCAACGGGTCCGCACCTACATTTTGGCGTGTATCTCGCGGCGGCAACACAAATAATCAAACTTGGTTCGGCAACAAACAAATCAACACCATGCGCCAATGCAACAATGCCTGTTGCTCCGCTTGCGGGATATCTCAATCCGATTATGTATCTTCCAAAATAAATTTGTGCGGCTGCTTCCACTCGGTATGTCTCATTGATTCGATTTCTATTTTTGATACGGAACGCAATGCGCGTACGTTTTTTGCAGGAACAACAGGGAAGTGACGAGACGCATCAAGAGCTTCGACGAGCCAATATAAATCATCGCGAGCACACACCCATTGATCGGGTGCATAGCGTGACAAGTCGAATGGTTTTGAGAATGTTCGAAGCGTCTTTTTTCCACTCTCGTTGAAATACTCATGAAAATATGATAGCGCGAGTTCACGTATCGAACGATACACAGGATCGCGGTATCGAAGAATTGCGTGGTTTGTTTTACTCACGGCTCCCCAGTATCCATGTATTTCAAATGGAGCCACAACATGATCCTCGTCGTCGTGTGTGGTTTGGAAATCAAGAAGTAACGGCGCCTTCCCGTGATAGGCAAACGCCGCTGCCGCTACAAGCGCACCCTCAAGACAGTGAGCCGTTTGTTCTGCAATTGTTCGACGTGGCGACATATACGTCTCACCGTGAATTTCAAAATTGATTGGTAACGTATCGAGATAATCTTGAATCTTTTGCGGCGAATTGAGACGTGCAAACAGCGCACATTCAACGGTTGTACACACACGCTTCAATCGAGTACGGTAGGCTTCGCCCATAGCGCGAATTATACCTGCCACACTCACAACCTGCATGTCGCAAAAGGTATATTGTGCGACGCTAGGAATGAAAATAAGAATGGCATGATGCTGAACAAACCGCATCACCCGTTATATCCCCCACGGGATTTCAAACTGCGAAAATTCCGGCAGAAGTTTGCGATCATATAAAAGGCGCGAGATGACTTCGGCATGTGAAAGAGCGCCAGTAAGCGCGTTGTGCGGCTCGGGCTCGCTAGGAATGCCGCAGTAGTTGAGTACCGCATCAAGATTGAGTGCACTTCGACGATGCTTTGGATCAATGGGCGGCTGCATCCCCCGCTTGACCATGTGCATATAGCAAAGCGTGTGCGTATCAATAGTGCGATGTGCAAAAGGCCAATCGGTGTGTCCTGCGCGTTCCGCGGCAGCGCGTAGAAAATCGCGGTCGAACGAGACGTTTTGCCCGGCAAATGTACGTTCCTGCAACCCGTCGCTCCAACGCAAAAAAGCACGCACCAGATCGGCTTCGGACTGCTTGTTCTTGCTGATGATCTCTTCCCTTTTGAATCCGCACACCGCGAGTGCCTCATCGGAAATGTGTGCACCGTCCCACACACGACATTCTTCATAGAAACGATTTGTAGGATTTGCAAAATCAAGCGCCCCCACACTCACGATGGAGTGTTTCTCCGCGCTTGTCCCAGAAGCTTCTACGTCGACAACGAGCATGTCAGTATTCTACACGCGATTTACTCGCTTCCCAAGCCTTTGCAATTTTTTGCTGGACGGTACCCCGCGGTTTGTGCCGCTCCCTCAGACGCAAACCAGCGTTGATTTTGCGGTGTGATTTTTGCAGCACCTGCGCACCATGGATAGTAGTATGTCGACCCAGAGCGAGCAGCTACCAATTGACCTCCCATGGGTATACCGGGTATATGAGCAGGGATACTGGCGTCAATTATGTTCACGGGAGACGTTACTGTCTCTGTAAACGAAAGCCTGCCCAGTCCGAATGACACAAGCGCAACACAGAGGACGATAAGTGCTATTCCCCACTCGACAAACACATCTTCTGCGAGGTTCTTGATTTTGAGACGCCATTCAGCTATACTCCCCATCACACCATTATGGCACATACAAAAGCAGGCGGAACAGCGCGAAACCTGAATGACTCAAACCCGAAATACCTCGGCGTAAAGCGTGCTGACGGGCAAAAAGTGAGTATCGGTGAGATTATTGTACGCCAGCGCGGTACCGTCATTATGCCTGGAAAAAACATCGGTATGGGCAAAGATCACACCCTTTTTGCGGAAATTGCAGGCACGGTGAAGTTTCGTACTACTCGCAAAACAAATTTCAACGGACGCAAGCGAGTAAGCCCTATCGTTGACGTACGTGCCGCCTAAAGCGCTTGCACAACAAGCGTGAATTCTGTCCGCACAGATGCATGCGTGACAGGTATCGTGTAGTCACCCACGGTTTTGATTGGATGCTCGAGTGAGATTGATTCGAGAGGAATCGTGGTGTGTGTTTCCGTTTGTATCACATGCGCAATCTCTTTTGCGCCAATAGATTTGAACAACCCGCCTTTTTCTGTAGCCTTCACGCGCAGTACGATGCGCACGCCGTGAACACTCTTGATGCGCGCCACGAGCGCCTCTTCTGCCGCCCTGTGTTCAGAAGCAACGCGAGCGCGCACTTCCTCGTGTTTCTTGATTTTCTCCAACGTCGCCTGTTCTGCCGCGCCGCGCGGAATAAGTGCATTGAAAGCATATCCGTCGGCAACCTCTTTTATGTCGCCAATTCTACCCACACCTCGAACATCTTTGAGAAATATTACTTTCATGCGCTTATTAGTGTTTTTGAGTGAGGAGTATGCTCACGGCTTTGTCCATTTGAGGATCTTCGCCTTTTTTGAGCGTGTCGGGCACAAGCACTTCTGTGTCTGGCTTGATACCTTCGAGCGGAATATGTGTACCATCTGGTCCCAGCCATCGCGCGACGGTTATCTTGAGCGATGTATCTGAAGTGATGGGCACAAGCTCTTGCACGCACCCCTTGCCAAACGTGTTGGTGCCTACCAGTGTTGCTTTGTTCCAATAACGCAACGCCTCCGAGAGGATTTCAGATGCAGACGCAGAGCCTCGATCAACAAGTATCACCATGCGGAGATTGTCATTGAATACGTCGTAACCGAACGAGCGATGCACTACATTTGCTTCGTGTCCTGCATAATCTTCCGTTACAACAATCTTGCCGAGAGGAAGAAACCAGCTCGCTATTTGTACCGCCGCATCCAAGTATCCTCCGGGATTGCCGCGCAAGTCGAGTATGAGACGAGTGTCACCTGATGCGATAAATTCACGAAGTGCACCACGAAAGAGCTCACCTGAATTTGCCGTGAAGCTTTGTATTCGTATCACAAATACGCCATCTTTGCGCGCCGTGGTGGTGACGATCGGGATGTTTATGATGTCGCGAGTCACTTTGATGTCACGCGCCTTATCCCACCCCTCACGGAGAATCTTGAGAGTGACGATCGTATCTTTTGGACCTCGGATACGCTTCACCGCACTGGTAACATCCATGCCATGCGTATTGGTACCATCTATAGAAAGAATAGCATCTCCAGCCCTGATGCCCGCTTGTTCGGAAGGGGTTCCTTTGAGTGGCGAGACGACGACTAATTGATTGTTCTTAATGGCAACCTCCATTCCCACACCTTCAAATGCTCCACTCATGTCATCAGAAAATTGTTTGCTCTCGACTGGCGGCATGAAGAACGTGTACGGATCACCCAAGGAATCTGCCATTCCCGCAATCATGCCCCACACGCGCCGCTGATTTGCTTCAGCGGTAGTCGATGCGACGGGCGTCGTGCTGGCAACCGCCGCAGGAACAAACTTTTCATCTATTTCGTGCCACGCTTTCCACACAGGATCAAAATCTACCCCTGCCGGCACCGTGTGTTCGTACCCAAGACTGGTCGGATAATATGATGCGCATATATATCCTCCAACAAATCCAGCACCAAGACAGATGAATAAGATTGCCACGATCCATCGCCACGCCAGCGGTGATTTGAATGGAATTCCTCGCGTTTCAATAGAAAGCATCGGCACATTATCGCACATATGCACGCACGTTGCCAAACGAACGGTTCACTATCACTCTGCAGCGATAGTATCCCACAGTTTCTTGGTATCTTTATTCTGCCGCCATAGATCTAAAACCCTTGCGCGAATTCCCTGGTGCTGCGGATACCCATAATCAATAACTCCTTCGGGCATGAGGTCTTTGCATTCTACGTTGAGTAGCACTGTCAGCGATTCTTTCAAGTCGTTATACTTTTGTTTACCGAGTCTGGTCTCTTCTTCCGGTCCAAAACTGTACCATGTGTAGAAGTGCCACAATTCGTGCATTGCCGTCATTTTAGGATATTGAGACCGCACCGAGACCATGAAGAAGTTTTGTTCTAAATTATATGGACAACTGTCATTGATTGTGAGACATGCGGCAATATCGCAGGGTAACGATACACCAAAGATTGCTTCAGCTCGTCGTATGTATTCATCCGCGATAGCATCCCACGCGGCTTGATATGCAGACACGTTCGTTTGTATATTAAGTTGATTTTCTACGAGATATGAATCAATAAATGTGGACAATTCTTCCTTCGTTGGGCTTTCACTGCTCCGGGCAACTACTGATTGCCATGTCTGTGTCGGGCGAGCATCGTTATTTGATCCCTTCCCCCAATGCGTCAAAGTCCATATATCTCGTTCCTTATTATATTGAAAAGTGACTTTCATAATCTCCCACACTATACAATAAAAAGAACGATGCGTCGGAGACGAGCGTTTTGGATGCGGTATACTGTCCTGTATGCTTGTCCGTCGTCAACATGGTGCAGTCACATGGATTGATCTTGAATCGCCAAATCATGCGGAAGTACGCAAAGTTGCTTCTGAATTTCACATAGACCCTTCCATAGCCAATGAACTCATGCTTCCTTCAATCAAAGCCCGTGCCGAGCTGCACCCTTCTTACGTGTATGCCATATTTCACTTCCCTGCCCTGCGACATACGCACACGTCGATTGCGCAGGAAATAGACTTTGTGGTAGGTAATCAATTTCTGATAACAACTCACTACGACACCATAGATCCATTGCATACATTTTCGAAGTCGCTCGAGGTGCAAGCAGCGTTGCACAAAAGCGGCGAGACAATGCATGGCGGACACATCTTCTTCGCGCTAATGGAGAAATTGTATCGATCTGTAGAACACGAAATCGACGCAGTACGTCAAGATTTGCGTTCAATCGAAGAAAATATATTTTCTGGATATGAAGTACCCATGGTGGCGGCAATTTCGCGAAGCGCTCGAAGTCTGCTCAATCTGCGGCAAACAATAGAGCCGCATCGCGAGATGTTGCGCACTCTGGAAGAAGAATCACACGCCTTGTTCGGTCAAGAATTTACTCCCTATGCAAGAACGCTCTCCAGTGAATATTATCGCGTGCACAATCATGTTATGCGCCACACTGATACACTACACGAACTTCGTGAGACCAATAACTCCCTCCTCACGACCAAACAAAGTCATATCATGAAGACGTTTACCGTGCTTGCGTTTTTCACACTTCCGCTTTCACTTATCGCGTCCATATTCAGTATGAATACTCACAGCACGCCAATCGTCGGTGGTGAACACGATTTTTTGATCATTGTAATTGCTATGACCGTGGTTACCGGGCTCATGATCTGGTATTTTAGACGTAAAAAATGGCTCTGAAGCATATGAATCTCTCGCGTATTTTCTCATGGTTTCGCACACAACCACGTTGTCCGATTTTCCTCTATAACACGCAAGGAGCTTCGCTTCAGGAATTTGTGCAACCCGCGTACGCTCATACGGTGCGTATGTACAACTGCGGTCCTACGGTGTATGGCACGCAGCATATTGGAAACCTCTCCATGTTCGTCTTTGCCGACATTCTTCGTCGCATGCTCGAGTATAACGGACATCCCGTGAAGCAAGTTATCAACATAACTGATTTCGGACATCTATCTGGAGATAACGCAAGTGACGCTGATCACGGAGAAGATCGCATGATGAAGGGACTAAAACGCGACGGATACGCGATTACTATGGAAAATGTACGCGTGATGGCGGAAACATACACGACCATCTTTCTTGATGACCTTTCAACACTCAACATCGACACGAGCCGCATCACATTTCCGCGCGCAAGCGAATACATTCCTGCTCAAATAGCCATGATCCAAACGCTTGAAGAAAAAGGATACGCATATCGTGCCGATGACGGTATGTATTTTGACACATCGCGTTTTTCTGGATACGGATCGTTGGGTGATCAACACCTCGATGGCAACAAAGGAGGTGCGCGTGTCGCCGTCGTGGGAGGAAAACGTAATCCGAGTGATTTTGCTTTGTGGAAAAACTCAGAAGACGACGCGCTCGGATGGAATTCGCCATGGGGACGTGGATTTCCTGGGTGGCACATTGAATGTTCTGCTATGATTCGCAAAACACTTGGTGAGCAGATCGATATCCATACGGGAGGCATCGAACATATTGCCATTCATCACAACAACGAGATTGCGCAGTCGGAAGCATGCACGGGCAAGAAACCCTTCTGTCGTTTTTGGCTGCACCGCGCACATCTTCAACTCGAAGGCGCAAAATTTGCGAAGTCAGAAGGACGCGTAATCTTCCTCGCGGATATACTTCGTCGCGGCTACCATCCGTTCGCCTTTCGTTATTTTCTCCTTATGTCGCATTATCGAGCGCCATCTAATTTTACATGGGAGGCACTGGATGCAGCCCAGACTGCGTTTTTGCGACTGCGACGTATCGTAGATTCTATTTCGGAAAAAGAAACCGTTGCACCAGAACGTTATAGAAGGAAGTGGCACGAACGCATCAACGATGATCTCGATACACCGGGCGCTCTGGCAGTTGTGTGGGACATGCTCAAGGAAACCACACTCACCCCCGCTGAAATCAAAGCAGGAATTATTGATATTGATCGAGTGTTTGGTATTGGCTTGAGTGAAGCTGATTCTCTGGCTGCGGAATTATGCATGCGCGAATGGGGAAAACCTGTGTCGCTAGACATGCTTACCGAGCGCGCGCGATCACTGTTTGATGCTCGAGTCGCAGCTCGAGCGCATAAAGACTGGAAAACGGCAGATACGTTGCGCAAAGAACTCGAACAGTTTGGATATATTCTGGAAGACAGCGCAGACGATACTCGCGTGTTCAAGAAATCTTAGAAAACAAGCGGGAGCAACTCGTCGAAAAAACTCTACGCCGCAAGCATGTCTGCGATGCGTTCCTGATCAAATCCCACAACAAGCTGATTGTCGATGACAATCACCGGCACTCCCATTTGTCCGCTTTTTTCAAGCATCTCTTTGCGCTTTTCGAGGTCTGCCGCGACATTGTAATCAGTGAATGCAATGCCCTGTTCAGTGAAATAGTCCTTCGCCAAATGGCAGAAATGGCACGTTGGTGTCGAATATATGGTTACGTGTTTTGTGGTCATAGATGTATAGTATTAAAAGATATTCAATGAGTATATCGTATCGATGTCACACTTCAAGGGTAGGGCGGATGAACACAATAGCTCCCCATGGAATTCTTGAATATTCTGCACCACGCGTATCGCCGGGCATATCACGCACACGATCGGAAAGTCTTGTTGATTGAGCGGATGGGGTGTTTGTAATGTTGACAGGCGCGGATTGGGCAACAATAGGGATCGCTTCGCGCTGTATTACCTGTTCTGCGACGAGACGTATCGGACCGACTGTGTTTGAGTTTTCAATATTTTTAGTGTTTTTTGCTGACACGAGCGATGCAAGTGTACCAAGTGTAGAAACAGGACGTTCCGTGTGTACGACATTCATCGACAATTGAGACGCATAGGGATCGAGGCGAATGGTTGATCCAAAATCTTTTTGCCTTTCTCCTCCGCCGTTCTGATCAGCGGACACCCCAGAATCAACAGCCGCAACCGCACTCGACGACGTATCAGAAAGAAACGCCGATCGCGTACTCACGAGCATATCTTTTGGTTTTTTGCCAGTCGCGATAGTTCCCGCTTGTTTGTCGGTGCAGGTGGGACACACCGTCGTGGGCACGTCGAATTTGTCAGGTCGTCCTTTGAAATCTCCGCCTGTATCATGAACATAGCACACAACGTTGCGTACGGTGTGCGGTTTGAAATCCAACGCACTCATGTATGTTACCGATCCTATGGTGAAAAACTTGCCATAATTTGATGGATCGGAAGCGCATGTTGCATAGGCACACTCCCCAAATCGCACGCAATCAACCGTCATTGGCAAACAATATCCGTTGGTACTCAACGCGCTCGTTTCGATACATCCTTCAACCGATGTCTTGCAATTTTTTGCGTTGTGCGGCACATAAAACGTGACGTTGTTTTTGTTGACGGGGCACGGAGAAGACGCTGTACATGTCTTACTCGCTTTTGGTTTGATGCAATTCGTCCTCAAATGTACCGTAGGATCTTCTGGGTACGATACGTTACCAATTGAGAGTCCTCCGTATGCACAATGCGGCACCAATACAATGAGACACAAAACACCTACAGCAGCTCGCATGTGAAAAAGTATAGCACGCGCGAGCAACAGTTTTTGGATCACAACAACATAGTAACCCGATTGTCCGAACACTCGAGTATACCGCCGTCGATGGTGAACACTTCATCTTCGCCAAGAGTTTTTCGCACGGTAACGATGCCTTTTTTCAAGGTTGCGATAATTGCTTCGTGATGCGGAAGTATGGTTATCTCTTCGTCGACAGTCGGTATGCTCGCAGATACTGCCGCACCATCAAAATATTTCTCCCCCACCGATGCAATAACAAGGTGAAATGTTTCTGGATTACCTTCCATATACATTTAGTCCTGTTGCACCTCACCGATGCCGCCTTTCATGTAGAACGCCTGCTCGTCGCGCGCATCGTGTTCGCCCGCGAGAATCTCGGCAAAGCCGCGCACTGTCTCGGCGAGCGGCACGTACTTTCCTTTCTTGCCGGTAAACGCCTCGGCGACCGACATTGGCTGCGAAAGGAAACGCTGGATTTTGCGCGCGCGGTACACGAGCTTTTTGTCTTCCTCGGAAAGCTCTTCGATACCGAGAATGGCGATGATGTCTTGCAAATCTTTGTAGCGCTGGAGGACGCGGCGGGTCTCATTTGCCACGCGATAATGCTCTTCGCCGACGATTTCCGGGGCGAGCGCGGCAGAGCCGGATTCGAGAGGATCGATTGCCGGGAAAATAGCGAGTGCGGCAAGCTGACGCGAGAGCACCACGGTGGAATCGAGGTGGGCGAAGGTCGTAGCGGGAGCTGGATCGGTGAGGTCGTCGGCAGGCACATAGATCGCCTGCACCGAGGTGATCGATCCTTCGGTTGTCGAGGTGATGCGCTCCTGGAGCAAGCCCATCTCGCCCGCGAGCGTCGGCTGATAGCCGACCGCGGATGGCACGCGCCCGAGGAGCGACGATACTTCTGATCCTGCCTGTACGAAACGAAATACGTTGTCCATAAAGAAGAGTACGTCTTTGCCGCCTTCGTCGCGGAATGCTTCCGCCATCGTGAGACCACTCAAAGCGACGCGAGCGCGAGCACCCGGCACTTCGTTCATCTGTCCGAAGACGAGTGCGGTCTTATCCAAGACGCCAGAATCTTTCATTTCGTGATAGAGATCGTTGCCTTCGCGCACGCGCTCGCCCACACCAGCAAATACCGAGTAACCGCCGTGCTCCGATGCCACGTTGTGAATGAGCTCCTGAATGAGCACCGTCTTCCCTACGCCCGCGCCACCAAAGAGCCCCACTTTGCCTCCCTTGATGAACGGCGTCATAAGATCGACTGCCTTGATGCCCGTCTCGAAAACTTCCGCTTTCGGGCTTTGGCGAGTGAAGATCGGCGCATCGGCGTGGATCGACGCGCGCTTCACCGTGTGCGGAATCGGTGCGCCGCCGTCGATCGGTTCTCCGATCACATTGAACATTCTTCCGAGTGCTGCTTCGCCCACAGGCACTGAAATCGGCGCGCCTGTGTCCATAACCTCGGCATCACGCGCCAAACCGCTCGTGTCTTGCATCGCGATGCAGCGGGCGCGGTTGAGCCCGAGATGCTGCACTACCTCGAGCGTTATCCTAGAGGTGTCGCCTCTAGGATGCGCAACAACGAGAGCATTCCTGATCGCGGGCAGTCCTTGATTGAAACGTACGTCCACGACCGGACCGATGATTTGGGTGATAGTTCCTTTTTGCATACGTGGGATAATAGTCTAAATTTTGATAAAAATCTACCGCATTGCCTCGATACCGCCGACGATCTCGGAAACTTCGCGCGTAATGGCTGCCTGACGGACTTTGTTGTAAATGCGCGTGGAGAGACGCACCATTTCTTTCGCCTTGTCGGTGGCGTTCTTCATGGCGACCATGCGCGCCGAATGCTCGGATGCTTTCGCTTCAAGCAGCGCATGGAAAACGGCAATGTTGAGAAGCTTTGGTAGAAGCTCGGCAAGGATTTTTTCCGGATCCGGCTCGATGGTATACGCAACAGACGCACCCTCCTTCGCTGAAGCTACGGAGGGCGAGTACCTGCCGCGCGCAGGACGGATTCCTGCAACCATCACTCGCATCACCTCACGCGTGATCGGTACGATGTGGCGAATCGTCGGCTCTTGTTCGAACGTGGAAAGAAAATTTTGATAACCCACCAAGACGCTCCCGATCTCTTTTGCCGTATGCCACGCGAAAATGCCGTCGACCACCTCGCGAATGTCGGATTCGCCGATACTGTCGCTCACGTTCTCGTGTCTGATGCGCACGTCGTACCCGCGCGAAGCGAAGTAGTCTGCGCCGCGTCGCCCAAATCCGATAATCACCACGTCTTTTTTGTCGAGCGCACGATCGGCGATTTCACGTTCCACGCGCCGAATGACGCCGCTGTTGAGCGATCCAGCGAGTCCTTTGTCGCTCGTAACGACGATAAAACATGACTTGCCTTTCCGATCTTGCATGAGCGGCATGTCGATCACCGTTTGCGTACCTGCAAGCTTTTCAAGAATCGTGAGCGCTGCAGCGGCATACGCACGCCCCGAAAGCGCGCGTTCCTGACTCTTGCGCATCTTCACGGCAGACACCGCTTCCATCGCACGAGTTACGGTACCCGTTTTTTTGTACGAGTGAATCTTCAGCTTGATGTTTTTCAAACTGGCCATATTTATGTAGAGGCGAACAATTCCCCATGCCCTGCGCGGAATTCTTCCATCGCTTTATGTAGTGCTTTCTTGGAATCATCGGACAAAACGCCGGTCTTTTTGATTTCAAGAAGTGTCGCTTCGTAGCCGTCGTCGAGGAATTCGGCGAAACGCGCCTCGACACTCGTCACCTGCGACACCGATACATCAGCGAAGAATTTCTGTCCTGCCGCAAAGAGTACCGCCACCTGCTTCTCCATCGGGATCGGCGCGCCATTTTTCTGCTTCAGCACTTCCACCATGCGCTGCCCGGAGGCAATACGATCGGCGGTCGCTTTGTCGAGATCCTGCGCGAATTGCATGAATGCTTCGAGCTCGCGGAACTGCGCCAGCTCTAGTTTCAAGCTGCCCGCCACCGCTTTCATCGCTTTAGTTTGCGCACTGGAACCGACGCGCGACACCGAGATACCCACGTCGATCGCGGGGCGCACGCCTTTGTTGAAGAGTGACGCATCGAGGAAAATCTGTCCGTCGGTGATGGAGATAACGTTGGTCGGGATGTACGCCGACACGTCGCCATCTTGTGTCTCGATGATCGGCAGCGCAGTGATCGAGCCGCCGCCTTTCGCGTCGGAGAGGCGCGCTGCACGTTCGAGCAAACGAGAGTGCAAGTAGAAAATGTCGCCCGGATACGCCTCGCGACCCGGCGGACGACGCAAGAGGAGCGAGAGCTCTCGATATGCGACAGCTTGTTTGGACAGGTCGTCGTACACGATCAACACATCGCGCCCGCGATCCATAAAATATTCGCCGATCGCCACACCCGCAAACGGCGCAAGGAATTGCAATGCCGCCGGCGCGCTCGCGGGAGCATCGACGATGATGGTGTAGTCGAGAGCATTTTCGGCTTTGAGCTGCGCCACGATGCGAGCGGTTTTCGATTCCTTCTGACCGATCGCCACATAAATACAAATCGGGCGCTTCTCCGCTGGTTCATGCTTCTGGTTGATGATGGTGTCGATCGCAATGGTCGTCTTGCCTGTGGAACGGTCGCCGATAATGAGCTCGCGCTGACCACGACCCACCGGAATCATCGCGTCGATCGCCTTGATACCTGTGGCAAGTGGTGTTGTGACCGATTTGCGATGCATGACGCCGTACGCCTCACGCTCCACCGGCATCATCGTCGTTTTTACAAATGCACCCCTGCCGTCGATCGGCTCGCCGAGCGCATTGACCACGCGTCCGAGCAGCTCGTCACCGGAGGGCACCGAGAGAATTTTTCCGGTCGAGCGCACCGTCATACCTTCGCAGACGCGAGAACTGTCGCCAAGAATAGTCGCACGCGCGCCGTCTTCTTCGAGGTTCAAAATGAGACCGTAGAGACGCGAGTGATCCTTCATAGAATCGGCAAGCGAATCCCCCGCACCTTCCTCAAACAAAATCACCTCGCTCATGACCGCTTTCGAAAGCCCGTCGATCGCGACGACGCCGTCGCCCACCGCCGTAACGCGACCAATCTCATGACTGTTGGTTTTGATCGTGTAGTTCTCGATCTCTCGAATCACTTTTTCTACAATCGCCGATTCCATACGTGTAATAATTTATGTCCTTATAATGCGCTCGTACAGCGCCATCAATCCGTTTTTATAACTCGCGTCGATGAGGCGCCCCCGACCTTCCAATCGCCAGCCGCCGATCAACGTCTCATCAACGCGCGTTACTACATCTTTTTTTGTTGCACCCATCTCCTCAATCTTCTTGCCCGCTTCATCAAGCATGCGTTGCGCATCACTCTCTCGCGCGACCACGAGCTCCACCTTTGTGTGCCTTGCCGACTGACGCGCCAACGCCTCAAACGCACGACCGATCTTTGCGAGCAGTGCCTGATGTCCGCGGCGCTCCAGCATAGTGCAGAGACGTTCCACCGCTTCCTTCGGATCAGTTCCCTTTTCTACCGTATGCCACAGAGCCGCCGCGTATGCTTTTTCCATACGGGATTATGCGTGCTTCTCGCGCAAGATTTTCTCGGCAGCAAGAAGTGCCGCTCGGGTAATTTCGCGCTCACTTTCCTTGATGGCGCGACGCTTCGCCTCCTCGGCGCGATCGCTCGCTTCCTTGAGAAGCGTATCGGCGCGAAGATTGGCATTTTCCACAATCTCCCCCGCACGCTCCTCGGCGCGATTGCGCGCCGCCGCCACAATACCTTCCGCCTCGCGTACCGCCATGCCCACAATCTCGCCCTTCTTGGCATCCGCTTCGGCGAGCCGCGCATCAGCCTCCTCCGCGGCGCGGACTCCTGCGGCGATCTTTTCACGTCGCGCGTCGATGACACGCAGTGCCGGACGATAGAGGAAATACGAAAGCACACCAAGCACGATCGCAAAGTTGATCCCTTGCGCAAGCAAGAGTTTCCAATCTATCCCAAACGCCGCCAGGAGTTGATCCATACGATATTATGTGAATTTCTCAAGCAAGGCGATAACGATCGTGAAAATCGCGAGAGCTTCCGCAAACGCAACACCCACGAACATAAGCGGCTGAATCTTGCCGGATGCTTCAGGGTTGCGCCCAATCGCCTCCACCGCCTTACCGACGATAGTACCGATAGCGAGTGCAGGACCAAACACACCAATACCCACAACAAAACCCATCGACAGCAAACGTGCTACTTCTACGTCCATAGTCATGTTAATAAAAAGTAAATAAAAAGGCTTTCGACGAAGCCGCATCAGCGTCCCAAGGAGGCGCTAGTGCGGTTTCATGATTGCGATTTTGATAAAAAAGAGCGTCAGAATCGAGAAAATGCCGGCTTGTACAAACGCCACAAACACTTCAAAAAGCACAAGAGGCACCGGCAGAAGATACGGGAGGAAATACGCCGCGATCGCGATCATGATTTCTCCCGCAAGAATATTGCCGAAAAGACGGAACGAGAACGATACGAGACGCGAAACCTCACTTACCAAATCGATCACGCCGATCGCAAACGCCATCGGCGACTTGAGTGTAATAAACTTCGACCCGTACTTCAAGGCACCGAGCACCGCGACACCGGCGGTTTGCACAAAGATCACCGCAATCACCGCAAGCGCGATTGTCATATTGAGGTCGGTATTGAGACTGCGAAAAAGAGGCACGAGCTCACCGTGTTCATAGAATCCAATCGAGCCGACACCGGGCAAAAACTGTACGAGATTTGCCGTGAGTATAAAGAGAAAGATCGACATAATGAGTGGAAAATACCGCCGCGCCAGATCTTTTCCACCAAGCGTCTGATCAATGTAGTCAAAGACAAACTCCACCGCCGATTCAAAAACCACCTGCAGCCGCCCGGGAATGAGCGCTACGCCTCTGCGATACAAAAAAGCAAGCAGTACCAAACACAACACGACAAACCACCCCATCACGAGCGTGTTGGTAATCGGCATACCGAAGAAATCACCAAGCTTTTCAGCCGCGAGCGATACGTGAAGACCGCCCTTCTCGGCGGCTTCTGCTGTCTGACCTGCCACTGATTCCATGGTCAGTATTCTACCTCATCATCGAGAGGTTATCCACTGTTGTGTGACACTCTAGTTATTTCTTGCGATCGACGCATGACCAATCTTTTGTACAAGCTCTGCTTGATTGCGCGGCATATCATTCACGCCCACATGTCCCACGATACGCACTTCCACATCTTTACACACACCGAGCGCAATAGCAGGATTTACCATTTTTCCATTGACCTTTACGTAATCATCAGAATGGAAGAGAATGTCGATTTGATTGTGTTTACGCGGATGCATCGAGTCGGCGACGACGCGCAAACCCATAAAATCACTGACGAGTCCGATTCCGCACTGCGGTGACGAGGTCGCGTCTGTGGGAACTATCTGAATCACTGTCCCAAAAGGCAGCGCATCGGCAAGATCAGCAGATCGCGCGACAATCATGTCTGGATCGGCGTACGCTCCACTTGCGGTGATAAAAGGCTCATTGTCGGTTTGTTCTGGCACAGCATTATATCCAGTTGCCGCAACATGAAGTGCCGCAGGGTGCGCAGGAGCATTCGCCGCAACACCGCTTTGGTTGGAAAAAAACAAAAGCCCCAATAAGGCCGTCGTGAAAATTGTTTGCATAGGTGCTCAAGAGTGTATCTCTCGCGCTTCCAGACTGTAGCATATATCACATTGCTCGTCAAGCGCGACTCTCGCGTATGCAACGCGGTCGCCTATTTTGAGAGGCGACCGCTGCTTCTGTCAAAATCTGGGCACGATCACTTTTTACCCAAAATCTTGTACATACCCGTTCCACACACCCCACACACGCCTTTCATCGCCCTTCGTTCGCCTCCTTTACCTGGCATCGACACCTCATTGGCGTCTTTCATCTCTCGTTTATCTTTACATTTGACACAATATCCAATAACGGGATCCATAGAGTTTGTTTTAGTCAATAAGATTACTGCACCGCCGACGTTGTGGTGCCGTTCAATACATTACCCGCGACTTCAGACAAGGTTTTTCTGATTTTCGATATGTCTACTCTCACGTCTTTTACATCCTGATTTGACGCTTGTATGTTCTTTTGTGCTGCCTGTATCGCGTGCACATTATTTTGATACACCGTGTTGTCTCCGTTGTCTGGCTTTAGATCGGCAACCAATGCACGCGCCGCGCCTGCTTGCGATTGCGCATCTGCCAATTTTGATACGAGATCAGAATATGCAGACTGCGCCACCGATACGTCAGCTCCCGACGAAACGGCAGCGTCGATAAGCGTCTTCAGCTTGGTCCCCACGGTTTGCATATCAGTTACCACTGATTCGATGCGTCCAGCCGCTGCCGTCACCGCCCCCTTTGGAATGACAAGTGCAAACGTGCGGAATGATTTTGTAATTAATTGCACGTCAGCCTTGAGTGTTGTGGTCGATGCATCTGCGAGGATTGAATCTTTGAGCGTTGATAGCGAAGCTATTTGCGTCGACAAATCTTGCGTGAGCGATGCTTTGTCGTCTGCCGAGAGCTGCGTCATGTTGGCAATTCGACTTTGAAGCGCCGTCAGCGCATCAATGCGTTTCGCTATTTCAGTATCTGCGCGCTGCTTCATTGAATCAATACGATTTTGCACTCCTTTCTTCATTCCATCAACAAACCCAGCAGTCAAATCAGACGCCTTCCCGAAAGACGGAAAAGGTACACCATCAGTCGTACTCGCGGAAAGGAAAGAATCGCTCATCTTTTTTTTGAAATCACGCATCTCCTGGCGCAACGGACGCTCTCCCGTATCGGATGTAGACGCCACTCGCATATCGCGTACGCGTACCCCGTTTGGCCCAACCTGCATGCCCCCGACGCGTACTTCTCCATTTGGACGCACCTGCACATCAAGAGACGACACTTCATCGGTAGATGATCCAACATCTCCTTCGACACGAGCGCGCCCACTATGCGGCCATGCGCCTTCATTGACACTTCCGCCACCCTGCGCCCCCTGCTGGACATGCTGCCCAAACCCACCAGGTATAAACTTCCCACCCATAGATCCCATAAATCCTCGAAGAGATGGGGCGGTTGCGGGCGGCACCGTCGGAATCGTGGGAACTGATACTTGCGTATTTGGTACATCTTGGGCAAAGACTGGCAAAACCACCGTTCCAGACGCAACAATACCCATCGCAATCAATGCTCCTGTCTGTATTCGTTTGTTCATACGTTGAAAATAATGAGAAATAAATTATTGCTGGGACTTTGCTCCCGCCACTCCAAATTGAATCCCTGCCGCATCAGCATCGAGCGCTTGCAGCTGCGCGTCGAGTGCACGAAGATCCTCATCAATGGCTTTCGTCGACGTGTCGGAAGACGAGGTTTTCAGACTCGATGGCACACGCACCTCCTTCGCGACGACTTGCGATGCTGCAGACACGCCATTGCGCTGATCATTGGAGCTGAACCAATACCCACCGCCAACCACACCCGCTAATGCAACCAAACCAATCACCCACTGTCCGATTGAAATCATACGTAACTTATGGTTATTACTAAATAAACACACCATCATTCAACGACAATTTGCGTCCCGCATTCCGCCGTCGCTCCTGATGTATTCCTCACTACCAGATCATAGAATGTCGTACTCGTAGGCGCAACAACACGTTGTCCGTCAGACGACACATGATCCCCGTTGATAAAAGCAGTTTCGGCGCCCGTCGATGTCCACATGATGGTTGTGGACGCGCCCGCAGTCAGATCTGATGATTCAGAAGTAAGCACGCACGAAGGTACCGCAGCATCATGCGACAACGGCTCCGCAACAGACGCGACATGCAAGCGAGTAGGAAATGTCGGCATCGTGTATCCAATTGCCGATGCCCATCCTATCGCAAGCACCACAATCACCGCCATGGTAAGTTCTGGATATTTCAAATCCTTGAAGTCCATAGCATGGATGGTAGCATGGGTTGAATCAATACACCGATGTTATACACAGTTCTTCATCATTGAGCACCGTGATTCGCACATGTACATTGACAAAATATTCTAGTGATGTTTTACTGTGAATAGAATATATAGAAAAATAGCCTGACGGAGATGTACAATGACCGAGAAAAACGAGCTGACAATCGTGACCATGTTGGAAACAACAGTCGATAAAACAATCGACTATGAATACAATGTAACGCCATACACACTGGCGTTGCCGTTTATGTGGATGCTTACGGCATGGGTACGCATGAAAAAGAAGTGCTTCGGCGCAAAACAAGAAGTAAATACGATATTGTTTGATGCGCGTGGCACACAATGCAGCAGGATTCGTAAATATGCTGCAACATGGCAATCACTCGACATAATATACAACTATAAAAATGGTACGGGTACGCGTTTGGACGACTTCTGGATCAACATGCGTAACGCTCAAGCAGTACGAAATAGACTCAAAATAATCGTACGCGAAGTGTTGCGCGCAAGCTTGACGATGCACACCAATAATATGCCAGTCCGGATATTATCCCTAGCGTGTGGATCAGCGCAGGGAGTGCTTGAGGCGACTTCACAGATTCTAAACAGCGGGTTCGATATCAAGATCTTACTCACTGATCAAGACCCTGAAGCTGAAGAGATGATTGCGCATCACGCAAATCGTCTAAATCTTCCGAGAGACGTCTGGGAATTTAAAGTCGTCAGACTCCCAAACCCAATCGCTATTCAAAGAATAGCGAGAAGATTCAAACCCACAATTGTGGAGATGGTCGGACTTCTTGATTACCTTAACAATGATCTTGCATTGACCGTCTCTGGTACGATCATCAACGATTTGCTGCCAAGAGGCGGATGGTTTCTTACTGCCCATATTCATCCAAATCCAGAAATCGTGTTTCTGAGAGAAGTAATAACATGGGGACAAAGTCCGCGCATGTTGTATCGTACGCGCACAGAATTTCTTGAACTCCTTGTGCAGGCTGGAGGACACTTATACGTTACGGAAAGTGAGCCTCATGGGATACATACCGTTGCGGTATGTATAAAAGATGTATCTACATAGGTGGCTTATATGTACTCAATCATCCAACTTAGTGGTACCATGAAGGTACCACTTTTTATTTGCTTATGACTTTTTATGCATTCTCAGCGTTGGTAAATGCAGTAGCGAGCGGTTACATATCAATACTCACGTTCAGAAGTCGAAATTCAGATGCGCCGCGACTTCCTTTTATGTTTTTCGCGATATCAATTTTTTTATGGAGTTGTTTCTATTATCTCTGGCAAACAACTCACACGGAAATACTCGCGCTTCTTTGGATACAATTGTTTTCTGTTGCTGCCAATTTTATCGCATACACATATTTTCATTTCGCATGTGTGCTGAGCGATACCGAACCACAACATAGGCAGATCATCAGAGCAGGTTATGTGATTGCCATCATCTCATCCATTGCCGACTTTTCACCACTTTCAATTCCCGGCGTTACCCAGAAATTGGTCTTCCAATTTTGGCCAAACGCCGGCATATTGTACTCATCATTTTTGCTGATGTGGATTTCGTATTTTATCTATGGATTTATTTTACTCAAACGAAAATATAAAATATCATCTGGCGCAATACGTAAACAGGTTATCTTCGTTCTTTTAGGTACACTTTTAGGATTCCTAGGGGGCATCACTAACTATTTTCTTTGGTTTGATATTTTTATTCCTCCATACGGCAACATACTTGTTTCTCTCTACGTCATATTCACCGGCTACGCGATTCTCAAACACAATCTTTTCAACACAAAAGTAGTCGCGATTGAGATGCTGGTGTATGTGTTGTGGGCGGTGGAGTTTTTCAGAATAAGTCTTGCGGGCGATTCTTTCACGAGAGGGTGGAACGTGGGATTTTTCTTATTCTCTATCAGCATAGGATTACTTCTCATACGAAGCGTGAATAACGAGGTCGCGACAGAGCTGAAGCTCGAGCAATCAGCAGAAGAGTTACGCATCGCCAACAAACACCTCGAGGAAATGGCGGCAATGAAAACACAGCTATTGGCACTCGCCACACACCGATTACGCGGTTCGCTCGCAGAAATACGTGGGTATGCAGCAATACTGCTTGATGGCACTTATGGAGAATTGTCGGAAAAGCTCACACACGTCATCACCAACATATCACAAGCAGGATATGACATGGAGCACATGATTTCTAACTTCCTCGACGCATCTCATTTAGCAGGTGGTTCAAAACCCGTCATATCGCTCATACAATTCGACTTGATTGCGCTCGCGAGAGAGTCGATTGGAACCGTGTGTGTCCCGATCAAGGAAAAAGGACTGCTATTGAAACACACACTTTCTGAACCAGTCTCTTATCTCGTGCACGCTGACATAGAATCGATCCGTCGCATCATCGGCATCTTCGCCGATAATGCCGTTCGCTTCACCAAACACGGCACTGTTTCTATTGCGGTCACACCAGAACAGCGAGAAAACAAGGATGGGGTCGTCCAACAGTACGCACGCTACTCAATTACCGACACGGGCATTGGCGTCCCACTTGAAGATCAGAGTCTTTTGTTCGACACGTTTTCGAGAGCATCCAACGCAAACGATACCTACGTACTCGGCAACGGAGTAAATCTTTTCATCGCCAAACGCCTTATAGAGGAACAAGGCGGATATATCGGCGTTGTATCAGAGGGGCGCGAAAAAGGTGCAACCTTTTGGTTTATGTTACCATGCATCGATGGTGCAGCGGATTAGAAAAGCAGTGATCCCTGCAGCGGGATACGGGACGCGCTTTCTTCCCGCGACCAAAGCAATGCCGAAAGAGATGCTACCCATTATAGACAAACCCATCATTCAATACGTTGTGGAAGAAGCAGTTGCTTCGGGCATCACCGACATCATCATCGTCACAGGCTGGAACAAACGTTCTATCGAGGATCATTTTGACTTTCCCTACGCCCTTTCACGCTACTTGCGCGAATCAGGCAAAGAGAAACAGGCCGAGGAAATCATGAGTATTTCCAAGCTCGCCAATTTCATCTACGTGCGCCAAAAAGGTCCCTACGGCAACGGCACCCCAATACTCAACGCGCGAAGTGCGATAGGCGACGAACCGTTCGCCATTCTCTGGGGCGATGAACTTATTCACTCTCATCCGCCACGATTGAAACAAATGATCGATGCATGGGACGCTACAGGAATACCAAACATATCTGCGGTACGTGTCCCAAGAGAATCGGTACGCACGTATGGCATAGCCGACATCACGCCCGTGAGTACACACGTCTTCAAAATAAATCGCCTCATCGAGAAGCCAACGCCAGATGAAGCTCCGTCTGACCTCGCCGCGCACGGCGCCTACATCATGCCTCCGCGCATCTTCGACATCCTCGCCGAGACATCGCTCGGCAAAGGCGGCGAACTTTGGCTCTCTGATGCTATTTCCACGCTTGCCAAAGAACAGGACGTGCACGCCATCGAGATACAGGATGGTACGTATTACGACACAGGCAACAAACTCGGTTATATGAAAGCTGTCGTGGAATTCGGACTCAAACACCCGGAACTACATGGGGATTTTAGAACATTCCTCAAACAGCTCGACCTATAGAATCGGTGGTATACTGTGGACATGATATTCACCATCGCACTCATTATCATCGTCTATCTCCTCTCCTCAATGCGCGTCGTGCAGCAGTACGAGCGCGGAGTGGTCTTCTTTCTCGGTAAGTTTGAAGGCGTGCGCGAAGCGGGATTCACTCTCATCTTCTTCCCCTTCCAGCAGATGACGCGCGTATCTTTACGCACGGTCACCATGCAGATCCCGTCGCAAAAAATCATCACCAAAGACAATGTGTCGATCGACATCGCGGCGGTTGCTTACTACAAGATTGTCGACCCTGAGAAAGCCGTCGTCGCGATCGAAGATGTGTACAACGCCGTCAACCAAATCAGCCAGACCACCGTGCGCAACGTCGTCGGCCGCTTCCAGCTCGACGAACTCCTCGCAGAGACCGCAAAGATCAACGAACAAATCAAAGACGTGATCGACGCCCACACCGAGCCGTGGGGAGCATCAGTCACCGCCGTGGAAATCAAAGACATCACCCTTCCCGACAACATGCAGCGCGCCATGGCAAAGGAAGCCGAAGCAGAACGCGAGCGCCGCGCCAAGATCGTCGCCGCTGAAGGCGAGTACCAAGCTGCCACCAAGCTCGGCGAAGCAGCCGATGTCATCACCAAGCACCCCGTCGCCCTCCAGCTGCGCACGCTCCAGACCATGGCGGAAATCTCCGTCGAGAAAAACTCCACCATCATCTTCCCCGCGCAATTCATGACCACCGTGCAGGAGGCAATCTCGCTGCTCAAGCAAGACACGAGGGCGAAATAAGCTTTTACCACAGCCCTTGACAGATAACTAGGTAGGTGCTATGATATCGACACCTGAACCTTGACAAACGTCGGCGGAATTATCTGCGTGGCCGACCATGACACCCTCTGCAATCCCCTTTTGGGAGCGCGGTGCCGGTTGAATCGGGCTTGCTGCGGGACATGCACTCCCGCGGTCTGATCGGGGATTGGGATGGTCCCTATCCCTTGATCGACCTCGCCGGCTGCCTCGCGCAGGCCGATGAGGACCCGACTTCCTGTGACGGCTACGCCACCAAATACGGCGTCGCCGTGGACGCGGCAGATTTCAATGGGGGGACTCACAATCCCCTCTATGACTCCGCTCAGGCGGCGGCGGTCTACCGGCATCTGGTTGCGCGGTCGATAACGAATAACGGCTTGGGACGCCGTAGGTAAATATCCTGAGGTTTGGTGGACACCTCTTCATAAGTCCACCTCTGTTTCCGGCAGAGCCGGACTGATGATTCTTCCCCGCCCATGAGACGGGGCAAGATGAAACAGAGATTCAATCTCGCCCAACGGACGAGCCGCAGCCGACGGAATTCGGTAAGGAGAGTCACATGTCGACCATCGGTTTCGTCTCCTCTTTTCTGCAGATTTTTTTCAAACACACTTTCCGCGCAACGGCGCGGACTGGAAAAAAATCAGCAAATTGGTTTGAGGAGTTCCGGATCGAAGATCCGGAACTCAGAAAGGAGGTGGAGGAGTTGTGGGGATTTATGACCCACGACTGGCGTACCGGGAGGAGAATTGAATTTCTTCTTTCGGAAACCCTGGACGAGTATCGTCGCGCCGTAATATCGCTCCATCTGGAGCGCAAGGCGCACGAGCGATCCCCCCTCGACCCCACCTGGACAAAAAGGGGGTGGGAGATCGACAACCGGAGGTCAAACATCCTGCGGGATACACGAGCCGCCGAGGCGGCGAAGATCTTGGAGGGGGGAGTGTGCATACACTCCTCAGAACCCAATAACACAAAGGAGCGGGAATGGCTTATGGGCGCAGAGCGCCCCAAAAATTGGGACAAAACATATCGGAAAGTCGTTTTGTTCCGAGAGCGGGTGTTTCTCGTATGTCTCCGTGCGGAAGCACGGGTGGTTGTTTCCAACCCCCACAAAGAGGGATGCGGCCAGTACGGAGGGCCGATTGAAATTTCCACGTATACGCCTACGGGCGAATACGCGGAAACAAAGCCCGAATGGGCGACCGAGTCGGTCGCCCAGATGAACAAAGAGGAGCTAACGGCGCTTGCCGCCGCACAAGCAGCGGCAGCCTAGCTCCTTACTCGCCCCGTGCGGCGAGATTGTTCTTTCAGCCAACGCGGCACGGCGCGTGGCACTCAAAGCACCCAGACGCTTCGGCGATCAGGGTGCTTTTTCTTTTTTCCACCCTCTCCTGTGTTACAATTCAATCCATTAGACTATTCACATAACGCACACATCCTATGCAAGAAACAAATCTCTACACCATCACCGTACCGCCGATGATGCGCACGCTCGGTGGTCTCTCTATTATTCTCGATAAGATGGCGGCGGCTGCCGAGGCAAAAAAGCTCGAGTGGATGCCGGCGGCGCACGAGGCAGCCCTCATCAACGACCGCCTCGTGTTCGACCAGTTCCCCTTCGTCCGCCAGGTGCAGATCGCATGCGACAATGCAAAAAATGGCAGTGCTCGCATCGCCGGCATCGAAGCCCCAAAGATGGAAGACAACGAAAAGACCGTCGCAGAATTGAAAGCGCGCATCGAAAAGACACTCGCCTTCTTGCAAACGATCACGCCCGAACAAATGATCGGCAAAGAAGCGGCAAAAATCACGCTTCCCTACTGGCCCGACAAATACTTCACCAGCTTCGACTACGCCACCCTGTATCTCATGCCGAATTTCTACTTCCACGTCGTCACTGCCTACTCGATCGTCCGCAAAAACGGCGTCGACATCGGCAAAAATGATTTCCTCAACGGCCTACCGACGAAGGATCTTTAGTCATGCCGACACACATATTCTTCGATCTGGATAATACACTCACGCCAAGTCGCTCTGTGATGTTATCCGAACATCAAACACTTTTTGCGCGACTGTGTGCTGTATGCGATGTAATCGTTGTGTCAGGTTCATCAGAATCAGTCATCCGCAAAGACATACCTACGCCGCAGAAAGGATTTTTTATTCTTGCACAAAGTGGCAATCATGCAGAAGACAAGTCTGGCGTCGTCCTTTGGCAGGAGACATTTACTCCCGAACAAAAAAACCTTATCCTCACATTCATCAAGGATATTCATGATGCGGCAAAACTAACCGTATCACATGAGGATGATCTCGTGGAAGACCGTGGCTCGCAAATATCCTATAGCATGATCGGACACAACGAAGATCGTGCCAAGAAAAAGGCGTTTGATCCCAACGCGGCGAAACGACTCTCTTTTCTCGCAGAACGAACAACGCAACGAGATACGCTCCGAGCAGCGGGAGTAGAGGTCATGGTTGGCGGTACGACCTGTTTTGATTTCTACGTTGCTGGCAAGCACAAAGGTTTCAATATCACTCGACTCATTGAGCGCGAAAAATGGAACAAAGACGACTGCATGTATGTTGGAGACGCCCTCTTTTCGGGAGGCAACGATGAGGCGGTCATCGGCGTGATTGCAACGCGTGCAGTATCCAATCCGCACGAGACCTTCGAGTATATTCAGACACTTCTCACGCCATAACATGGAAACCGCCCTCTCCATCCACGATCTCAAGAAAACCTACGGCAACGGCGTCGTCGCCCTCAAGGGCGTGTCGCTCGAAGTGCCTGCCGGGGATTTCTTCGCACTGCTTGGTCCCAACGGCGCCGGCAAAACGACCATCATCGGCATCTCCACAGGACTCGTGAACAAAACATCGGGTATCGTGTCCGTCTTTGGACACAACATCGACGAAGATCCTGAAATCGCCAAAGCGCAGATTGGCTTGGTGGGGCAAGAAATAAATTTCAATCCGTTTGAAAAGCCGCTCGACATTGTCGTCAACCAGGGCGGCTACTACGGCATTCCTCGCAAAGAAGCTGCACCGCGCGCAGAGAAATTGCTGGAAGAACTTGGGTTAGGCGCAAAAATGAACGACCGCGCCATGGCGCTCTCGGGCGGGATGAAACGCCGCCTCATGATCGCGCGCGCACTCATTCATCGCCCGCGATTCCTTGTCTTAGACGAGCCGACGGCGGGCGTCGATGTGGAGCTGCGTCGCGGCATGTGGGATTATTTACGCACACTCACCACCAGCGGTGTTACCATCCTCCTCACCACCCACTACCTCGAAGAAGCCGAGCAGCTCTGCAAGCACGTCGCCATCATAAACAAGGGAGAAATAGTTGCCAAGGGAACTATGGAGGCTATTCTTTCTGCACACGGCGACGGAAGCAACAAGGAAGCGGGGTACAAAGGCGGCTTGCTCGAGGAAGTATTCTTAAAACTCACCTCCAATTCAGTATGACCGGATTACAAATGTGGATTTCGTTTTATACCATGCTGCGCAAAGACGTGGTGCGTATGTTTCGTATTTGGGTGCAAACATTTCTCCCGAGCGTCATGACTTCCATGCTCTACTTTCTCGTCTTCGGCACCGTGCTCGGCTCGCGCATCGGCAGCATGCAGGGGGTCAACTACATGACGTTTGTCGTGCCCGGTTTGGTGATGCTCGCCATCGTCATGAACGCGTACTCGAACACGTCGTTCACATTTTTTCAATCCAAATTCTTCGCCCGTTCGATCGAAGAAATCCTCGTCTCGCCCACGCCGCCGTGGGTTATGATCGCAGGATTTATCGCGGGCGGCGTCGTGCGTGGCATGATCGTCGGCACGCTCGTGATGTGTATTGCTCTCTTTTTCACGCATATTCCGCTCACGCTCGGCGGCGTCACGATCATCTTTTCGTTTGCACTACTCTCGGCGCTTGTCTTTGCTCTCGCAGGATTGGTCAACGGCATCTACGCCAAATCGATCGATGGCATCAACATCGTTCCCACGTTCGTCCTCACGCCGCTCGTCTACCTCGGCGGCGTTTTCTATTCCGTACATTCGCTTCCCACGTGGTGGCAAACCATCACCTACATGAACCCTCTTTTCTACCTCATCAACGGCTTCCGTTGGGGCTTCCTCGGCACATCCGACATCTCCCCGCTTCTTTCTGCCAGTGTCCTTGCTACGCTCATCGCCACACTCGTCGGGATCAATTGGTATTTCATACGGACGGGACTGGGATTGAAGCAGTAGCGTCCAATTGCATTCGCTCCCATCTCGTGCAAGGATGCCGCGATGCCGAAGAAAACACCGAGAGCCGAGCGATTCGGACTTGCCAACATTCTTGAACGTATTGCGCCAAAAATCGGTGCGAAGATTGTGTTGGAGCCCGAGTGGAGAATCGCCGGACAGATCACCTTCAGAAGCGGCAAGCGATGCTATTTCCGCTACAACACCCTCGACCTCAATCCCGTCGGTGCGAGCGACATCGCGAAAGACAAAGACTACGCCGCCTATTTCATGCGCCGCATGGGATACCCCGCGATTCCCGGCACCACCTTTTTCTCCGACCGCTGGTGCAGTGCGATCGGCTCAAAGAAAGACACCGGCGCCGCCCTCCGCCACGCGAAGAAAACCGGATTCCCTCTCATCGCCAAACCAAACGCAAATTCGCACGGACACAACGTCTTCCTCGTGCACAACCAGCGCGAAATGAAACGGGCACTCGCGCACATATTCCACGAAGACAAAATCGCCCTGATCCAAAGACCTGTCACCGGCCGTGACTACCGCGTCGTCGTTTTGGACAATGAGATTATTTCCGCGTACGAGCGCATCCCGCTCAACGTCGTCGGCGATGGTCGCTCGACCATTGCGCAACTGCTCGCGCGCAAGCAAAAAATGTTTGACAAATCGGGTCGCGACACGCGCATCCGCCCCGATGATCCGCGCATTCTCCACAAACTCGCCCGCCTCAAGCTCACTCTGCGCTCCATCATTCCGCGCGGCGAGCGCGTCTTCCTGCTCGATAATTCCAATCTTTCCTCCGGCGGCGATGCAGTGGATGTGACGAGTGAGATTCATCCTGCGTTCAAAAAAATAGCGATCGACCTCACGCGCGACATGGGGCTGCGCCTGTGCGGTGTCGATCTCATGGTCGAAGGCGACATCCGCGAGAAGCCTGCAACCTACCACATCATCGAAATCAACGCCGCCCCCGGACTCGACCACTACGTCACCACCGGACTAGCCCAACAAAAAATCGTCGAGGATTTGTATGTGAAGGTACTCAAAAGCCTATCGCACTGATAGCCCAGGATGGTTTTCCTTATTTCCTACGGCCGTGGGAAATAAGGAATGCGGGTTTAGGGTTGGCGTTCCAGATCGATCCATTGATAACGCAAACCATTCCACTCACGCGATTCCTCGGATGTTGTTTTTGTAAACTCATCTTCGTACGCTGGAAAAAACGAGTCAGCATCTTTTGCGTCGTCGATAATAGTGAGACACAGCTTGTCGGTATACGGAAGCGCTTGCCGATATATCTCCGCACCACCCCCAATGAAAACCATTTCCTGATCCAATTCCCTCCCTTTCGCAATCGCCTCTTCAACTGAATGCGCCACCACCACTTCACCTACCAAGGACGGTCCTTGGTCGGTACGGGTGACAACAATGGTGGTACGCCCGGGAAGTGGTTTGCCGAGGTAGCCGACTATGGAATCAAACGTCTTCCTTCCGAGAATAATCGGATGTCCGACAGTGAGCTGTTTGAAGCGTTTCAAATCATCGGGAATCTGCCACAAAAGCTTCCCCTCTTTTCCCAGCTCGCGATTCTTGCCGATAGCCGCGATGGCGATGATACATGCACTCATACGATCATCTTTGCTTTGATCGTGGGATGACTCTGATAGCCGACGAGCTGAATATCGTCCATCGTAAATCCGTCGATAGTTTGCACGTGAGGATTGAGTGAGAGCTGCGGCAACGGAAACGGTTCGCGCGCAAGCTGTTCTTTCACTGCATCAAAATGTTCGTGATAAATATGTGCATCATTGAGCGTGAGAATACATTCATGCGCTTCTGTACCGGTCACCTGTGCCAACATCTGGAGAAGCAACGAGTACGATGCGATATTGAACGGCACCCCGAGAAACATATCGCAACTTCGTTGAATCATGTGGAGCGAAAGTTTACCGTTGGCAACAAAACACTGAAACATCATGTGGCATGGCGGCAACGCCATCATATCGAGTTCGCCCGGATTCCAAGCCGAAACAATGAGGCGACGATCATTCGGAGTGTTTCGTATTTTTTCTACGAGTCGCGCAACCTGATCCACCTCACTGCCATCGGGCGCACGCCAATGACGCCACTGGACACCATACACGCGACCGAGATCGCCATCAAACTTTGCCTTCGGCTTCCAGTACGGCGCCTCCGCATTGTCGGTCCAAATCGTGCGCTCACTTCCATTCAATACCTTGAGGCGATTATCATCACCAGATCCTTCAAGAAACCACAAAAGCTCACTTTTTACCGCTTTGAACGCGAGTTTCTTGGTTGTTACCGCAGGAAATCCATCCGTCATCTTGAAACGCATTTGTATCGCAAACAGCGCGCGCGTTGCACCATTACGTCCCGAACGATCCACTCCCTCGTCCATGATCCGCTTGAGAATGTCGTTGTAGATTTTCATGGTAATTATCTTTTCTTCTTGATGTCACGATCCGTATACAGCCGCGGCAACATCATCTCGGGCTTCCACTGTTTTTTCAAATCGGCAACAGAATCACCCGATTGATACTTACCTGCTTTGGCGTAATTATTTGCAAGAATGGGACCCGTTTCAAAAAATACTATCTGTGCGATGCGGCGACCGACGACAAGAGGAATGTAGTAGTGCGCGGAATTGTTGGTAATCTCCATCGTCCAGCGATTCGTGTAGCCCACATCGCCCCAGCCAGCACACTTGCACACCTCGATAAAACTTCTGCCCAAGCTGCTGCGTGCCTTCATCATGGTTGTGATATGTTCTCGGCCGCCGATGAACTCCTGCGTGTGCCCGAGAATAGTCTCGCCCGGCGCAAGCAAGATAATGCGTTCATCGGGACGAATCCCCTGCCACTCAAATTTGTATTGCGCCAAAACCTCTCGCGCGGTCTTTGCCTTGTGCGGCACCGTACCCCACACACGTTCTACATGGTTTTTATCGTAAATATTGTAGATATTCTCAAAATGCTTCGGCGGTTGCTCGGCAAAATAGTATTCGCCAAGCGTCACGTCATAGCTCGACGTCGCCAAATTCTCCCGCACAAAGGGCTCAATCACCACCACCCTTTCTTTCATCGCCTCGAGAATTCGTTTGTCAGATAGTGCCATAGGTAGCGTGTCCAAAACTATAGCATATACTGTCGAATAATGGCACGCGGGATTCTCATCGACATAGAAGGCGGCGACGGAAGCGGCAAAGGCACACAGACCAAACTTCTCGTGGCGCGACTCGAGAAAGAAGGTCGCGCAATGGTTTCGTTCTCCTTCCCCCGCTACTATGAATCTCGCGCGGGCAAGCTCATCGGAGAATTGCTTGCCGGCAAACACGGCGACTTCATGAGTATGCCGCCGTATGTATCAGCGCTTCCCTATGCAATGGATCGCGCAGGAGCTGCCGCCACCATACAGCAAGCACTGGAGGCAGAACATATTGTTGTCTGCGATCGCTACACACCGAGCAACATGGCACACCAGAGCGCCAAACTTCCCAAAGACGAACAGGGTGCACTCGCCGATTTTATTGAAGGACTCGAATACGGCGACCTTTCGATTCCGCGCCCCGATGTGGTGATATATCTTTCCGTCCCTACCGACATTTCATCCGAGCTGGTGACGAAAAAAGCCGAACGCGGCTATTTGGGCACATCGGGCGGTCGCGATCAGGCCGAACGCAACCTCCCCCACCAAGATCGCGCCCGCGCAGCATACATGCGCCTCGCGAGCGAGAAAGGATGGCACGTCGTGGAATGCGTGCAAGGCGGTACCATGCGCACCCCCGAGGATATTCACACTGAAATTTGGTCGATTGTGCAAACTTGCCTGTCGCGATAGGATTTCCCGTACGCGTATGACGTAATTTCATCCCGTACCATTTTACTCATTCACCTATTCATATATGCACGCCTACCCTCGTATCAAAAAACAAGACCCAAAAATCTACAAGATGATCGAAAGAGAGTGGGATCGCCAAGCCGACGGACTTGAGCTGATCCCCTCGGAGAATTACACCTCACCCGCAGTGATGGAAGCGATGGGAAGTATTCTCACCAATAAATACTCCGAGGGCTATCCCGGACGCCGCTACTACGGTGGCAACGAATTCATCGACGAAATCGAACAAGAAGCGATCGACCGCACCAAGAAGATTTTCGGTGTCCCCTACGCCAACGTCCAGCCGTATTCCGGCTCCCCCGCCAATCTCGCCGTCTACGTCGCCACCTGCAAGCCCGGCGACACCGTGATGGGATTGAATTTGCCCGACGGCGGACACCTCACGCACGGCTGGAAATATTCCGCAACGGCGCAATTTTACAAGAGCGTCCCCTACCACGTGCGTCAAGACGGACGCGTCGATATGGAAGAAGTGCGTGCCCTTGCGCTCGAACACAAGCCGAAGCTCATCTGGGTCGGCGCGACGGCGTATCCGTACCAGTACGACTACGCCGCGTTTGCGAAAATCGCCGATGAGGTGGGCGCGTTCCTCGCGGCAGATATCGCGCACGTCGCCGGCTTGATAGTCGCAAGTGCACATCCATCGCCCGTGCCGCATGCGCACATCGTGACCACCACCACACACAAGACGCTTCGCGGTCCGCGCGGCGGCATCATCATGACGACCGACCGCGGCATCAAGAAAGACGCCGAACTCGCGAGCCGCATCGACAAAGCCATCATCCCCGGACTCCAAGGTGGTCCACACAATCACCAAACCGCCGCAATCGCCATCGCACTCAAAGAAGCTGCCACGCCCGCCTTTCGCTCATACGGCAAGCAGATCATAAAAAATGCAAAAGCGCTCGCCGATAGCTTGAAGACAAACGGCATGACACTCGTCTCGGGCGGCACGGAAAATCACCTCATCCTTCTCGATCTCGTGCCCATCTTCGGCGCAGGCGGCGGACATTTCGCGAGCGACGCGCTCGAAGCAGCGGGCATGACGGCAAATAAAAATACCATCCCCAAAGACCCCAGCTCCGCCTTCTATCCAAGCGGCGTCAGGATCGGCACGCCCGCCATCACCACCCGCGGCATGAAAGAAAAAGACATGAAGAAAGTCGGCGAATGGATCGCGCGCGCCATTCATGCGATTCAGGAGTATCGTTTGCCCGAAGGCAAAGACGCGCGCGTCGCCTACCTCGCACAGTGCAAAAAAGAGATCTTCCGCAACAAAGAGCTTCTCAAAATTCGCGCCGAAATCAAAACATTCTGCAAGAAGTTTGTGCTTCCCCATACTGCTCGATAGCGCCAACCCACGCTAAGCCGTATAATGCGTCACAATGTCGGGCATAACACATCTCGATCTTGCGTCAATCATAGAAGTTGTCGGATACCCCGGAATATCACTGATGATATTCTTGGAATCAGGCGTATTGTTTGGATTTTTTCTTCCTGGCGCATCTCTTTTGTTTACCGCAGGCATCCTCGCATCGATCGGCATATTCAGCATGTGGACACTTCTACCCCTACTCTCTCTTGCTGGTATCGCAGGAGACAGTGTGGGATATTGGACTGGCATCTGGCTCGGCGACACGCTTTACAAAAGACCTCATTCGCGATTTTTCAGAAAAACTCATCTTGACGAGGCGCGCATGTTCTTTCAGCGCCATGGAGCCAAAGCAATATTTCTTGCCCGATTCATACCAGTGGTGCGCACCTTTACACCCATGGTTGCCGGTGCAGCAGACATGCACTACTGGACATTTCTACGCTGGAATGTATTCGGAGGCATACTATGGGTCAATTTGTTTGTGATTGCCGGATATGCCCTCGGACACACCGTACCAGCGTCTGAACAATATCTCGCACCTATCTCAATCGGGATTATCGTAATAACACTGATACCCGTTATCGTGAGCTTGTTTCGTTCAAAATTCACGCACATCAAACCACAAGCGCTCATGCTCGACCTCGACGAAACACTCGCTCCAAATTTCCAGGCACCCGATGACGCAATGATAGAACGCATAGAACATATGCTCTCTCGCATACCCGTCGCTATTATCACCGGAGCATCGTATGATCGTGTATATTCTCACGTTGCCGCGCGCATCAAACCCGAGCTTCGTTTCAATCTATACCTTTTCCCCACGAGTAGCGCCGAGGGATATAGATTCAAAGACGGTGCGTGGCACAAGGAATACGCTCATGAATTCAGTCAAGAAGAAAGCGAGTACGTGCTTCGCGCTATAGAACAAAGTGCTGTCGACACAGGTATTCTCAATGGATACACACCCCGCGGACAGCAGTATTTCAATCGATCAACGCAGATCGCATACACGTTTCTTGGCATTGACGCAACACAAGATGATAAGTATTCATGGGATCAAGACGGCGCAAAACGTCGTCACTTCCTCGAAATACTTGCCAAAAAATTGCCCGCGTACGAGGTTCATATAGGAGGACGCACATCTATCGACATCACAAAAAAAGACATCACGAAAGCGCATGGCGTTGGTATATTTTCGCAATGGACACATATCCCGCCGCAGGCCATTCTCTACATAGGAGATGCGCTATTTCCCGGCGGCAACGACGCGGTAGTAATCCCAACAGGCGTTCATACCACGCACACAAGCGGTCCTGCCGAAACGGCATATCTTCTCGACACGCTACACAAGTCTTTTCAGTAGCTGCGCAGTTGTTTTGCGTTTTCGTGAAAACGAATACGCTCAAGAGCCTTTGCTTCAATCTGTCTGATGCGCTCGCGCGTCACACCGAATTCACGCCCAACTTCTTCAAGCGTAAAACATATTCCTTCATCGGTAAGACCATTGCGCATCTCAAGAATTTTGCGCTCCTTCGGAGAAAGTTCATCCAAAATAGCACCCATTTGTTCTGAAAGAATGCGGCGTGACGCATCTTGATCAGGGCTGGCAATAGAATCATCGGCAATAAACGACCCGAGCGTAGATCGCTCATCATCATCTTCACCCACAGGCGATTCCAACGACACTGTGTCCTGGTTTATTTTTTGGATCGTATAGATCTTATCAACCTCGACACCCATTTCAGACGCTATTTCCTCGGGCAATGGATCCCGACCCAAATGCTGCGAGAGTTCACGCACTTTTTGTTTATATTTTGCAATCGTCTCAACCATGTGCACTGGTATACGGATCGTGCGCGACTGATCTGCAAGCGCACGCGTTATTGCCTGTCTAATCCACCACGTGGCGTACGTAGAGAACTTGTAACCTTTTGTGTGATCAAACTTATCAACCGCCTTGAAAAGCCCGAGATTGCCTTCTTGAATAAGATCAAGAAGCGTAAGATCGGGTGAACGATTCACGTACTTTTTTGCAATTGAAACAACAAGACGCAGGTTGCTTCGCGCGAGAATTGATCGCGCCTCGTCATCGCCCGCAATGATGCGTTTCGCCAAATCTTTTTCTTGCTCCCCATTGAGGAGCGGATATTGACCAATCTCGCGCAAATACATTTGCACAGAATCAAATCCCGCATCAGTGCGACGATGCTGAAGTTTTTTGCGTTCAAGTATAGAATCGACAGAGTCGTTCTCCAGCATACCTCCACCCTCGAGCACATCAATACCTGCGGTACCAAAACGCTCATACATACTTTCAAGCAATACCACATTGTCTTCGATGGTCGGAAATTCGCGCATGATCTCATCAAACGTTACATATCCGCGCTCTCGGCCAAGCGTAATGAGTGCTTCGACTTTCTCTTGCTGACGATTACGTCCAGAACCATTTTCCTTCACGCCTCTTGTCTTTTTCGTCGAAACTTTCGATGTACTCTCGACAGACTTGACCGATGCGCGCGCACGGACAGCACGTCTAACAACCCTCTTTACCCGAGTCGGGGCGCGCTTCTTTGCGGTTCGTTTTTTTGTTTTTTTGATAGTCATGTATTGAAATATAGCAAAAGCCGCACTCCCCCTTTTGGGAAGACGGGAAACGCTGCATATGTCGTCAAATGTGGCGTATTTGCTAGAACAAATCGCATCTACACTGACGGTAGACCACAGTATACACTAATCTTTGAGAGCTGCAATCTGGTCGGTCAATGCTTTTGCACACCCTAGAAGACGGCTCGTCTCTGCGTCATTCCCGCTCGATTCTGATCGCTTGAGCATACCCATCACCGCCTCAAGCTCATCAGACAATCGCCCCCGTGTGATCACACGCAAAAGAACTTCTGTTTCCGCCACCAATCCGCCGCTAGCTCCATGTACTCGTTCGGCAGAAAAACGTAACTGTTCTTTCTCGGCTGAATCCAATAATTCAAGCTCATCAAACACAGGCGCGCCCACGGCGATTTTCAATCGATGGACGTAGGAATCAACATCAAACGTCGCGTTTTCGACCGATTTCTGCCATACGTAAATTGCGTATGCTTGTTTTGCTCGATTGAGAGAAGCCGGGCGAATGAAAGGGTCTTTCTCTTCTGTACGCGCGACCACAGGCACGCGGGCAAGCGCTTCAACAACGGCATTTTCAGAAACTCCGAGCGCTCCTGCTATCATACGCACATAGTGCTCACGTTTGAGTGGTTCTGTCACATCGGCAACAAAAGGTAGGACTGATTCATACACGGCTCGACGAAATCGATCCGCATGCGTCACGTGTTCACCAAGTACCGCGAGCAAAAACGCAATAATATCCTCTGCGTTACGAATACTGTTTTTCCATGCATCTGCTCCCTGTTTCACTATGAGGTCTGCAGGATCAAGCCCAGAGGGCAGTCGCGCTACTTTTACGTTGAGATTGCACGCAAGAGCAGCACGAGCAGCGCGTCCAGCCGCCTTGATACCAGCCTGATCAGCGTCAAGCGCGATGACGATATTTTCGGTCATGCGACGGATAAGTGTCGCATGTTCTTGCGTAAACGCGGTTCCTGACACCGCTACCGTATTGTTCCAACCAGCACCATGGCTCATGATCAAATCCATCTGCCCCTCAACGAGCACCGCGCAATTGCTCTTGCGCATAGACTGTTTTGCGCGATCAAACCCATACAGCAATTTCGATTTTTGGAACAGCGGCGTTTCGGGACTATTGAGATATTTTGGCGCATCTGGGTGCGCTTCGATCCCGAAAATACGACCAGAAAAACCAACAACACGCCCTGCAGGATCGGAGATGGGAAACATAATACGGTTACGAAATTTGTCTATCAGTCCTCCGCGTTCGTTCTTCTTGGCAAGACCAGCAGCAACAATGTCAACCTCCGAGTATCCTTTACCTCTCAAATGTTCCGATAGCGCACTCCACGACGATTCAGCATATCCTAAACGAAATGATGTGATCAGCGCATCAGATACACCGCGTTCGTGGAGATACTCGACTGCCTCCGTAGAAAAACGAGAAGCGTAGAAAATAGTCGCGGCTTCCAAAAGTTCGAAAAGCCTATCACGTTCGTGGCGCGCATCTCTTTCAGTCCCATGCTGGCGGACGATCTCAACCCCAGCTTTCTCGGCTAATACCACGAGCGCTCCCTTGAAATCAATTCCCTCGATCGCTTCGACAAAAGAAAACATATCGCCACCAACACCGCATCCAAAACAGTGATACGTTCCTCGTTCTGGAGACACGAAAAAAGAAGGCGTGCGTTCCGCATGGAAGGGACATCGCGCGCGCATTCCACCGCCAGTCCGCTCGAGCTTCACATACGGAGAAACCACGTCGATAATAGACAGGCGGTCTTTTATTTGTTGGACTGTGTCGCTCATGCCCTCATTATGCACCTACTGCATGTAGAACGCGAACAATAGAGTCGCGTAAATTCATATGTGGACCTACGGGGAGTCGGACCCCGACCTCGTCCATGCCATGGACGCGTTCTACCGCTGAACTATAGGCCCCTCACGATTCATTCTAGCAAAACCCTCACACGTACGCGAGTGTACCGCTTACCAACGCGCGCACCAAGTGCCCTCGGCAGGAATCGAACCTGCATCGGCTCCTTCGGAGGGAGCCATCCTATCCATTGAACGACGAGAGCGGCATTTTGACTGTATCACTTCTCTATTCTGATTCAAAGAGCTCCGTCAAAGATTTATGTTGTTCGATACGTTTTATGGCATCGGCGAACAGATGCGCGACAGAAACACACTCAATCTTTGGTGAAAGTGATTCGCGTATCGCAATCGTATCAGTGATAAACAAACGCGACAATGGCGACCGTTCGATCTTTTCAGACGCATCACCAGACAACACGCCATGAGTTACCGCAGCATATACGTCACGCGCTCCATTGTGGATCAAAAGCTCGGCTGCCGTTACCAGCGTGCCGCATGTATCAGCAATATCGTCGATAATCAAGGCAATCTTTCCACGCACATCGCCTACCAACTTCATACGCGCAACATGATTCGGTATGTCACGTTCTTTGTGAATAAGCGCAAGGTCTGCCGAACGCATCAGGCGTTTCGCGTACGACTGAGCTCGCGCCACCCCGCCCGCGTCAGGAGACACAACCACAATTTCATCTTTCGCGATCGCCTTTTTGAAAAAAGAGCGCATGTGCGCCACCAACACGGGCCGAGCGTACAGATACTCAAGATTTGTCGTGCGGAAAAATCCTCCGATTGCGCTATTGTGAAGATCCATAGTGAGAACGCGGGACGCGCCTATGTGTTCCAGCAGCATGGCGAACACGCGCGCCGCAATCGGCTCGCGCGGCTTCGATTTTCGATCTTGACGTGCATATCCAAAATACGGAATGACCACATTGACAGAACGAGCAGAAGCGCCGCGCGCCGCATCGATTGCAAGCAAAAGACGCACCCAGTGTTCGGCAGGCGCATTGGTCGATTGGATCAGAAATATATCTCGCCCGCGCAAACTATCTTGAAATTGCACGTACTGTTCGCCATCAGCAAAAACTTTGCAGGTGACAACACCAAGCCTAACCGACAATCGTGCCGCGATCTTTTTCGCGATGCCATCATTACTGCCAAGACTGTATATCATCGATTCCATATGCACGAATACATGCAAGTATAGCAAACCACGCATGATATAGTGAACGTATATGAGTATTATCCATATAGAAAAATGATTCTTATCAGCATACTACGATCATCTATGTACACACTTATCGCTGGTTTGTTTATGTCGTCAGGAATCTTTGGATTCGGCTTTACTCACGGTCACGCGCCTATTATCAGGTCACGCCCATCACCCACCCCAGCCCCAGTGCTCACGCCTGCATTTCAAATACAATTTTCAGGCACTCCGTCGTTTGACGATCGCGCGTCGATATACGATCTCGATCTGTACGACACTGCCCAAGCCGACGTGCAGAAAGCACACGCGCGAGGCAAAAAAGTACTCTGTTATATCAACGCCGGCGCCGTGGAAGACTGGAGACCAGACGCATCACAATTTCCCCCGTCTGTCGTAGGAAATGCGTACGCTGGATGGGCAGGCGAACACTGGCTCGACATACGAGCAATCGATCGCCTCGCGCCAATCATGTCGGCGCGTATTCAATTGTGTGCGGACAAAGGATTCGACGGCATTGATTTTGACAACATGAACAGTTTTGAGAACAACACGGGTTTCCCGCTACAAGCATCAGATCAAATAACATACAACACGTGGCTCGCTTCACTCGCTCACGCAAAACACGTATTGGTTGGACTAAAGAATGATCCTTCACAAGCCAACACGCTTGTCGGTGTATTTGATTTTGCCATCGTCGAGAGCTGTGCCGCAGAGGGCTGGTGTACTGATTTCTCGCCATTTACCGCCGCTCACAAGCCCGTGTACGCCATTGAATACACAGATGTCACATCAGCAGCAGCGTTCAAAACATATTGCAAACGGTATACCGCCCAAGGGTACAACCTCGTTTTGAAACACCAATCTCTCGATGCGTGGGCGCAGTGGTGTCAGTAGGACACGCCTTTTATTCTACGATCGACACATCACTTCCTTCGTGTGCTGCATTGAGCGCGCGCTCCATGTCATGAATGATTTTGTGTTTTTTGCTACCAGGAAACCCTGTACCGGCAGGAATAAGGCGGCCAATGATGACATTTTCTTTGAGACCGATGAGGCGATCGACTGATCCTGCAACCGCAGCTTCGGCAAGTTTGCGCGGAGTGTTTTGGAAAGAAATCGCCGACAGGAACGATGCCCGCGTCAGCGAAACTTCTGTAATACCGAGCAAAAGCTGCTTGCCTTTCGCCAGTTCTCCATCCACGTCTCGTGCCGTTTTGTTGATGCGCTCAAACTCAAAGTCAGCCACAATATCGCCCGCAGATACACCTGTGGATCCCGGGTGCGTGATTGAGACGCGACTGAACATCTGTTTGACAATAACCTCAAGATGTTTACGCGCAGTAGACACACCTTGTAATTCGTAGATACGCGTAATTTCACTGATCACGTACTCAAGCGTGCGCTCTTTTCCTGCAAGAGTATACAATTCTTCAAGCTCCGCAGAGCCATCGGTTAGGAAATCTCCCTTCAATACCGACGCGCCCTCTTTCACAATGATCGTACGCAACGGACCCACTCGATATTCTGTCTCGCGTTTTGCTGCTTTTGCGGTTTTACCCGTAGACGCATGTTCTGGAATAATCGTAATGACCGTCTCTGATCCATCTTTTGCGATTGATGACACTATGCCAGATACTCGAGCCATCGTCGCTGGAGCCTTCGGTGCTCGACATTCGAACACTTCCTCGACGCGCGGAAGACCCATGGTGATGTCTCCACCCGCAGTCGCCACACCTCCCGTGTGGAATGTGCGCATGGTCAACTGCGTACCAGGTTCGCCAATTGCTTGTGCGGCAATAACACCAATCGCTTCCCCGATATCAACCTGCTCGCCCGTTGCAAGATCGACACCGTAACACGCCTGACACACACCACGAGCAACCATACACGTAATAGGTGATCGTACGACAACTTCAGTGACTGACTCATCGCGCTCGACCATACTCGCGTCATCACGCGACAAGAGGTGGTTGCGTGAGAATGAACCTGCGTTTTCAGCAAGCGTCCTACCATGGATACGATCAGAGAATGATCCGCCGATGTTTTCTTTGCCCGGGCGCTTTATGGTAACTCCATGCTTCGATCCACAGTCATGTTCGAGCACAACAACGTCATGCGCAACGTCAAAGAGACGGCGTGTGAGATACCCCGCACGCGCGGTATTGAGAGCGGTGTCTGCCAATCCCTTGCGTGCTCCGTGCGTTGAAATGAAATATTCGATGGGCGTCAGGCCTTCCTTGAGGGACGACGTGATGGGGAATTCAATAATTTCACCACGAGGATTGGTGATGAGACCTTTCATACCCGCCATCTGATGCAGCTGAACAACGCTACCACGAGCCCCCGACGTAATCATGTCACGCACAGGACCGTACTGATCGAGAGAATCGACGACATGTTTGCGCAACTCACCCGATACCTTACCCCAAATCTCGATCGTCATGCGACGACGCTCATCTTCAGTCAAGAGTCCATTCATGTAGTTCTCTCGTTCCTGTGCAGCATTCTCACGACCGCGCGCAATCATCTCCTTCTTCACCTCTGGGACAACCACGTCAGAAATAGACCACGTGATACCCGCATGCGTCGCGTAGCGGAATCCGAAACGCTTGATCGCATCAAGAATTTTCGGAATACCATCGAGCGAGTAGTGCGTAACGAGCGTGTGCACCAACGCACTCATGCGTTTGTTGGTTATTTCTTCGTTGAGATACGGGAAATCGTTCGGGAGCACGGAATTGAAGAGCAAACGACCGACGGTCGTCTCAAAAATAGCACCGCCAAACTGGGCATACTTTTTGCTATCTCCGGGAAGAACTTTGATGGTGGCTCGCAAGTCGATCGCGCCAAAATCATATGCGGTAATTGCCGCATTCGTTGAAGGAAACGCTTTCCCCTCGCCCTTTGCACCCGCGACTGGTTTTGTCATCCAGTAGCATCCGAGCACGATATCAAGCAATTTTGAAGCAACTACCACGTCACCGCTTCCTGGTTTCAATACGTTTTTGTTTGCCGACATGATCTGCGCTGCTTCCATTTGCGCGGCTTCCGAAAGAGGCACATGCACTGCCATCGCATCACCGTCGAAGTCTGCGTTATATGCAGGACACACGAGCGGATGCACTTGAATCGCATTGCCCTCAATGAGGACGGGGCGGAACGCTTGAATGGATTGTCGATGTAGCGTTGGAGCACGATTCAAAAGCACATATTTTCCTTTGATCGCCTCTTCAAGAATCGGCCACACTTCTGGCGACTCGTCTTCTATCAGACGACCTGCTCCACGGATGTTGTACGCAAGCTCGCGACGCAACAATCCTTGTATTACAAAAGGACGGAACAGCTCCAGAGCCATGTGTTTTGGTAGACCACATTCATCAAGTGCAAGATCAGGACCGACAACAATAACAGAACGACCAGAGTAATCTACGCGTTTGCCGAGAAGATTCTGACGCAAATATCCATGCTTGCCTTTGAGATAATCTGCCAACGATTTGAGCGCGCGACGACGACCACCCAAAACCCCGAGAACTCCAGCACCGCGACGCATCGAATTATCAAGGAGGGCGTCGATAGCCTCCTGCAAGATGCGTTTCTCGTTGCGCAAGATAACTTCTGGTGCATGAATGGCAAGTAACCGCTTGAGACGATTATTCCTATTGATGACACGTCGATATAGATCATTGAGGTCAGAAGATGCGTGTCGCCCACCTTCCAACGCAACCATCGGACGAAGTGCGGGCGGCACAACGGGCAAACGAGTCATGAACATCCATTCAGGACGCACTCCCGATCGCTGAAGATTTTCCATAAGCGCGAGCCTCTTGCGCAAACGATCGCGATCAGCCGCTCCTGATTTTTCGTACTCTTCTTTTGTCTTCACGATACACGCTTCGATATCCGTATTCTTAAGAATGTTGTACAACGCTTCCGCGCCGATAGCTGCTCGAAACATAGCCCCATACTTCACCGCAAACAAGTGATACGCAGCCTCGTCCAAAACAACACCAAGATTGATTGACTCGATGTCTTGTTTTGCCTTGAGAGCCTTCTCTTTCAGCTCGGTTTTTGTTTCCGCATTCTGGACAGACTTAGTCTTTTGCTGAAATTCTTGCTCAAGATCTTTCAGAAGACGCGCTCGCTCTTCTTCGTCAACATGCGTCACGATATACCCAGCGAAATATACAACCTTCTCCACCTCTGCAGCAGAAAGACCGAGCATGAGCGCGATACGCGACGGAATACCTCGCAAGAACCATATATGCGCCACGGGTGTCGCCAAATCAATGTGACCCATGCGTTCACGACGCACAATTGACCGCGTGATTTCTACGCCACATTTCTCACAGGTGATACCGCGGAATCGAATGCCGCGATATTTCCCACAATAACACTCGTAGTCCTTTTCCGGACCGAATACTCGCTCATCAAACAAACCATTCTTCTCGGGACGCTGGGTGCGATAATTGATCGTCTCTGGTTTAGTTATTTCACCAAACGACCACTCAAGAATCCGTTCGGGACTCGCAAGTCGCATTGCAACCGCTTCGAAATTCTCCGGAATCACGTCTTTTTTCTTTTGAATGTTCATAGATAAAGCTACGCGCGCGCGCGATTATCGCTGCTAATAAATTCTATGTTGATACCCAACCCTCGCAAATGTCGAACGAGCACATTGAATGTCGCAGGCGTGTTACTTTCTCGTATACGCTCCCCAGAAACAATCGCATCAAATGCGGCAGATCTTCCGACGATGTCATCCGATTTTATCGTGAGAATTTCGCGCAATGAATGAGCTGCGCCATACCCAAGAAACGCCCATACTTCCATTTCTCCAACGCGCTGACCACCGTTTTGTGCTTTACCTCCAAGCGGCTGTTGGGTCGTGAGTGAGTACGGACCGATCGAACGCATGTGGATCTTATCTTCCACCATGTGATGCAGTTTGAGCATATACATGATACCGACTGATACAGGCTGGGCAAATGCCTCCCCCGTGCGTCCATCAAACAAAATTCTCTTACCATCATCGCGGAATCCTGCTTTCGTGAGTTCCTCTCTGATTTCTGATTCACGCGCACCCGCAAATGACGGCACGACTGCCTGATACCCGAGCGCATCGGCAGCAAGCCCAAGATGCAGTTCGAGAATTTGTCCGAGATTCATACGAGAAGGTACGCCAAGCGGAGTCAGAATGATGTCTACAGGATTACCTTGTTCATCAAACGGCATGTCTTCTTCGGGCAGCACGCGCGATATAACGCCTTTGTTGCCGTGTCTGCCCGCGAGCTTATCGCCCACTGACACCGTACGAAGCTGCGCCACCTCAACATGCACACGCTTGATAACTCCACTCTCCAACGCATCACCATTCTCGCGTGAGAATATTTTTATACCGACAATGCGACCACGCTTTCCTCCCTCCATACGAAGCGACGTGTCTTTGACATCCTTTGCCTTTTCACCAAAAATTGCGTGCAGAAGACGTTCTTCAGGCGTGAGCTGCGTCTCTCCTTTCGGAGTTACTTTTCCGACCAATATATCGCCCGATCGCACTTCCGCGCCAATTCTGATGACGCCGTCTTCATCAAGGTTGCGTAGTTTGAATTCCGATACATTCGGTATATCGTGCGTTGTCACTTCTGCGCCCAGTTTAGTATCACGCACGACACACACAAACTCTTCCATGTGAATCGACGTGAATCGAGCATCTTTCGCCAATCGTTCTGATATGACGATTGCATCCTCAAAGTTTGCTCCAAACCACGGCAAAAATGCAACGCGCACATTCTGACCGATCGCCAATTGACCGCCGACTGATGTAGAGGTGTCTGCCAGTACGCTTCCCTTTTTCACAACATCTCCCACCGCAACAGCAGGACGCTGGTGGAACGTGGTGAATCCATTGGTTCTTGAAAAATTGACGAGGCGATACTCTTTTGTTTTCCCATTCTCTCCCTTGATCTTGATAATCCGTGCATCCACATACGTCACCTCTCCAGCTTCTTCAGCCAAGACAAGGCGTCCAGAATCACGAGCAGCGATTGTTTCCACGCCCGTACCCACCACAGGTGCTTCAGGCACCGCAAGAGGCACTGCTTGCTTCTGCATGTTAGAACCCATGAGGGCTCTGTTGGCATCATCATTTTCCACAAACGGGATAAGCGATGTGGCGACAGAAAATGGTTGATTGGACGCGACTTCAATGAAATCAACGTCGACACTATTCACAATCGTCGGCTTTCCTCCAAAACGAACATCGGCTTGCGGATAGGTGAGCTTGCCCGCGTCGTCGCGCGGTGTGGCTGCATGCGCAATGGCATACTGCTCTTCGTCAAACGCGTTCATGTACACAATCTCTTTCGTCACTACTCCGTTTTTTACTTTTGCATACGGCGTTTCGATAATGCCGAAATCATTTGGTCGCGCATACAACGACATGTGAAGGACAAGTCCGATGTTTTTACCTTCTGGCGTATGTATCGGACACACGCGACCGTAGTGAGAAGAGTGCACATCGCGCACCTCCAGACCTGCTCGCTCCGACGTGAGACCGCCGCGACCCAAAGTTGACAAAATACGCAAATGCTCGATCTCATCAAGCGTGTTGTACTGCTGCATGAGCTGTGAAAGCTGGTCGGTTGTGAAGAACTCTCGTATGGCGGCCTGGAAAGGACGCGGATTGACGAGTGATACGGGAACCGTAGTTTCTGCATCAACCATTGCCATGCGATCCTGGATGTTACGCTTCATTCGTGAAAGTCCGATGCGCATACGCTGCTCGAGCAACTCGCCCGCAAAACGTACGCGGCGGAACCCGAGATGGTCGATATCATCCGACTGTGCCGCAGGATCCGCATTTAGACTCGCAATATGCGTGATAATCCGCACCACATCATCAAGAGTAAGTGTCCCATTGAGGAGATCTTTTTCGGAAATTCCGAGCCCAAATCGACGATTGAAATGGAAGCGTCCGACTCTCGAGAAATCATATCGTTCCGCGGAAAGAATCGAGCGTACGTGTTCGCGAGCATTCTCTGGCGTCGCAATATCACCATCGCGGAGACGGCGATATATCTCGACATACGCTTCATCTGGCGTATGCGCCGTATCGTGAGCAAGAGTCGTCGCAATAGCATGCGACGCAACAACCGACGATTCAAATCGCCCCTTGATAAGCGCGTCGGTTTGAAGGCCAAGCACTCGCAATAACGATGTAACGGGGAAGCGACGCTTGCGATCTATTTTTACATATATACCCCCATCGGCATCCGATTCGATTTCTATCCATACTCCGCGTGCGGGAATAATCTTCGCCGCGAAGTAATTTTTACCCTTTGAGGGAATGCCCTCAAAAAACACTCCGTACGATCGCGCGAGCTGCGGCACCACAACACGCTCAACACCGTTGATAATAAATGATCCATGCGCCGTCATCCACGGAAAATCCGTGAGAAAAATTTCTTGTTCTTTTTCGGCTCCGGTCGTTTTGTTGTGCAATTTGACTACCATTGAGAGAGGTGCCTCGTACGTCTTCATCGCATCCTTCGCGTGCTGCTCGTCCCATCGCAACTCACCAAAGGTAAATTTCACGAGTTTGAGCTCAAACTTTTTACCAGAATGATCGTTGATGGGAGAAAACTCCTTGAACACACGCTCTGCGCCCGTCTCAACGAAATCCTTGAATGATCCTATTTGCGCTTCGACAAGCGAGGGCAATTTCACCAACGGCTCACGATAGCGACCGAAATACTTCTGCGGTCTCACACTGCGTGTCTTTGACATAACGATAGGTGATGCGCACGGCTTGCCACGCTGCATCTTTATTGTGTTAGTGCACGACTTATTAATTAAAGCGCCCGGAACCCCAATCCGCACACTTTACTCAAAAGCACAACCGCAACACATTCGGCTCGGAGCAAAAGTCGCGCGATTATATACGACAATTTCTTTCAAGTCAACAAAACGTATGTCTGCCAACATGGACAGCAGTGCATCATCTCTTGTTCCTCACAAAAAGCATCACAACAATCAAGAAAGCGAAGAGCGAGAAACACATGAGCGGGAATGTAATGTAGCCGAATTCAAAAAGAAATCGCTGAGCACAATCACTTGCGCGCGAAAGATTTGCAGGACACGGAATAATGCTCGCACCGCCCATTTGAAGATAGTGCTGATATAGCGCAACACACGCGCCCGAAACCGAAAGCGCTATGGAGTAATCGGCGATATGCGTATCACGTTTCGCGAGAGCCAAGCCAAAGAGAGGTACTTGTGCATACAAAAACACTCTCTGCCACCAGCACCACGCACAGGGAGCAAATCCGAGGATCTCTGAATAAAAGAGTGAGGTTGCCATGCCGCCAAGCGTTAGTATACATCCAAGCCACAAACCATTGCGCGCGAGCATGTCCCCGATGTCGTTGAGATCTGGAAAACGTTTTCGAATAAAAAAGAGTGCAAGAAACGCAATCGTCGCAATCTCAAGTACCAGCGTTGCCGCCGCGAGTGCTTGATTGAGTGTCTCAACAGAAATCATGGTTACTGCCCACTCGGCAACGGACATCCGCTCGCGGCAGCAAGCTCCTGCAGCGTATGTTCTCCCGTGAGGGTCGTTGTACTGTTGGCAAATGTCCACGTGGGGTAGCCCTGAATCCCTTTGTCTTTACACACTTGCGTCTGACCCTGTCCGTTTGGAGTAGAACATTCTACATACGGCAACTTTGATGCCGCAGCTCCGAACAATGCTTTAGTTTTCTGACAATGAGGACACCAGAACGCTCCGTAAAAGATCGCGCCTTTATCTTTGAGGCATTGCGCAAAAGGAGCGAGATCGCGCGATCCCGTATTCGCAAAAAACACTACTCCGAGACATAGGGCGATCAAAAGCAGCATAGCAATCCAAAACAGCGCAGCGCCTTTTTTCATGTGTGTCAGTATATAATGTTCAGAATGAAAGCGCTATTGTATTCCCTGTCTGGAACGCCGATGCTTATCGCACTACTATTGGTAGCAGGTAACATCGTACCCGTCTTTCTGTACGGCGCGATAGGAATCGGAATAGCAATGATCGTCTACTCCTCAATCGCAAAAATACGAACAGGCTCTTATTCTCTCGATTACATTGCGCTTCTTGCAATGATCGTCGCACTTGCAACAGATCATGGTATCGCGGGAGGCGTTATTGCGCTCATGGTGACGAGCGGCGAAGCACTCGACGCATACGCGTCACATTCAGCAGAAGAGGCCCTGCATACACTCGCCGATCGCATTCCAAAAACGTGTACCGTGCGATGCGCAAACGGCAATACGATCGAACGGCCTATTCAAGAAATCATGCACGGCGACACCATCATCGTACGTCGACACGAACTCGTACCGCTTGACGGGATACTTGTTTCTGATAGTGCATGTATCGACAACGCGCACCTCACCGGCGAAGCATTTTCTGCGACCTACGTGCGAGGCGCACGCATCAGAAGCGGATCAATCAATAGAGGAAATTCTCTTGAGATCACGGTCGAGGGCACTGCCGATACATCAACCTATCATCGCATCGTGCGTCTTGTGGAAGAATCAAAACGTCACCCCTCCCCTACTACACGCTTCGCCGAAAAAGTGAATCTGCCGTTTACCATGATTACGCTCGTTATTTCAGCGACCGCATATGTGTGGTCAGGAGACGTATCCCGTGCGCTTGCGGTACTCGTCATGGCAACACCGTGTCCGTTACTCATCGCGGCACCAGTTGCGTTTATTGGAGGAATATCTCGCGCAGCACGCCATTCGATCATTATAAAACGCCCCGTCTCGCTTGAGATACTCGATCGCGTATCCACGGTATTCTTCGATAAAACAGGGACACTCACGCTTGGTGAGCCCACGCTAACAAAGATTGAACGCATACATACCGCGCGCACCGACGACAATATTCTCTCAATCGCTGCCGCTATAGAACTGCATTCATTACATCCACTTGCCAGAGCAGTCGTCACAACGCATCGCTCCAAACACCTCAACACCCTGCATGCGCACCGTGTCGCCGAAATACTGGGGACGGGGATCACGGGATACGTAGACGACATACCATTTTCAATCACGTCATCGCATGGCGTAGAAACAGGTATTGTTGTATCAATTGCAGAATCAGGCGCAGAAATTGCACGGCTACACTTTGAGGATGCGCTGAAAGAACATGTTGCTCATCTTTTTCACACACTGATGGCGCGAGGTATTCACATCGAAATACTCACGGGCGACACACGCGAAAACGCCGAACGTATCATGGGTCGCTTCGGAATTCCCATTCGCGCAGGCATTTCTCCTGAAGAGAAATTTATTGCCATAGGTGCTGCTCGTACACATGGCGACACGGTTGCCATGGTCGGAGACGGACTCAACGACGCTCCCGCACTCGCGCACGCCGATATTGGAATCGTATTCTCTGGCACCGAAAACAGCGCTTCCATAGAGGCGGCGTCTATCGCAATTCTCGGATGCGACATATCGCTCTTGCAGGAACTTTTTGACACTGCCCACACATCGGTACGTATTGCGCGACAAAGCATGATCGGAGGAATAGCTCTATCCGCGATCGGCATGATATTCGCCGCATGTGGCTATATTTCTCCGGTCGCAGGCGCATTACTTCAAGAAATTATAGATGTTATTGTTATTCTCAACGCACTGAGGACGCGCACTTCGCACATTTACACCCCACGGGTTCAATAAAATCTTTCACATATTCTTCACCATAATCGAACGTGAGTTCTTCGCCAATCTCAATATCGCGTAACGCAAATAGCATGACGCGCCCTTCGCACAAATCGGATACGCAATTTGGATCGCATGAATGGTTCATCCAACGCGCTTTGTTGCTACGCACCGATCCATCAATGGTCCACCCGTCTTCAAGATCAAACAGATATCGTGTTTTTAGCGTATCGGCAATCGACGTTGGGATACGCACACCCGTATACTCAACAACATAATCATCTTTCGCAATATTCTGAGTGGCAAACAAGCCACACCCCGTGCGTGATCTTCGTACCGCAAACGCATCGTGCGTTGTGCTCATAATGCGCGCGAGCATACCATTTAGACCTCGATACGCCAATATGATAGAATGCCACGCATGAGCACAGGAGAAAAACTCTCAACGGAGAGCTATAAAGGCGTACGAGATTTCTATCCAGAAGATCAGTTTTACCAACGCTACATCTTTGAACACATGGAGCGCGTGTGTGAACTTTTTGGGTATGAAGAATATGGTGCCAGCGTACTCGAACCGGCAGAATTATATAAAAACAAAACATCCGACGAAATCATCAACGAACAAACATACACGTTTACCGATCGCGGCAATCGCGAGGTAACTCTGCGTCCAGAAATGACGCCCACGTTCGCTCGCATGATTGCGGCTCGATTGCGAGATATTCCCCTCCCCGCACGATGGTATACCATTGCCAATGTATTCCGCTATGAACGACCGCAACGTGGTCGTTTACGCGAACACTGGCAGCTAAACGTGGATTGCGCTGGAGCAGACAGCGTGTATGCAGACGCCGAAATTATAGCCGTTGCACACGGTATTTTGATCAGTATGGGCGCGGAAGAACGTGATTTTGAAATTCGAGTGTCCGATCGACGCATCCTCGATGCTTTGTATGACGCAACAAACATTGCTCCGTCCATGCGCGCCCAAGTAACGCGATTACTCGATCGTCGCGCGAAAATAGATGATTTTGAACAAGCGCTTGCCGCTATCGTAGGTGATATCACGCATGCAACACACATTATTCGTGAACTTGCGCGCACCACCTCAACCGCGTATCTCGAAGATCTCCGAGCCAAACTTTCTCTCATGGGAATCAACAACATGGTCGTCGACACATCGATCACGCGAGGGTTCGATTACTATACGGGCATGGTGTTTGAACTATTCGATACAAGCGAGGCAAATCGAAGGGCGATTTGTGGTGGCGGAAGATATGACAACCTGCTCAATCTTTTCGGCGGCGACGCTCTTCCCGCAGTCGGTTTTGGTATGGGCGACGTAACCATGCGCGATTTTCTCGAAACTCACAATCTTCTACCTGCGTACACGCCAGCAAGCGAAGTCATGGTGTGCGTCGTCGACCAAGATTCCGTAGGCCACGCTCTTCAGCTTGCCCAAGATTTACGCCGCGAAGACGCGACCGTTTCTGTAAATGTTTCTGGCAAAAAAATCGGTGATCAAATTCGACATGCCGACAAGCTCAAAATACCTTTCGTTATTGCTATTGGTTCTAAAGAGCGTGAGTCTGGTCGTTATACCATAAAAAATCTCGCGACAGGCGCCGAGATAACGCTTCCCGCCGATCGCATAGCCGAACATATGTTTTCGACGCTCGGATGAGCGCAAACGCTTCACTATCATGCGGATCGTTGTATTCGACATTGAAACCACAAACTGGCTCGCCGACACTGGCTCTAGCGACCCCGCAAGTCTCACCATAGCGCTTGTAGGTATACATGATTCAGAAACAGGATACTCAAGTTACATAGAACAAGATCTTCCGAAATTGTGGCCGATTATCGAGCGAACTGACGTGCTTATCGGGTGGAATTCCGACCACTTCGATATTCCCCTCCTAAACAAATATTACCCGGGCGATCTCACTCGTATAAAAAGTGTTGATCTCATGAAAGAATTCCAACCATTTGTTGGCAGACGATTGAAACTCGACGCAGTTGCAGAAGGCACACTCAAAGATAAAAAACTAGACGGAAAAGGCGGGCAATCAATCATATGGTGGCGTAACGGCGAGGTCGAAAAAGTGCGCGAATACTGCCTCAAAGACGTCGAGCTCACCAAGAAAATCTTTGACTACGCACTCGAGAAGAAAAGTATAAAATATGCGGAACTCGGCTCCATACGCGAGGTAAAAATCGACACCTCAAAATGGCTTATTGCGGACACCAAACCAATGACGTTTTCATTGGGATTTTGAAGTTAGCGTACTCACTCGATACATTGCAAAAAAGAGGACGAACATTGCGACATACTGACTAAACGCCATCACTACCTCCCTCTCTGTCTGGCGAGATACTGTATGCAAATGTGAAGAATGTCACGTGCCAGACAAACAACACAATGACGCTCAACGCGTCGGACGTCTGAAATGTTCTCGCAACAGCATCACTCATCGCTCCATTCCTTATTTCCTACGACCGTGGAAAATAAGGAATTGTATGGGTGCAGGATTATGAGAATTCGGATGAATGTAGATGTGAACACGATACAATGTAAAGAAATAGGCAAAAAAATAAATGACCGCCAAGCTTGCAGCAAGGCGGTCGCCAAGGATCATTCTATTCTGGGTCGCAAAAGCGGGAACAGCTGACATTCGTGAATGGGTTTGTTTTCGAGGAACGAGAAGAGGCGCTCGGATACACCGAAGCCGAACGCCGGCGGCATGCCGTATTCCATGGCGCTCACGTATTCGGTGTCGAGGCGCTGCGCTTCGTCGTCGCCGGCGTCGCGGAGCTTTTGCTGCTCTTCGAAACGCGCGCGCTGGTCGAGCGGGTCGTTGAGCTCACTGAATCCTTTTCCCATCTCCGATCCCGCCATCACGATTTGGATTCGATCCACCGTATCGGGATTGTCCTTATGACGCTTTGCCAACGGTTCCAAAAATACGGGAATCCCCGTCAAAAATACCGGCCCGGAAATCCGTTTGCGAATCTTTTTCCACAGATGATCGACGGCGCGAGATTTGTTTGGTGTTTCGGTAAACACAATGCGCGCGTCTTTTGCCACCGCGATTGCTTCTTCTTCACTGCACGTCAGCGGATGCAGACCGAATTCTTTTTGAATCCGTTCACTAAAATCAATGACCTTCCATTCGTCAGCAAAATCTACGGTGTGCTCGCCTATTTCAAACGTGTATTTTCCATACACTTCTTTCGCAATATGACGATACAAATCCTGCAAGAATTTTTTGCCGTACTCCGCATCGGCGTATGCTTCATAACTTTCTATCTGCGTGTAATCCTGCAAATGTTCGCGCGACTGCCCTTCGTTGCGGAAGATGCGCCCGATCTCAAACACTTTCGGAAAACCAGCCACGAGCAGGCGCTTCTGCCACAGCTCGCCACAGGAGATGCGGAGGTACACGTCGATATCGAGAGCGTTGTGATGCGTGGCAAAAGGACGCGCATCGGCGCCACCGGGCATGGATTCCAAGACAGGCGTCTCCACTTCGGTAAATCCGCGCGCAATGTAAAATTGTCGGATCGCGTTCCAAAATTTGCTTTTGCGCTCAAACATCGCGCGTAGCTCGTGATCGAGCAGAATCGCCACGTCGCGCTCGCGCTGTTTCTTTTCTTCATCTTTGAGTCCAAACCATTCGTCGGGAATCGGCGAGAGCGACTTGGCGAGCATCTTCCATGCGGAGACCTTGAGCGATTTCGCGCCGCGTTTCGTCGTATAGGCGACGCCGGATACTTCAATAAAATCACCCTTGTCGACTGCGTTACTAAAGAGCGCAAACAACGCGTCGTCAAGATCGTCTTTTTGGATCACCGCCTGCACTTTGTCGGTACCATCGAACAGGTCGGTAAACAGAATGCCGCCTTGTCCGCGCAAAGACATGACACGGCCGGCAAGCTTCGCTTGTCGACCGCTCTGTTCGCGCTCCTCAAAAGAAGCGAGAAAATCCGCAACACTACAATCACGCGCCGTATGCACCGGGTACGCTTCCATTCCCGCCGCTTTCAACAGGTCTAGCTTTTTCAACCGCTCCGCTCGGATACTTTCTTCGCTCATGACAGAATACTACCATCCTAATCGGCGGTGATACAGCCCGCGTATGTCGTTTTGCCATATTCCTCGATAAATGCTCCCTTGCCTTTGTTCCAAAACACGAAACTCTCGTCGGGATTGGCATATCGCGCGCCGCTTGCCGATACTGCTTGTGGAAGATTGATACGACGTCCGTCGGAAAGCGATAGATTTACCGCACCTGCGGTGAATAATGCCTTGAGTGCTTTGCCTTGAGTGCACGTGAACAAAGATCCTGGATACGTGTCGAGACGCGCGACAAAATCTTTCTTTTCCGTATTAGCAATACTCACAGAAACATATAACGCGTGCCATACAAAAAAAACAATCGCATACACCAACACAATATACACAACTCCTATAACCTCTTGTCGAGTCATCACTACATCCTATCATAGGTATACTTATCACATGATACGGCGCAAATTGAAAAGTCTTGGTTTTGCACTCACGGGGATCACGATTGCGTGGCGAGAAGAATTCAATTTCCGCTTTGAAATACTCTGTGCGGCTGGTACGCTTGCGACGGGGTGGTATTTTGCGATCACGTCGATGGAGTGGATGCTTGTCGTTGCCATGATCGGCGGCGTACTCACTGCCGAGAGTTTCAACACCGCGCTCGAAGAATTTTGCGACATGGTGAAAGGTGATCCCGATCCACATATCGCAAAGATCAAAGACCTTGCCGCGGCGGCTGTCTTGATCGCGACAATTGCGGCGTTTGTTGTTGGTTGTATTATTTTTATTCCCCACATCATTGCACTTTTTTCATGATACAAGCTATATCAGCATTCGATATGCACGTTCTCACCGCACTCAACGCAATCCGCGACCCGCATATCGTGCAGATGCTCATCAGTGTGAGCGAGGGCGCAAGCGCGTGGACTATTGCAAGCATTACCGCATGTGCGGCACTTGTGCTCGCACTGCGCGAACAACATCGCCTCGCACTCGGTCTTCTCACCGCCATACTCTCGAGCACCGTCATGCTGATCGGACTCAAAGCACTCATCGCACGACCGCGCCCTCCTGCGCCATTTTTTGCATATCACGAGACGTGGTGGTCGTTCCCCAGCGGACACGCGACACTCGCCATGACATTGTACGGTTTTCTCGCGCTGCTCATATGTCGAAGCGGGGCGTCAAAACCACTTCGCCTCATTGGTATCGCGTGCACCACAGCGATCATTCTCGTCATCGGCTTTTCGCGCCTCTACCTTGGCGTCCACTACCCGAGCGACGTCATCGCGGGATATACAGTCGGTGCGTTTGCTATTTGGCTGGGCATGCGAGCTGTGCAATACTTTGAAACATCATGACACCGTTTGATAGCGTAGTACTCGGCATCGTCGAAGGTATCACGGAATTCCTACCGATTTCCTCGACAGGACACTTGATCCTCGCGAGCGCTCTGCTCCGCATTCCCAATACCGATTACCTCAAGACATTTGAGATAGCGATCCAGCTCGGCGCAATACTTTCCGTCGTCGTGCTCTTTTGGCGCACTCTCATCAACACACAGACAATCAAAACCCTGCTCGTCGCGTTCATTCCCACCGGCGTCATCGGACTCGCACTTCATAACATCGTGAAGACATATCTGCTCGGCAATGAGTCGGTCGTGCTTTGGTCACTCGCCCTGGGTGGTATCGCGCTGATCGTCTTCGAATTACTACATCGAGAACGCGAGAATGCCGTTTCAAACATACACGAAATTTCATACACACAAGCCGCACTCATCGGACTTGCTCAATCTATCGCCATCATTCCGGGCGTATCGCGCTCCGCCGCGACGATCGTTGGCGGCATGCTACTGGGTGTCTCGCGCGCGACCATCGTTGAATTTTCGTTCCTTCTCGCCGTACCCACCATGACAGCGGCAACAGGGCTCGATCTTCTCAAAAGCGCCGGCGCTTTCTCTTCCGATCAATTCTCTGCGCTCGGCATCGGATTTGTTACATCATTTTTCGTCGCGCTTTTTGCAATAAAATTCCTACTCGCCTACGTGCGCAAACACTCTTTCATCCCCTTCGGCGTTTACCGCATTCTCGCAGCGCTCATGTTCTTCCTCCTGGTGGCTTAGCTACCCTTTCGTGCAAGTCGCGCAAACGAAACTTCGAGCTGTTCATTTTTTACCACCCAGAGATACAGCGCAGGACTCAAAAGTGTCGCAAAAACGACAGTACCGAGAAGATGCATGAGCGTAAACGGAATCTGCCCCACAAGCGCCATAGCAAACGATTGATGGAACGCGAGAGGTCCTACCGTGAGACCTGTCACTGCATCGTATAAAATAGTGCCCACGATACCGAAGCCGAGAAAATTCTTTACGCTCGCTTCCCTATTTTTGAAAAAGAAATGCGCCACAATGCCGAGCAACCCGTATGCAAGTGCCGAGACTACAGTCCACACACCCCAACCCGACGTGATAGCATCATAGAATACGATACCAAAAAAACCGAAGGCAAAACTTCCCCACGCCCCATACCCCTTTGCAAACGGCATCACCGTCGCCAGCATCGGCTCGATATTCGGTGGGCGGAATGGAATCAGACGGAAAAGAAAGACAGCCGTCCAGCCGAGCAAAAACTTGAGCGAGCCCGTGCGAATCGAAATTCTCATAGGAACATGATTATAGCATGGCTTCCCCCCTACAACAGTAGAAATTCTCTATAACGATTTGGCGGGTCGGGACTCAATGCCCGCGACTCATCTACAACAGTAGAAATTCTCTATAACGATTTGGCATGTGGATGACATTATTCGCGGAACATCTACAACAGTAGAAATTCTCTATAACGATTTGGCCCACAAAATGGCACCAAGGTTGCACGATCTACAACAGTAGAAATTCTCTATA
>CAIJXH010000015.1 GCA_903824595.1 uncultured bacterium
AGTTTATGCACAGATATTTAAAGGATGTACCCGTGCAAGCTTGACAGGGTGCTTTAATGGGTATTGCGAGTGCAACGAAGCAATCCAGAGTTTATACCACCTCCAATGACGTAGCCACATACTCTGGATTGCCGCGTCACTCCACTTCGTTACGCTCCTCGCAATGACGGACGTCTATGTTATTGGTTTCGTGTTATCGGTTCGCTCCCATAATCTTCTGCAACTCCCCTTGGTGCTTTCGCATCACCTCCATCGTTGCGGCCATCTGGTCCTTGCCTTTTGCTTGAGCGGCTTTGATCTCTTCGGCGATCTTTTGGAAAAACTCTGGATTCTCCGTGATCACAGCAATCATCTTGTCGCGCTGATCCGGCGGCAAGTCTTTCAACTGCTTCTCGAGCATCTTTCGCATAAAAAAGTCTTTGACTCCCATATATACTATATTTTAGATTATACTAACAATACGTTACGGCCCATTGTATCAAAAGACGCGTTTTTATACAATTTTCATCGCGCCGCCGCGCCGCGGGTCTCCGGCTCCTGAAAATGTTTTTCCTTTTGGGTCGTACACTGCGCTGTGCACGCCGCCGAAGAACATGCTTTGGTTTTCCCAAAACGTTGCACGGTCAAAATTTTTACTGAGCATTACGATGTCCTCCGGATGAAAACCCGGTTCGACATTGAGTTCGCCTCTTTCAAAATGTATTCTCGGTGCTTTGACCGCGTCCTCGATTGTCATGCCGCGATCGGCGATGTTTATGAGCACCTGCAAAATAGCGGTACGAATACGGTTTGACCCGCCGGACCCGAGCGCGATCCGCTTACCGCTTGACGAGAGAAGTAACGACGGCGACATCATCGACGATATGCGTTCATTTTCTTTCCATGTGTGAAATCCATTCGGGTGCAAGTCTTCTTCGCCCAGCATGTTATTCATCATGATGCCGGTGTCGGGTACAATGTAACCGGAACCTTCGCCCATGCTCGACGTCATGCTCGCACAATTACCATCATGGTCGATCACGCTCATCTGCGTCGTCCCGCCGAGATAGTTTGTTTTGCCCACAACTTCCTTTGCGTACAGTGCAACAAGATCCGAATCAAGAAACTTTTCTGCGATACCTTCCTCAAACAATCGTCCGTTCAACCGATCGGCTCGCGCTTTGTTTGTCGCTTCCATGATAAACGCGAGAAGTTCCAGATATGTATTGTTTCGCACAGCTTCTGCAACATCAAATGTCTCCAGTATCTTGAGCGCAAATGCGATCAATATACCTCCCGAAGACGGCGGAGGATTGGTAATAAACGTATTTTCTCTGTACGACACCGAAAGCGGTTCGCGGCGCACGACTTCGTAGCGCATCATGTCTTCCTTGGAAAGATACCCACCCTTCTTACGCACGTCGCGCACGATTTTGTCTGCGATCTCGCCTTCATAAAAAAGCCGATCACCCTCGCGCGCCAATGCTTCAAGCACATCAGCATAGTGCGTGTTCGTATATACTTCTCCGCCGCGCAAGAGCTTTCCTTTATGTTTGATGA
>CAIJXH010000016.1 GCA_903824595.1 uncultured bacterium
ATTGAATAATATTTTCTATTGCACTCTATGTCTCTACGCGCCGCGCTTTCAGTATCTGCTTTTGGAGTGACGCTGCTGCCTATGATTGCCTCGGCAGCTGGTCTTACCGATGTGTTGGTGCTTGCGAGTTCGATTTTGAACGCATGTATCGGTCTTCTTATCACGGGAGCGATCGTGGTGTTCTTCTACAGTATCGCTATGTACATGCTTACCGCCGACAACGTAAAAAAAGGAGAGAGTCTGAAGCTGGCATTGTATGGTGTAGTGACGATTTTCGTCATGGTGTCTATTTGGGGAATCATCCGTCTTTTGCAGAGTACGTTCAAGGTAACATCGACTGATCCGATAATCCCGCGAGGCGTCGTGATCACTCCTGTGTCGTACTAAATAAGTAGTGCGTCGCGCGTCAACGCATTATGGATACCACGGCTGGAATAGTGGCGCGATTGGTAACCTATATCATTGATCCGATAATGCTTGTCGTGTTTTCGGCAGGATTCCTCTTGTTTGTATATGGACTAGTCATATTTCTCAAGGATCTTGATAGTGAGAAGAGTCGTCATGTTGGTCTCAATCATATGAAATGGGGTATTGCCGGTATGTTCATTATGAGTTCTGTTGACGGAATTATTTCGCTCATAGATACAACATTCAACTTTCATGCGTTATCAAATACGCCCGATATGTCGCAGGTTCAGCAAGCGACGAGCAGACTTTTTGGTGGGTTTCGTTGAGGTATTTGCTCCCGATAGAGTTTCATTCTTGACAGATGGAGGAGTCACTCTAGAATGCACGTAGGGCATCACTTCTGATGCCGAAATAAATGGAGGTAATCATGCCGCAAAAGGATGACGACGTGGCACACGTACACATTGAGAAAACCCAAGCAGGCAAACATGAAGCGACAGTGACGCTCAGAAATGGGCGCACGGCTTCATATTGTGACGACCGCACTGATGTTGCGGTGTCAAAGGCAATCTCTGAAGCCAAAAATGGCAAGTGAGTTTGTTGGCGAAATGACCGTAGCCAAGAGAGTTTTGCTTGGCTACGGTTGCGGTAGGAGGTATCGATGTGGACCATACGACTGACCGCGGTTGAAGCGGAACACCACCGTCTTCTTCGCGAGTGGCGGAACTCCGACGACTTTCGGCGCTTCTGTTCTGTCAATCGTCGTATACTGACAGAGTTAGAGTTTGAGGAAGAAAGACAATGGCTCTTTCTGACAGGTCTGCATTGGCAGTGCTTGATACGCGGGAAAAATGATGTGCCGATCGGGACGGTGTGCTCGTACGATTACAGCAAGCGTGATGGACATTGTTTTGTCACGCTGTATGTGGCGAGAGAATATCGGACATCAGGCGCTGGTGTCATCGCGTCGATACTTTTTGCCACGACTCTTTTTGAAGAGCTTGGTCTGTATAAAGTATATGTCGACGTCAATGGCCACAATACACGAGTCATTGACATGTTGCGGCGAGCCGGTCTTAGCGAAGAGGGCGTGTTCAAGGGGCATCGAGTTATTGAGGGAGAGCGATATGATGTGTTTCGTTTCGCGCTCTATCAAGAATGTCTCACTGTTCTTGCGAAAAAATATGTGAAAGAATAATCACAAAAAAGCACCTGCTTGCGGGTGCTTTTACTTGTCGCTTTTTTGTGGGCAGGGGGAGACTCGAACTCCCATCTCTTTCGAGACCAGCTCCTAAGGCTGGCGCGTCTACCAGTTTCGCCACCTGCCCTTCATGATGCTCGTCCATACTATCGCAAAAACCACAGGTTGTCCGCTCGTCAATGCACAGAGATGGTATACTCATGGTGAGTATGGCGCCGCACAATTTCGATCAGCAGAATTTGCGTAAAGATAATGGTTTGTATGATGTGATCAGTACCATCGTTGCGGGTGATTTCCATGGATTTATAGAAGAGATAGTTGGTAACACGTATGGTATCTCGCGCGCGCTTTTTCTTGGGACTATTTTCTGCGGGTTGTGGATGGCGTTGTGGAAAATGATTCCGGGATTGCCTCTCTTTGCGCTGGGATGGCTTATCGGTACTATGCCGATTTGGATCGTGCCTGCATGTATGGCAAGCGCGTGGACGTGGTGGATGTGGTACGTGCATTCGTGGCATGAACACAGTAAACACAAGATTCTACTTGAAATAAAAATTCCAAACTCGATAGTCAAGTCGCCGCGTGCTATGGAAGCGGTGTTTGCTCACTTGGATTTGGGCGGACAAGACAATACGTTCATCAATCGCTTGTGGAACGGCGGCTTTCCGCCTCGGTTTTCTTTTGAGATCGTTTCGTTTGGCGGCGACGTGCATTTTTATGTATGGACATGGCGTGTTTTCAAACGTTCGGTCGAGGAGGCGTTGTATGCACAGTATCCAGAACTTGAAATAATCGAAGTGGAAGATTACGCGATGGCATTCACTTATGATCCTGAAAAAACAAAAGCGGTATGTTGGGATTGGCGTCTCGAACCAAAGAACGACGCGTATCCATTCAAGACATACGTAGATTGGGAGCTTGAAGATGAGGTGGACGAAGAATATAAAATCGATCCATTTGCGCAGGTGATGGAGACCATGAGCAGCATGAGCCCGACCGAGCAGGGGTGGGTGCAGATTATTATCACGAAAAATAAAGATAAAGCTCCCGGTAAGCGCTGGTTTGACACGGGGGATCGATTCGGACAGTGGGTGCATGAGGCGGTTGATAAAATACGCAAGGAAACGGTGCTCGGCGCGCATCCCGAGCCAGGTGACGAGAAATGGCGTGCCACTGCCGCGCGTCTTGAGCAGTTTCACGTAGGTGAGGTGTTGCGTTCGATCGAGCGCAATGCGAGCAAGCCGCATTTCAATGTGGGTATGCGCGGTACATACATGGTGTCGCCGACCAATACGTTTAGCAACGCGGGTTTCAATAATTTTCGCTTCATGTGGAGGCCGTTTGCGGATGAGAAATATCGTAACTACATTCGTCATCGTCGCTGGCATCCTCCGCTCGATTACGCGTATCAAGATTTGTGGGACATACGTTTCAATATAATCGCCAAGCGGTTTTTTGATTGCTATCGACGTCGCGGACATTTCCAGCCGCCATGGATTTTCCCGCACAATACATGGTCAGTCGAGATGCTCGCAAGTGTGTGGCACCCGCCGTCACGAGGTGTTGAAGCACACGGTCTTGAGCGTATCTCGTCAAAGAAAAAGGAAGCCCCGCACAATCTCCCCATGTAAGACATCGTATGGGTAATCCGTTGCAGACATATCTGGATTTGAATGCCGCGCGTATTCGTGTGTGGATGCGATGGTGGAACGAGCGCGTCAATCGTCGTACGACGATCTTTGTAGGTGTCATCGGAGCCATCGCGCTTATGTCTTTTCTATCGTATGTCCGTCCGCCTTCCGACTTTCCCGTCGGAGCATTGGTGTCTATTTCTGACGGAGCATCGGTGACGCAGGCGGCAACGGAACTTCAAGAAACTCATGTGGTGCGTTCTGGATTTGCGCTCAAGGCTGTGGTGTGGATGTTGGGCGGTACGCATCGCGTCCATGCGGGAGACTATCTTTTCAAAGAACCGCACGATGTGTTTTCTGTCGCGCATCGTATTATCATTGGAGCATACGGGCTTGAACCAATGCGGTTTCGTGTGCCAGAAGGTGCGACCGTGCGAGACATGGCGGTGTTGTTTGACGGACGACTTTTACGTTTCGATGCGAATACGTTTATCAAAAAAGCAAGTCCATACGAAGGGTACTTATTTCCTGACACGTATTTTTTCCTCCCAAACGCATCAGAGGATAGCGTCATAGCCGCATTGCGGCAGAATTTTGATGAACACGTGGCGAGTATACAGCCTCAAATCGCTGCGTCTGGAAAATCACTTGCCGATGTGGTGACGATGGCGTCGTTGATTGAGCGAGAGGCGCGCACGACTTCCGATCGTCGCATGATAGCGGGTGTGTTGTGGAATCGCCTCAAGATCAACATGCCGTTGCAGGTGGATGCGGCGTTTCTGTATACTCTCGGGAAAAATTCATTCCAACTCACGACGAGCGATCTCGTTACTGATGCTCCGTTCAACACGTATACACGCAAAGGATTACCGCCGACACCCATCGGGAGTCCTTCTCTTGATGCATTGCTCGCGGCAGCCATGCCCACGGGAAATGGATATGTGTACTACTTGGCGGACGCCCATGGAGTGACGCACTATGCAAAAACCTACGCCGAACATTTGCGTAATAAGGCTCGCTATCTTGGTTCTTGAGACGAAATGATGGCGATCTGATATAGTCGTTTTCATGAAGAAGGTTTTTGTGGGATTGTCTGGGGGGGTTGATAGCGGCGTGTCCGCGGCATTGCTCAAAGAGCGCGGGTATGACGTGACAGGTGTCTTCATAAAGATTTGGCAACCTGAATTTATTGAGTGTACGTGGCGCGAGGATCGGCTTGATGCAATGCGCGTGGCGGCAGCGCTCGGTATTCCGTTTCGCGAGATTGATTTGTCGGAAGAATACAAACGTGAAGTGGTGGAGCCGATGATCGCCGATTATGCGCGCGGCATCACTCCCAATCCCGACGTGCTTTGCAACAAAAGCATAAAATTCGGACATTTTGCACGGTGGGCGTTTGGCGAAGGTGCCGATATGGTGGCGACGGGGCACTATGCGCGGGTTGGTTCCGCGTCGTGCCTTCTGCGCGGTACAGATACCAACAAAGACCAGTCCTATTTTTTGCACCGAATCACGCACGACGTGCTTGCGCGCACGATGTTTCCGATTGGAGATGTAATGAAGGCTGATGTACGCAAACTTGCCGTGCGTTTTGGGCTCCCTGTCGCAACAAAACCAGACAGCCAAGGACTTTGTTTTGTTGGTGATGTCACGATGAAAGAATTTTTGCGACGATATATATCGATTGAGTCGGGACAGGTGATAGATATGCACGATAGGATTGTCGGCACGCACGACGGTGCGGCGCTCTATACTCGCGGGCAACGGCACGGATTTCGCGTACAAGGCGGCGTGCATTATGTGGTTGATGTGGACACGGCGAACAATATCATTCGCGTATCGCCCGATCATGCTGACGTACTGGTTTCTTCGGTTGTTCTCGGTGATACACACTGGATCAACGGCGTGACACCTCCGCATGAGGTGAGCGTACAGACGCGTTATCGCGAAAATCCGATCAGAGCGCGTTTGTCGGATGAAGGAAGTGTTGTGCGCGTTACATTTTCAGAGTCGCACAGCGCAACGCATGGACAATCACTGGTTGTATACGATAACGATGTGTGCATGGGAGGGGGAGTGATCATAAAATCCTGCTACAATAGCACGCATGAGTGATCGGGTTCTCATTACAAAATCAGATGGTGAACAAGAGGTGTTTGATGTGGCGAAGCTTGAACATTCATTGGCGCGTGCCGGGGCATCGTCGATAGTGCGCGCGAGAATCACAAAACGCATCGTTGAAGATTTGAAACCGGGAATGACAACATCCGAGATCTATCGTCATGCGTTTGACGTGTTGCGTCATGAGGATGCGCATCCTGTTGCGGCGCGTTATTCTATCAAGCGCGCTGTTTTCGATCTCGGTCCTTCTGGGTTTCCATTTGAACAATTCCTTGCCGAGGTGATGCGCGGACATGGATGGAGCGTGCGCACCGATCAAATGGTTCTCGGTCGTTGTGTCGAACATGAAGTTGATGTTGTCGCCGAGAAAGACGGGAGACGGGTTGGTATTGAAGCGAAATTTCACAATGTTCCCGGTGGGAAGACTGATATAAAAGACGCGTTGTATGTGTATGCTCGATACGAAGATCTCGCTCGATCTCCGCACGCCAAGACCAGAATTGATGAAGGATGGCTCGTGACCAACACCAGTTTCACCTCTCATGCTATACGCTATGCGCAATGCGCGAATCTCGTACTTATCGCATGGGATTACCCGCGTGAGAAGAATTTATTTTCCATGATTGAAGACGTGCATATGCATCCGATCACGTGTCTCACGACGTTGTCAGAACATGAAAAAAGAGTATTACTCGATCATAACATTGTCTTGTGCAAAAGCGTGTGTTCAGCGCACGTGTTGCGTGAATACGGAATCAAGCCAGATTCTATCCCACTGATCATACAAGAAGCAACGACACTCTCTGGTGTATAAACGCCCATGCTATACTCGCCCGATGAGTGTGTACTACAAACCAGATCGCAATCCGCATTGGAATTACGGCGGCGGGCGTTTCAGACTGTCGCGATCGAAAATAGGACTCTATATGGAGTGTCCGCGTTGTTTTTATGTAGACAACAAGCTCGGCACGGCGCGTCCGCCCGGTTTTCCTTTCAATCTCAACAGCGCCGTCGACGCGCTGTTCAAAAAGGAATTCGATATTCACCGCGCAGGGAAGACAGCGCACCCGCTCATGGAGAAATACGGCGTTGATGCGGTTCCGTTTCAACATCCAAAAATCGACGAGTGGCGTGAGAATTTCAAAGGCATCGACTACCTTCATCCAGCGACTGGGTTTACGGTGTCAGGCGCGGTGGATGATGTGTGGGTGAAGCCGTCGGGCGAGCTTATCATCGTCGATTACAAATCCACCAGCAAAGACGAGAAAATAGAAGCGCTCGATCAGGCGTGGCACGACGGCTACAAGCGTCAGATGGAAACCTATCAGTGGCTCTTTCGCCGTAACGGATTCACGGTGAGCGATACGGGCTACTTTGTGTACGCCAATGCAAGCAAAGACAAAGAGGCGTTTGATGCGAAGCTTGAATTCGAGGTGACGCTCGTGCCGCACGCGGGCAACGATGCGTGGGTGGAGCCGACGCTCTTGGCGATCAAGGCATGCCTCGACAGCGATGCGATTCCCGATGCCGCCGACGATTGCGACTACTGCCGCTATCGCGACATTGTGCAAAAGAAGCTTGTCATGCAAGAAAAACGCGCGAGATGACTCGCGCGTCCTAAAGAACACGGCGCTCACTATCGTTTGAAGGCGAGCGCAAATTGTTCGCCGATCCACTTGGACGCGCCCATGATGAATGCGGCGACGCATTCATCACAACAAAGTTCGATATCTGCGCGCTGCAGCGTGATTGGGTTGCTCATAACTTGTCCGCAATTAGGACATTTTTTTACCGCGAGCACGTTTGTGTTTACGGGAACGGTGCGCATCGAATCCCCCCTTCGTTGACCGACGTGTTCGAACTCTCCTATGACCATACGTGGTTATGAAAGAAGATGCAAGTGAATATCCATGATACAGATACTTTCACGTTACTTTGAATGATGGTACATTCCTGCGGGAAGTGCGCTGTTGTGGCGCGTGTTCTTTGACAAATACATAACCAAGAGGAGACACGCTAATGCTAACCAAACTGTTTAGGCGCACAGGCACGCAAGTGCCGTCTGAAGAGTGCCTATATGTGGAGCATCGCAAAGCGCTTGATCAAGACGCAATGAGTGCGCTCACGTGGCTTATGTCGGGCGGAGGCTTTTGTGTGACGCACGCTTCGAAGCTGGACGATGAAGTATGTGTCGAATTCGGTCCTCGGCGTTCGATTGAAACACCGTTTTCTTCGAACGCTGTGGCAATCTGTTGCTCAATGGGTATTCCGGTGCAACGGGTAGAAATGTCGCGTCGCGTACCACATGCGGAGCGCAGTCTCGACGAAATTCTTGCGGCGTATGGTTTCGATTATATGACGCAGGAAGTGTATGAACATCCGATTTGCACGTTCGACTCTGGTGTCTTGCCTGAGCCTGTCCGCATCATTCCACTCCTGGAACAGGGCGAAGCGGCATTGGTCGAGATCAATGCGGAGCTTGGTCTCGGCATGGATGCGTGGGACATCAAACACTATCTCGACCTGTTTCTGAATCTTGGACGCAATCCGACGGATGTCGAATTGTTTCAAATCGGCAACGGCAATTCTGAACACTCGCGCCATTTGTTCTTCCGCGGCCGACTCATCATCGATGGCGTGGAAATGCCGAGCTTGATGGACATCGTGAAGGAGCCGTGGCGGCAACACCCGAACAATACTCTCGTTGCGTTCCGTGATAATGCGGGCGTGATCGAGGGTGGCTGGGTCGAGGTGCTGATTCCTGAAATGCCCGGTTCGCGAAGTGCGTTTTCGGTGCATCGGCGGCTTATGCGGATCACTTTCACCGGTGAGACGCACAATCATCCGACATTTGTATCTCCGTTCCAAGGTGCTACAACAGGCTCCGGCGGGAGAATTCGCGACACGATGGCGGTCGTGCGCGGCGCGACAAATCGCAGCGCAGGAACCGCCGGATATTGTGTCGGCAACCTGCATATTCCTGGGTACATAATTCCGGGAGAACAGGTTGACGGCGAACGCAGTCGTCGATATGCCTCGCCGCTCGCGATTCTTATCGAGGGCAGCAACGGCGTCTCGGATTACGGAAACAAAATCGGCGAGCCGCTCATCGGAGGATTCTGTCGGTCTTTCGATCAGAACATCTCTGACGGCACTCGGCATGGGTTTGTGAAGCCTGTGCTTTTTAGCGGTGGTCTGGGGCGCATACTCGATAACTCCACGGAAAAACATCCGCCGGAAGCGGGGATGTTGATTGTCGCGATCGGAGGACCTGCATATCGGATTGGTGTTGGCGGAGGCGCTGCGTCAAGTATGGAAGGTGGTATACAGGGCACGGATTTGGATTTGAAGTCCGTGCAGCGTGGTGATGCGGAAATGGAAAATCGCGTCAACCGCGTGATCAGTGCGTGCGTCGAGATGGGAGATTTCAATCCCATCGAAAGTATTCACGATCAGGGTGCGGGCGGTCCGTCCAACGTACTCATCGAACTCATGGATCCCGCAGGTGGCGTTGTGGACATTCGCAAGATCGTCGTCGGTGACCCGACGATGTCGGTGCTCGAACTCTGGGTCGCGGAATACCAAGAGCGTTACACCTTACTGATTACACACGCAAATCTTGAGGTATTTCGAGTGATTTGCGGGCGAGAATCGGTGAACTGTGAAGTACTCGGCACGATCACGGGCAACGAAAAGGTTGTTGTATGGGACTCCAAGGACAGTACGACGCCGGTCAACCTACCGCTGAAAAATATCATCGGCTCGTTGCCGCAGAAGTCTTTTTATCTCACTCGCGTGCCATGCGTGCGTACACCGCTCGTGTTTCCGGAAGGACTCACGGTGGCGGACGCACTGGAAGCGGTCTTCAAACTGCCGTCAGTCGGCTCGAAAGGCTTTCTGGTGCGAAAAGTGGATCGTTCGGTGACTGGCTTGGTTGCGCGACAGCAGTGTTGCGGTCCGATGCACGTCCCGGTGGCGGATGCAGGTGTGACGGCGGACAGTTTCTTTGGTCTCTCCGGTGCGGCGACATCCATTGGCGAACAGCCGATCAAGATGCTCGTCGATCCGGCAGCTGGCGCGCGTATGGCGGTGGCGGAAATGCTCACCAATATCGCGGGCGTCCGCATCACCGCACTCTCTGATATCAAATGCCATGCCAATTGGATGTGGGCTGCGAAATTGGAGGGCGAAGGAGCTCGTTTGTATGATGCCGCAGTAGCGATGCGAGACATCATGCTCGTGCTTGAAATCGCCATCACGGGGGGCAAAGACAGTCTCTCGATGTCGGCGAGAGTTGGTGATGAAACAGTAAAATCTCCGGGGCAGTTGGTTATCAGCGGCTACGCCCCAGTGCCTGACATAACAAAGGTGGTAACTCCTGATCTCAAGGGTGACGGGTTCATCGGTCTGATCGACTTGGGCTGGGGGAGGGATCGCATGGGCGGTTCGGCTCTCGCGCAGGCGTTTGGACAGATTGGCGACGAGAGTCTCGACATCGATGATCCAAGGATTCTCAAGCGTGCGTTCGAGGCGGTCCAAGAATTGGTCGCTGAAGGACTCATTACCTCGTATCACGATCGAAGCGATGGCGGTCTTATCACCACCATCGCCGAAATGTGCATGGCGGGGAATCGGGGTGCACATATCTATCTTCCCGATAGCGCTGACGTGATACGTGTACTCTTCAACGAAGAAGCGGGTATGGTGTTTGAATGCCCGAGGGCTTGTTGGGCTCGTGTTGCTGAAGTGTGCGTTCGGCACGGGGTTATTGTCCAGCGAATCGGATCGACCATTGATGACGCATCACATCTCTATATCGCGGCGTATGACGGCACCATGGTCATGTATCATCATGTTACGAAGTTGCGCGAGTGGTGGGAATCTACGAGTGATCGGCTTGAGATGAAGCAATCAAATCCACTAACAGTCCAAGCGGAGGTCGAAAGTTATGCAGACACACGAAAACCTATCCCATACCACCTCGCGTATCCTCCGAAGGATCCGAGGATCGTTGCGTCATTGTGTCGCCCAAAAATCGCGATCGTACGCGAGGAAGGCATCAACGGCGACCGAGAAATGGCAGCGGCGGCATACATCGCAGGTTTCGATCCTGTAGATGTAACAATGAGTGACCTGAAATCCGAAAACGTATCGTCGCTGGATTCTTTTCGGGGTGTTATTTTCCCGGGCGGTTTCTCATATGCCGACGTTTTCGGAAGTGCAAAAGGGTGGGCGGGAGCCATCTTGTTCAACTCCCGCGTACGGAAGAAGTTCGACGATTTCTACGAACGGTCGGACACATTCTCACTCGGCGTCTGCAACGGGTTCCAACTCATGACTTTGCTCGGCTGGTTGCCGGGTCGGCACATCGCGGAAACTGCACAGCCACGACTCGTACACAACACGTCTGGGCGGTTTGAGTCTCGATGGACGGGAGTAAAAATTCTCCCAAGTCCGTCGATTTTCTTTCGCGGTATGGAAGGTTCCGTTCTTGGTGCGTGGTCGGCGCATGGCGAAGGGAAGCTGCTGTGTCCGGATCCACAGGTTTTGGAAGATATTCGGACGCAGCAACTCGTCCCGCTCGCGTATGTCGATCCTGATGGAAACCAGACAAGCGCGTATCCGTACAACCCAAACGGTTCTCCTGAGGGGTGGACGGCGCTGTGCAGTCCTGATGGGCATCACACAGGAATGATGCCGCACGGTATTGATCGCGGATTCTTGAAATGGCAGTGGCCGTATTGGCCGCCGCAATGGAAAGAAATCGAGATCTCGCCGTGGCTGCACATGTTCGTGAATGCTCGAGATTGGTGTCTCGAACGATAAATGTTCTTTTGCCCCGACTGCATAGCAGTCGGGGCTTTTTCATGTTTTCAGAAGTGTATGCAATTGATCTGATTCGCGATGAGGGCCGATGACGGCTAGGTTGAGTTTCTCACTTCGAAGAATGTCGCAGGCGACGCGCTGTACATCGGCTGCCGTTACAGCGTCGATGCCTTTGATGATTTCGTCGAGCGTGCGGACGCGTCCGATGTTGATGAGCGAGGTCGCCATGTTTTCGGCGATCGCGTCGCTCGTCTCGAGCGCGAGGGTGCGTGTGCCTTGGATGTACGCTTTTGCTTTTGCCAGTTCCGTTTTTTCCACGTCAGCGCGTTTGATTTTGCGAAACTCGGCGAGAATGGTGCCGACCGTCTTTTCGAGGTTGCCATGTTCGACGCCCGCCTGTACCACGAAGTAGCCGGTGTCGGGATACTTTTCCGCCCACGCGTGCACCGAGTATGCCAATCCGCGTTTTTCGCGCACCTCGAGGAAGAGCCTGCTGCTCATTCCGCCGCCGAGAATGGTCGAAAGGACGGCGAGTGCATACTCATCTTTGTGTTCGTACGGATACGCGGGGACGCCGAGCATCAGCTGCGTCTGGTCGGTTTTCTTGTGTTTGATTGCGAGGCGCGGCCCGGTTTGTGCTCCGACAAACGACGCACACGCCGGTGCCGGTGTCGGTGTCAGATTGCCAAACTCACGCTCTATCTTGGCGAGCACATCTTTCTCTGCAAATTCTCCTGCAATGCACACGACCGTGTTGGCGGGCGTGTAATTGCGCGTGAAGTATGAGGCAAAATCTTTGCGCGAAAATGCGCGGATGTTTTCTTTTGGTCCCAGAATCGTGCGTCCGAGCGGATGATCGGCGCCGAAGATGAGTGCGTCGAACACGTTGTCGATCGTGCGCATCGGCATGTCTTCGTACATGTCGATTTCCTGAATGATCGCGCCGCGCTCCTTGGTGATTTCTTTTTGCGGTAGGGTGGAATTGAGGAAGATGTCGGAGATAACGTCGAGCGCGGTGTCGAGGTGTCTGCTGTCTACTTTTGCGTAGTATGCCGTGCGTTCTTTGGACGTGAATGCGTTGTATACGCTGCCCACCGCATCAAGCTCTTCGCTGATGATGCGCGCGCCGGGGCGTTTCGTGGTGCCTTTGAAAAACATGTGTTCGAGAAAATGCGCAAGACCGTTCTCGCTCTTATTTTCATAGCGCGACCCGGTGCCGCTCATCACCACGACCGTCGCCGCTTTTGCGTCGCGCATCGGCGCAAGCGCGATGCGCAGACCGTTGTCGAGTGTGTGGATGTGATAGCGCATAGGGACGTATGGTAGCACGATACGTATATGAAGATAAGACACGCGCATTGTTCAGGAGGTACGGATATGGATTCCCATGATAGTATCTCCCTATGTTTTCTTGGGGACAGTATTTCATAGCCTACTGGTGTATGATGATGTTCATTGTCCGTTGATATGTCGTTTTTTCGTCCATACCGTGTTGTCACCATTGTGCTTGTGGGCGTGATGGTGTTTGCGGTGCTTGCATGCGGAATTGCGGCGGGACATGCGCATGACATGATGTCTGGTGTCGGTCATGTGGATCATGCCTATGCCTTGACGCTCGCGCTCGTCCCGCTCGTGTTTGCGATTGCCTCGGTCTTTGTGGCTGTGGTGTTGCGGGGTGATGTCTTCGCCCTCAATCACACGACATCTGAGATGCGTGTTGTGCGTGCTCACGATCCTCCGCCAAAGATTGTTCGCACATTTTGTTCATATGCACCTCGTTCGCCTCCGAACGACATGTTCTTTTATTCTCCACTAACTAACACTTCGTATGGAAATGACTCACTACATGCAATTATTGGCGACGAATCAGCCCTGGAACCTCATACTTTTCATGGCGATTCCGGTCGTATTAGCTGAAACGATCGCAGTTTCAGAGCTGTACCTGCTCTTTACGCGCAATCTTTCCGGCGTTGCAAAGAAGATAAATTCAATGGCGGGCGCTCTGGTCGGCGTATATTTTGTCGGCGTGTTCGCGTACCTGTTCTCGACTGCCGTGGTGCCGCTCACGATGGGCGGCGAGTGGCGCGGGGCGGCCGATATTATCGCTGTTGGCTCGTACTTGCTTGGCGTGGTGCCGCTCGGTGGTCTCGCCCTGCTTGAGTTTGGACTACTCAAGCGCAATGCCTCGCCGGAGGAAAAGCTTCGCTTGCATGCGACGTTTGTTGGGATATTTCTGATCGTCGCACATGTGGCGATGATCTTCGGCATGCTCAACCCGACACTTCTTGGATGGACTCCTACCTCGATGATCATGTAGATCGTGGGGGGGGGGTGGCAACACGCGTCCGCCGCAAAGCGGCGGACGCGTGTTCAGGTATCGAGCACGATACTCGCATGAGGTTTCATATTTTGGTAGAACGTGTAGTATATCCGTATGGAAGTCGGGGAAATTCGGTCACGGTATTTTGCATATTTCAAGAAGCGCGGGCACGTGGTGATTCCGTCGGCGCCGATCGTGCCGCAGAATGATCCGACGACGCTTTTCACGGGGAGCGGCATGCAGCCGCTTCTGCCGTATTTGCTCGGCAAAGATCATCCCGAGGGAAAGCGCGTGTGCGACTCGCAAAAATCATTCCGCGCCGAAGACATCGAAGAAGTGGGCGACAATCGCCACACCACTTTTTTCGAGATGCTTGGCAACTGGTCGCTCGGCGACTATTTCAAGAAAGAACAGCTGCCGTTCTTCTTCGAATTTCTTACCGATGAGGTGGGGCTCGATCCCGCGAAGCTCTACGTGACTGCTTTCATTGGCGACGAAAAAAGCGGCGTGCCGCGCGATACCGAATCGGTCGCTGCGTGGCAGGAGCTCTTCAAGAAAAAAGGCGTCGATGCAAAAGCGGTCGAGATCGGCAGCGAAGCCGACGGCTACCGCCTCGGCATGCAGGGCGGGCGAATTTTCTACTACGACGTGAAGAAGAATTGGTGGAGTCGCGCGGGTGTGCCGGAGAACATGCCCGCGGGCGAGCCGGGTGGACCGGATTCGGAAGTGTTCTACGATTTCGGGTTGCCGCACGATGCGGCGTTTGGCGCGGAGTGCCATCCTAATTGCGACTGCGGACGCTTTATGGAGATCGGCAATTCTGTCTTCATGCAGTACATCAAACAGCCCGACGGCTCTTTTGCGCTGCTGCCCAAACAAAATGTGGATTTCGGCGGGGGATTGGAGCGCATTGCTGCCGCGTCGCAGAACGATGCGGACGTATTCGCGATCGACGTCTTCATCGACATCATCGCGCTCATGGAAAAAATGTCGGGCAAGAACTACGACGACAGTCGCTACAAACGCTCGTTCCGTATCATCGCCGATCACGTGCGTGCTGCGACGTTTATGTTTGCCGACGGTGTGCGTCCGTCCAACACCGATCGTGGCTACGTGCTGCGCCGTCTCATCCGCCGTGCCGCTTTGCATGCGCTCAAACTCAATCTCGGCGACAAAGACCAAGCCGACAGCGCGTTGGTGCGCTCTGCGATCATGGTGATGGAAAAATACCAAGACGCGTATCCCGAGCTCGGCAGCGAAGAAGCGTACGAAGAGATCAAGAACGGCTTGTGGAAAGAGGAGGTACAGTTTGCGCATACGCTCGAGCAGGGCATGAAGGAGTTTGAGAAAATCGCCGCGCAAGGACACATTTCGGGAAGTGAGGCGATGATGCTTTTCACGACGCACGGCTTTCCGTTTGAAATGACGGCAGAGATTGCACACGAACGCGGTATCGACGTGGACGCAGACGGCTTCAAGTACGAAATGAAAAAACATCAGGAGCTTTCGCGCTCTGGCTCCGAGCAGAAGTTCAAAGGTGGTCTTGCCGATCATTCCGAACAGACGACACGTCTCCACACTGCACATCACCTGCTGTTGAAGGCGCTCCAGATCGTGCTTGGCGATTCGGTGAAGCAGCGCGGAAGCAATATCACGCAAGAGCGCTTGCGCATTGATTTTTCCTACGGCTCCAAAATGACGCCCGAGCAGATTGCTGAGGTGGAGCGCATCGTGAATGAGAAAATACGCGAGCAGCTGCCGGTGACGCGTTCTGTCTTGCCACAAGAGGAGGCGGAAAAGCTTGGTGCGGAACACGAATTCGGCGCGAAGTATCCCGACATGGTGTCGGTGTATTCCGTGGGCCCGCTCGGCGCGAGCGAAGCCGATCCGCATTTCCACGACGCATTTTCCATCGAATTCTGCGGCGGACCGCATGTCGTCAACACGAGCGAACTCCATGGCACCTTCAAAATCTTGAAAGAAGAAGCCGTCGCGGCGGGTATCAGGAGGATCAAAGCAGTAGTGCAGTAATATTTCTTGGTATACTGAATGAATGTCGACGCAACACGCTGATGTGTTCAAGGGTGGTACGGTTGTGGCAGTTGCAGATGTTGGTAATGCAAGCGCAGGCGTGGCGATTTTTGTTCTGAAAAGACATGCGCCAGCTCACCTGCTTCTTGCGGCACGACAGTACGTGCCGCTCGGACGAACTGAAGCGACTCTCGAAGCGTTGTACACCGAATGTGGTGCTGTTATCGAGCAAATCGCTAAAGAATACGCCGTGAAATTTCCTGGAGGAAAGCGTGTACAAGCGGTGCATCTCATTGTTCATTCGCCGTGGATCCGATCTAAGACAGTGCGCATGGAGTCGGTATTTGCCGACGAGACGATCGTACGCGGTGGCATGATTTCTTCGCTCGCGCGGTCGATTCTTGCACAAGAGCATGAGTATGAACATGCAGAAATTGTCGAGAAAAGCATTATCCGTACAGAGGTCAACGGATATGTCACCAAAAAGCCAGAGGGAAAGCGAGGTAATTCACTCGCAGTCTCGGCACTTTTGAGCGCATGCGATGTCTCCTTGCGAGGGAGGCTTGAAGACATGGTGCTGCTATCGTTTGGCGTACACCCAGTCATTCATTCTGGTGCGGCGGTACTCAATGCGCTTGTTGCGCAGGGTATATGCGTCGAGGATGCGACCGTTGTTGATATGACAGGAGAATCAACCTGTATTACCAGTATCCGATCGGGTCTTATTGTGGGAGAACAAATAGTGCCAGAAGGCGTACATTCAATAGTGAGGCGTGTGGCTGGCACTGGATTACCAGAAGAGACGTTGGCACTTATCCGTATGGTGAGTGATGGTCGTGGTGATGATGCGGCGTGTGAAGCGGTAAAGACGGCTATGTCGAATTCCGAACCAGAGTTAGCGCGCTTGTTCGGTGAGCCGTGCGCAACGTTGGCTGCTAAAAGGAGGCTTCCAAATCAGCTATATTTACTTACACACCCCGATCTTATGCCGTGGTTTACGCAATTCTTTTCGCGTATAGATTTTGCGCAATGCACGCTTACCTTACAGCCTTATACCGTATTGCCGCTGACGGCACGCGTTTTTGATGCAGCGATAACGCTCTCGAGTCCGTCTATGCAGGATAGCGGTTTATTGGCAGATGGAATACTTGTCAACAGTTCCATGCAAGATGAAATATAGACACGTGCGGACATGATATACTCAATAAGGTATGGCGAAAGATTACTTTGATGATGATGTAACTCCGCTTCCCAAACAAGTACCTGTTCGTGTTCGAACGTCAGTCCCAATTCAGGAGCAGGACGAACATGATGATGTTGATGTGGGTATAGAATCATCCTCGCAAACTCCAGAGAAGAGCATCCGTAATATCAAGACATCTGGCGTGCGTGTCAGGCCGCGTCCTTCCGCATCTCCTGATATAATCGAAGAAGATGACAGTACGCCCTCGCATCGCGGGCGTTATGTACTGTGGGGCGTTGTGTGTATATGCGTGTTTTTTGCGGGAGTGTTTGTCGCGATTGCGTTGCGACCGACGACTATAACGATCACTCCACGATCACATGTGATTACGTTTGATCAGTCTATAAAATTCACCGCATATCCTGCTACGACAGCTCCAACAGGAGCGCTTGCATATACGTTGCAAACATTCGATCTTGAAGACTCTGATGTTATACCGACCTCTGGCATCCAGCATGTTGAAGAAAAGGCAAGTGGCTCAATAACCGTTTACAATACATTTTCTAATGATACCGTGCGCCTGATAAAGAATACAAGATTCGCGACACCAGACGGTTTGATTTTTAGAGTGCCTGCCGACGTTGCAATTCCGGGAAAGAAAGGCAATACGCCGGGCAAAGTATCCGTGACGGTGTTTGCGGATGCTGTTGGTGAAAAATATAACGTCGCTCCTGCCGCTCATTGGACGCTCCCAGGTTTGAAATCAAACAAAGTAATGTATGCGGGGGTCTATGCTTCTTCAGATACTTCCATGAGCGGCGGCTTCTCGGGTGATCGGGCGGGTTTTGCACCAGGTGCCCTTGAGGCTGCAATCGCGACCATACGGGGTAGATTGGCCGATAAAGCAAGAGCCGCGCTACTCTCCGCGGAAGCATCATCGTCGACGGCGCTCCCCGGGCTCCTTAGTGTTGTCTATGAATCTCTTCCTCAAACACAGGAAGCGGGTGGTGGTGCACGCATTCATGAGCGAGCTCATGTGGAAATTCCCATATTTTCAATCGACGCCTTTGCGCATACCGTAGCCGACAGCGTGAGCACTGATTCGACCCCAGGATCGGTGGCTATCATGTTTCGTAAAGATTTCTCGGCGCAAGTATCCGATGCGGTTCATCCTATAGCGGATCAAGCGTTTCAATTTTCCATGACAGGGTCTGCTGATCTTGTGTGGCACGTTGATACGCAAGCTCTTTTGCAAGCTTTGTCTGACAGGGAAGAGGGCGCGTTCAAGACAGTCGTCGATGGGTTTCCTGCCATACAGGAGGCAAAGGCGCGCATAGAGCCATTCTGGAATTCGCGTTTTCCTCACGATCCGAGCAGTATAAAAGTCGACGTACTGAGCCCTGTGCAGTCCGGCTCTTGACTCGGCGGCTGCATGCTGATAATCTGATGCGCGCAGATATGGGTGAACCGGAAATTATTGATGGCGTCGTCGATGAGGCGCTTCCGAACACTCTTTTCCGCGTGAAGTTGAGTCGTGGCGATATTGTTCTGGCGTATCTTGCAGGAAAGATGCGTCTGCATAGGATAAAGGTTTTGGTTGGTGATCGGGTGTCAGTGCAATTGGATCCGTATGGGGGTCGGGCACGCATAATTCGAAGAGTGTAATTTATTTCTTTTCATGAAAGTAAAAGCTTCTGTCAAAAAAATATGCATGCATTGCCGTTCCGTGAAGCGTCATGGTCGGCTTTTGGTTGTATGTTCTAATCCGCGTCATAAACAACGCCAAGGATAACTATGTTACGCATCGCTGGTATAACTGTCCCAGAAGGGAAAAGACTTGATATAGCGCTTACTGCTATTTATGGGGTTGGGCGTCCGCGTGCGGCTGCGACACTCGATGCGCTTGGCATAGGACGACATACGCGAGCAAGTGATTTATCTCCAAAAGAGGAGACGGCGCTTCGAGAAGCAATTGAAGCGTTCAAGATAGAAGGCGAGCTCAAGCGTGAGATTAGCGCGAACATTCGTCGCCTCAAGGATATCAAGGCTCATCGCGGCATCCGCCATTTGAAAAAGCTTCCTGCCAGAGGACAGCGTACCAAGACGAACTCGAGAACGGTACGAGGCAACGTACGCAAAACAATGACATCCGGTCGCCGTAAGCTTGAAAAAACATAATCGTAATACTATGGGAAAAAAACGAATCATAAGAAAGTCGGGAGGGAGTGTTGATCAGGGATTGAAATCTCGCTCGCTCGCGCGCGTTGCGAAAAAGAATATCACGACTGGCACGCTTCATATTCACGCAACGTATAACAATACGAAAGTTCTGCTTGCCGATAAAGAAGGTAATGCAATTGCGTGGTCTTCTTCTGGCGCCCTTGGGTTTTCTGGAGCAAAGAAAGGCACTCCGTTTGCCGCTGCAAAAGTTGGCGAGTTGGTGGGAGATAAGGCGGTCATCGTCGGGGTCAAGGAGGCAGATGTGGTCATACGAGGCGTGGGTGCTGGTCGTGAGTCGGCTCTCCGTGCTTTTGCAGGAAAGGGAGTAAATATCACTAAAATCTCAGATGAAACGCCGATTCCTCACAATGGACCAAGACCGCCGAAACCGCGTCGCATTTAGTCTAATATTCTATTCATTTTCATTATGTTGCCTGTATCATCACAGTATAAGATAGCAAAGCGGTTGGGAGCGTCGGTGTTTGAAAAGACACAGTCGCAGAAGTTCGCATTGTCGGAGGCTCGATCAAAGAAAATAAAGCGTGGTGGGCGTGGCGGTTCTGATTATGGACGACAGCTTCTTGAAAAGCAGCGCGTCAGATTCACCTACGGTCTTTCTGAACGACAGCTTTCTCGATATGCGAAAGAGGCATACGAAGCGGCAGATCCGTCATCCACGCTCAATCGCATTCTCGAGATGCGCGCGGATTCTGTCGCGTATCGCGCGGGGTTGGCTCCGACGCGCCGCGCCGCGCGTCAGCTGGTGTCTCACGGGCATATTGTGATCAATGGGGTTCGATCGAGGACGCCATCGCATCGTTTGCGAGCAGGGGATGTCGTTACGGTGCGTGAAGGAAGTAAAGAGAGCGGTCTTTTTTCTGCTCTTACTGATGAATCAGCAGACAAGCGTACACCACCCAGCTGGCTTTCGTTTGATGTCGCCGCGTTGAAAATAGAGGTCAAAAGCGAGCCCGTATACACTCAGGCAAGCGATGGCGGATTTGATTATGCCACGGTATTTGAGTTCTACAGTAGATAGTGTATAATCCAATCCTATTTTTACTCTTTAATCACGTCACACTAAACTATGTCAGACTATCACATTGCGTTGCCATCGAAACCACGTATTGTCACCGAAACAGAACGAAGTGGCACCTACGAAATTGACGGTCTGTACCCCGGGTATGGATTTACACTCGGTAATTCATTGCGCCGTATTATTCTCTCGTCACTTCCTGGCGCAGCAGTAACGCATGTAAAAATCCCTGGTGTATCGCATGAATTTTCTACCATTGAAGGCGTGAAGGAGGATGTGGTGACGATGCTTCTCAATATTCGCAAGATTCGTTTCAGTATTCTTACCGACGATGCGCAGACAATTACGCTTAGTGTCAAGGGTCCGCAAACAGTTACTGCTGCAGACTTCAAACTCCCTGGCCAGGTGGAAGTTCTTAGTCCTGAACAGCATATTGCTGAAGTAACAGGCAAGGGAGTATTTGAATTAGAAGTACGTGCAGAACGCGGACTCGGGTATGTTCCTAAAGAGACACATCAAAAAGAACGTGTAGACGTGGGGACGATTGCGCTCGACGCGATCTTTTCTCCTATCCGACGTGTCAATTATGAAGTTGAGAATATGCGTGTGGGCGATCGAACCGATTTCAATCGTCTTCGTATACTCATTGAAACCGACGGTACAATCACGCCGCGTGAGGCTTTGGAGAGCTCTATAGAGACAATGATTCATCAGCTCAAGGCGATTATCGGTTTCAAGGAGGAGCTTGTTCCTGATATGCTCGAACACGCACCTGCATCGAAGAGTGAGGTTCATGAAGAGAAATCGGCGCCTGTGGATTCGGAAATGCTCAAGACGCGTATTTCTGAACTTCAATTACCGCAACGCGTTGAAGCAACGCTCGACGCCGCTTCGATCCGTACGGTTGGAGGGCTTGTGCGTAAACGCGAAGATGATTTGCTCGCGATCGAAGGACTTGGGCAAAAAGGGTTGCAGGATATCAAGCGAGCGCTCTCGAATCTTGGATTGACGCTTCGCGCGCAGTAATTTCACGTATGCGTCACCATAAAGCACACAGAAAGTTTGGTCGTGAGAAACGCGTGCGTGTTGCATTGTTGCGCAATTTGGCGCGTTCACTGATTCTCAAGGAAGCGATCACGACGACGATCGCAAAGGCAAAAGAGATCCGTCCTTACGTTGAAAAGCTTATCACGCACAGCAAACACAACACCTTGGCGAGTCATCGACATGTTGAGTCGGTGCTCGGCGGGGCATCCGATGTCGTACTCAAATTGCGTAACACCATTGCTCCTCGTTATGCGACGCGCGCAGGAGGATACGTGCGTATCACGCGTCTCGGCAAAGTTGGCAAGCGCGTGTTAGAATCCGCGCGCATAGAACTTGTCAAATAAAAACAATAATATGATTACTGGAAAAAATACAAATACGGCGCGTGTGGTGCATGAGTGTGTTATTGATGCGTCTGGAATGTCGCTTGGTCGCGTCGCCTCTTCCGCTGCGAAAGCGCTCATGGGAAAAACGCTTCCTACATACACTCCGCATGTGCGCAGCGATGTGAAAGTGCGCGTCATCAATATGGGCAAGCTTTCCGTCATTCGCGAGTCGAAGCTCAATCGAGCTCGATACACGCACTACACGGGGTATCCTGGAGGACTCAAACTCAATAGCATCGCATCGCTTCGGATGAAGGGTGGAGTAGGCGCACCGCTTAGAAAAGCGGTGGAGCGCATGTTGCCTCGCAATACGTTTCGTACTGCTCGCATGAAAAATCTTATCATTACCGCGTAATCGTATGACCAAAACAGATGTCTATACTGAAGCAGTTGGGCGCAGAAAGACGGCAACGGCGCGCGTGCGCATTGAGCGTGCGAAGGCGTCGTCGATGACGGTCAACGATAAATCTGCCGATGCATATTTCCCGCTCGAAAGCATGGTCAAAACAGCCTTTGCTCCCCTGCAGGTGCTTGGGGTTGCATATGCTGTTTCAGTGCATGTACAAGGAGGTGGGCATAAGGCACAGGCAGAAGCAGTGCGTCACGGACTTTCTCGCGCTATCACCGAACTTGTTCCTGAACAACGCAAAGATCTAAAGGTCCGCGGTTTTCTCAAACGTGATCCTCGTGCAAAAGAGCGCAAAAAGTTTGGTCTCAAAGCAGCTCGTCGCGCGCCTCAGTGGTCGAAGAGATAGAGCAATGATTTTGCAGGCGTCTCATTTTTGCGGAAGATGAGTATTTTTGATATACTCTGTGGCGATGGATGATGTATCTGATGATATTGATTTTGAATCAGAAGCCGACGCTGGTGACGTTGTTGCCGCGCAAGCAAAGATAAAAAAAATGCGCGATGAATTGACTCGCGTCAAGAAAGAGCGCCAGGATTATCTCGATGGATGGCAGCGATGCAAGGCGGATGCGGTCAACGCAAAAAAAGATATGGAAGTGCGTGCGGCGCGTTCTGCCGAACTGCTTCGCGAGGCGCTTGTACACGACATCATTCCGGCATTGGATAGTTTTGATATGGCAGCAGGAAGTGAGTTGTGGTCGGCGGTTGACGAAGGGTGGCGTCGCGGCATGGAGCATGTGCGAGATCAGTTGATTGATGCTTTGAAGAGTCATCGAGTGGAGCGATATGGAAAGGTTGGAGATGTGTTTGATCACGCGCTGCATGAAGCAGCTGGAGAGAGCAGCGATGCGATGGGCGAGCCGGGGACGATCGTGCGCGTGCTTCGTTGTGGATATAAAATCGGGGAGCGCGTCTTGCGAGCGGCGCAGGTGGTTGTCAAGGCAGCTGTGTAATTTTGCATTGCATGAGTCTTGGTTGTATAACTAATGTTATCTTTTATTAGTTCACACATGTAAGCATATGTCGAAAATACTAGGTATTGATTTGGGTACGACGAATTCCGCTATGGCGGTCATCAAGGGTGGGGAACCAGAGATTATCGAAAACGCTGAAGGTGTGCGCACGACGCCTTCGGTGGTCGCTCTTTCAAAAACGGGAGAACGCCTCGTGGGGCTTTTGGCGCGCCGCCAAGCGGTTACCAATCCGAAGAACACCATCTACCAAATCAAACGTTTTATCGGGCATTCATTTGATGAATCGGCGGTGCAGAAAGATCGTTCAGCCATTCCTTTTGAGACGAGAAAATCTGCAAACGGAGGTATTGAGGTGCGCATGGGCGATGCGTGGAATCGACCAGAGGAAATTTCGGCAATGATTTTGCAGAAGCTCAAAGCCGATGCTGAAGCGCGCTTGGGAGAGCCAATAACAGAAGCAGTAATCACTGTGCCGGCATATTTCAACGATTCGCAACGACAAGCCACCAAAGATGCCGGCAAAATCGCTGGGTTGGACGTGAAGCGCATCATCAACGAGCCAACCGCGGCGGCTTTGGCATACGGATTCAATAAAAAGAAAAATGAGAAAATCGTTGTGTTTGATTTCGGCGGCGGCACATTTGATATTTCTGTCCTCGAGGTGGGTGATGATGTGATCGAGGTGCGTGCCACCGATGGCGATGCTCATTTGGGCGGAAAAGATCTCGATCAGACAATCATGAGTTGGATTGCTGATGAATTCAAAAAAGAGTCTGGTATTGACGTGCGCAACGATGCTCTCGCGCGCCAGCGTCTCGATGAAGCTGCGGAGAAAGCAAAAATTGAACTCTCTACGGCACTGGAAACGGAAATCAATATTCCGTTCATCACGTCTGACGCTTCTGGTCCGCGTCACTTACTGGTCAAACTCACGCGTGCCAAGCTGGAGGAACTAACGAGTGATTTTGTATCGCGCGCCATGATGATAACCAAACGTGCAATGGAAGCGTCGCCGTTCAAGATTGCTGATATACACGAAGTGGTGTTGGTTGGTGGACAGACGCGCATGCCTGCGATTCAAAAGGCAGTCGAGCAATTCTTTGGCAAAAAACCAAACATGAGTGTCAATCCAGACGAGGTCGTGGCAATCGGTGCGGCGATTCAAGGCGGCATTTTGCAAGGTGATGTGAAAGACGTGCTCTTGCTCGACGTCATCCCTCTGTCTCTCGGTATCGAGACGATGGGCGGTGTTGCGACGAAGTTGATCGAACGCAATACGACTATCCCTACATCGCGTTCGCAGACATTCTCAACGGCTGCCGATAATCAACCGTCAGTAGAGATTCACGTGGTGCAGGGTGAGCGTCCTATGGTGCATGACAACAAATCTCTTGGACGCTTCAATCTCGATGGTATTCCGCCAGCTCCGCGTGGCGTTCCGCAAATTGAGGTCACATTCGATATTGATGCAAACGGTATTCTGTCTGTCAAAGCAAAAGACAAGACGAGCGGAAAAGAACAATCTATCCGCATTGAAGCGCGTTCAGGACTTTCAGATGCCGATGTCGAAAAAATGCGCAAAGATGCCGAAGTAAATGCAGAGACGGACAAACAAAAACGTGAGCTTATTGAAGCTCAAAATACCGCCGATCAGATTATCTATGCTGCCGAAAAGGCGCTCAAGGAACATGGAGGAAAAGTGTCGGAAGAAATCAAGAAGAATGTGCAAGAACACATTGACTCATTGAAGTCTGTGCGCGCTGGTTCAGATACCGCCGCGATCAAATCAGCAGCCGAAACACTGTCAACGGCGATGAGTTCAATAGGCGAGGCAATGGCAAAACAAAACCCTGAATCAGGTACGCAAGAGCCGCCACAAGACGCGCCACAGGGTTGATATGCAAGGGAGGTGACGCGTGGTATGGCGCACGCTTGTAACGCGTTTCTCATATTTCTGATATAGTGGATGCATGCAGACGCTTTTCACGGGTACCAAGCCGACGGCCGACCGTCTTCACCTGGGCAATTATTTCGGCGCGCTGAAGCCGTTTGTTGATTTGTTTCCGAAATATGAAAGCTTCATGATGGTCGCTGATTATCATGCGCTCACCACGATGCGTAGCGGCGAAGCGCTCTGTCACAATACTCTGGAGGTAGTGAGAGACTATGTTGCCGCTGGTGTTGATCCTGGGAAAGTCGTTTTGTTCAAGCAGTCTGATGTACCCGAACACACTGAAATGGCTTGGATGTTTGAATGCTTGGTATCGGTGCCATTCCTTATGCTCGCGCATGCATATAAAGACAAAGTAGCAAAAGGCGAAGAGACAAACGCGGGGCTTTTCAACTATCCAATGCTCATGGCTGCCGACATTCTTCTATACGATACCGACGTTGTGCCGGTGGGCGAAGATCAGCGGCAGCATGTGGAGTATGCGCGCGAAGCAGCCAGCAAATTCAACAACGCCTACGGCGAGACTTTCAAACAACCGCAAGAACGTATCATGAAAGATGTGGCGGTGGTGCCTGGTACCGATGGAAGGAAAATGAGCAAAAGCTACGGCAACACAATTCCTCTTTTCGGAAGCAAAGACGAAATTGTGAAAGCGGTTATGAGTATTGTTACGGATTCAAACGCCGAGAGTCCGACCAACGTGTACGCAATCCACGCACTACTGCGAAGCCGCGAGGAGCTTGCAGACATTTACAAAGCCAACAAAGGCAAATACAAAGCACTCAAGGAATCGCTCATTGAAGATATTGAGGCGATGGTCGCGCCGATGCGGCAGGTGCGAGAATACATTTCCGACGATGATGTAAAACGTATTCTCAAAGACGGCGGTGAGAGAGCGCGTGCTCGTGCGGTGCGCAAGATGAACGATGTTCGAACGAAGGTCGGCATAGCGTTTTAGTCGCGACGATAGATAACAGTGTCGGGAGTATCACTTGATTGATGAATGCTTGCGCAGCGATAGTGTCGGTGTATAGTTTCGTGTATGGAACGAACACTGATACGAGAGCTGAATACGTGCGTGGGAACACAGGTGTTGATTCGCGGATGGGTTTCGGTGCGTCGCGATCAGGGCAAAATGGTGTTTTGCGATGTTCGTGATCGAAGTGGAATGGTGCAGGGCATTGTGCTTCCTATCTCTCCGGCTATCGAGATTGCAAAAGAGGTTACGGTGGAGAGCGCCGTCGAGGTAGTGGGCACGATCAACAAGCGTCCAGAGAAAAACATAACAGCAGACAAACAGAACGGCGACATCGAGCTGTCTGTTGAGTCGTTGACGATACTCAACAAAGCTCAGACGCTGCCGTTTGATCTCGACGCCGATCTCAATCTCGATACCCTGCTCGACAATCGCCCGCTCATGCTTCACACCGAGCGCGAGCGCGATATTTTTGCATTGCAGGCGACCGTGATGCAGGCGTATCGCAATGCGCTCATCAAACGTGAATTCACCGAATTCCAAGCGCCGGCGTTGGTGGGCGGCGACGCCGAAGGCGGAGCCGCCGCATTCAAAGTGTCGTACTACAACGAAATGACCGCTTTCCTCGCTACGTCGCCGCAATTCTACAAAGAGCTGATGGTCAATGCGTTTGAGCGCGCATTCACGATTGCAAAAATTTTTCGCGGTGAAAAGCATGCCACGCCGCGTCACTTGAGTGAGCTTACGCAAATGGATTTTGAGATGGGATTCATCCGCGACTATCACGATGTGACGCGCGTACTTGAAGAGGTTGTACGCGAGGTGGTGGTAACGGCGGGGGAGAAGCACGGAGGCATCTTCGCGCGTTTCGACACCACACTGCCGCTTGCGCCCGATCCGTTTCCCATGCTCACGCTTACGGAAGCGCAGGCAATCATTCGCGCAGAGTTCAAAAGAGAGATTGAGGACACGAGCGACATGTCCCCTGAAGACGAGCGGCAAATTTGTGAGTGGGCGAGGCGCGAAAAGCAGTCCGATTTCATTTTCATTACGGGATATCCTACAAAAAAGCGAGCATTCTACACGTATGAGGAGCCAGGGAAAGCGCCGTTTTCAACGGGGTTTGATCTTTTGTTTCGCGGCTTGGAAATCAACAGTGGCAGTCAGCGCATGCATGACTACGATGAGATGGTCGCTCGTATGCAAGAACGCGATCTTGACCATGAGAAATTCTCATTCTACTTGCAAGGGCACAAATACGGTTTCCCACCGCACGGCGGCTGCTCCACGGGTCTTGAAAGATTTACGATGAAAATGCTCGACCTCAAAAATATCCGCGAAGCAACAGCATTCCCGCGTGACATGAACCGCATTGATATGCGACTGTCGTCGTAGAGGTGTTGATTGACTTGCGCGAGTGATTGTCCTACCATCCAAACGGACTCGTCGTGGTGACGAGAGCGATGTTGATGCATCGTGATACTGTACATTGACTTATATGGAGAAAGATATGATGACCTCTCTCCCGATGCGGCTCGATCCGAATCTTGCGGCGAATGCGAGGTATGCTCTGGATACAAGCCCAGACAAAGTGAATCTTGCGATAGGGACTAATATTGGATCGAACGGACGTCCGTGGTCATTGGCAGTCACGTATCCGAGCGTTATCGGAGCGTTGGTGCAAACCACGGGCGACAATTGCGGCGCGTACACGCAAGTGCCGAAAGATAAACTAGAAATCGTCGCACGCACTCTGCGCAATATGTGTGGTATTCCACAGAATACGAGCGAACGGTGCGTGGTCAGTTGGGCGGCGGGAGGTGGCACGGGAGCACTCAATCGTGCGGTTTCGTTGCTTCGGTTGAATGGCTCGAGCAATCTGATCGTTCAAGAGGATGGGTGGCCAGGATATAGCGCGCTCGCAAGAGCTCACCGGCTACACACAAAAAAGATCCCGATTGATCTTGGAGGTGATCTCGATGTGTTTAGCGAGTATGACGACATTCCGATTATCCAGTTGGTGCACAACGGCACAGGAAAGCTCACCGATGTTGATCATTGGAAGACGATCATGACAGAATTCGCAAGACGCAATATTCCTGTCATACTCGACGTCCCGTACCTTGGATTCGATGCGTGCGATCGCTCGTATCGCGAAGCGCTGGCGATATCGTCCATTCCCATCAACGCCAGTATAGAATCTGGAGTGCTCCTCACGATAGCATTTAGTCCAACAAAAGTATTCAACACGTTTGCGTATCGTCCAGGGGGAGCGACGATCGTTGTGTGTAGAAACACAAAAGAAGTGCAGAGTATTGAAAATCAGCTGAAGGTTGTTGAACGAGGTTCTAGCGGATTTCTCGATGTTGCGACTCATGCGCTCATAAACGCATTAGTCGAAAAAAAGGATGGTTTATGCGCTGACCATGAGCTTATTCTCCAACGTTTGGCGCAAGCTCAGAGCGATTGGAAGCAGAACTCGGAACGTACACCACTCGGTACGTTCTTCAGCGCGGAGTACGGTGGTTTGTTCCGCATCATTCCGGTACGAGAAGGCGCGCTCCAGCGGTTGGCGCATCGGCATATTCATGCGGTGGATGCAACCGAGACAAAACAGCAACGCATACGCATCAATGTGATGGGTATACCGCACGACAGAGCAAGAGATATTGTAGAAACCATTTTGGAAGAGATGATGTGAGTGGTATTGCGGGCGCCGTAGTAACGGCGCCCGCACTTTCTTTTTTTATATATCAATCTTGAGTGTGCAATAATGTCGGATATGACTGGTTTCAGCGTCAGCACGGATACGTACCAAGGTCCATTGGAAACTCTGCTCGCGCTTATCGACCGTAGAAAAGTGTCGGTTTCGCATGTCAGTCTTGCGGACGTGACGGATGCATACATTGCGTATGTAGAACGTCTACCAGAGCTTCCGTTAGGAGAGACGGCGCAGTTTATCCTCATTGCCTCGACGCTACTGCTCATAAAATCTCGGACGCTCTTACCCACGTTGGAACTTTCAGAAGATGAACGGGAAAGCGTCGAGGAACTTGAGCGCCGTTTGGTGCGCTACCAAACGGTGCGTAAAGCAGCAGCATTGCTTCGGTCTAGATGGGATGTGTCTCCGTTTGTGCTGACACGCAACACTCCTCGCATGCCACCTGCTTTTTTCCCCGGAGAAGCGCGAGTGGAGACAATTCTTGAAGCTGTTCGATCGCTCGTGTCTTCTTTGCCGAAACCAGAAAAGCTTGCACAAGCAACGGTGGCTCCTGTTATTGCGCTGGAAGACGTCATCTTGTCTCTCAAAAAACGTATCAATACGGTATTCCGAGCAAGTTTTCGCGAACTCACACGTTCGAGTAACAAACCAGAAGTGATTGTGCATTTTCTTGCGCTTCTCGAGCTTATCCGATCGGGATCGGCATCGGTGACGCAAGAACGTTTATTTGAGGATATACTAATAGAGCCCGATGGCGCAGGAATTCCACGGTATGGATGATCAATCAGAAAATACGATTCAATCGTTGCACGACAAAGCGGTATGCGCCGAAGGTGTACTGTTTGCCGAAGGTAACCCAATCTCGCGACGGGCGCTCGCGTCTTTTTTGTCGTGTGACGAACGCGACTTGCCTTTGATACTGGCGATAGTGGAAAAACGTCTAACGGGAGGCATTATGTTGGTGCAATCCGCCAATGATGTCGCGCTTGCTGTTGCTCCTTCTGCGTCGCGTCTTGTTCAGCGTGTGTTTGCTCAGAGTATGGAGCGTGATATTGGTAATGCGGGGCTCGAAGTGCTAGCGATCGTTTTGTATCGCGGTGCGACGACGCGTGCCGAGATCGATTATATTCGAGGCGTCAACACATCATCGACTATCCGCATGTTGCGAACACGTGGTCTTGTGGAGCGATCGGGGAATCCTCGTGATGGTCGAGAATATGTTTATCAGCCAACCCTCGAATTGCTTGCTCATATGGGAGTGCGCACCTGCAGTGAGTTGCCAGAATATGATACTATTCACCGTGAGCTCGAAACATTTGATGAAAAACACATGAATCTAAATCACCATGCCGACACTGCCTCCTCGTCCTGATGTAGAAATTACCGATACGTCGATGTGGCGTGCGCTCGCGCTGTTGGTAGCGGCGAGTGTGGGAGTGACGTTTTTCGTGGTCACCATCGCTCCTCCTGTAAAAAAGATTACGGTTCCCTTATCACAAACAGCCGCAGTGGTCGCGCCGAGCGAGTTTGATACGGTGCGACTTGTGGGTAAGGCTGCGGTAGTGATTGATATCAAAACAGGCGCGACGTTATTTGTGTTCAATGCTGATACACAGCTCCCGCTCGCGTCGCTCACGAAAGTGCCTATGGTGCTTGCGGTCTCGGAAACTCTCTCTCCAGACGATCTCATGACCATACCGTATGATACGGCTCCTTCGAGCAGTGGCAGACGGCTCACCAAGGGGGCACGTTGGCGCGTACAAGATGTAATTGATTTTACGCTCGTGGCTTCATCCAACGAGGGTGCTACCATGTTGGCGGCAGCGGCGGATGCTGGTTTGCGTCAAAAATACCCCCAAGCTCCCGTGGGCTCGGCAACACTGTGGCGTATGAATGATCTCGCGCGCACTCTCGGACTCGAGCACACCTATTTCCTCAACGTGAACGGACTTGATATCGACGCAACGCATTCCGGGGCGTATGGGTCGGCGCGCGATGTCGCAAAACTGTTCGCCTATGCCGAATCAGCTGATTCATCGCTTTTCTCCGATACTCGACGCGATGATATATCGCTCACATCTCCCGACGGAAAACACGTCACGTCAGCGATCAACACGAATGAAGCCCAGGGCGAAATTCCAGGTCTTGTCATGGGTAAAACTGGCTACACTGATTTGGCGGGAGGGAATCTCGCGATTGTGTTTGACGTTGGATTATCGCATCCCGTAGTTGCTGTTGTGCTTGGCTCTACGCGCGATGATCGATTTGAAGATATGCAGAAGCTCGTGAGCGCGGCGCGTGCTGATATTATCGCAGGACGCTAAACGTAATACTATAATACTCCTATGCTATCGGATTTAGTTCGTGTGTTGGTGCCGGCGACGACATCGTTTGTGGTTGGTATAGCCATAACGCCTCTTGTTTTGCACTATTTGCATGTATGTAAAGCATGGAAAAAATCTCCCGGTAAGATTGCTCTGGATGGGAATGCAGCATCGGAGTTCAACCGCATTCATGTTGTCAACGAGGTGCGTGCGCCGCGCATGGGTGGGTTGGTGATTTGGGCGAGTGTCCTCATTACCATTATCGGCATAGCAATTGTCGCGCACTGGGTGCCAGGTATTCGTGATCTGCGCTTTAGTTTCCTAAGCAGAAGCCAGACTTGGATTCCGCTCGCGACGTTGCTGGTTGGAGCTGTGGTCGGTTTCTTTGACGATGTTCTTGTGATTCGACCTGGTGGTACCGGCATTCGACTTTCTGTGCGATTACTCATCGTGTGCGTTCTTTCTTTGTGTATCGGGTGGTGGTTTTGGGCAAAACTCGGCGTGACGCTCGTCAATGTTCCGTTTTGGCATCCGCTGCGTATTGGGTGGGGGATTATTCCTCTTTTTATGCTCGCGTCTCTCGCGCTTTATGCATCGGGTGTCATTGATGGTATTGACGGATTATCGGGCGGGGTGTTTGGATCGGTGTTTGCTTCATACGCCATCATTGCGTTTGTGCAGAATCAAACAGATCTTGCCGCATTTTGTGCGGCGATAGTGGGCGGTCTTCTTGCGTTTCTTTGGAATAACATTCCTCCAGCTCGTTTCTACATGAGTGATACGGGGACCATGGCTCTCACGCTGACTGTTGCTGTCGTTGCATTTATGACAGATAGTTTAGGTGGGGGAGTTGGTATCGCCGTGTTGCCCATAATCGGCGCACTCTTGGTAGCTACGGTAGCAAGCGATATCGCGCAAGTCGTTTCTAAAAAATGGTTTGGGTGTAAATTGCTGCGCATTGCGCCTCTGCATCATCATTTTGAAGCAATAGGTTGGCCAGGAACAAAAGTTGTTATGAGGTATTGGGTGCTTTCGATTGTGTGTGCGTTTGCGGGAGTGATCATCGCGTTGTCCGCGCTTCCAGGTCTCTCTGTATGAGTGCGCGTTCTCGTGTCGACAAGCCGCTTCTTATTCTTGTTGCGATGCTTGTGCTTGGGGGGTGTTTGATATTCGCATCAGCGGCGTTTGGATTGCTTGCGCGCGGCGCTACCAACATCACTTCGGTGGTGTTCAATCATCTTGCTCTGGGGCTGGGAGGTGGGCTTGTCGCGTTGTATTGCGGTATACATATTGATGCTCGGTTGTGGCGAAGGTATGCGCCGTATGTGTTTTGTGCTGCGTTGGTGGCGACTGCTGCAGTATTTATCCCGCACCTTGGATTTGAACATGGCGGCGGCAAGCGCTGGATCGCCATTCATGGGTTTACCTTGCAACCATCCGAGGGTCTCAAGATAGCATCCGTACTTATGGCGGCGGCGTATTGTGCGGGCATGCGTGAACGTATGCGAGATACTCGGTGGGGTCTTGGTGGTCTTCTCGCTATTCTTATTGGTCCGGGTATTCTTCTGCTTTTCCAGCCCGATATTGGGACGCTTGGCGTGATCACTATTGCGGTTGGGTCTGTGTTTTTTGCGGCAGGGATCCCGTGGCGCGATATTGGTATTTTGTGTGTGATTGCACTTTTGGCGATAGGTGGTCTCTCACTATACAAACCATACATCGTAGATCGCATCACGATATTTTTACATCCATCGACCGCTCCGCGAGCTGAAGGGTATCAAATCAGACAATCTCTCATTGCGATCGGCAGTGGAGGAATGTTTGGTCGCGGATTTGGTCAGGGAGTCCAAAAATTCACCTATCTTCCAGAACCAATGGGTGATTCTATTTTTGCTGTTGCTGCTGAAGAGCTTGGGTTCATGGGCGGTGTCATTATTATCTTGGCTTTCTTGTTCTTTGCGCTTCGAGGTTTTTCTGTTGGAGCTGGGACGGCGGATGTGTTTTCAGGATTGGTCGCCGTAGGTATTTCTAGTTACTTGGTATGTGAAGCGTTTGTGAACATCGGCGCCATGCTCGGCGTAGTTCCTCTCACGGGTATTCCGCTTACGTTTGTGAGTCAAGGTGGCACCGCTATGCTCGCATCACTCGCTAGTACAGGTATTCTTCTCGGTGTATCACGGGGGAGAAGATAATGACCTTCTATTTCTTATTGGATCAGTATATAGTATCAGAGTCGCCCATACATACTGCGTTCCCCTCGAATACACCGAGGGGCGACGGTTCCGGTATAGCATAGCCGATTGGCACGCAATGTATCGGGCGACCACCGTCGTCCCTCTGTGGCTTGGAGACGAAGGCGATTTATATAAGTCCACGTTAATATTTTTGAGACTATGTCTACAACGACCCAGAAGTCGCCTGTGTCAGCGGAGGTGAGTGATAAAAATAGCGAGAACAGGTGTGTGTTTGATGCGTTTACGAGGAAATATGCACTGTCGAAGACGTTGCGGTTTGAATTGGTGCCGCAAGGAAAGACCGCAGAAAATCTTGAGAATGTATTTGAAGAGGATAAAAAGATTGAGGCAAACTATCAGAAAGCAAAAGTGCGTTTTGATGAATTGCATAGAGTGTTTGTGCGCGAAGCACTTGCGCCGAATCGTGTGTGCACATTGGATTTGTCTGATTTTACCCGCGCGTATGAAGCAATACTCGGCGTTCCCAAGAAGCTTCAATCGGCGGAACAGAAAGACGCATATGCCAAAGCGCGGAAAAAGTTGATGGTAGAAATCGTGAAATTGTTTGATGCGACTGGTGATGAGTGGAAGAAAAAGTATGAACAAATAGAATCGACCGGACGCAACGGGAAGCAGAAAAAGATAAAATTCTCCTCCTCAGGCTACGAAATACTGACCGATGAGGCCGTATTGAATATTCTAATTGACAGATTTCCGGAGGATGCAGACGTATTTTCGACCTTCTTCGGCTTCTTCACATATTTCACCAGATTCAATGCGACTCGCGAAAATTTCTACAAGAGTGATGGCACGAGCACGGCTGTAGCTACGCGTGCCGTTGAAAATCTTGAGAAGTTCTTGCGCAACAAGCACATTGTCGAGTCTGAATACGGGAAGAAACGAGATCAGATAGGGCTTACGGACAATGAAATCGCCGGATTGACCAACGTTGAAAAATACAAAACACTTTTCCTACAAAACGGTATTGATGCGTACAATGCGATTTTGGGAGGAAGTACAGAGCTTGAGCACAGCGTCAATAAGAAGATAAACGAGTATCGCCAGAAGACAGGAGAAAAGATCAGTTTCTTGGCAAAATTGCACAATCAGATTTTGAGCGAAAAAGAAGCGCGAGAAATGCTTGTTGTCGAAAGCGACGCACAACTTCTTGAGAAACTAAAGGATTTTTCGGAGAAAAATGTTGCATATTGCGCAGATATGTCGACGTTGATTCGCGATGCGCTCGCGAATCCGATCGAGGGAGGATATGACTGGTCGAAGATATATTTTTCGAGCGGGGCAATCAACACAATTTCAAGCAAATATTTCACGAATTGGAGCGTGCTCAAGGGTGCGTTGCTTGATGCGATTGGGACAGAAAAAAGTGACGGTAAAGAATTGCCTGATTTTGTGTCGCTTGCACAGGTGCGGGATGCACTCGACGCGAATGAGGCGAACAGGGCAAAAAAGGCGAGCGCGCTGTTCCGACCCGACAAACTCACACATGTTGCTTTTGTGGAGAGTGCAAGTCATTTTGCAAATCTTGTTGCCATCCTATTGAGCGAGCTCAATGCGCGTATTACAGAAAGTGCGGCCGGATTGGTGGAGCTTAAGAATGACACATTCTGGACATCTGGTACTCTGTCGCAAAAACGGAAGGACGCGAAGGATGCAGGCACGATTCAAATCAATCGCATAACGACATATCTCAACTCCTGTCGCGACGCGCACAGAATGATCAAGTATTTCGCGACAGAAGACCGTCGCGAGTGGGTTGAACCGGAAGACGGATACGATCCGAAGTTCTACGACTCGTATCGAGAGAAATACGAAAAGGATATTTTCTTTCCGCTTTACAACGCGGCTCGCAATTTCCTTACGCAGAAACCGTCCGATGAGAACAAGGTAAAACTCAATTTCGAGTGTGGACAACTGCTCTCGGGTTGGGACCAAAATATGGAGTCAAAAAAATTAGCCGCTATCCTTCGCAGGGACGATGCATACTATTTGGTAATAATGCGCAAGAAATTCAATTTTGCGCTTGACGAGAAGAAACATCCGGAAGCGTATAAACCGGGCACTAACACGTATTCGAAAATGGTGTACAAGGTGATTGCAAATCCGATGCGAGATATACCACATACCGCATGGGGTAATAAAAACAAAGTAAAGTTTGGCTGGACACCTGAGATTCAGGCAATCAAAGATGAATACGCCGCATTTCAGGAATCCAAAAAAGAAGATTGGAAGATGCAGTTCGACAAGGACAAGACTGCGAAGCTGATTGCGTACTATCAGAATTGTCTCGTAAAGGGCGGGTATCAAAAGACCTTCGATCTGGTGTGGAAAAAGCCCGAAGAATATGCCGGCATCGGAGAATTCAATGATCATATCGCGCAGCAGAATTACAAAGTGAAGTTTGTACTAGTGGACGCGGACTACATCGATGAGCGAGTCGAAAAAGGCGAAATGTATCTGTTCAAGATAAAGAGCAAAGATTTTGCCGCCGGAGCAAAGGGTGCAAAAAATATACACTCGCACTATTTCCTACAACTTTTTGACGACGCAAATCTGGCACAGACACCGACTGTGATTCAGCTCGCTGGGAATGCGGAAATATTCTATCGCGAAGCATCAATAGAGCCGGAAGAAGAAGACCGCAAATTTCCGCGAAAAATCACCAGGTTCAAACGCTTTACGGAGAATAAAGTCTTTTTCCATGTGCCGATCAAAATTAATGCGGGAACAGACCCGATTCGCAGTCAGTACCAGTTCAACAAGATGCTCAATACCCAGATCATTGCAAAGCGAGCGAAAGATCTCTGTGTCATTGGCATCGACCGTGGAGAGAAACATCTTGCGTACTATTCGGTCGTCAATCAGGAAGGCAAGATTATAGAGGAGGGAAGCTTGAATGTCATTAACGGGATTGACTATCACAAGCTGTTGGATGATAAGGAAAAGGAGCGCACTGCCAATCGACAGTCATGGCTTCCTGTGCGTCAGATTAAGGATCTCAAGCGTGGGTACATATCGCACGCGGTGAAGAAAATCTGCGATCTCGCTATCAAGCACAACGCCATTATTGTGCTGGAAGACTTGAATATGCGATTCAAGCAAGTGCGCAGTGGTATCGAAAAAAGTGTGTATCAGCAGCTCGAAAAGCAACTCGTCGATAAGCTCGGCCACATGGTGTTCAAAGACAGAGAGTGTCTTGTGGCGGGTGGCGTCTTGAACGGATACCAGCTGGCCGCACCTTTCGAATCGTTCAAAGATATGGGTCACCAAACGGGAATTGTCTTTTACACAGAGGCTGCGTACACATCCACGACCGATCCGGTTACCGGATTCCGGAAGAATGTGTACATCAGTAGTGCGGCATCTGTGAAAGAGCTGGAGAACGCCATCATAACATTCAATGCGATAGGGTGGGATAAGGAGAAACAGAGTTATTTCTTCGTCTACAATCCGGCAAAATTCACCGCCAAGAAGAAGGTTGCGAACAAACAGGCATCAAAAACGTGGACGGTATATGCGGATGTGCCACGCATACGGCGTGAGCGAGACGAACACGGCGTGTGGGGTGCTCGAAACGTGAATCCGAATGACATGCTCACGCACGTCTTTGAGTCGTGGAAATTCGCGGATATTCGAGCGTCGGACATGAAGAAGGAAATCGAAAGCAAATTAGAGAGTGGTGCGTTGCGAACCCACGAGACGATCGATGGGCGAGAGAGAAGTTTTGTGCAGGCATTGATATATGCGTTCAATATCATTCTCGACATCCGCAATTCATCGGACGAGACTGACTTCATCGCGTCGCCTGTTGAGCCATTCTTCACGACGACAAACGCGCCGAAACCAAATCCGTGTGGCATTAATCTCGCCAATGGGGATTCGCTCGGAGCATACAACATTGCACGCAAGGGAATTATGACCATAAAGCGCGTTGCAGAAAATCCTGAGAAGCCTGATCTGTATATCAGCAAAGAGCAGTGGGATGAGTGGGCGACTGGACATGGATCAATCTGATCCAGGAAAAGAAGTACGTTGCATCGAGCTGCCAGAAAATTCAGTTATTTCCATCTTGGAAATAACCGGAACAGGAGAATATACAAAAAAGCTTGGCGAGAAAAAGTGAAATGCCACAAGCTTGACACAAAGTAAATAAGGTGGTATAAAAGTGGCGTCCGAGCTCGGACGCCACTTTGTGTGTAGTTATGGAACCGTACATAAAAATCTCGAATATCAACGATTTTTTGTATTGCCCGGTATCCATTTACCTGCACAATTTGTATGAAGGATTTAGCACAAAAACATATCACGATACCCCGCAAATCGTCGGGAGAGCCAATCACGAGTGCCTCGACAACGACACCTATTCTAGTGCGCGCAAATTTATCGGGGGAATGGAAGTCTACTCCGAACGGCTTGGTGTGGCGGGTCGGATTGATCTATACGATTCCGAAAAAAAGCATCTCGTCGAGCGAAAAACGCGTATCAAAGAAATTCGAGACGGGTACCGATATCAACTCTTCGCTCAATACTACTGCATGATCGAAATGGGATACCCGATTGAAGGATTGTTTCTCCACTCTCTCGAAAACAACAAGCGCTATGAAATACCGATTCCAAGCATTGCAGAAAAAGAGAAATTCGAAAAACTACTCAACGATATGAGGAATTTTGATATTGCGAAAGTACATGGTCATGAGTGCTCACGATGCAAAGAGAGTATTTATGGTCCTCTAGCTTGGTAAAAGATGCTTATGATCTCACTGCCTGATTTCAAGGAAAAACAATTATTGTTCATCCGTGCAGAACGTGGTGTGTTCAACAAAATCAAATTTCAGAACGACAATCTTGTATTTCTCAAGGACGACAAAGTGATAAACAGGGCATCGTGCCACAAAGTGTTCGGTGCGTTCGTCATAGGTGACATCACTATTACGAGCGGTCTCATGCGCGATGGGGTAAAACATGGCGTTTCTTTCTTCTTTCTTAAAGATAATCTGGAGACGTATGCCAGTATCGGAGCGACGGCAGAAGGACATTTTCTCTTGCGCGGTCGTCAGTACGCGTGGAATGAAGAAACGGAAATGACAATGGCACGACATCTGATAGCAAACAAAGTAACCAACCAATGCAATCTTTTGAAAGAACGCAAGAAAACCGATGGTCTCTGTGTCGATCTCGACACGACTCTTCTTGCTATTCAGGAGGCAGGCACAAGCGAGACGCTACTCGGTCTTGAAGGCAATGCTTCGCGTCGCTTTTTTGAAGAGTATTATTCCGACATTGGATGGGTGCGCAGAGCTCCGCGTACTAAGGGCGATATTCACAATATCCTTCTCGATATCGGATACTCGATGTTATTCAATTGCGTCGATGCGCTTTTGCGACTCCATGGATTCGATACCTACAAGGGGTTTCATCACAAACTCTTTTTTCAAAGAAAATCACTCGCATGCGACATCATGGAGCCTTTTCGGTGTGTCATTGACAGGCAGTTCCTCAAATCATGGAACTTGAAACAAATAGATCCGAGTGATTTTACGCGAGAGAAAGGACGTTACGTACTTTCATATGAGCATAGTCGCAAGTATGCGGAACTGTTTATGCAGACGATCATGGACAACAAGGAGGATTTGTACAATTATGTGCACGGTTTCTATCGATATGTTATGAACGAAGGATCTACTGATTTTCCGCTATTCAAGATGTAAAACAATTTTATGTTGATCACCTCGTACGATTTTTCAAATGATAAGGTGCGAACAAAATTTGCCAAATTCCTCACAAAATATGGTCGCAAATTACAGTATTCGGTCTACGAGATTCGCAACAGTAATCGCTTCTTGCGTAATATTCAAAAGGAAGTAGAATTGAAATATAAGAAGCAATTTACAGGTGCAGACAGCATCGTAATCGTGCCTCTTTGTGAGCATTGCCGTAAGAACGTCATTCGCTATGGCTATGCGGAAAACGACGAGAAAGAAGTGGTCGTTTTCGAGTAAATCTGTCCTTTGAAAATTTCATAACAACAAGAGTGGAAGTTGTATTGTAACGATGCGATGGAAGCTTGCGGGGATGGGCGTAAAAACCCAAGTCTTTATTTTTTTATGAAGTCTTACAATGGCTTCGTTGAGCCACATTGGTCATGAGTACTTTTTCGTCTCATTTGTATCCAATGGCTCAACAAAGCCATCCCCGCGGCCAAATCGTTATAGAGAATTTCTACTGTTGTAGATATATTCTGTCGCAAATAACAGACACAAGCCAAATCGTTATAGAGAATTTCTACTGTTGTAGATTGTGACAATGGGTAAGTTGGACACGTGCCAAATCGTTATAGAGAATTTCTACTGTTGTAGATATGTGGTAATTAGCTGTATCATATTCGCCAAATCGTTATAGAGAATTTCTACTGTTGTAGATATTGTACGTACGACACCGCGCCATTTGCCAAATCGTTATAGAGAATTTCTACTGTTGTAGATGGCGGCGGTGAGTCGGCTTTCATTGGCGCCAAATCGTTATAGAGAATTTCTACTGTTGTAGATGTGTC
>CAIJXH010000017.1 GCA_903824595.1 uncultured bacterium
TATTACGTCACCAAACAGGTGGCTGCTGCAAATGGGCATATGACATATACACCATATGTCCCAGGATCATACGCGTTTACCTTGACGTGTAGTTCTGGGGGTAAAGACGGTTCGCCCACTGCACAGAATCAGGTAACCGTGGATGTCAACAATGGTACGACCCAGCAGGTGTTTCAGACAATCTCCACATCCAAGGCTTCCTACGTTCAAGGTGAACCAATCGCCGTTACGTGGAGAGGATTTGAGAAATCTCACTCGAATGATTCCATTGCTCTTGTGATCGATGGTAAGGCATGGTCTGATTACACTGGTCCTACTGCGAATATGTGGTTCTATACCAAGGATGTGGATAATGGTAGTGGCACCGTCGTAGCTCCATCGCCCGGTACATACGAAGTCGTGTACTTCACCAGAGATGGTTCGTCGGAAGTAGTTCGAAGTTCTCCCATTACGGTTACTGCTGCACCGGTGATTCCTCCGACCATCTCCACCGCCAAAACCTCTTATGTCCAAGGTGAACCAATCGCCGTTACCATCTCAAATCCCAATCAATCGCTCTACAACGATTGGATCGCGTTCTACGATCCAAACGAAAAAAACAATGGTGATTACAGTATCAATACGTGGAAAGGCGATTGGGTAACCACCAACGGCACCAAGGTATACAACACGGGATCCGTTGCCTCAAGTGTTACCCTCCAAAGCACGTCTCTCGCTCCTGGTGCCTACCAAATCCGTCTTGTTGATTGCAATTCCAAAGCAACGGTCGCTACGGCATCGGTGACGATTGCGGCGCCTGTTTCTGCAGCCAGTGCGGGGAGTAATCTCGCGGCTGTTGGTGGTTCTGTCGATCTTGCACGTATTCAGTCGACACTCAAATCGTTGCAAGCCGCTCTTGAAGCTATTGCTGCACAAAGAGGACAGTAAATGCAGGGTGAGTATGTATGGAGAGGCGATGACCGTTGCGTGTCATCGCCTTTCTCAATTTAGATTTTCACACACGCGATGGTGTTGGCGATTGCCATTGCGTTGGCTGGAGCGACGCGAGTTATGTGTGGTGCGGCGTCGACGGCGGCGGTGGCGATGATGGGAAGCCCTGCTTCAGCGGCTTCAAGGAGAACGTAGGGCGCACCTTCTTTGAGAGAGGGGAGAAGAAATATATCGAACGCCTTCAGGTATGTGGCGGCATCGGGGACGAAACCAAGGAAGTGGACGCGATCGGCGACGCCGCACTCCTTTGCTTTGCATTGGAGCGCGACTCTTTCTTCTCCGTCACCCATGATGAAATACTCGACGCACGTGCCGCGTTCTTTGAGAATCGCGACTGCCTCAATCGCGTAGCGGATGCCTTTGTTGGGCGTGAGTTCGGCGATGGTGATGATGCGTGGCGCCGATGTGTTGAGAGAAAGTATGAAAGATGATTTTTCTCGTGTGAGGAATGCTGGGGGTTCAATCGCAAGGGGAATGTAGCGCGCCCTTCGTCCGACAAGCCACATCTTCTTGCCGATCTCCTCGTCCTTTTTTGAAATGACGATCACTTCATGCGCGAGGAGCGCTGTTGCCCAGCTGATCGCGTAGATTGCGCATCGGGTGAATGCGCTACGCGGCTCTTTGAACGGCCATCCGTGTGCGGTGAACACGATCTTTTTGACGCCACACATACGTCCTGCGAGTGCGCCAAGCGCGGCAGCTTTGGAGCTGTTGAGATGCAGTACGTCTGGCCTTATCGTACGGATGCAGCGCACTATTTCTAAAAAACTCTTTATGTCGGACAGAGTGGATACATCGCGCACCAGCGAGGGAATAGCGTACGTTTCGATTCCGTCTTTGGCGAGCATCTCCGAAAGTCGCCCTGCAGTACCGTAAGCAACGACGGGCACCACTCCTTCAGGGGCACGGGTCGTCATGTCCCATACATAGCGTTGCGCACCGCCCCACGTGGCTTTGGTGATGAGGTATAGAATCTTCATGCTTGTGGCTGATCGTGTTTTGTGGCACGATTGCCTCATTGTATGACGCTTGTTCCTCAGAGGGAATACCTTGTTCTCTTGATTGGTGATGCGTGTGTGTTTGTGGCGACGCTGTGGATTGCGCTTGCACTCCGTGCGTTTACGTTTCCTGCGTGGGATGTGTTCGTGCGGCACCTTGTTCCGTTCTCAATACTGTTCATTGCGTGGGCGCTTGTGTTTTTTGTCGCGGGATTGTATGGGAGACACACGCGGTTGTTTCGGAGTGCGCTGCCGTCAAAGATTCTCTATGCGCTTTTGTGCAATATCTTGCTCGCGGCACTCTTTTTCTTTTTCGTTCCCGTGGGGCTTGCGCCGAAAACAATTCTCGTACTGTATTTGTGCGTCGCGTTTCCGTTGATTTATGTATGGCGAGTTATTGTGTTTACTCGATTGCCGCGCTCATTCTCTGGCAAGAAACTTCGCGGAATTCTCATTGCATCTGGTCCCGATGCACGAGAGCTCTCTGAAGAAGTGGCGAGCGACGCACGGTATCCATTCGCGTTTGAATATGTGATAGACACGGCGCATACGCCTTCGCATGAAATCATCGAACGTTCGTGTCGTCTTGCGCAGGAAGATGATATGACGTTTCTTGTGGTTGATTTTTCTGATAAAGCGTTTGTTGCGGCGCAGCCGATTATTTACGATGCGGCATTTCGCAAGCGCAGGTTTGCGATCATTGATATCGTGGAGTTGTACCAAGAAGTGTTTGAGCGTGTGCCGCTCTCACTCGTCCAATATGAATGGATTCTGTCGCGCGTATCATCTTCTCGCGTGTATGGAGCGCTCAAGCGCGTTATAGACGTCGTGGGCGCCTTGCTTATTGGCGCGTGTTCTTTGCCCCTGTATCCATTGGTTATGCTTTTCATTTGGGTCGATGATCGCGGCGAGTATTTCATCGTGCAAAAGCGCGTTGGTCGCTACGAACGTCCGATGAGTATTGTGAAATTCCGTACCATGACAGGTAATGATATGGGCAATTATGGCGCGGACGGAAAATCAAAATTGCGTGTGACGCGCGTGGGCAAATGGCTACGCATGCTTCGCATCGACGAATTGCCACAGGTGTGGAACGTGCTCAAGGGAGATTTGTCGCTGGTCGGACCTCGACCTGAATTGCCGTCGCTCGCGCGCGAATATAGTGCTCATATCCCTTACTACAACGCGCGATATCTCATTACGCCCGGGCTTATGGGGTGGGCGCAGCTCAAGCACGACCGAGATCCGCATCACGGCACTGATATTGTTGAAACGAGGAACAAGCTCGCGCACGATCTCTTCTATCTTCGTCATCGCTCGCTTCTTCTTGATGTGTATATTATCCTTCAAACAATCCGTGTTGTCCTTTCGGCGCGCGGATCGTGATGTTACGAGCATAGACGACACTTCTTGAATTCTTCGGTCTCTCGTTCTCCAAAATCCCCACATCCGCCAATGGGGGCGGTAGAAATGCGATATACTAATCAGCATGCAATGGCTTGTCACTGGTCTGTTTGCGATACCGATCTCCATCGGCGTGTTCGCGGGAGCGATGCCGCTGCTGTATCATGCTGTGCTACAAGGTAGCAACAGTCAGCAAGTCGCGGCGGCTTCGGAATTCAAAAATCCTGCGGGGGGGGGCGACTCATAGCATCTTCGTCTCCTGAAAAGAAATCACTCGCATTCACTTCGGCAACGACAACTCCCAAAAGCGGAGGACAGACCATTATCAACCAGTATCCCGTCATCGAACGCGTGGAACACCTCAACACCATCACCACGCAAAGCGGCGTTACGCCATCCGACCTCAACGCGCTTGAGAACAAGATGCGCTCGCTCATCTCTCTCCAATCCTCCCAACAAGGTGCGCAGACCGCCGCCGTCTCTCAAATGGTCTCCCAATCCCAGAGAATAGACAACTTGAGCAATACCACTATCCAAAATCCCACAATCACCGGCGGCTCCATCACGGCCGCTTCTATCGCGGGCACCATCGTCAATGCGATCAACACCGACGCCGCGACCATCGACAATCTCACGTCCAACACCGTCACCGCCAGCAATGGCACCTTCACCTACGCCACGACCACGAATCTCGTCGCAACGAATGCAACGACCACCAACCTCTCTGCGGTATACGCGTCTTCCGTCCTCTCCACAATCGGCACCCTGAATCTCACCAACGCACTCACACCAGGGAACGGCGGCACCGGCACCTCGACCCCCGCCTCCCTCGGCAACCTCCTCTCCTGGAACGGCACCACCTACCAAGGCGTCGCCACCTCCTCACTCTTCAACACCGCCAACACCAGCGTCTCCGGCCTCCTCTCTGCCACCGACTGGAACACCTTCAATGGGAAGCAAGCTGCCGGCTCCTACCTCACCGCTCTCACCGGCGATATCACTGCGACCGGACCTGGATCAGCGGTAGCAACCTTGGCGATGAACGTCTCCCACTGGTGGACTGCTCTGCAAAACTTCGGCAACGCCAGCACCTCCATGCTCACTGCCACCAGTACCGTGTGGTTCACGTCGCTCGCCACTCCCACCGGCACCTTTTTGGCGGTAGATACTACAGGGAAGGTGATCGCGACCACCACGCCCGCCAACTACTTCACCAATAGCGGCTCCAACACCTACCTCTCTACTGGCATCAATCTCCTCGTCGGCACCACCACGTCGCTCGCTCCCTTAACGATCTTCAAGACAGCCGCCTCCGCGCAAGAGCGCATCTCGTACGATGCCACCCGCTATGCCGAGCTCTATACCGACGCCTCCGGCGCGCTCAATCTCAGCGCGACCGGTGCCATCCTCAACATGCTCAACGGCAACATGTATCTCTGCGACGGCGGCGCGTGCCCGACCACGCCCGTGCAGGGCTACCCGACGTTCGCGAGCCAGGGCAATCTCGTCTTGGGCAATGCGCTCTATACAAATGCAGTAAATCCGGCTACCTGTCCCTCTGGCATGATTCCCGTACCCGCCTCGCCCGCAAATGGTCAGCAGGGATTCTGCGTGGACAAATACGAAGCGCAATCATCAAGCGGCAATGAGGTATCGGTGCAAGGCGGCTCGCCGTGGGTATCCATCGCGCAGACCAGCGCGAGAGCCGAATGCAAGCGCGCCGGCAAGCACCTCATCACGGAGAAAGAGTGGCAGGCGATTGCAAATGATGTCGAGAATGTCGGGTTCAACTGGAACGGCGGTGTCGTCGGCACCAACCAAATGAGCGACGGTCATTCCGACAACAGCCCCTCATCCGCGCTCGCGACCGCCGCCGACTCCTCGCCCTGCTCTGACACCGGCCAGACCTGCGACCTTAGTACATGGAACAGCCAACGTCGCGTGTACAAATTATCAAATGGGCAATACATCTGGGACTTCGGCGGCAATGTCTGGGAATGGGTGGATCAGACGGTTACCAATGACTATCCAATCGTCAACAGCGCGGCGGCTGGATGGCAGGCATGCTCCACAAGCGGCGACGGCGTCTGCGGCAACACGCGCACCACCAACGACCAATGGTACCGAGGCGGTTTTGCCACCATTGCGGGCTTCATCCGCGGCGGCAATTGGAACGATGGCGCGATCGATGGTGCGTTCGCGCTGGGTCTGAACAATTCGCCGTCCGCTGTGGGCACGTCCCTTGGGTTTCGGTGCTCTCGTTGAAGGGGTTACTCTACAATCTTGAATCTATCAATCTATAATCTTGCATTTTGTATCTTCTTCAATCTCTTCCGCTATGTTGCACGACCTCCAAATCTTCCAGAAATCGTATACATTCCTCTTCTGGATAAAACAGGTTACGCAAAAATTCGCCAAGGCGCACAAGTACGCGCTCGCCACGCGGATTCTTTCTGTCTTCGGCGATCTATGGAAAGTCGGCTCGGGCTTCCGCCCGGTAGCATTGCGTGAATATTTGACGTGATATAATCGGATGGTATGAAAGAGAAAAGCAAACAGAAAACGGAGGTGCAGGAGTTGTTTGAGTTTATCCGCGAGCACATGCCGCTGAAAAGCGAGGTGGCGATGAAAGACGATCTTGCACGATTTGCTACGAAAGATGATCTTGTCGCCATAAAAAGCGATATTGTTGCCATGAAAAGCGATATTGTTGCCATGAAAAGCGATCTCACTGAACAAATAGAGGACGTCAAACGATTTGTTACTGACAAACTCGAGCAGAACAAAGAAGAGATCATTGACCGTCTCACACCGACCGAAAAAGCGGTAGACAAGGATGTCGTCATGGTCTTGGATCACGAACGCCGCATCCGCATTATCGAAAAACAGTATGCGCGGGCCTAATCATATTGAACTATGAAGAGCGAACTTATTAAACGAGCCGTTCACTTCCTCGCCTACAACAACGCGACGGTCGTCGCGCTGGGATTGGTGCTCATCGGCGGGTCGGCGTTTGCCGCGACGACTGCGTTTACGCCGGAGAACATTCCGCCGGTACCGTCCGTTTTCTCTGCGATTGCTTCCGCGTCGGAGCCGATGGACGCGAGCATCCTACTTTCCGCCGACCTTGCCGCGTTTGATTTCGGGACGAAGATCACCGGCGTTTCGGAAACCGACGCGCAGTATGTCGTGAATTATTCTTTGCAAACGCTCGCACCAGAAGATGGTGCATGGCGAGGAAGTGAGCGCGATGGCAGTTTCTCCGTCGGGAAAGACGCACTCGGCGATGGTGGGCTTGCTGGATACGCGCGAGAGAAACTACTGGACATCGAAAACGGCGAGCGTGCATACCTCGCGAGAGCGAAAGAAGCGGAGCAGAAGATCGCCGACGAGCGATCATCTCGTCCGGCAAATGCTTTCGCTGGTCTCGTCGGACTTTCGCTTGATCAGATTCCCGAGCCGGTCGTCGTGAAGCCCATGCCGGAGCCGGTGCCCGATGTCGCGCTTCCAATCTCCGCGCCTTCGGTTGTCATGCCAGAGTCGACTTCCGAGTCCGTTTCTGTCGAAACGACGCCCTCCGCGCTTTCGTCTACAGAAGGCGCCGCGACGACCACACAGGATATTATTTCTGTCGCGACAACCTCGCCTTCCGATTCAGAAACTGGTTCGTCAGATGCTACGAGTTCGACTCCGCCCGAAGGCGCGACATCCGTCACGCTGTAAAAGAAAAACAACGCCTCGCACGTTTTCACTCCACGGGGTAGTATAGGAAGATGAAGAAAGTCGTAGTAACCGGTGGGGCGGGATTTGTCGGGAGTAACTTGGTGCGCGAGCTTCTTGCGCAGGGATGGGATGTGCGCAGCGTCGACAACTATTCGGCGGGGAAAATTCCGAGTCGTTTTTTCGACGGCGCAACCTACATCGAGGCCGATATACGCGCGACAAAAGACATTGAAAAGGTGTGTATCGGAGCCGACGTGGTGTTTCATACGGCCGCCAAGCCGCGCGTTCAGTTCTCGATAGACGAGCCGCTCGACACGACCGACAACAACATCACGGGTACCGTGTCGGTGTTGAAGGCTGCAACGGATGCGGGTGTGTCTCGCGTCGTGTATTCAAGTTCGGGTTCGGCATACGGCGCACAGGAAACGTTGCCGCTCACCGAAGACATGCCTGCCGCGCCGGTACATCCGTATGGTGTGCAAAAGTACGCCGCGGAACTGTTTGTGAGCATGTGGCCGTCTATCTACAAGCTCGAAACGGTCTCGCTTCGCTATTTCAATATCTATGGTCCTGGCCTTGATCCAAGCGGTGCATACGCGCTCGCCATCGGACGATTCATCACTGCGCGCAAAGAAGGAAAACCAATCACTATCTATGGCGACGGTACGATCACGCGCGATTTTACTCATGTGCGTGACGTGGTGCGTGCCAATATCTTGGCAGCGGAGAGTGGGAAAGTAGGAAAGGGTGAAGTGATCAATATTGGTGCCGGGCGCAACGTTACGATACAGAAACTTGCCGAAATGTTTGGAGGCGAGATCGTCTATGGGGCGCCGCGCATTGAAGCACATGATTCACTTGCTAATAATCAAAAGGCTAAAGAGCTCCTCGGATGGGAGCCGAAAGAAAATCTGGAAGATGGTATCGCAGAATTAAAACAATTATTTGGCATCGCATGATACTCGACGGCAAAGCCATAGCTGAAGACATGTATGTGGATCTCGCTCCGTGCTATGCGATGCTCGGTACATGTGTGCGGTTGGGGATTGTCGTTGTGGGGAATGATCCCGTGATTGAGTCTTTTGTGCGGATAAAATCGCGGAGCGCGGCGCGTCTCGGAGTTGATGTGGTACGCGTGAATTTGTCTGACAAGGTGCAGACGACGGAAGTGATTGCGGAAATTGAAACGTTGTCGCGTGTGGCGAACGGTATCATTGTGCAATTGCCGCTTCCTGTACCTATTGATACCAACGCGGTGCTTTCAGCGATTCCGCCAGAGAAGGATGTAGATGCGATCAATCCACGTATAGCTGATGAAGATAGACGGGTACGTGCGCCTGTCGCGCTCGCCGTTGTCGAGTTGCTTGCACGGGGAAGTGTCGATCCGCGCGACAAACGAGTCATCGTTGCTGGTTCGGGGCGCCTCGTGGGCGCGCCTGCCGCGTCCTTGCTCGCGAGTCTCGGCGCCCGCGTATCGTTTTTCACGCGTACTGAAGGATCGATCGATGATCTCAAGAATGCCGATATTATTGTCCTTGGCATGGGTGATCCGGCTTTTATAAAACCAGAACATCTCAAGGAGGGTGTTGCGCTTATAGATGCGGCAACGAGCGAACAGGCGGGCAAGGTTGTTGGTGACGCCGATCCTGCGTGTGCTTCAAAAACATCTCTTTTTACGCCCGTTCCCGGCGGCGTGGGACCGGTGGCGGTGGCGATGATATTCAAGAATTTGCTTGTGTTGGCGCAATGCGCATCATAACCTTCAAAAGGTGAACATGTGTCATGTGTTGCAAAAATCTCCATTTTAGGTACTCTTCTGCCCATGGCTCAAAAGAGATTTGCTGCGATTTTTGTCCTGCTTGTTGGAGTGGGTGTGGGGTGGTTTGTATATAGCTCGCAAATTCACGCGACGCGCCCTTTCAAGCTCGGACTCGATCTCTCTGGGGGCACGCAGCTTGTGTATCGTGCCAAAGTGGATGCGATCAAGTCGTCGGACATTGAGGGTTCGATGGCATCTTTGCGCGATACGATCGAACGCCGAGTCAATCTTTTCGGAGTATCGGAACCAATCGTGCAGACGGAGCAGGCGAGCGCGCTCGGTGGCAATGAACATCGTCTCATCGTGGAGCTCCCCGGCGTGACAGACACGGAGAAAGCGATCGAGCTGATCGGTCAGACGCCTGTTCTTGAATTTCGTATGCTCAAGCCGAATGCTTCTGTGCCGAGCGATTTTTCCGCATCGAGCATCAGTGCTGCGTTTGAAGCCCCTGCGATCACAGGCAAGAATCTGAAGAGTGCCGAGCTTCAATTTCAGGGCGGTATGGGACGTCTCACGCAGCCAGTGGTCGTACTGCATTTTGATTCCTCGGGTTCTTCCGCATTTGCGCTACTTACCAAGCAGAATGTGGGTCGCGTATTTGGTATTTTTCTCGATGGGCAACCGATCTCTACGCCCGTTATTCGAGAAGAGATTCCCGATGGGACTGCGGTTATTTCTGGTGGTTTTTCTGTCGAAGATGCAAAGACTCTTTCTCGCAATCTCAATTACGGCGCATTGCCTGTGCCGATCGAGCTTATTTCTACGCAGACGGTCTCTGGAACATTGGGAGATAAAGCGGTGCGCGACGGTGTGATGGCGGGCTTGTGGGGCGTGGGTGTCGTGGGGTTTTTCATGATGCTCTGGTATCGCGTACCAGGAGTGCTCGCGGTGGTCGCTCTTGCGATGTATGTCGTCATGGTTCTTGCGTTGTTCAAACTTATCCCCGTCACGCTCACCGCCGCTGGTATTGCCGCTTTTATTCTCTCTGTTGGTATGGCAGTGGATGCAAACATTCTTATTTTCGAGCGCGTGAAAGAAGAACGTCGCTCGGGTAAGGATATGGAGGTGGCTATTCAAGATGGTTTTGCGCGTGCATGGCCATCTATCCGCGACAGCAACATCTCTTCGCTCATCACGGCAACGATCCTCTTCTGGTTTGGTTCGTCGCTTATCAAAGGATTCGCGCTCGTCTTCGGGCTCGGTGTGATTATTTCGATGATCACGGCGATTTCGATTTCACGCACGTTTCTCTTGGCGCTCGGCGTCGGAGGAAAAAATGCGTTTACGCGATTTTTGCTCGGATCGGGCATCTCACACTAATCTCATATGATCATCGTCATCTACAGAAAATTGTTCTTCGCGATCACAGCACTGCTTGTACTCGCTTCTGTCGCGTCGATTGCGGTGTTTGGCTTGCGTCTCGGCACCGATTTTACGGGCGGCACATTGATACAGGCGACGTATGCGGGAGGACGTCCGACACCCGAAGCGCTCCAGCGGTCGCTCGACACGGCTGGCTTCAATGGTTATTCGCTTCGCGAAGCAGGATCGAATGATTACGTGGTCCGCGCCGCCAACCTCACGGAGATCGAACGCACTGATTTGCCTCAAATTCTCTCGGTCGGCGGTATGTATCCTGCGACGATCAGCCAGCTTACCGAGGTAGGTCCTACCATCGGTGCCGAACTTCGTAGTAAAGCGCTTATCGCGCTCACGCTCGTGCTGCTCGCGATTCTTTTGTTTATCGCGTTTGCGTTTAGAAAAGTGTCGCAGCCTGTTTCATCGTGGACATACGGACTGATCGCGCTCATTACGCTCGTGCACGACGTGATCGTGCCCGTTGGTTTCTATGCCATGCTCGGACACTTTTTCGGCGCACAGGTGGATTCGCTCTTTGTGACTGCGGTTCTCACCGTGCTCGGCTTTTCCATTCACGATACAATCGTCGTCTTCGATCGAGTACGTGAGAATTTGCGTGTGAATAAAGACAGGGGAAGGCGCGAGGATTTTGCGGAGACCGCCGGTCGTTCGCTCAATCAGACGTTTGTGCGCTCGATCAACACGTCGCTCACGGTTGTTTTCACACTCTTCGTTTTATATCACATGGGTCCGGCATCCACGCGTGACTTTTCTCTTACGCTTCTCGTGGGTATTATTGCTGGTACGTATTCATCGATCTTTCTCGCGACGCCGCTTTTGGTGAGCGCGGAGCGATATCTCGCGCGGAAGCGCGCATGATCCGCACGCTTGGCATAGTCGGCTACGGTGCGTTTGGCACACTGCTTTCTACGCTCGCCAAGCGTTTTGTGCCGAACATTGATGTGCGCGTGTATTCCTTGCGCAAAGAGCCTGATGGCGTCACGTTCTTTTCGCTGGCTGATACGGCGTCGTCTGATGTGGTGGTGCTTGCGGTGCCTATTCATGCGTTTGAGAACAAGCTCAAAGAAATACTGCCGCTCATGCGAACGGACGGTATTATCGTCGACGTGGCGACGGTCAAAGCGCATACGGTCGAGGTGTTGCGGCGGCTGGCGGGCAACCGCCGCTGGATTGCAACGCATCCAATGTGGGGTCCTGAGAGCTACAAAAAGAAACACGGTGACGTGACGGGGTTTCGCGTTGTTATAACCGAGCATACACTCGAAATACAAGACGTTGACGCGCTTTCTCGTTTCCTTTCCCTATGCGGATTCACGGTTGTTTCGATGAACGCCGATCAGCACGACATTCATCTTGCCGAGACGCTCTTTCTGACGCATTTCATCGGACAAATTATCGCGCGTTCTGGATTTGATCGTACGCCAATCGACACTGCTTCTTTTGGGTATATCATGGACGCGGTCGAGAGTGTGAAAAATGATGAAGCGTTGTTCCGCGACGTGTTTCGATACAATCCGTATTGCAAAGAGGTGCTGGAGCGGTTTGGGGAGGGGGAGGAAGCGGTGCGGAAGCTGCTGGGGTAGCGTACAATGTGCCTATGAAGCTGAAAAAGAAGCACTCGATTGATGAACTGGTGATCTACCAGGCAAAAGACGGAGCGATTGAGCTGCGGGGCGATGTGTCGCGTGATACGATATGGGCTTCCCTTGATCAGATCGCTCAAATCTTTGGTCGTGACAGGTCGGTGATATCTCGCCACTTGAAGAACATATATAATGAAGGAGAATTGAAAGCGACACTAACTGTTGCAAAAAATGCAACAGTTCAAATCGAAGGCAGTCGTCAAGTCGTTCGTACTATTGAATATTATAATCTCGACGCCATTCTTTCCGTCGGGTATCGGGTGAATTCCAATACCGCGACACAATTCCGTCAGTGGGCGACGCGTATCCTCCGCGAGCACATCACGTGCGGCTACACCATCAACCGAAAACGCATTGGCAGTAATTACGATGCGTTCATGAAAGCCGTCGCCGACGTACAGACGCTGTTGCCGGAACATATCACGCTCGACCCGAAAGCGGTACTCGATCTCTGGAATCCTAGAGGCGACACCTCTAGGATGGATTACAGATTGCGCACATATACATCGACTTTCTTGTATGACGTGAGAATAATGAGTTTGTCTCGGTGTTCACGGACGAGTGCCTGGATTTTCGGTCTTGCGGTGAAATGGCGACGGATGATGTCGAAGAAGAACAGAATCTCTTGACGCAACGTGAGTTCTTTGTGTCTATCGGCATATCCGATGCGCGTTGTGTGATTGATGAGTCGCCGCCAGAGGGGAATATCGAGAAAAATAATGGTATCGGCTCGTGCGGCGATTTCCGGCTGAATGCGCGAGTAGAATCCATCCGAGACCCACGATTCTTTCCCGATTGCTTCGAGTGTTTTCTCTCGGATATATGCTCGCACGTTCTCAATGTTGGGTGTGGTGCGGCTGTTTCTTTGCCCGCCCGCTTCAAACCAAAATCGATCGAGGTGAATGTGCGGTATGTCGAGCTTTTTACTGATTCTCTCCGCCAGTGTTGTCTTGCCGCTCCCTGGCATGCCGATGATGCTGATGCGCATGACGACATAATACTTGGGATTGAGAAAGAAATCGATATAGCCATGCGGCATTCGCTCATTACCCTGCCATGATATACTGCATACAATGGTTTCTTTTCTCGATTCTATAACGAATGTGTTTGCGGGCTCATCGCATGAAAGCGTTGTGGGAATAGACATAGGGGCCGCATCGGTGAAAATGGTGCAGTGCCGTGCTTCTCGAGGAAGTGCGATTCTTGAAACATATGGTGAAATAGCGCTTGGTCCGTACGCGCGCCAACCTATCGGAAAAGCAGTGCGATTGCCGCCCAACGATATGACTGAAGCGCTGCGTACGCTTATGAAAGAAGCGAATGTAACCGCGAAACATGCCAATATATCAATACCGTTTGCCTCAAGCCTCATATCGGTTATCGATTTTCCTGTAGTCGATTCGGCTACGTTGAAAACAATGCTTCCTATTGAGGCGCGCAAATATATTCCCGTTCCTATTTCCGAAGTTACGCTCGATTGGATGGTCGTACCTGAGGACGAGCAAGATGGAAGTGCGTTTGACAGAATTACGAAGGTTGCGACGCAAAAAAATGTCAAGAAACAGCGCATTGTGTTGGTGGCGGTGCAAAACAGTACGCTGTCTGATTATCGAACCATCACCACGGCAGCAGGGCTTGACAGTGATTTTTATGAAATTGAGATATTTAGCGCTGTTCGTTCATCCAATAAACATTCGATCGCGCCAGCGCTCTTCGCCGATATAGGGGCGTCTACCACCAAGCTCTATGTGGTTGAGCGCGGTATTGTGCGTCTCGCGCATTTGGTGACGGTCGGAGGGCAGCAGATCACTGATACGCTTGCTCGATCCCTTGGGTGGGAATTTGAGAAAGCAGAGAGAATCAAGCGCGAATGCGGGCTGCATGGTTCCTCTGCGTTCTCTGTCGATGAGAATGAGAAAATAAAGATGGCATTGTTATCAACACTCGGTCGTGTATTTTCTGAAGTGAATCGCGTATTATTGAGCTACGGGCAGCGATACAACAAGAATGTATCGCGCGTCGTCCTTACAGGCGGCGGCGCGTCGCTTCCCGGTATCGCAGATCAGGCAAAAGCCTCGTTGAATGCCGAAGTAGAGATTGCCGATCCTTTTTCACGAGTAGAGGCGCCTGCGTTTATGAGCGGTGTATTGCATGATATTGGTCCTTGTTTTGCGGTAGCTATGGGGCTTGTACTGCACGCGATGAAAGAATCATAGAAAATTTATGCCAACCAACCCTATTCCAAAACCTTCGTTCATACCGCATGAGGCGCCTCAAATGCGTCCAACTGCCGATTCGGCAAGCATGGCAGATTTCTTCATGCTCATCTCGATCGTGCTCATGGTCGCTTCACTCGGATTGGGTGCGGGTGTATTTCTCTATCAGCAGTATGTGGATACCAGTAACACATCGAAACTCAAGCAATTAGGGACTGTAAAAGACGCGCTTGAACCTTCGTTTGTAGAAAAATGCACCAAGCTCGATGATCGTATGCAAGTGGCGGGAAAGCTTCTATCTCGGCACGAAGCTTTTTCATTGGTGTTTAGCGCGCTTCAACAAACGACCATCAAGACCGTCTCGTTCAAATCTCTCATGATAACAAGCGATGATGGCGGAGCAATTTCATTCAAGATGGACGGAGTGACCAATAGCATCAACTCGATTGCGCTTCAAGCCGATTTGTTTGGCAAGACTGGTTTCATGAAAGACATTATTTTTTCAGGCATCACACGATCTTCCGATGGAGTGCATTTTTCGGTGACAGGTGAGCTCAGTCCTGCCGATATACGGTATGCACAGGTGGTGAGCGCCGCGGTGCCTGCATCAGATACGTCGAGCGGGCCGCCGCTTTCATCGCCGAGCGTGTCTTCTGGGGGTGAAGGTGGAGATTCTTCGGCAAAGTCAGCACAAACAAACTAATTATATGGGAAAAATAATCTTTTCATTGTGCAGTCTTGGGGTCGCGGGGGCAACGCTCTTTCTGTATACCCAGCCAACCTACGATAACGTAAAAGTCCTTGAGAATCAGAGTTCTGAATATTCACAGGCTCTTGCTAAGGCAAGAGAATTGCAAGAATTGAAAAAAAGCCTCCTCGATCGCTACAATTCATTTGAGCCGGGAGATCTCGATCGATTGAATAGGTCGTTGCCTGATCATGTCGACAACGTGCGTCTCGTTCTCGATCTTGACAATCTTGCTTCAAAACACCGCATGTCGCTTGAAAATGTTGCGATTGGACAAGCGGCAAAAAATTCCAGCCAGAGCGCATCGGTTGGCGCCGCGCAGCCTATTGGTAAAAATGATCAGAAATACGATTCGCTCACGCTTAGTTTTACTATGCATGGCACGTACGAGGATTTCACCGCATTTCTCAAGGATATTGAATCAAGTCTCCGTATTGTAGACGTGGTGTCTTTGGGTATTGTCCCTGATTCATCGCAAGCGGTTGGTCAGTATCAATACGATATGATGATACGCACCTATTGGCTCAAATAAGCATATGGAATTCTTATCTCAAAATAAAATGCTCGTGATAGGTCTGGTCGTGCTCGTTGCTGGGTGCGTGGTGTGGTTTGGAGTGCTTGGTTCTGGCGGGAATGCCCCCGCTCTTCTCACCACGGAACGCGTAGCTGATGCAAACGTGGCAACCGATGCAGATTTAGTCGCAGCTCTCAAGCGGCTTCATGCGGTAACACTGTCTGGTTCGATCTTCTCTGATCCGCTGTTTGCGAGTTTGCATGATTTCAGCACACAAATCGTCCCAGAAGCGATAGGAAGAGATAATCCGTTTGCGCCTCTCACCGTAGTGTCGCCTGCCACGACGACACTATCTCCGAAACTGTTTTCGCCATCGCGCAAGAAGTACTAGTATGGCAGACGTACATGCTCATGATGCTCCGTTTGCGCAAGGAGACATGCGATCACTCGATGATGCGCCTGTGCCGCAAGAAGTATTGCGATACATTCCGGAAGAAACCGCGGGAAATTATCATCTCGTGCCGCTTGGTGTCGTAGACGGAGTGCTCGAGATTGGCATGGTCGATCCGACTGATATTTCTGGATTTGACGCCCTCAATTTTATCGCGCGAACGACGGGTATGCCGTTCAAGGTGTATCAGATTTCACAAGGTGATTTTGAAAAGGTGTTTGCATCGTATCACGGTATCGGAGGTGATGTGGATAGGGCGCTCACGGAGCTAAAAACGGTGCAAGAAACAAAAAAAGATAGCAGAAACGATTTTGATACCGAGTCGGCGCCGCTTGATCTCAATGATCCAGATGTCAAGCGGTCGTCTACCACGAAGGAGCCAGTCAACGAGATCACAGAAAATGCGCCTACTATAAAGATGGTCTCGACAATTTTGCGATATGCAATCGATGGAAAAGCGTCCGATGTGCACATTGAACCACAAGGATCAGGCGTGCGCGTGCGCTATCGTGTTGACGGAGAGCTTCATACCAGTGTCGTACTGCCGATAGGTACTCATCGGGCTCTCGTGGCTCGTATCAAAGTGCTTGCCTCAATCCGCCTCGACGAACAGAGAAAACCTCAAGATGGGCGTTTCTCCGCATCCATAGACGGCAGATCGATTGACTTCCGTGTCTCCACATTTCCGTCGTCGTATGGAGAAAAGATCGTCATACGTATTTTGGATCGCGATCAGGGGTTTATCGCACTTGGTGACATTGGGTTGTCTGATCGAAATCTCGCGCTCCTGCGCTCGTCAGTCAAGCGGCCGCACGGTCTTGTCCTTATTTCAGGTCCTACGGGATCGGGCAAGACAACAACCCTCTACTCGATGCTTTCAGAAGTAGATCGAGAAAAGAAAAACGTACTGTCTCTCGAAGACCCGATCGAATATTACATGGAGGGCGTGACACAATCTCAAATACGACCAGAAATAGATTACACGTTTGCAAGTGGTTTGCGTACCACGCTGCGCCAGGATCCTGACGTGATCATGGTGGGGGAAATTCGTGATAGTGAGACGGCAAAACTTGCCATTCAAGCGGCGCTTACTGGGCACCTTGTCCTCTCGACGATTCACACCAACAGCGCCGTAGGGACGATTCCTCGTCTTATCGACATGGGAGTCGAGCCTTACCTTATTCCGCCTGTTTTGATAGCTTCGGTCGCGCAGCGTTTGGTGCGTACGTTTGCGGAAGGGAGTGGAGCCGAGGTTGAAATCACAGCCAGTGATCGGAAGCTTATTGAAGTGCAGATGCAGTCGTTGCCTCTTGAACACAGGTTTCCTATTCCTGCCACTGCGTGGGAACCATCCCCGACCGATACGTCGACTACAGGTTTGCGAGGGCGAATGGCGGTGTTTGAAGTATTGGAAATGTCCCCGAACATTGAGCGTATCGTGCTAGAAAGCCCTATCGAGTCAAAGCTCTGGACGGTGGCTCGATCGCAAGGTATGCTTACGATGCAGGAGGATGCGATGATGGCAGCGTTTGCGAAGAAAATTCCATTCTCTGAAGCAAGCAGGCTCTCGACGACCGTTGCTATGGATGAAGAGCCAGCGTCCGCACAAAAAACAACGCTATAATACGCATTATGGAAGAATCAAAGGCACCTCTTAGCATCTTATTGCTTGATGACGACAAGTTTCTCGTCGAGATTTACGGTGAGAAATTCACGAAAGCAGGATGTCAGGTACGTGTGTTTGTATCAGTAAAGGAAGCGCTCGATACGTTGCGCAAAGGATTCCGTGTTGACGCGGTCATATTTGACGTGCTTATGCCAGAATGTAGTGGATTAGTATTTTTGCGACAGGTTATTGATGAGCACTTAGCTCCAGGGGCAGCGCTCATTGCACTGAGTAATCAAAATGATCTTGCTGATGAGCAGCGCGCAAAAGCAATGGGCGCCGATTTCTATATCGTCAAAGCAAGTCGGATACCGGCAGAAGTCATTAGTACGGTACTCGATGCCATCAAAGAAAGGAAGCGCAAGACCTCATAACTCACGCGTGGATAGTCGGGTACGTATCCCATCACGACACGATTCTCCGAGGTCGGGATTTTTCTGCTGAAAAATCCCTCTGTTTCGCGCCGTCGCGCTGCAAAGACCTCGTCGAACATGTCGTGAGGGGATACGCGTGGATAGTCGCTTGTGGATAGTCGCCCCATGACGCGGGTAGACGCGGTACAATACACGCAATGGATTATACAGCTGTGTTGAAGAAATATGTGAACGTGCTCGTGCACGAAGGTGGGTCGGATCTCCATTTTTCTGCGGGTGCTCATCCTACCATCCGAGTGGCGGGCGCACTCATGCCAATGCTTAGGGAGCCCATTTTGACACGCGAAGATACGCTCGGATTTTCGAAGGCGCTCATGACGTCAGATCAGGAGAAGCGTTTTTTGGAGAATCAGGAGGCGGATTTCGCCTATGAGAGTGAAGACAAGCTGCGTTTTCGTGGCAATGCTTTCTTTGAACGGGGTTCGGTCGCTGTGGCGCTTCGACTCATTTCAAATGACATCAAAACATTCCAGGAATTGAATCTTCCAGACATCCTTGCGACATTTGCTCGCAAATCACAGGGGTTTTTCCTTGTGGTTGGTCCGGTGGGACAGGGCAAGACGACCACGCTTGCGTCTATGGTCGAGCTCATCAATGCCGAGCGCGCGGAACACATTGTGACCATTGAGGATCCTATCGAATATATCTTTGAGCCGAAACAATCACTCATTGATCAACGCGAAGTACGCATCGACACAAAAGATTTTCCGACCGCACTCATGTCTGCGTTTCGACAAGACATCGACGTGCTTTTTGTGGGAGAAATGCGTGGACCAGAAACAATGGCAGCTGCGGTGACTGCTGCCGAAACGGGGCATTTGGTTTTCTCAACCATGCATACCAACGACGCCGCCCAGACAGTTGATCGAATTATTGATACGTTTCCTTCTGCACAACAAGATCAAATACGACTTCAGCTCGCGGCTTCTCTTTCGGGTATATTCAGTCAACGTCTTGTCCCACGCATCTCTGGCGGACTCATCCCGACGTATGAATTACTCATCAACACAAAAGCAGTCGCCAACCTTATTCGTGAGAAACGAACGCACGAGATTCCTACGGTCATTGAAACGGGTATGTCCGAGGGCATGATCGATATGAATCGCACGCTTGCCGAATTGGCGACACGGGGCGATATTTCTATAGAGAGTGCCTACCAGTACTCGCTCAATCCAAACGCGCTCCAGCGTCTTCTGTAATCGAGTTATGGCAATCTTCACCTACCAAGCTATTGATTCCGACGGGAGCAAACGAGAAGGCTCTATCGAGGCTGTTTCGATAGACGTTGCGATCACGGCGCTTCAGCGTCGAGGGCTGGTCATATCGACCATCAATCCAGAGAAGCCGAAAGCAGCCAATTTCTCAATGAACATTCGTTGGTTTGAGAGTGTAAAAAACGAAGATGTTGTCATACTTTCACGTCAGATAACGACCCTTTTTGAAGCACAAGTATCGGCGTTGCGTGCGTTTCAGCTGCTTTCGAGTGAAGCACGTACGCCATTGCTTGGAGAAAAGCTCTCTGCTATCGCTGGTGATATACAGAACGGTCTTTCAATATCGGTCGCGCTGTCTCATCATCCTGATGTGTTTACGCCGTTTTATGTCAACATGGTGAAAGCGGGTGAAGAAACAGGTAAGCTCGACGAAACATTCGCATTCTTGGCGGATTACCTCGATCGAAACTACGAAATCACAAAAAAAGCGAAGAACGCGCTCATCTATCCCGTATTTGTCCTCCTCACGTTTGGTATTGTGATGGTGCTGATGATGACACTCGTTATCCCGAAACTCGCCGACATGCTCGATTCTGCGGGGCAAGATATCCCCATCTACACAAAAGTGGTTATAGGATTGAGTCAGTTTATGACTCATTACATGGTGCTTTTTATTCTCTTGATTGTGATTAGTGGATTCTTCATATACCGATTGGCGCGTACGGAGCGCGGGTATGAATTGTTTTCTCGAGGGCGACTCGGAATACCTGTGGTGGGTGGCATCTATCAAAAATTGTTCCTTTCGCGTATTGCCGACAATCTCTCAACCATGCTGCGTAGTGGCGTGCAAATTATGCGCGGACTAGAAATCACTACCGAAGTAGTGGGTGATCCTGTGTATGAGCGTGTGTTGCGTGAGACGGCAGCCGATGTGCGGATAGGACAGCCGCTCTCCGAGGCATTGCGGAAACATCCTGAAATTCCGGGCATTGTGCGCGTTATGGTAAAAATAGGCGAAGAGACGGGTAATATGGGCAACGTGCTCGACACCATGGCAAAGTTTTATCGACGCGAGGTCAACAACGCCGTCGATACTCTTGTGGGGCTTATCGAACCACTCATGATCGTTGTCTTGGCGCTTGGCGTTGGTTTTCTTATTGCTGCAGTTCTCGTCCCAATCTACAACGTCGCGGCGACGTTCTAGGGCTTGTAGGGGCTGTGTATAACTCCTTGCGTGAAACGCACGGGTCGCTACAATACGCTAGGTAACAGTCGTATATTATTTATTTTTATTTAGCCTCACGGCACAATCATAGCTATGCATACAAAAAGCTCCCGCGGTTTCACCCTGATCGAACTCTTGGTGGTGATCGCCATTATCGGTATTCTTTCGTCAGTCGTTTTGGCTTCGCTCAATAGCGCCCGCTTGAAGGGACGTGATGCAGCGATCAAGGGAGCACTCAATTCTGCTCGCAGCCAAGCAGAACTGATCGCATCAAACAACGGCGCATATTCGTCGGCTATTTGTACCGATACGACGATGACAGGCATCATTACCAATGCGAAGTCAAACTCCACTGCAACAGCAGCGGCAGCGGCTATAAATACTACCATAGGTACAGCAGGATCGACTAACACCGCAACGTGTCATTCCGACGCCAATGGTTGGGGTATTGAAGTGCCGCTTCCGAGTGTTTCTGCAGGATCTACGTTCTTCTGTGTTGATTCAAAAGGATACTCTGGTGTTTTGGCTGCGACGTCTCTTGGAGCAAACGACGACGATTGTAACTAACGTCTAGTTTATGTTGAAAAACACAGCTTCATACGAGGCTGTGTTTTTCGTTATCATAAAGAGTATTCACAGTCCATACTTGTTACGGTAACTAGATGCACGTATAATTCTACCTATTAGATGTTGTTTTAAAATTTCACTCGCAAAATTGTATGCATACAAAAAGCTCCCGCGGTTTCACCCTGATCGAACTCTTGGTGGTGATCGCCATTATCGGTATCCTCTCATCGGTCGTCTTGGCGTCGCTCAACAGCGCCCGCTTGAAGGGACGTGATGCAGCGATCAAGCGCTCTCTCAGCTCAGCTCGCGGCCAAGCAGAATTACTGGCATCAAACAATGGCGCATATTCGTCGGCTATTTGTACTGATGCGACACTTGTTGGTATTCTCAACAGTGCGAAATCAAATTCTGATGCAACTACTGCAGGGGCAGCAATCAATACGAGTGCGGCAGGAGGAGCGGGCAAGCTGACGTGTCATGCTGATGCGAATGGCTGGGCGATTGATGTCCCTCTGGTGAATGTGAGCGGTACGTTCTTCTGTGTTGATTCTCTTGGGAATGCGACGACTACCGTTGGATCGTTCCTCGCTTCCTCCGCTACTGACGAAGATTGCAAATAGCGTCTGATGATTGCTATCCACTTCTGGAAAATTGGACGCTTGTGCACGGTGGCTCTAGCAGTACAATGAATGACAGGTTATCAACATTATTTGTAATATACATCGTCTATGCATACAAAAAGCTCCCGCGGTTTCACCCTGATCGAACTCTTGGTGGTGATCGCCATTATCGGTATCTTGTCATCAGTCGTCTTGGCGTCGCTCAACGTGGCTCGCAAAAAAGGACGCGACGCTCGTCGCATTGCCGACATCAGTCAAATCAAGACCGCTCTTGAGCTGTACTACGACGCAAACAGTCAATATCCTACGACCCTTGCGCCGCTTACGGCAAGTAATTACATCCAGGTAGTGCCAACCGATCCGAGCACAAATACCGCATACTCATATGCTGCATTGCAGGGTGGTGCTTCGTCGGTGGCGACTTGTGGAGGATATCACTTGGGTGCAACTCTCGAAGACTCGAGTAATTCCGCGCTCACCAACGATATCGACGCACCGGCAAGCGATACAGTGTGCACAAACGGCGGCACCAACTTCTCGGGTACCGATCCTGTGTATGACGTAAAGCAGTAGGAGGAGATAGAAATACACAACACGGCACAAACCCCGCCTCGCGCGGGGTTTGTGCTGATATACTGGAAGCATGACGTTTGTCGCGTATGGCGTTTTTGGACTCATCATAGGAAGCTTTCTCAACGTCCTTATTCTGCGTCATGGAGAACGATCGGTCGCGGGGAGGAGCGCGTGCATGTCGTGCCACACGGATCTTGCGTGGTACGACCTCGTCCCCATTATGTCGTGGGTGGTGTTGCGCGGAAAATGCCGCATGTGTCGAGCGTCTATCTCGATACAATATCCATTAGTCGAAGCGATCACGGGAGTGGTGTTTGGGGTGATAGGGTACGCGTCGTTGCCGTTGTCTCTCACGATACTGGCGTTGCCTGTTGCGGCGCTCCTTGTTGCAATAGGCGTGTATGACATGCGTCATTTGCTCATTCCTGACCTCTGGGCGTATGGATGCGCGGCATGTGCGTTTGCGGGTGCGTGTATGGCAGTATGGAGCGGATATGTAGCAATAGGGGTGCCCTTGCTCATGATAGAAGGTTTCGTAACCGCATTGCCGCTGTTTATTTTCTGGCTGGTCTCTCGCGGTACGTGGATGGGTTTGGGTGATGCGAAGCTCGCGTTGTCGTTTGGGTGGTTACTCGGCATACAGGCTGGTCTCTATGCGGTGTTTGCCGCGTTTGTCATAGGCGCGATAGTGAGTGTGGTGTTGCTTGGAATGTCGTCACGCGGCGGACGATGGATATGGGCGCGAATGCACATCGGATGTGTAGGTGCCGATACATCGGCGTGGACTATGCAAAGCGAGATTCCGTTTGGTCCGTTTCTCGTACTTAGCTGTTTTTTGACATGGTTTGCGATGCTCTATGGCATTGCGCTTCCTTTTTTTCCATGGTGACAGCTTGGTACATATCCACTCGCGACACAATGCTCCGAGATCGGGATTTGTCTGCTTCTTCGCGGCGTGGTTTCTCACTCGTCGAGCTTCTCGTGGTGATCGGTATATTTACTATCGTGACGTCGCTCACTTTGGCAAATTACAACCAATTTGGCGGGCACGTTGTGCTCGGTAATCTCGCGTATGACGTTGCATTGTCGGTGCGCAAAGCGCAGACGTATGGTATTGCCGTGCGGAGGTACGGTACCGATAATTTCAATGTAGGATACGGAATGCACTTTGACAGCGCGCATCCGACATCGTATGCATTGTTTGCCGATGTCGCAGAAAGTAATAACGGCGTGGGAGATGGCATGTACGATCCTTCGACCGAATTGGTGGAAACGCGCACGTTCAATCGTGGATATGCGATTGTGAATTTGTGCGAGACGCATGATGAAAATGACAGTGAACGAGAGACATGCGGACTCTCTTCGCTTGATATTGTTTTTAGACACCCAGAATCCGACGCGTATATCAACCCGAATCAGTCGACGTGTACGGTAGTGCGCACGGATGGATGTAGCGTACGTGCGCGCGTCGTCATTCAGTCTCCAAAGGGTGATCAAGCGAGTGTTATCATTGATCAATCAGGGCAGATTGTCGTCCAACATTAGTATGATTACATCTCTTGTTGCATCACGAAATGGTTTGCAGAGTGCGGGTATGCGTGGTTTTACGCTCGTCGAAATGATTGTCGCCGTCGGTCTTTTCACGGTGGTGATGATGATCTCGATAGGGTCGCTTCTATCGCTGTTGCACGCGTCGCGTAAGGCGCAATCTATTGAAGCGGTTGTAGACAACCTCAATGTTGCGGTGGATAGTATGGCGCGCGCCATTCGTTTGGGTTCGGAATACCACTGCGGCGGAGGACTTTATTCTGTGACGCAGGACTGCCGCGAAGGAGATAGTACGGTTGCATTTTTGCCGAATGGAAAAGACGTGTCATCTCCACGTACGGTGTATCACTACAACGCAGTGCTCAAGCGCATCGAAAGATCGGTGGATTCTGGTGTGACGTGGGTTCCTATTACCGCTTCAAACGTATCTATCACCAGCGCCGCATTCTATGTGGTTGGATCTGATCATAGTGAAAGCGACAACGTACAGCCGAAAGTTATTATCGACATACAAGGAAGCGCGGGAATTGAGGGGGATCCAATGGCGAGTACGTTCCATGTGCAAGCTTCAGCGGTACAGCGACTTCTTGATATATGAGAGGATTTACTATCGTAGAGACGTTGGTTGCTGTATCACTGCTTACGATAGCGATTGTGGTTCCTATGTCGCTTGCATCACAAAGTCTCTCGGTTTCGTATTATGCGCGCGATCAAATGATAGCGTTTCATTTGGCTCAAGAGGCGTTTGAGACGATACGAGAACAGCGCGATACTAATATTTTGAGTATTGCCCGCGGAGTCGGGAATCCTGATTTGCTTGGAGGAATTCCTGCAACCGATGATAGTCCGTTCATTGTGGATGCTCTTACTGATGTGATGACGCCGTGCGGTGCGACGTGTCCTGCTCTTCAGACCAATGGATCGTTATATGGATATAACAGTGGATGGACAGACACTAACTTCACTCGTACCGTGCGGGCACACTATGTGGGCAGTGGTACTAATGAAGTGAAAGTCACGGTGACGGTGTCATGGCACACGGGTGCGTTTCAAACGCGTACCGTGACAATCTCCGAGAGCTTCTTTCGATGGGTTGAAGATGGAAGCGCGGCTACATAATCATCTATGCGTATCATAATAAAACATCACGTCGGGCAGCGAGGATTCACACTTCTTCTTGCGGCACTCGTGTCATCGATCGTGCTTGCGATCGGAGTGTCTCTTTCTGAATTGGCGCAGAAATCAATAGTGCTCTCTTCTCTTGGACGTGATTCGCAGGTTGCATTTGCGGCAGCTGATTCTGGATTGGAATGTGCGCTGTATTGGGATATGCGAAAAAATTTGTTCCAAATCGGAGTAGCCCCTACGCTTGATCCAGCGCCTTCGTGCGATGGGCAAAACATCAGTGTGTCTGTAACGAATGGCGATCGGTCGACGTATCCGTACACACTTTCTTTTCAATTTGCACCGACAAGCAATGGGGTGTCGTATTGCGCTCGCGTCTCGATAACAAAAACAACGAATATGAGTACGGGAGGAATCACAAGTGTTGTTCACAGCGATGGATTCAGTACTGATTGCGACTCGATCTCGACATCGCAGCGCGCGTTACAGCGCAGTATTGAATTGCGTTACTGATGAGAACGGATTTCTGAATATGCGCGGGTTTGGTATCATGGTGTCATGGTGATTCCCGACATGGTGCACGCTCGATACGAGCAGCTGAAAAAGGCAATCAATCATCATCGTACGCTGTATCATGTGTATGATACGCAAGAGATATCGGAAGCGGCGTTGGATTCACTGAAAAAAGAATTGTCGGATATCGAAGCACAGTATCCCGATCTGGTTGCGCCCGATTCTCCCTCGCAGCGCGTGGCGGGGAAGCCGCTGCCACAATTCAACAAAGTGCCGCACGCAGTGGCACAGTGGTCGTTCAATGACGCTTTTTCGCCAGACGATATGCGCGAGTTTGATGCGCGAGTAAAGAGGTTTCTTGCTTCGCCCGACCGTAGTCTTGGGCGGAAGCGGGGAGGTGATGCGCCGACGTACGCGTGCGAGCTGAAAATCGACGGACTCAAAATAGTTTTCACGTATGAAAAAGGTTTGCTCGTAACGGCGGCGACTCGTGGCGACGGTGAAGTCGGTGAAGACGTCACGCAAAATATAAAGACGATAGAATCCGTACCGCTTTCACTTTCGCGTCCGATCGATAGTATCGTCGAAGGTGAAGTGTGGATGAGCGCGAAGAATTTGGAGGAGTTGAATACGAGGCGAGCCGCCCTCGGTGAGCCGCCGTTTGCCAATCCGCGCAATGCCGCCGCAGGCTCCATCCGCCAGCTCGACCCTACTGTCGCCGCCGCGCGCAAGCTCGACGTGTTCATGTATGACGTGGCGAAGACGAGCGAGCAGTTTCCGTCGACGCAAATGGAAGAATTAGATTACCTGCGCGAGCTAGGCTTCAAGGTAAACCCGCATCACGCACTCGCAAAAAACATTGACGAGGCGATTGTGTATTGGGAGTCGTGGAAGCGGAAGGGCAGGCATCAGGAATACTGGATCGACGGCGTGGTGATAAAAGTAAATGAACGCGCGTACGAAGAACGCCTTGGTTATACGGGCAAGGCTCCGAGATTTGCGATTGCATTCAAATTCCCTGCAGAACAGGCGACGACGGTGATCGAGGACATCGTGTTCCAAGTGGGGCGCACGGGTGTGGTAACGCCTGTGGCACATTTGCGCCCCGTATCGGTCGCAGGTTCTACGGTATCGCGTGCGACGCTCCACAATGAAGATGAAATACATCGACTTGATGTGCGCCTTGGCGATACGGTCGTGATCCAAAAGGCAGGTGATGTGATTCCAGAAATTGTGCAGGTAGTACAAGAATTGCGCCCGAAGCAGTCCATGTCATTTGCGTGGCCTTCTCGTGTCGCTGCATGCGGAGAAGACGACCGCATCGAGCGCGTGCCGGGGCAGGCGGCGTGGCGGTGCGTCAATCCTGATTCTTCCGAGCGCCGCCGCCGCGCGTTTGAGTATTTCATTTCCAAAAAAGCACTCGACGTAGACGGCGTGGGGGAGAAGGTCGCCGCCGCGTTGATTGATTCAGGACTTGTCGAATCGTTTGACGATCTCTTCACGCTCACCGAGGGCGACTTCCTCACGCTGCCGGGCTTTGCGGAGCTCTCGGCAAAAAACGCCGTCGATGCAATCAAAAAAGCGAGCAAGAATGTGCCGCTCTATCGCTTACTCACCGGTCTTTCCATCAATCACATCGGCGAAGAAATCGCCCGTGACATCGCCGATCATTTCGGGACGATGCAAAAAGTGCGAGGCGCGACCAAAGAAGAATTGCTCGTGATCGACGGCGTGGGCGAGGTCGTTGCTGATTCGATCGTGTGGTGGTTTGCCGATACGCGCAACAGTGCAATGCTCGACCGTTTGCTTTCGCATATTACGTTCGCAAAACCAGAACAAAAGAAAACAAATCTTCCGCTCGCCGGTAAGACCTTCGTCTTCACCGGCACCATTTCCACCATGTCGCGCGAGGAGGCAGTCGAAAAAGTTCGCTCCCTCGGCGGCAAAGTCGCCGGTTCTGTTTCCGCAAAAACCTCCTACGTCGTGGCAGGGGAGGACGCGGGGAGTAAGTTGGAGAAGGCGCGGGCGCTCGGCGTGACAGTGCTGACAGAGGGAATGTTTGCGAAGTTGAAATCCGAGAGGTGATACCTCTAGGATTTCACGATAGGACGTGATTAAGAGGTGTTGCGGTGTACTATTTTTGCGCCGCGCATGATTCCTCCGTATAATGTCCAGATGAATGCGCAAATGCCCGAGTTGTCGATCAGTGATGTGAAGAAGGTTGCTGCGTTGGCGAGTTTGCCGGTGTCGGACGCGCTCGCGGAGAAATTCCGCCCGCAGTTGCTTTCGGTGCTTGGGTTTGTGGGGGAGATTGGGACGCTCGATACGGAAGGCGTGGTGGAGACATCGCAAGTGACGGGACTTGAGAATATTTACCGCGAGGATGTGGTGGAAGAATCGAGTATGTTTACACAGAAAGAAGCACTGCAAAACGCGAAGCGCACGCACAATGGGTATTTCGTGGTGAAAGCCGTCATCGAATAATATGTTGCTCGACCTTTCAATTCGGGAATTGCAGGCAGGATTGGCAGCCAAGAAATTTTCAAGCGAGGATCTCGTGCGCAAGTGCTACGAAAATATCGCCCGCGAGCAGCCGCGTACCAATGCGTTCATCACCATCGTCGACAAAGAAACAGCGCTCAAAGAAGCGAAGGAGAAAGATGCGGCGCGGACTCCGTCCGCGCCGCCCCTCTACGGCATCCCATTTGTATTGAAAGATTCGTTTGCGACGCGCGGCATCCGCACTACCTGTGCTTCAAACGTGCTTCGCGATTTCATTCCGCCGTACGACGCGACCGTGTATCGCAGGCTCCGCGAAGCGGGTGCAATTCTGATCGGAAAAATGAACATGGATGCGTGGGGACACGGCGGCAGTTCGGAGAACACCGACTTTGGCGCGGTGCGCAATCCGTGGGATATTGAGCGAGTGCCCGGCGGCTCGAGTGGTGGGTGTGCGGCGGGTGTCGCGGTGCGCATGGCGGCATTTGCAATCGGCGAAGACACGGGCGGCTCGATCCGCAATCCGTCGGCATGGTGCAACACCACAGGACTCAAGGTTACCTACGGTCGCGTCTCTCGCTATGGATGTGTGGCATACGCGTCGTCGTTCGATACAGTGGGTCCGATGGGGAAATCGGTGGAGGATTGTGCGGCGATATTGGAAGCGACGGCGGGGAACGATCTGCACGATGCGACGAGCGCTCCTGTACCAGTGCCTTCGTACACCGCAGAACTTGCGGGTGCGGAATCATTCATCAAAGACAAGACAATCGGCGTTCCGCGAGAATTGTTTGGCGAAGGACTCGATCCGGAGATTCGCGCAAGTATCATGGCGAGCATTGATGTGCTGAAAGGTCTCGGCATGCAGGTAAAGGAGCTTTCTATGCCGCTTTTCGACTACGGGCTTCCGGTGTACTACCTCATTGCACCGAGCGAGACGAGCTCCAATCTTGCACGCTACGACGGTGTGCGCTACGGAGGCGATCGCAGTAATTTTACGGAAGAAACAATGCGTCGCATTATGATCGGCACCTACGCGCTTTCCGCTGGATACTACGATGCCTATTACCGCAAGGCGCAAAAGGCGCGCACGCTTTTCATTGCAGAATACAAACGTCTCCTCTCCGAGTGTGACGTACTCGTCATGCCAGTCAATCCGACCGTCGCACCAAAAGTGGGCGAACTCATGGCAGATCCGCTTGCCAATCTTCTCGCCGACGTGTACACCGTTTCGATCAATCCTGTCGGCGTGCCATCGCTCGCGGTGCCGTCGGGATTCACCAAAGCAGGATTGCCGATTGGTATGCAGATCGTGGGGAAGATGTTTGCCGAGTCGCTGCTGTTTCAGATCGGGCACGCATTCCAATCAGAGACGGATTATCACACTCGCGCACCCAAGGTATGACCGAACAATTCCCCACACCCGTGATCGGCATGGAAATCCATGTGGAATTGAAAACGAAATCGAAGATGTTTTGCGGGTGCAAGAACGATCCCTTCGGTGCCGACGCTCCCAATACGCACACGTGCCCGGTGTGCCTGGGGCTGCCGGGGGCTCTGCCGGTGCCAAACAGAAAAGCGGTGGAGTGGACGATTCGCCTCGCGCTCGCGCTCAACTGCTCCATCTCGATGGAGAGTAAATTCGACCGCAAACATTACTCGTATCCCGATTTGCCAAAAGGGTACCAGATCAGCCAATACGACCAGCCGATCGGGCACGACGGGTATCTTGAAATCGGTGAAGGCGAGAAGCGCAGCAAAATCCGCATACGCCGCGTGCACCTTGAAGAAGATACGGGCAAGCTATCGCATAAGGAAATAGACGGAGAAAACGTATCTCTTATTGATTTCAACCGCTCCAGCGTCCCGCTCGTCGAGATCGTTACCGAGCCTGATATGCGCAGCGCCGAAGAAGCGAAAGAGTTTGGTAAAAAATTGCATCGCATCGTGCGCTATAGCGACGTGTCGGATGCCGACATGGAAAAAGGCTCAATGCGTCTTGAGGCAAACGTGAGTGTGTCGGAGCATACAGAGATTACCGAAGACAATCTCCCGCCGTACAAAGTGGAACTGAAGAACATCAACTCATTTCGCTTCATGGCGCTGGCGGCAGACTACGAAATCAAGCGTCAGCGCGAAGCGCGCGCGCGCGGCGAGAAAATTCCGCAGGAGACGCGCGGCTGGGGCGAGGCGAAGAAAGCGACGCGTCTTCAGCGTGTGAAAGAAGACGCGCAAGAATATCGCTATTTTCCCGATCCTGATTTGCCGCCGATGCGATTCAAGGAAGAAATGGTCGCGTCGATCAAGAAAAGTTTGCCGCCGATGCCCGATACCTACGCGGCGCAATTTGTTGCTGCTGGGGCATCGTACGAATCTGCCGACATTCTCACCGACGACATGGCGACGGCGCAGCTCGTTGCCGAAGCACTCCCGCTTGTATCCGACGGCAAGATTTTCATCAATTGGTTCTTGCGTAATCGCGACACAAACGCCGCGCTTTCCGCCGCCGATCTCGCGAAGCGTTTTGCTGATGAAAAGGGGAGTAAAGTAACAGACGAGGCGGTGATCATCGAATGGGTGAAAACGGTCGTCGACGAGAATCAAAACGTGGTCGCCGAGTTCAAGGCTGGCAAGGAAAGCGTACTCATGTTCCTTGTGGGTAAAGTGCAGAAACTTGCCGCGGGCAAAGCCGATGCGCAGGTGGTGATGAGGCTGCTCCGCTCACAGATCGATCAATACACACGCTCTTCTGTGGCGCGATAGCGTATAATGGATACATGGAACTCGAAGGATTTGCACAATCATTCTCGGCATCATTTTGGATGCTAAGCGATATTGTGTTTCGGTGGGTGCCTGCAAGTATCGCCTCGCTCACAACAGCAGTCCAAACGGCACAGCCTCCTGTTGCTCCCGTATCGATATGGGATGTTCCCGCACTTCTTTCAGATGCGCATGTGGGCACGTCGTATGATGTCATGCTGCATGCGTGGATGACGTTTGCGTTGTGCGCTTTTGCCGCGGCGTTGCCGTTTATAGGTATCATCGTCTACTCCATGGTTCGTGTATGGCAAATACGGCATCTCGAAAAGAAAGAGCACGAAAAAGCATATAGAGCAGCACACGATGACCCTTCAAAAAGTAAGACACGCTGGAATAGAATCACCGACCATCTTGATGGTGACAAACCTGACTCATGGCGGCTTGCCATCCTCGAGGCGGACATCATGCTCAATGAGCTTCTTGATCTCAAGGGATATAAAGGAGAAACAATGGCAGACAAAATGAAACAGATAGATAGAGCCGATTTCAATTCGATCGATCTTGCGTGGGAGGCGCACAAATATCGCAACAAAGTCGCGCACGAGACAGCAGATAATGCGCTTGAGTATCGCGAAGTTCGTCGCGTGATCGCATTATACGAACGTGTGTTTAGGGAGTTTGGGTTTATTGAATAGGGATGGGGGAGTTTGCAGTGTGTGTCTCTATGTAGTACGCTCTTGAAAGCGGGGTAGAGCAGTAGTAGCTCGTCAGGCTCATAACCTGAAGGTCGTGGGTGCAATTCCCACCCCCGCAACACGTAAAACGACAAAGCGCACACCAGTGCGCTTTTTCGTTACGTGCTCGAGGGAGCGAAGCGCCTGCGCGTTGTCGTGTGTGGAATTTTGTTGCTTTTTATGAGGGCGTGAGTAGAATGCGCCCAGAATATCACAGGGAGGATTCGATGGCTCTCCATGGCTTTATGAGGCGTTTTTCTTTCGATCCTTCCAAAGCCGGCTGGCTTGGAGTCGAACGAGAAGCGTTTATTCAAACTACCGACGGTGCGCTCGTACCAGAGGCGTCGCGAGTGTTGTCGGCGCTTCGTGCTCATGATCCCAATCGGTTCGGGTTTGAGTTATCGGCGTGTCAGATCGAATCTCGTACGCGACCATGTTGTGTCGATGAGTTGCTCGATGAGCTGCGCGCTAACGACGATGCGTTGAACGTGGCATTGTCATCGCTCGGTTTGATGGCGAATCACCATGAAGTCGGACCAGTCGACATGCCGCTCGATGTATTTCCGGATCCGACCGGGCGATACCAAAGAATCGTCGAGCAAATGTCGCCAGAGGTACGTATGGCGGCGTGCAGGATCATTGGTACGCATGTACACGTGGGTATGCCTGATCACGAAACCGCGTTGCGGGTATATAACGATGTTGTGCAGCATGTGCCGCGACTGTGTGATCTTGGTGATGGATCAGGTGGCGAGCGGCTCGCTATCTATCGGACAGTGAATCCGGATTGTATGCCGCGACCGTATGGCTCATGGTCTGAGTTCCATGGTGTGGCGCTCGCAGAAGGATTCGCGGATGATCCGCGAAATTGCTGGACGCTCGTGCGAGTATCCAAGCACGGCACGCTGGAGTTTCGGATGTTCGGCACCACGCAATATGTGGAAATGGTGTACGAATGGGCGCGTGAATGTCATCGTGTGTGTATGGAAGTGATGGAATGATGCCTTGGGCGCGGGAGAAGTGTTGATACTTCTCCCGCGCCCTTATTTTTTATGTATTGTCTGGTATTCTGACGAGATGAAATTCTCAACATCAACTCACGCAGTGCGTATCAGACGTACGTTTGAGATGTTGAAATCACAATCATACGAAGGTGTTTCCGGTGTGTTGTGTATAGACAGCGGCGTATCGGGACCTGTGGTTGGAATGACGGCATGCACGCATGGCAACGAGCCGGCAGGACTTGCGATCTTCGCCCATCTTCTCGAGGATATGGATATTTGCAACACTCTGTTGCGCGGGACGTTGTTTTTGGTGGTCAACAACGTAGGGGCGGCAAACCTGTTTTTCGATCTTACTGCGCAAGGGAAAGACACATCTGTAGCACGTTACGTGGATATCAATATGAATCGTTTGCCAAAGGATGTGTGTACGAATGATGCGGATACTAGGTATGAAGCATGTCGTACACGCGAACTGCTTCCTCTGTGGAAGCGTTTTGACTATGGCATGGATGTGCATAGTACAACGATGGACATTGAGCCGATGATTATCAGTAAAGGAGACTCGTATGCACTAGAGCTTGCACGTGGATTTCCTGTACGCAAACTCGTATCGCATATTGATAGAGTCCAGCTCAATACGCCGGTGTTTGCATTCTATGGAGGCACTCATGCGCAGGTGTGTGCGATAGAAGCCGGTCAGCATGAAAAAGACACGGCATACGTCAACGCGACCATGTGCGCCAAAGCGTTTCTCCAGAATGCGCACATGCTATCGGGCACATCGCATACACAAATCACCGAGTATCGGGAGTTCTTTATTGACGGATCGGTAGTGTTTGATGATGTGTCGTATGATTTTGTAACACTGTTCCAAGAGGAGGAGTGTGTGCGCGAGGGACAGGTGCTTGCCACCAGTAGCATCGGACTTCCGGACGTGCGCGCGCCATTTGAGGGCGTTCTTATTATGCCTAGTACGAAAAGAGGGAGTGAAAAAATAATGGGAGAAGAGCAGTCTTTTATTTCACGCCCTATGCGTGTGCGTAGAGTGTAGGGTATCAATTCGCCATGGTGCCAAGGATTGTCTCGACAGCGCAGGTGGCGATAAAGAAGGCGAATGCAAATACGCACTGCTTCCATTCGAGCGCGATGAAAAGCATGCAGAATGCGTATACCAAAAATCCGAGAGAGAATGTCCAAATGACGGAATTGAGTGTGAGAAGCAGGTTCCATGTACGTCCGCTCATGATCACGATTATACCGCGCCCTTGAAGAATGCAGGAGTGGGTGTATAGTGCGCGACGGTGCAATTGGACGGAGGAAAAGATCATGTTGCGAAATGATCCAGCTGATACGTTTGTCACGGAAGACGTCATTCGTGATGAAAGTGGGCATCTACTCGTGGCGGGGACGCGAGTGGATCTCAAAAAATATAAAGCACCGCCACCTGCTCCTGCGCTGAAAGGAGGATATGCGAGCACGATTCCTCCAGTGCGAGAGGATGGTCGACCGGTTTGATTGGTTTTGCGCGGGCGGGGACGCGAAGCGTCCCCGCACACTATTTCTATGACAACACTGTGGAATACATCAGGTAAAAAAGTCGACAAAACGGTGCAGGCGTACACCGTCGGCACCGATTATGTGTTTGATATGCATTTGCTGCCGTTTGATATCGACGGGAGCGTTGCGCATGCAAGAGGATTGCAGAAAATCGGCATTCTCACCGCGAAGGAATTGAAAGACGTCCTTCGCGCATTTGCAGAGCTTCGCAAGGATTTCACTCTCGGGCGCATCACGATTACACCTGAAGACGAGGATTGTCATACGGTAATCGAGCACTACCTCGTGGAAAAACTCGGCGATGTGGGCAAGAAAATCCACACGGGCAGGAGCCGCAACGATCAGGTGCTCACGGCGGTGCGGTTGTACATGAAGCATCACGTTGCGCTAGTCCGCACGAAGTGTCTCGATCTTGCCGACTCGTGCGTGGAAAAAGCCGATGCGTACCAACATATCCCCATGCCGGGCTACTCGCACACGCAGCAGGCAATGCTTTCGAGTGTGGGGCATTATATGGCGAGCATTGCGGAGAGTCTGCTCGACGACGAGTCGTTCCTCGCGAGCGTTGCCGATCATATCGACAAAAGTCCGCTCGGCTCTGCCGCCGGATTTGGCAGCGCGATCCCGCTTGATCGTGCATACACGGCGCGCGAGCTTGGGTTTGCCGCGGTGCAGATCAATTCACTCTACTGTCAGACGTCGCGCGGCAAATTTGAAAGCGCGGTCATGGAAGGGCTGTCGCAAGTGTCAGCGACGCTCGCGCGTTTGGCTAATGATCTCGTGTGGTTTACCTCGCAAGAGTTTGCGTTCTTTGACGCTGACGACGCGGTGGTGACAGGCTCGAGCATTATGCCGCAAAAACGCAACCTCGATCCTCTGGAGCTTTTGCGCGGCAATGCGGCAATTATCGCGGGCAATCAGCTGGCAATCAAAGAACTCTCGAAAAATCTTCTCTCCGGCTACAACCGCGATCTTCAGCTCATGAAAAAGCCGCTCATGGAAAGCATGATGAGTGTCGAAGACGGGCTTGAGATTGCACGAGTGGTGCTCCAACATGTGCAGCCAAACGAGAAAGAGATTCGCGCACGCATTCATCCAGGTATGTTCCTTGCCGATATTGCCAATGACATGGTGCTTTCACGCGGCGTGCCGTTCCGTGATGCGTATGCGCTTGCGAAGGGAATGGAGGCGAAAGACATGGATCTCGCCAAGAATATCCGCGAAAAGCGGAGTCTTGGCGCGCCGGGTAAGCTGGGGCTCGCGACATATCGCGCGCGCATCGCGCGCGCTCGACGCAGCATGTATGGACGACATCGTTTTGCAAAAACCTCGTCGAACATGTCGTGAGGAGATACGCGTGTGTTTATGCACATGTCGGTCTCTTTTGTACAAGAAGTCTAGTATACTTCCATAGTATGCGCGTGATGTCATATGTGTTTTCAGCGCTTTTTTGTCTGTTTGTGTGTGTTCCTGTGATGGCGCGAGCTCAATCAACCACGACTCCACCGCAAGCGATTGTTCTTGCTACCGTAAATATTCAGAATGCCCAGATAACAAAGCAAGACGGACACGCGTTCTCAATCTCGTTCGATCTCACTAATCGAGAGGGCGTGCAACATGATGTTGATTATTCTGTCGAGCTCATTCAGGATGACAACGGACAATTTGTCGCTGATCAGAACGTGTACCTTGCGCATCTCATATTGCAGGAACACTCATCCACTCATCAGACAATAACCTACACGGCACCAGCCTCTCTGGACGGGACGTATAGGATGTTCATCTCAAGCAAGAACGCGAGCGGGTTTCCTTTTGGTGTGGCATATGTAAAAGATGTGACGTTAGTATCGTCGAGCGACGTGCGTATTTCTCCACATACATGCTATCTCACGGTCAAAGAAGACAAAAAATCAAAGCACTATATGCTCACTGAAGGAGTTGATATTGCAAAGGACGAGACAATACATCTCACGTGTGTTGCGGAAAATACGAGCGATCATAGCGTATCTATAATTCCTGAATATCAAACACGTTTTCGTTCCGAGTATGGTGATAACGTGCCTCACGTAGGTGGAAGCCAAGATCCAATAGTTCTTCCGCAACACAAGACAACACAATTCACGCTTGAGCTTCCAAAGGCAACAAAACCACAGGCGTATAGTGTGAATATTTCGTTTGGGGCATCTCATGGCATTGGTTCTATTTTGGTGCATTACGTTTTGCGGGGTGCCAGCGCCACTATTCAAAACATATCACTTGATCAAAATCGCTACGCGGCAGGAGATACTGCGCTCGTGTCATTTATGTGGACACCATCCGCTGATGGGTTTCCAGATTCTCGCGCGGGTACGAGCTCGCCAAGTGTCGTATCGTTCCAAGCGATACTCACCAACCGTTCTGGTGCTGTATGTGGTGAGCTTACACAATCGCTTCCACCAACCATGGTTGTGCACGCCCCGCTTTCCATAGCGGTGAATTGTCTCGATCCACATCTTTCTCTCGATCTGCGTGATGTGCATGGAGTATCTCTGGCGCGAGGTGTTTTGGTGGTTCAAAGCCCTGTTCGTACGTTCTGGATATATCTCATATTCATATGTATCGTGTCGATGGTGGTATTGCTATGGTTCTTGAGAAAAAAGATGCGCGCTCGTGTCATGGCGCCCATGCTCGTCATGGGTGTGATAGTTCTGTTGCCCGGATATGCAAGGGGAGACACCGTGATGTTTCCATTTGGACAAGCTTCTGGACCGGCACACCTCGCACCCATCACGTTTACGTTCAATCTCGATAAAAGTTCTTATACTCCAGGCAGTGCTCTCACGCTCACGTCGTATGCCGAAGGGACGTTTTGTGGCAATACCGTGTTTGAAGCATATGCATATTTTGTGGCAAATTTACAGGGAGATTGGCGGACAATTATGAATGCGATCGTTGGTCAATGGGCTCAGCCTATTGGCGGTAATGGATGGTTCGGCATACATTCCGAATCTGATTCAGGCTACCACACTCAAATTGGTCCTTTCTCGACGGTATTTACCGCGCCCTCGTATCCAGGCACATATCCTTTGTATATTTATGCCGCCGGTGCTCAAGCTGATTTGAGCGGTCGATGGTTCTATGACGATCGGACCGTGGCTCTTTATTTCACTGTGACGGGCAATTCTTGCTGGTTCAATGGAACACCAATCGCACACGGCGGATCGACGTACGCATATCCTACCGCAACGAGCGTGTGTGGCGTATCAGGACAAGTACGCGTATGCAACAATGGGGTGCTTTCTGGGTCGTATCCGTATAGTTCGTGTATTTCAAATCAAGCGCCGCTGTTCTCTATAAATTCTGTTACTGCCGATAGTGCGTGTACGATCAACAAACCCTACTATGTTGCTCTATCCGCCACCGACCCCGAGAACGATAAGGTCAGGTATGAAATTCAATGGAATGATGGATCGCCCGTCGAATCTGTGCCAAATATACATAATACTCCATCAGGAATAGTGGTAACGCCATGGCTTGGAGCGTGGACAGACTCTGGATCGACATTGCCTGCCGAGTTACTTGGGTCGCAAACAAGCGTCATCGGCACCTACATATATTTGTTTGGAGGACAAGACAAGAATGGCTCGGCTATTGATGCGATATATCGCGCTCCTGTGTCAAATCCAACCTCGTGGGTCGACACGGGCGCAAAATTGCCCGCTCGTATTTTTGCGTCGCAACGCGTGATCATAGGAGATTATGTATATCTATTTGGAGGTTACAACACAGGTCCTGTTTCTTCTATTTATAGGGCACCGATATCCAATCCTCTCGCGTGGGTTGATACGGGAGCGACGTTGCCCGGAGCGCCTGTTGCGTCAGAGGCGGCAATCATAGGGGATTTTGTGTATCTTTTCGGCGGATATACTGATGATATATATCGTGCTCCTGTCTCAAACCCTCTTGCGTGGGTAAAGACAGGCGCAAAATTGCCAGGGGTCATAGGGTGGTCAAGTCTCGCTGTGGTAGGCGACTACGTCTACCTCTTTGGTGGCAACACGGGAGAACCGAGATGGACAAACGTCATCTGGCGCGCTCCTGTCTCAAACCCTCTTGCATGGACGGACACTGGTGCACATATTCCAAGTACGCTTGATTGGTCGCAAGCACAAGTTATTGGCGACTACGTGTACCTTTTTGGTGGATACACTGATGCGGGTGGCTCGCAGCATGCAATGAATACGGTGTATCGTGCTCCCGTGTCGAATCCTCTTAGCTGGGCTGATACGGGGTTGGTTCTTCCTGATGGACTCGCTGGGTCGCAGGCTGTGTCTGTGGGAGGCGCGGTATATATGCTCGGCGGATTCCAAAACAATCGCGGACGTTCAAACGTCATATACACCGCGCCTCTCAAGCAGTTCGTACCTTCAGGGACCGTGGTGAGTGTTTCTCATACGTATGCAACGAGCGTCTCTCCGATCGTGAGTATGAGCGCTATCGATATGAACGGCATGCGGAGTAATGTGGTTACCTTGAACAGAATGATATGTGCGGTTTCTATGCCGCCAACAGTTCATGCGATCGTCGGAAGTAGCTCTGGGGGCAGTGCGTGTGTCGTCAATCAGCCCTATACGCTTACCATGCAGGCGACCGACCCCGAAGGCGACCAGCTCAAATACGAGATAGATTGGGGAGATGGGTCCGCGCACTCTTTTGCTCCACTCTCCGGGTACGTCCCTTCTGGGACAGCTCAAACTGTTTCTCATACCTATGCTGCGTACACCGCAAGCACCATCAAAGTGCACGCCATAGATACAGGCGGCAATGTCTCTGCTGAACAAGATAGCGTGTTCTCGTGCGAATGTCCGCACGTGTTTCATTGCAATAATCAGACCATCGAAGAAACACTATCTAATTGTAGTGTGCACAGGGGAGACACGTGCGTTGCGCCAAAATTTTGTTCGGAGGGTGCGTCAGTATGTTATGCGCCACCTTCATTCAACCAAATCCCCAATCCAAACAACCCAACGGGCGCCAATCTGACAGGACATTTGCAAGCCATACCATCGCTTGTACGCAAGGGTTCCCCGGTCAAGCTCTATTGGAGTGTTGGCAATGTCAGTCGTTGCTCCGTATCAAGCTCTGATTCTGCGGCAGCGCATGATAGGTGGAGCGATTTCGCATCGACCAACGCGGGCGTGTCTACATCTGCCATACAAAGTCAAACCATCTACACGCTGCAGTGTTCAGGGCAAGCGGGATCGTTCACCGAAACAGCGACCGTGAATCTGGCGCCTGTAACGAGCGAAAAATAACAATACGCGGAAAACGGGAACCGCAAGAAACTAATTCAGCAGTGTTGCCAAGATTACCTCCACGATGGTGACGGCGATAAAGAGCGCGAATGCGAACACGCACTGACGCCAGTCAAACTCAATGAACAACATACAAACAGCGTAGGTGCAAAACCCGACACATCCTATCCATAACGCGGAATTGCACGCAAGAACCAATCCACCGATCTTTTTCATGTACATAAGTATAGCGCATTTCGACGCATGATACCCTTTGGATACTGACCGTGAGGCGGTATACTTATCATGATGATCTATTACGATAACGTAACGAAAACGTATGGCAGTGCATCGCCTGCGGTACATGCAGTTACGTTGTCTATACAACCGGGAGAATTTGTGTCGATTGTCGGCCATTCTGGAGCGGGGAAGACGACGTTATTGAAGATGTTGTTTGCAGAAGTGCGACCGACAGAAGGTGATGTTTATTTTCGCGAACATCCGATTTCAGGTTTCCGTACCGCTGAACTCTTGAAACTGCGACGCAATATAGGTACGATTTTTCAGGATTTCCGCCTTATTCCGACAAAGAACGTGTATGAGAACATAGCGTTCGCGCTTGAGGTAGCAGGAAGAAGCGACGAAGACATCGAAGCAGATGTGCCCCATGTGCTCGAGCTCGTTGGATTGCCTGATAAACTGTGGAGCTTTCCATCACAGCTCTCTGGTGGCGAACAGCAGCGCGTGGCTATTGCGCGCGCTATTGTCAATCAGCCCGATGTGCTTATTGCAGATGAGCCAACAGGCAACCTCGATCCTATCAATGCGCACGATGTGGTGGAAATTCTAAAAAAAATCAATGATCTTGGTACGACTGTGCTTCTTACGACGCACAACAAATCAGTCGTCGATTCCATCGGGCGACGCGTCGTCACAATGGACCAAGGACGCATTATCCGTGATGATGCGCAGGGAAAATACGTTTTGTAGTAGAATGACACTATGGCACTTTGGATAAACATACAACGGGTTGCTCGATACGGACTCATCGGATTTGTGAGAAATGCTTTCGTGTCGTTGTCGGCGGTTTTGGTAATGACGATCACGTTATTTGTCGTCTCTGGTATTATGCTTTCAAACGCGGCACTCGAGGCAACGCTAAAACAGCTGACCGATAAAGTGGATGTGACCGTGTATTTCCAGACCGATGCTTCTCAAGATCAGATAGCGCAAGTCCAAAAGATGCTCACGGCGTTGCCTGAAGTGGCGTCGATTGCTTTTGTATCGCGCGATCAGGCGCTGGCGTTGTTTCGCGAGCGGCACAAAAGCGACCAGTTGACCCTTCAAGCGCTTGATGAACTCTCGGATAATCCGCTCGGAGCTTCGCTTGAGGTGCGAGCAAAACAAACATCACAATACGAGTCGATCGCGCAATTCCTTGAGACTCAGCAAAAGAGCGATGGTGCGGGGTCCGCGATTGATCACGTGAACTTTTTTCGGAATAAAGGTGCTATCGATCAGCTCACGAAGGTCATTGATGCGTCCCAGCGTGTTGGTTTTGCCGTTGCGCTCGTGCTCGTACTATCGTCGCTTTTGATCGCATTCAATACGATACGATTGGCAATCTACACGTCGCGCGATGAAATAGGCGTCATGAATCTCGTGGGAGCATCACATTGGTATGTGCGTGGACCATTTGTCATGTCAGGCGTGTTATATGGTGTTGTCTCGAGTCTCCTTGTGTTGCTGTTGCTGTATCCTGTGACGGCATGGCTTGGCCCGGCAAGCGGTCGTTTCTTCGGTTCGTTCAACGTATTTACGTATTTTGTTGAGCATTTCCCACACTTTTTTGCTGTTATCAGCAGTTCTGGTGTAGCGCTCGGCGCGTTATCCAGTTATCTCGCTGTCCGCCGCTACTTGCGGATATGATATTGTAGTCTGTATGAAGCGTGCGCGCGCCGATCACAAATATATTTTCGTCGTGGGCGGCGTCATGTCGGGTGTTGGCAAAGGCATTGCGACCGCCTCAATCGGCAAAATACTTGCGGCGCGAGGACTTTCTGTGAATCTCGTGAAAGTCGATCCATATCTCAATGTTGATGCGGGCACCATGAATCCTACCGAGCATGGCGAAGTGTTCGTGCTTGATTCTGGTTTGGAGACCGATCAGGACATGGGCAACTACGAGCGTTTTCTCGATCGTGATCTCGGACCAGAAGACTATATGACCAGTGGTATGGTGTACCAGAGTGTTATTGAGCGCGAGCGCAATTTGGGCTATGGCGGCAAGTGTGTCGAAGCGGTGCCGCATGTGCGAGGTGCGATTGTCGAGCGTTTCGAGCGCGCAGCCGCGCTCGCCAAATCTGATGTCACGGTCGTTGAAATCGGCGGTACGGTTGGTGATTTTTCAAACGCGCTCTTTATCGACGCGGCGCGCGTGTTGAAAATGAAATATTCTGAAGACGTGCTGTTCGTTATGGTGTCGTATTTGCCGGTGCCTTCGACGATCGGAGAAATGAAGACACGCCCGACGCAGCACGCGGTAGCGGCGCTGAATTCGTATGGTGTGCAGCCTGATGTTATTGTTGCGCGCTCTACGCATCCGCTTGATCAAAAACGCAAAGAAAAACTTGCCATCCAATGCAGTGTGGAAGCAAATTGCATCATATCCGCACCCGATGTGGATTCGGTATACGATGTGCCGCTCAATTTCGAGCGCGACAAACTTTCCGACATTTTGCTCGAGACGCTTGATCTCCAGCCGAAGCACGAGTCTGACATGAGTGATTGGAGGCGTTTCGCGGCGCATGCGCACAACGGCAAAGGTACGGTGAAAATCGGCATCGTCGGCAAATATTTCGATACGGGCGACTTCGTGCTTTCCGATGCGTACCTCTCGGTGATTGAGGCGATCAAATATTCCGCATACGCTGCGGGTGTGAAGCCCGAGATTTCATGGCTCAATGCAAAAGAGTACCAGACCAATCCAAAAGCTGTGTCGGAGCTCGCGGCATACGACGGCATCCTCGTACCGGGCGGCTTTGGTGAGACGGGCATAGAAGGCAAGATCAATGCGATTCGCTTCGCGCGCGAACACAAGATTCCGTACTTCGGGCTTTGCTACGGTATGCAGCTCATGACGATTGAGTATGCGCGCAACGTCGCCAATCTCGCGGGTGCACACACGACCGAAATCGATCCCAAGACATCGCATCCCGTCATCATGATTCTGCCCGATCAGGCGGAAAAATTGGCACGCAAGGATTATGGTGGTTCGATGCGCCTCGGCGCGTATCCGTGTGTGTTGAAGAAGGGGACAATCGCGCGCAGTGCGTATGGTGCGGAAGAGATCTCCGAACGCCATCGTCATCGCTACGAGGTGAATCCAGAGTATATCGAGCGCTTGGAAAAAGCCGGACTCATCTTTTCTGGCAAATCGCCCGACGGCACGCTCATGGAAATCGCCGAACTCCCGAAGAACGAACATTCTTTCATGCTTGGTGCGCAATTCCATCCCGAGCTTCGCGCCCGTCCACTCTCTCCACATCCGCTCTTCAACGCGTTTATCGCGGCGGCGATACAAAAGCGTATTTAGCCGTTAGTGCTTTTTACTCGTATTCATTTTGCAGTCTATTGAATCTTGAACGAGCGCGCTGCGGATTCAATGATTTTCTTCTTGTAGTGTGGGAAATGTTCCTGCAGATGTGCTGCAATACGCTTCTCGAGTATTTTTGGGCGGTGTTCTAGCATAGGTGTCTCTGCGATAATAGAACGGTATGCTTCATGGGCGACTTGAAGAAGTGAGACCATCTCATCTTCCGTTGATTTCATAATATCATCGCCAAATATCTCTGGGTCAACACCTGCCGTGCGCAAATAATTCTGTATCTCGATCATTTCTGCTTTGTGCATATCCCACTGTTTGCGCGGCGTTTCCATGTAGAACAAGCGAGCGCGATTCCTTGCGTTCTCGATGATCTCATCTTCTTCTGTTCTAGCGTTGGATGTTTGTTCGTTATCTTCCCCGAGTCCTTCGGACGCAAGGCGCTTCTCCCACTCCGCTTGTAATGCGGCTTGTTTCTCGGCGGATAATACTTTCTTCTTCGGACCAGATTCTATGCCCATAGAATAAAAGAGTATCACACGGATATACAAAAAAGAAGTCCGGATTGTGTAATCCGGACATGAGATGCATGTTGCTATTGGATATATCGCTTTCTTGTAGAGTAATTCATCTGAATTTTAAACATTTCAAACGACACTCCCTGATCTCCGTCATCTGGAGATATTCCGGCCTCTCTCCTAGCGGCTACCCATATGCGCCGCAGTCGTTTGTCCGCATCAAAAGCGAGCATCCAGCTCGCACCTCCATTTTGGATAGTCTCCACAAGAATCTCCGCGCGGAGACTCTCTTTATATACCTTATATTGGTCAAAGGTTACGGTCATTTCATGACCTCCTCTTCTCTATTTCAACGATGCTCAAACGTTGATAATACAGATATATTCTACATATGCAAGAGATCATCGAACGTTGCATGCAATCGTGACAAACGCTACACTAACGCATGTCAAAATTCTACGAAGGGTTTACGTTTGACGATGTGCTTATTCGCCCCGGCGAAAGCCGTATGGAGCCACGGGAGGCATCGCTTGCGACGAGGTTGGCGGGGATTGATCTCGCGCTGCCGTTCCTCTCGGCGGCGATGGATCGCGTGACAGAAAGCTCGATGGCGATTGCGCTCGGGAAGCTGGGTGCGCTCGGCGTGATACATCGCAATTGCACCGTGGAAGAGCAGGTGCGAATGGTGCGCGAAGCGAAGGCGGCAGGAGTGTCTGTGGCTGCCGCGTGCGGACCATTTCACCTGGAGCGCGCCAAGGCGCTCGACGAAGCAGGGTGCGATGCGATCGTCGTGGATTGTGCGCATGGACACAACATGAACGTGATGGAGAGTGCGAAAAAAATCAAGAAATCGCTCAAACATGCCAAACTCATCTTCGGCAACATCGCGACCGCCGAAGCGGCAAAAGCAGCATGCGCATTTGCCGACGCAGTGAAGGTGGGTGTGGGTCCGGGAAGTATTTGCACTACGCGTATTGTCTCGGGTGTGGGCGTGCCGCAGCTTTCGGCGATACTCGATGTTGCTGCTGTGGCGGCGAAGAAAAAAGTTCCCGTCATTGCCGATGGTGGTATGCGCACCTCGGGCGACATCGCAAAAGCGCTCGCGGCAGGAGCGTCGGCTGTCATGCTTGGCAATCTCTTGGCGGGTACCGACGAGGCACCGGGCGCGATCGTGGAACGTGAAGGAAAGAAATATAAAGAATATCGCGGCATGGGATCGCAAGCGGTGATCGAGAGTGCTTCCGGTTCAGAACGCTATCTCACCAAAGGCAGAAAGGCGGTGCCAGAAGGAGTGGAAGGGCTTGTGTCGTGCAAGGGTTCGGTGAGCGAGATTGTGGCGACGCTTGCGTCGGGTGTGCAGGTGGGCATGGGATACGTGGGCGCGTGTACGATTTCTGAATTTTCAAAAAAATCCCGCTTCATCCGCATTACACACGCTTCCATTGTGGAAAGTAAGCCGCACTCGCTCGCGGGGATTACGGGGTAGTGTTCTCGGATTATATAGAACAATGACCTTGTTGTGTATCAATCACTCGCTTGCCCATGTACGCGTGAATATCTTGTGTCCCTGAGTATCGAAAATAGACATCTCACCAGGATTGCATTGTGTTCTGATGCTCCATAGCGCCGTGATCGATCCAAGTACACCATTTACGTTTTTGCATTGAAGAAAAATGGTTTCTGTTGCGGATGGGTCAGGTGTCAAGGATTGATCATAGTCGATGATGTGATAGACAGTGGAACCTGTGAGATATTTTGCCTCCACAGGGAGACCAGAAACACCAACAACCATACCATTGGCAAACGCCATTCGTTGTATACGCGGATCAGGTGGTGGTAGCGGTCCGTCGTAATTGTCGCCGTATGTCTTCACATACGACGTAATTTCTTGCGCGGTTGGTTGCGATATTGACGCAAGAGCCGTGATACTCCCTCTATCCTTCAAAGCGGTAGTACACCCTCGTATCATTTCTACACGTGTTCTGGGTCCGATTGCTCCTTCATCAACCTTTGTGATTGCGATATTGTGAGCTGATTGCCAGTGTTGCAATGCTCGAGAGGTCGCTGTATTCAACTGACCAGTGATCGGTTCATCATATTCGCCTTCTGCCGAGAGAAACCTTTGCAATCTCGACACTTCGCCACCTGTATCAGCATCAGTGGCATCGAGGGAGAAATCATGGGTCACCAACAAACAATGCGCGGCTGATGTTGTGGAATGCCCCTGTTCAGTGCCTCTTTTCATCATTTGTGTCGCTTGTGTAATCGCTTGCGACGCGACTTGTGTGGCGGAATCTCTTGCGGATTGCGGAAGTGACGGATTGGCACTCACAATCCCAAGGAGAACGAGGGCGGTTTGGAGAAGCGCAATGATCGGTGCGAAGACGGAGGACATGATAATTATGAGTTACTTGATATGGATGAAGTGAACCATGGAAAAGATCGCGGGGCAATGCGTATGATGGGGAAAATTCTGGAGCGACGCGCACTCATTTCAATCAGCATGCTTGCGGATGTTCAGGAGTCGGTATACGTCATTTTCGATGCGGAAATAGAATCGGACGTTCCTACTGACGCGCGCTTGCCACACATCGGTTGTCCCGCCGTATTTCTTTGCGTGCAAAGAAGGGTGTCGTATGTCGCGCACAAGATACGCAATCTGCTTTTCAAACAACATTTGCACCGACGGGGGAAATGTCTTGAATGCGCGCCTAAAACTTGGTGTGCGGACGATATTCATGCGCGAAGATCCTTCATCAATTCCTCAACGGAATGAAAAGGTCCCGCGACATCGCCCTCCGCGTCTTCCTGTATGCTCGCGCGCAACCACGCGGGGAGCTTCTTCATTGACGGTGTTTTCGCGGGTGTGTGACGGGCAATGCGCGTCAGAGACTCATACTCCTTGCGAGAAAGTACGACGAGATCATCGTTGATCGACAGGGACTTCGGGATGGTCAAAGTAGCCATGACGACATTGTAGCACAATGGCTGGTTTTTATAGAATGGCACGCCGCACTCGCTTGCGGGGATTACGGGGTAGTCGAGCATGTGTTGACGGGATACATACCAAGATAGTACATCAGCCCGTTTTGTTTTAGAGTATGTGTATGGATTTGATCGCACGGATGGTTGCTTTTTGTATGACGATTCTTGCGGGGCTGTCGCACTCGGTCACCTATGTAGCGCCTTCACAGGTGATCGCCGCTTCACCTGAGTCTGTGAGTATGGTGTTTGGTGGCGACATGATGTTTGATCGCACCGTTCGACAGGTGATGGAGATCAAGAGTGACGACTTCATTTTTTCATGTATTGACGACGTGTTGCATAACGACGATATCACGGTTGCAAATCTTGAAGGTCCGATAACTGAACACGCATCGATCAGCGTGGGTTCACTGCCCGGTGACGGTTCAAATTTTACGTTTACATTTGCGACGAGTACCGCAATGCTTCTGGCGCGACACCACATTACTGTCGTAAATCTTGGCAACAACCACGTCGTAAATTTTGGTACGAGCGGTGTACGCTCGACGATTTCTTTATTGCGTGAAGCGGGGGTGGATTATTTTGGAGATCCGATTGCGCATAGGGTGACAACGTATGCCATGCATGGTGTGAATATCGCACTTATCGCGTACAACGAATTTGATTCTGGGGGTGCATCGAACGCTGCGTCGACTACTCGCGCGGATATTCTCTATCAGAAAGCTGCGGGATATATGCCGATCGTGTATGCGCACTGGGGCGTGGAATACGCGACGACAAGTCCTTCATACGTCAGAGAACGTGCGCACTCGTTTGTCGATGCGGGTGCGATGTTGGTCATCGGCTCACATCCGCACGTGGTCGAAGATCACGAACTGTATCGTGGTATCCCTATTTACTATTCACTCGGTAACTTTATATTTGATCAATATTGGAACGACGCGGTGAGGAATGGACTGCTCGTCTCGGTATTGCTGAATCGCAGGGGCGTTGCAAGCGTGCGTGAAATCCCTATACAACTTGAACATGATAGACGGACGTGTATGAAAAAATGAGATACACTGTGGGGATGAAATATTATGTCGTCCACATGCTCGGATGGATCTATCGGCATATTGCGGTGCATTTTTTTTTCCTGTTTGATTCGGAACCGATTCACGAGTTTATCACCGAGGGCGGCTACTACTTGGGTAAAATACCGGGAATGCGTGCGCTTTTGCGCGCCATGATCAGGGTTACACATCCAGCGCTTCGTACTGAACTTGCAGGCATTGTGTTTGATATTCCGATCGGACTTTCTGCTGGGTTTGATTATGAAGGTCGTTTGCCGAGGATTCTCTCCGGGTTTGGGTTTGGTTTCGAGAGCATGGGCACGGTGACCAATGGAGCGTATCAAGGCAATCCGTATCCGCGCATCAAACGACTCGTGAAGTCACGCTCGATGCTCATCAACAAAGGCTTCAAATCGAGTGGTGTGGACTCTGTCTTGCGTCGCGTGGGCACCAAATCGTTTGATATTCCCATCGGGATCTCGCTGGGGAAGACCAACACTGTTGCCATCGACACGCATGAGCAAGCGGTTGCGGACGTAGTTGAAGCATTCAAAAAAGTAGAGGCGTCGGGTGTGCCGTTTGCCTATTTCGAACTCAACATCAGCTGCCCGAATCTCATCAAAGATATTTCGTTCTACGAGCCGTCGCGCTTGCGGCAGCTGCTATCCGCGGTGTGCGGCTTGCGCCTCTCGCGACCACTCTTCATCAAGATGCCTATCGTATTGTCCAACGACGAGACACTTGCACTCGTCGATGTGGTGCGGGAATTTCCTGTTGCCGCGGTGATCATAGGCAATCTCTTGAAAGATCGCACCGATCCCGCTCTCGATCGCAAAGAGATGGAAGAGTTTGGAAAATACAAAGGCAATTGGAGTGGCGTGCCATGTCGCCGTCGATCCGACGAGCTTATTCGCCTCGTCTATCAGCGCACCGAGGGCACACTGCCGATCATCGGTGTGGGAGGTGTCTTCACCGCCGAAGATGCATACCGCAAGATTCGTCTCGGCGCATCACTTCTTGAAATGGCGACCGCACCGATTTTCGAAGGACCGCAAGTCCCTGCTGAAATCTGCGCCGATTTGCCTGCACTTTTGGAGCGTGATGGATTTTCCAGTATCAAAGAGGCGGTGGGAGTGGATGCGCGCTAATGAGCACTATTCATAAATATCATGTGTTCCGACTCGATAAAATCGAGCGGTGTGTTTTTTGTCTTCGAAATCGAAAATGATACGATACGAGCTATTGATCGAAAATGCATAAAATCCTTCAAGCGCACCGGATAGTTTGTGCGTCTTGAGTCTTGGATCAAAAGGATTTTCACGAAACAGGATCTCTTTTTTCTCCGCGAGGTTTTGTATCTCCGTCGGCAGTTTCTTGTACTGTCGCGCAAAAGCGGGGAGATACAGTATGTGCATACTTACCGTAAATCGCGAAGCGAACGGAGTGTCTTTCCCTTGCCTTGTGCAAATGCGCGGCGATCGGCGTGCAGTTCTTTCGCGAGCGCATCCTGTTTGTATGCGCGAAGAAGGTGGCGAAAGAATTCACTCGTGGACGCAAACTGTCCGCGCTTGACCTCGGAGCGCATGTCTTTTGCGAGGTTTTCCGGCAGCGATATGTTTACAATGGTTCTCATGTAATACAGTGTATTACAGTTGTAGCGGCAACGCAATACGCAATAGGTGGGTGGTCTGACCTGCCCGCACTTCTCCCCACGTCATAAAGCCAAAAACAGGGACGATTCGCTAAAATAGAAGTGTCGAACTCATATTTTTAGCAAATCGTCTCTGTTCTCGTATGAACATACTAACCCGCAGGCGGGAGTTTTTGCA
>CAIJXH010000018.1 GCA_903824595.1 uncultured bacterium
ATGCCATGGACGCGTTCTACCGCTGAACTATAGGCCCTACGCACGGTGGACCATCTCAGGACACAGGTCGAACTTTTGATTCAACTATTCCACGAGAGGCTTCAATTCATCCTAACGCAAAAAGTCTTTTCCGCAACGTGCTTCGCGAGGTTGAAAACACATCGTCGGCTTGATACAGTATTTGTGATGAAAGAGTATGACGCATGGAATGGAAAGAAGAAAGAGATCCTTGTAGCCCATAAATAACGACACCCAAACCTCCTCGGGTAGCTCATAAATCGGGTACCGTGCAGCCATATGAATATGGCCAACAAACAAGGGGTATTTGAAGAAAAGAGAAAAGAATATGGGAAAGCAAACAAACAACGCAAAAGCGAGATTCTCGATGCAGTTGTCTTGGTGTCAGGACTCACCAGGAAGGCAGCCATCAAGCGCTTTCGTGCGATGCTCATGCGTAGCTGGTATCACGAAGAGAAACGTGGCCGGCCAGTTGTATACACGCCAGACGTGATTGCGGCTCTCTCGGAAGTCTGGGAGATCGGCTCGCAAGCATGCGGAGAGAATCTGCACCCGATGATCGGTGAATATGTCGATATTCAGGTGCGTGCACACGCCTGGACGCACAGTACTGACGCAACGGACAAACTTCGCCGCATGAGCAGAGCAAGTGTGAAGCGCTCTGTCGGGAAGTTCGTCCGCACACGACGATCCTTCGGAGGCAAAGGTACGACCAAGAAGAGTTCGGTCATCTCGATGGTGCCGATTCGCATGGATGGTTGGGACACTGCTGAGGCGGGAGTCACCCAGATAGATACGGTGGCACATTGCGGAGACACCATTGCCGGTGACTATGTATTCACCACAAACGGCACTGATGTGGCCACGCTTTGGGGTTCTCGAAGGGCACAATGGAACAAGGGGCAAGAAGCGACACATACCAGCCTCATTGCAATGCGCGAATCATCTCCGTTCCCATGGACCGAGATGCATCCTGACTCTGGTACTGAGTTCATCAACCGGATGCTCATAGCGTATGCAGAACAAGAAGGATTGCGCATGACTCGTTCTCGTCCGTATCACAAGAACGACAACTGCTTTGTTGAAGAGCGGAATGGCCATGTGGTACGAGCGTATGTGGGATACCAACGGCTGGATGTGATTGAAGTCGTCGAGGCGCTCAATGCGTTGTATGACGTCCTCACTCCGTATCTGAATCACTTCATCGCAAGTCGAAGAATCGTATCGAAAGAGAGGGTCGGAGCGAAGTGGAAGGTAACTCGAGAGAAAGTTGCGAAGACTCCGTATCAACGAGTGCTTGAGCGGAACGACGTGAGTGAGGAGGTGAAAAACAAACTCAGATCCGAACACGCTTCGCTGGATCCAAAGATTATGAAAGCCAACGTTGACCGTTTCGCTGCTCAGGTCCATGCTGTGCAGAGGCGGTACGGCACCCCGCAGAAATTACCAAAAATTATCTGAGGTGCTTGGTGTCGTTTATTTATGAGCTACTTCGGCGCGGAGCGCGGCGAGTGATTTTTTAGCAAAAAAATCGCGTACCCAAAAATCACTCGCCGTGTTCCGCATCCCTAAGTGCCTCGACAATCTCATCAATCCCGCCAGCCATGATCTTCGGCAGGTTGTGCCACGACTCCTTGAGCCGATGGTCGGTAACGCGGTCCTGGAGATAATTATAGGTGCGGATCTTTTCAGAACGGTCAGCGGTGCCTATTTGCGACTTACGTTCCGCCGCGTGTTTCTTCGCCTCTTCTTCTTCGTGCAATTGATCAAGCTTCGCGCAGAGTATCTG
>CAIJXH010000019.1 GCA_903824595.1 uncultured bacterium
TGAACGTGGCAACTGGAAGACCGTCGAGCGCTATGTTGCAAATCAAGGCAAGGGAAAGACGGACAACCCCGCACAACTCAAACTCTGGCACTAGCCCGCGCTCCGATCATACTCCGCCCCTTTGGGGCGGAGTGGTTGATTGAGTGAGAGTTTGAATGCGATGATCTTGAGGTGTCCGTACAGCAAGTATCGGTCAACGACAAATCCTGCTTCTTCCAATAATTCTCTCTCCATGCTTTTGATTACGGTCTCTTTTTCTTCGCGATGACCGCCGGGCAACTCCCAGCCGCGTTGTGTTTTTGTGAGCACGAAACCATTTCCGAATTTTGGGATACCAAACGCCGCTGAGCAAAGAGTAGGATCAGGTAATGTATCAGAGAGATAAAATTCCCATCGTGTATCCTCATTCCACACACCTTCAAGCACTTTTTTATCTCCACTCACAAAAATCATTTTATGATGTTGCTCAAACCATGACAATACATCCAATATCTCCACACCATAATCCTCATTATCACAAATTTCAGAAATTTTTTTGAGCGCGTCCCGTAATGTTTTCAAGGAATCAACATAAAAACTGATACGAATCCGCGTGCTCGTGTCTTCCGAAAAAGGTAATGCGCTCAAGTCTTCATGTTTCGCTTCAACAATCCATGTATTCTTGAGTAGATCATCGACGGTTTTTTGCTCGTGGTGAATATAGGTAGCATACTGTATCGCGATACGCTTTTGGTATGCGAATTCTATGTTACGCTTCGTTATCCAAAGGGCAATGGTTTTGAAGGCATCGAATCCTTTCAGTGATGCTTCCATGATGGGAGTACTGCCCGTCATGCGCGGCGCGGCTTCAAGAAAGATAGGCGAATACCCATCCTCTAGCTTTATAAGCACGCCTTGCAGAGAGAAAAATCCGGTGATTGCATACTCTCGCATGACTTTTTCGACGTATTGGAAACATAGCTCATTTTCTTGGAACAAACCGGTGATTTTTACTTTTGCATCGGGATGCGTCATGTTTGGAGTCGTTTCTGTTTTGTACGATGTTGGCAAACGGAGAAATGTGTCGCCCAACCTCACCACGGTAAATGTCGCTTCTATGCCGGATAGATATTCGCTCACGATTAGTTTCCGCATACCGAGGAGAAATAGTGCAGAAATCGCCTTTTGTAGATCGTTCTTACTCGCGACATATCGCATTCCTCTTCCGCCGGAAAGATCTTCGGCTTTCAAAACAAGAGGATATGCGAAGTCATCCGGCACTGCGTTCTCTAGCGCATCTTCTGACTCCCCGATGATTTCAATGACGCGAGGAACTGGAATCCCAAGATCAGATAATGCGCGATGTGTTAGATATTTGTTGCAGAATATTCTCGCGCCCTTACCGGAGGGACCGATATATTGTGCATTGGCGCAATTTTGGTATTTCTCGCGTATTGTCTCAAATGTATCTGCGATTGTCTCGATACTTCCAGTGATGCTCCCTTGTCCAAAAGATACAAACGCGATAATGTCTTGCGTTGGCTGCCAGTGAGAAGCGAAATCGGAAAGCAATTTTTCTCGCATACGCACGGTACATCCATGATCTGAGGATTTGCCAGAAATATGTGCCAGATGATACGCAGATGCCCGAAAGTGTTTTTTGAACGCAAGAAATTTGCGTCGACTGCCGAACACATATATATGTTTCTTGTGCGGCGAGTTCATGCATCAACAAGAGTATTGACATTGTGTCCCACTTTTTTCATCGCATCAATATACTGATCAATGATATCTTTATCCCTCTCGTAGTTTGAGAAAGTCGGAAATGATACGGCGCAGTCCTGGATCATCTCTGCTACAGGAGTCAAAATTGGATCATTCGCTTTCTTGTGAAACGATGGATACATCTTGCTGTTTGTTTCAGAATATAGTGGTTGCGTAGAAAGCATCGGTCCCGAAGGATCGGATATTTCAACTCCTTCGGCATTCAAAATCTCTATCAGTCGCTCGCGGGAAATACCATGTAACTTCTCTTTCTTATAGAGTGGCTTGAAGCCGTACCAAGCGCCCATATCGACATCCAACGCGATAACGAGAGGCTCGATATACGAAATCTCAGCAAGTCGTTCATTGAAATACTTGAGGCATTTGTGCCGGTTCGATTTTAGTTCCGGAAATCGTGCAAGAGAAAGCTTGGCGACTATCGCATTGAACGGGGACATTCGTAATTTGAGTCCGAATCCTGTCACCCAATATTTTCGGTATTCTTCGTCCCTTATTTCCTCTCTGCTTCTGTCGCGGTAATGGCCGAGTAATGTCGCTCGATTATGTATTTCTTCGTTGTTCGTTACCAGGATTCCACCCTCTCCGGCAAAGATCGCTTTATTCGTTTGCAAGGAAAAAATAGCAACATCTCCAAATGTGCCGCACATCTTTCCCTTGTATCGACTACCATGCGCGTGAGAACAATCCTCGACAACCTTAAGATTGTGTTTTTTAGCAATAGTCATAATCTGATCCATGTCGGCTGGATGTCCCCACTGATGCACAACGGTAATCGCCCTTGTTTTTTCAGTAATTGATCTTTCAATGCGAGAGGCATCAATACATCTTGTATGAGGATCAACATCAACAAGAACAACGTTTGCCTTCAAAACATATGCGGGGCTCAATGCCGCATGATAGGTAAGCGCCGGACCGATAAGCTCATCGCCATCTTGAAGGCCGATAGCAAAATACGCAGCAAACAATGCTGATGTGCCGGAATTGAAAGACACCTGGTACTTGACACTTCCTTCGAGAAAATCACGGAACAGCTCCTCAAAATCTTTGATCGGACCTGATTTTCCCTTGATGCCGATATCTATATTCCTTTGTCTTGCTATTTCGTTCAATTCTTGGTCGTTTCCTTTCGGTGGCCATATCTCGTGCGGGCGCGGAATAGTTACTGATTTTTCTCCACCTGATATCGCTAGCTTTTCCATAATCTTTTTGTTAACGATTATTTATAATAATTTTCATAGCGCGAATATTGTAGGTAAAAAGTGAATCGTATAGGTCGCGCTGTACAACACCAGTACTCTGGTACATGTAGCTCAACAATTCGTTGCCCTTTTCTTTTTCTTTCACATTGCCGTAATTATCAAAAAGATGTGCGCAGTCTCTTGACATGTTTATAACGCCAAGCGATCCAGTAATGCGGAAGGAGTCTTCCCTAAAAGAATCAACGACGCTCAAGTATGCTCTTCCTGAAAATGTCTTGTAGTTGCAGGTTATAAAGACAGTGTCATCAGTTTTATATTCAAAAGCTCGTTTGCTTGAGCTCATTTTCTCAACCTCTAGATGATCGGGCGTGCCAAAAAACCATTCCATCAAGAATGCAAAGTGCCAGCCGACATTCAACCAGCATCCTCCGCCTGCTGATTCTTCCCAATACCAAGATTCTTTTTGGTCATTTAGAATGTGTCTGTATTCGAAAAAGAGAATATCGCCGATCAAGCCATCATCAAGCCATTTCTTCGCCGTACGATATTGATCTGCAAAGAATCTTTGTTGAGCAATATTGAATCGTACGGAATTTTTTTGCGCGATTTCGGTAAACTGTTCCGCTTGATCTAAAGACATTGCAAATGGTTTTTCTTTGAGGACATACTTTCCTTTCAGTTCAGAAAGTGTCAATACGTTCTCATATTGATTATTCGGCAAAGCCAAAATAATCACATCCAAAGTCTCACGAGCAAGCATAGCCGAGGCGGAAGAATAACTTGGCAGATTCAATACCCCCCCCCAGCTTCTGAATATACTTCTCGTCACTATCGCATATTCGTATGGCGTGGGTATTGCCTGTTAGACGCACAAGTGACAACAACGCTTGCAAATGCTGTTTTCCTTGTTTACCAAGCCCGATGATCCCATAGTTCATCACTGGTATTTGTACATCAAAAAGTCTCGCAACGCCAGAGTTATTTACTGGGTAGTCTACTTTCTATTTCACCGTCACGCTCTTCGCGATATTGCGCGGTTTGTCGACGTTGTGTCCGAGCGAGGTTGCCATTGCGTAGGCGAGGAGCTGGAAGGGAATGATGTTCATAATGGCGCTTGTCTCGCCCGTGTCGGGGACGCGCAGGTGCGAAGAGAAATGGCTGCTGCTCTCGCTGCCAATGCCGAAGACTTCCGCGCCGCGCGCTTTCACCTGGTGCACGGCGTTCAAGACATCGGCTTTCACGCTGTCTTCCGATACTGCCGTCATGACCGCGACGCCATCTTGCATGAGCGTGATCGCGTAGTGCTTGAGGTCGCCCGCGGGGATCGCGTGCGCGTGGATGTACGAGCCTTCGATGATTTTCACCATCGCCTCTTTCATGATTTGGAGATTCTGTCCTTTGCCGAGGAGGAAGAGGTGTTCTTTTTTTGCGAGGACTGCGGCGAGTTTTTTGATGTCGCCCAATGCTTTTTCGTCTGCAAGGTATGTCTCGACGGCGCGGGCGAGTGCGCGGAGATTTTTCTTACCTTCGGCGAGTTTGCCTTGCACGGCTTTCGCCACGAGATAGCCCCACGCGATTTGTGACACGAAAATTTTCGTCGACATGACGCAGATTTCCGGGCCGGCGTTTGCCATGAATTTATAGTCGGAGAGGCGCGTCATCATGCTGCCGGGCATGTTGACGAACGACGCGATCGACGCCTTGCGCGCTTTTGCGTGTTCCAAGACTTCGAGCACGTCGGCTGTCTCGCCGCTTTGCGACGGCGCGATCAGGAGGTCGCCCTTGCCGATGAGATTTTTATACTCGGTGGCTTCCGCTCCCACGAGTGCTTCGGCGCGCACGGAGGCATAGAGACGCAGGTAGTATGCCGTTTGCGCCGCCGCGGCTCCGGCGGTGCCGCTTCCGATGCAGTACACGGCGCGCGCTTTTTTGATCGCGCGCGCAAGCTCGAGTATTTTTTTGTCTTCTTCGGCGACGACCTGGCGTATGACCATCGGCGCTTCGAGAATTTCTTTCATCATGTAGTGCGCGTACGGCTCTTTGCTGGTCGAGACATCGCGGAGTTTGTTGATCTCGAAGATGGGTTTGATCTTTTTGTTGGTGGCGATGATTGATACCTGTACGGCGCCGTCTCGGCACACCGCCATCTCGCCGTTTTCCAACACCAGCACTTTTTCCACGTGCGGTGCAAAGGAGAACACGTCGGACGAGAAATAAATCTCGCCGCCTTTTTTATCCATGCCGAGGACGAGGGGGGAGCCGTTGCGCGCGGCGATCACCGAGCCGTCGGCGGTGAGGATGATGATGGTGTTGCGCCCGGTGAGGTCTTTGAACGCGAGCCGCACTGCCTCTTCGAGCGATTTCGCCTTTTTCAATTTCTTTTCGATGAGCCGCACGATCACTTCGGTGTCCGTTTCGGAGACGAAGGTGTAGCCATTTTTTTCGAGCTGTATTTTTATCGCATCGGCGTTCTCGGCGATGCCGTTTTGCGCCAAGACGAACGAGCGATCGGTGGCGTAGTGCGGATGCGCGTTTACTTCATTGACCTTGCCGTGCGTCGCCCAGCGCGTGTGCCCAATGCCGATTGTTGTCTCGGGAAGATTGGGGCGGTCGGTGCCGATAATGCCGACCTGCTTTTGCAAAAATATTTCACCCTCTTTTGCGACGCATACGCCCCAGCTGTCGTAGCCGCGATAATCGAGCCGCTTCAAACCTTCGCGCACGGCTTCTGCCGCATCGCGCTTTTCACCCACATAGCCAAAAATGCCACACATACTACATTTTTATTACTTTCTCCCACGGTCGTCCTTTGACGCCAAAATGCCCATACGCTGCGGTTTCGCGGAAGATGGGGCGAGTGAGTCCCATGCGTTCAATGATTGCGCGCGGGCGGAAGTCGAAATTCTTGGTGACGATGTCGGTGAGATTTTTGCCGTGATCGTCGAAGGCTTCGATCATCACGGGCTCGGCGCGCCCGATGGCGTAGGCAACCGAGACGAGCGCCTTTTTCGCGTAGCCGTTGGCAACGAGATTCTTGGCGACGAAGCGACACATGTATGCTGCAGAGCGATCTACTTTGGTGGAATCCTTGCCGGAAAATGCGCCACCGCCATGCGGCATGACGCCGCCATAGGTGTCGACCATGATCTTGCGTCCGGTGAGTCCTGCGTCGGCGGTAAATCCACCGAGGATGAATTGACCTGTTGGATTGACGAGAATTTCAATGTCATCAAGTTTGCCGAGCACGGGTCTGAAAAGATGTTTGACCAGTCCTGCGCGTATCTCATCTTGCGATACCTTTTTATCGTGCTGCGTCGAGGCGAGTGCGGTGATGACTTTTCCGTTTGCAACCGTGACTTGCGTTTTGCCGTCGGGACGAAGCCACGGAAGCTTGTTTGCGCGGCGTAGCGTCTCCAGACGACGGGAGAGTGTATGCGCAAGCACAACACCGAGCGGCATCATCTCTTTCGTCTCGTCGGTTGCATAGCCGTACATGATGCCTTGGTCTCCAGCGCCACCCGTATCCACTCCCATCGCGATGTCACCCGACTGTTCGGCGACTTTTACGAGGATGTCGAGTTTGTCGGTGTAGCCGATTTCTTTATACACCGTGGCGGCGATTTTTGCGTAATTGATTTTTGCGTTGGTCTTCACTTCGCCGCCGATCATAAGCGTACCGTGCGAGCCAAAGGTCTCCACTGCCACGCGACTCGCTGGATCCTGCGCGAGTGCAGCGTCGAGGATTGCGTCTGATATCTGATCGCACACTTTGTCTGGATGTCCGCTAGTAACGCTTTCTGTCGTGTATCTCTCTAGTGAATGGAACATAGTGATAAATAAATTGAATAATGCGCGGATTGTAGCAAAGTACTCCAAGGACGCAATGCGGCGCGTTTGGTGGTATCTCCGTGCGTCGTTCTTCTCATAATTCCTGTGTTGTAAAGACGCCTCGCTCGCGCTACAGTGGCGGAATCATGAAAAAAGTCGTGCGCATTGGCGGGGGGTCGGGTGGGTTCAATTTGCTTCGCGGACTCAAGGAATTTCCGCTCGACATCACGGCGGTTTTTACGATGTTTGATTCGGGCGGTTCTACGGGTGTCTTGCGTGATGAATTTGGCATTTTGCCTCCGGGTGATGTGCGACGTGGGTTGGTTGCGCTTTCCGATGGGTCGCAGGCGTCTGTCTTGCGCGATCTCTTCAATTATCGTTTCAATCATGAAAAAAGCGCGCTCCATGATCACAGTTTTGGCAATCTTTTTCTCGCCGCGCTCTCTTCGATATATGGCGGCGAAATGGAGGGAATACGTAAGGCGTCGGAACTTTTGAATTTGAAGGGAAAGGTGCTGCCAGTGTCGCTCGACAATTCTCACGTGCATGCAATTCTCGAAGACGGTACCGAGATCGTCGGCGAAACCAACATCGACATTCCCAAACACGACGGTGCGTTGCGCATCAAAAAAGCGTTTTTGAAACCGAGTGCGCGTATTTATGAAGAGACCGACGTCGCGATCAGAGAGGCGGATGTGATTGTGATCGGTCCTGGCGATTTGTATTCCTCGATCGTCCCCACGCTGCTCGTGGAAGGAATGCAGGATGCGATGCGCGCAAGCAAGGCGAAGAAGGTGATCGTGTGCAACCTCATGACGAAGTGGGGAGAGACCAATGGCTTTTCCGCTTCCGATATGGTGCGCGAGATACTCGCGTATGCGGGATTGGCAAAAGCAGACTACGTGATATGCAACACGCAGCCGATGCAGAAAAAGCTTGTCGCCGCGTACGAAAAAGAAAAGAAGTATCCTATCAAATGCGACGCGGATCTCTCGACGTATACACACCACATCATCACGGGCAACTTCTTTTCCGAAGCCGACATCGCGCGTCATGATTCGCACAAGATCGCGAAAGTGATCGCAGAGGTTGCGCAGGCATAAAAACCTCGTCGAACATATCGTGAGATGATACGCGCGGATTTTTCCCAACGCCGCGCGAGATAGGTGTGTTGCGCGTGCTACACTTTTGCCATGGACGTGCACGAATATCATGGATTGCGTTTGGTGTGCGCACTTCTTTTTCTTGTTGTGTGCGGCGAGACGCTCTACCTCTGGAATCCTGCACTTTTCTTGCCTCGCGCTGCGCCTGTGGCACAAGTGGCGCGCGATCCGTCTACGGAATTGATCGTCCATGATGTTGTGTTTGGTACTGGCGCCGTGGCGCGCGCGGGAGATCGTGTCGCCGTCGAATACACGGCGCGTCTTGAAGATGGCACCGTGCTTGCTGATACGAAACAAGACGGCGTGCCATACGCCTTTACGATCGGCTCGGGCGAAGCAATACGTGGCATGGACGCGGCGGTGGAAGGCATGCGCGTGGGCGGCAGGCGGATCGTCTCGGTGCCGCCGTCGCTTGCCGATCATGCGCAAGTGGATGTGTTGCGGCTGATGAATGACCCGGGTGTGGTGTATGCGTCGAGCACTGCGATCCGCGACGCGATGGCTTTGCTGCAAAAAGCGCAGACAAGAAGCCGTGGGCAGGCGTCGAGCACTATGCCACATCTTCCTGCAGGCAAGGTGCTCCTATTTGATGTCGAGCTTTTGGGTGTGCAACAATAGTCATTGTATGCGTTACAACACCATTCCTGTTCTCGTATTCTGTGTCGTGGTGATTGCGTCTCTTCCGTGTATGGTGCGTGCCGATGCGTTTTGCCGCCGCGTATCGGATTCCGTATCGTACGGCGCGTGCACGCTTTCCTCATGCGGCGACTGGAGCACCTATGGAAAGAGCGCGAACGGCGCCGACGCGTATCAATCGCGGGAATGCGTCGGATCGTATGCGGTGACGAACAACTATTCCGATTACTATGCATACGCGTGTTCCGGATCGGAGGGCAGTCCATCGTGTGATTGGTATAACACGTCGTGTTTGCCGAACGATAGCGGAAACATGTATCATATGAACGGAAACGGCGGGCGATACACGTTTATCCTCGGAGGCGATACGCCCGTCGCGGACACGTACGGGGAAAAGATCGATGACGACGGGCACGTTGTCGCGATGCGTGAAGACGAAGGGGGTCTTGTGTTGAAATGGGTAGGAGGCTATACGCATGAGTACGCCCAGTGTTTCTCCAGGAGCAACATGTTTGCGCCATACTGCGCATCGACAGGTGCCTCGCTCTTGTACTACACTACCGGACAATCTTCGCAAACGCAACCGTGTCACCAAATACAGTACCAGACCATTCACTCCTGCAATCCTGTGGCGACATGCGTGGGCGGCAGCGTAGTCAACAGCTGCGACCACAGCCAGGTGTGGCAGACGTGCTCATCGAGCTGCTCAAGCGGCGCGTGTGTCGGGGGAAACAGTGGATCGTCTTCCGGATTTTCCGCGTCTGCAAGCGGCAGTTCCGCAAACGGATCCGCATGCACGGTCGGTCAGCCGTACACGATCACGATGCAAGCGACCGATCCCGCGGGTGACCAGATCAAATATGAAGTGAGCTGGGGCGACGGCTCTGCACATACCATCACTCCAGTCTCTGGCTACGTGCTTTCCGGCACGACGCAGACAGCTTCGCACACGTACCATGCATATGGTGCTCCCACGCTCACGTACCGCTCGATAGATCAGGGTGGCAACATGTCGGCGTGGAAGTTTCTCTCTGTGACATGTTCTTGTGTGCCATCCTATTCATGTTTCAATGCCTCTACCATTGTACGCACGGATGCGCAGTGCAACACATCCATCCACGACACGTGCTCGCCACCGTATTTTTGTTCTGACGGTTCCCCGGTGTGCCTCAGTTCGCTGTCTTCGTCTGCTACGCCGAACATCAACAAAAATCCCGTTGTCGCAAAGCATCTCAAAGTTTTGCCAAGTATTTTGCGCAAAGGTAATTCGGCTCGAGTGTCGTGGAATGTGTCCAATGTGCAATCGTGCACTGTTTCTGGAAATGGCGATGTATGGAATACGACGAGTTCAGGTTCTGATGGAAACACGACCTCACCTATCAATCAGCAAGTCGTGTATACGCTTTCGTGCCAGGCGCTTCCCGGCGGCAGCCCAAGTTCGATCGTTGAGACGAAGACAGTCAACATTGCACCTATTTGGAGTGAGAGGTGATGCAATGAGAGAATCTTCACTCCGTGGCGTTGCAGTTCTTCTGGGGAGGAATATACTTTGCGTATGGAACGTTCACTCACAGACAAGGCGTTGTCCGAGCAGCGAGGCATGGTGGGTGCGGCGGTTGTGTTGGCGCTCGGGCTTATAACCGCGGCGACGATTGGCGCATACACGTTTTATACCGTGCACACGCTCGACAACACGCTCGCGGTGACGGGTTCTGCGATGCAAACAGCGACAGCGGATTCTGGAAAGCTCACGGTATCGGTGTCGCGTTCTGCGTTGGAGACAACGATTCCAAATGTGCAGGCTCGCGTGTCGGATGATACGCAAGCAGTCGTCAAATTCTTCGGCGATGCGGGCATTGCGGCAGATCAGATATTAGTAAATCCTGTGTCGGTTGATCAGGAGTATAGTTCGGACGCCAACGCTCCGCGTCGCTACACTATTCGTCAGCAGATCGTCGCGCAATCGGACGACGCGGAGGCGATCGACAAGCTCTCGAAAAACATTGGCTCGCTCTCCGCGAAGGGAGTTATCGTCTCGGTCAATCCACCTGAATACTATATTTCCATGTTGCCCCAAATCAGAATCGCTTTGATTGGGAAAGCGGTACAAGATGCTCGTGCGCGTGCTATGGAGATTGCGAGCTCGACCGATCGGAAAGTGGGTGCATTGCAATCGGCATCGAGCGGCGTCGTGCAGGTGATGGCTCCGAATTCTGTCAACGTCGCCGATTACGGCTCGTACGATACTTCCACCATCGAAAAGCAGGTGATGGTGACAGCTCGCGCGGTGTTCCTTCTTCGGTAAATCATGTCCCGCTCTCCCTGCAGCAGTTTTAGGTCTGCGGGACTCGCTGCGCTCAAACATATCCTCGTCCCAAAACTGCCGCGGGGAGAGCGGGTGCTTCGGGCGAAAAAAATCGTCGCGTATTTGAAGCGTGCATACCCTGCGCCAAAGAGTGAACTTACGTACAAAACACCGTTCCAGTTTGTAGTGGCGGTCGTGCTTTCGGCGCAATGCACCGACAAGGTGGTGAATCGGGTGACGGAATCGCTTTTCAAGAAATATAAAAAGCCTCTCGATTTTGCGTGCGCCGATCATGCTGTTTTTGAAAAAGAGATTTCTTCGATTCCATTTTTTCGCAATAAGACAAAGTACATTATCGCGGCCGCCAAAATCGTTGGAGACGATTTTGGCGGCCGCGTGCCCGATTCTGCCACCGAGCTGGTGAAGCTTCCCGGCATCGGCTACAAGACGGCGCACGTGGTTTTGGGCGAGCTTTATGATCAATGGGAAGGCATCCCAACAGATACGCACGTGAAGCGGTTTGCGCGGCGTTTCGATCTCACCAATCACTCCGACCTCAAGAAAATATCGCATGATCTCGAATCGCTCATCCCGAAAAAAGATTGGAAATATATGAACAACGGACTTGTGCTCTATGGGCGCTACGTCTGCCCGGCACGTCCGCATGATTGTGCCAAGCATCCCCTCACCAAGTTGTGGCCCGAGGCGGCAAAACGGTGGGTGAGGGCGAGATGAGACGATGGAGCATTGTTGCATGTATTGATATTTCATGGTATAGATCTTCATAGATACTGTTCCCTGACCGGATCGTATTGCCTTGATGGAGGTGTCCTATGACACAGCAACAAAATGTGTTGCGCGTTGATGAGAATGGCAGGGTTTCTGTTCCTGTGGTGACGCTTGCTAGACGCAGGAGGCAGGTCGTGTTGTTTGGTATGTCGCACATAGCGACCCCAGATTTTTTCTCCGCCGTCTTGTCTCGCTTGGAGACGTATGAGAAAAATGGTCACAGAGTGTTGCATGAGTATATGGATCCAGCGGTTATCGCCCGCGATTCACGGGCGCAGCAACTCCACAAACGTCTCGAATTCAAGGATAAAAAACTTAGAAAAAGTTTGAGAAGATTTGGGCTAGCGTACCAGTCCGATATTATCAAACCACGAGATACATGGCTTCCGGCAGATATGGATTCGAAGCGATTCTTCAAGAGTGTGCCATGGATCATGCCTACTCGCGTGAAATCATGTGATCACCTCATAGGGCATCCGAATATATTGGTGAAGTCCATAATTCGTCTATATTCAAATCAAGATGGGGTTCCGCTCTCCAGTCTCGACGTTTCGGTCATCCGTGATGAGCGCGATGGTGTTGCGGTTACCAACATTGTCGCCACGGCGCAGCACGCAAACGTGGCAACATTCTGGGGTGCGGCGCACATCCCCGGGATTACGACCGCTCTGATCCAAGAACACGGGTTTTCTGTGGTTGAGGAGGAGTGGTTTGAGTTCCTTGATCTGGTCAAGTTGACCAGGAAGATCCGATAGATTCGGTTCAATACCAGACCTCGGTACATGTGCGTGCCGAGGTCTTTTTATCGTGCCGTCTTCAATTTCTTCTGCTTCTCAAACCGCTCTATTGCAAGCGCGATGAGCGTGTCGATGAGCTGGGAATGGGAGATGCCGGAGGCTTCCCAGAGTTTGGGATACATGCTGACGGAGGTGAAGCCGGGGATGGTGTTGATTTCGTTGACGAAGACGCGACCGTCTGGAGTGACGAAACTATCGACGCGCCCCATGCCCTCGCACTCGAGTGCTCTGAAGGTTTTGATAGAAAGTTCTTGGACGAGTTTGGTTGTTTTTGCGGAAAGCTTGGCAGGAATCTGGAGCGATGCGCCGTTTTCGTCGATGTATTTCGCATCGTAGGAATAGAAGTCGGCATGGACGACGATCTCGCCCGGCACCGAGGCGATAGGCTTTTCGTTGCCCAAGACCGAACACTCAATCTCGCGACCTTTGATGAATTGTTCGATGAGGATTTTTGTATCAAACTGAAATGCTTCGCTGATTGCTTTTTTGAATTCTGCTTCGGTCTTCACTTTCGACACACCGACCGACGAACCCATGTTGGCGGGCTTGATGAAGAGTGTCGAGCCGAGTTTTTTCTTCGCGTCTTTGTATGAGAGCTTGTCTCCTTCGCGAAGTGTGATGAATTTGCCGATAGGAATACCCGCGTCGCGCAGGAGCCGCTTCATCACGTCTTTATCCATGCCTACCGCCGAGCCAAGTACGCCTGCGCCGACGAACGGCACATCCGCGAGCCGCAGCAGCCCCTGCATCGTCCCGTCTTCGCCGAAAGGCCCGTGGAGGACGGGGAATACGACATCGACTTTGGTGTGCCAATTGCGCGGTGGAAGCCACTGTCCCTTTCGATCTATGCGAATCATTGAGACATCGTATTTTTTCGGGTCCATCGCCGCGGCGACGTTTTTGGCGGAGCGCACCGACACTTCATGCTCGGCTGATTTGCCGCCAAAGAGAATGGCGACTCTCAATTTGTTTTGCATGGGCGCATGGTACCACACATGCTAGTATGGATGGCAATGACGCTTCGATTGGTCCGTGCTCTGCTGGTGTGGCTGATTACGATGGAGGCGCGGCTCGCACTTGCTCTCCATGCGCCCCGGATCGTCGCCGTGACGGGTAATCTGGGAAAGACGTCGACGAAAGACGCGATCTTCGCGTGCGTGTCGCCCTACATTCGCACGCGCAAAAGCATGAAGAGTTTCAACAGCGACATCGGCGTTCCGCTCGCGATTCTGGCGTTGCCCAATCCGTGGTCGAGTCCGACACAATGGATCGTCACGCTGGTGCGCGGGCTTGTTGCGGCGTTCAATCCTGCATTCCCGCCGCTTCTTGTGCTTGAGTTGGGAGCCGACCAGCCGGGCGATATTGCGACGATTGCTCCGTGGCTTGCGCCCGACATCGCTGTCTTCACCGGCGTCCCTTCCGTGCCTGTGCATGTCGAAAATTTCGGCTCGCGTGAGATGGTATTGAAAGAGAAGCGTGCGCTTTTCGAACATCTAAAGCCTGGCGGCACGATCGTGGCGGTGAATGATGATTCGACACGTGAGATGCTGGCGGGGATTGGCGCGAAGGTGGTGACGTATGGGTTTGGCGAGGCAGATGTTGCAGCATCGGCAATGCGGATTGAATACGAGCACGATTTTCCTGTGGGCGTATCGGCAGAAGTGCGGCTGGGCGGCGTGCTGTATACACTTCAGGTGCGGCATGCACTGGGGAAGCCGAAAATACTTGCCGCGCTTGCGGCGGTGGCGGTGGCTGATGCGCTGGGTATCGACGTGAGTGCGGCGGTGCAATCGGTGTCGGCGTGGGAGCCTCCTGCCGGAAGGATGCGTTTGGTGCTCGGTGTGAACGGTTCGCTGATTCTCGACGATTCATACAACGCGTCGCCTGCGGCGACGCTTTCCGCGCTCGACACGCTTGCCGACGTACGGGCGACGCGACGCATTGCGGTTTTGGGCGATATGCTGGAGCTTGGCGTGCATTCGGAAGACGCGCACCTTGAGGTGGGGAGGCTGGCTGCGTGTTGCGATGTTTTGGTGGTGGTCGGGACGCGCGCTCGCGGTATTGCCGATGGTGCACGGAATGCTGGATTGTCAGAAGAAAAAATCCACAGCTATGATGCGGGAATGTCGGATCGCGCGGGGAGTGATGTGGCGAAGGAATTGCGTGCGGGAGATGTCGTGCTGGTGAAAGGATCGCAGGGTATGCGCATGGAGCGCGCGGTGTTTGAAATGATGCAAGACAAAGCGGATGCCGAGCAAGTGCTCGTGCGGCACGATGCGGTGTGGCGTGACATTCCAACGAGTAGGGTATAATGATGGCGCAACGCTTCGTGCGCATATCGTGTTATGGAAAAATCAAAATCGATAAAGATTACACCACGAAAAGTAGCGGTATTTGATGTGGATGGGACGATTTTTCGTTCAAGCTTACTCGTGGAACTGGTAGATCGGCTTATTGCGGATGGATTGTTCTCGCCAGAGGTGCGCAAGGGGTATGAGCGAGAATATCAGCAATGGTTGAATCGCGAAGGAAGTTATCAGGATTATATCGAAGCGGTCGTATGGGCGTTTAGAAATCATCTGCGCGGAGTGCATTATGGTGCGTTTGCCGAAGCGGCGGAAGCGGTGGTGGAAGAACAAGGGAAGCGCGTGTATCGGTATACGCGGGATCTTCTGAGAGATCTCAAAAAACGCGGCTTTTTTCTTCTCGCGGTTTCGCATTCTCCAAAGACGGTGCTCGATAAATTTTGTCCAAAACTTGGTTTCGATAAGGTGTATGGCATGTTGTACGAGACGGGACCACAGGAATGTTTTACGGGCGAAGTGATGGATGCTCATCTCATTTTGAATAAGGCAAGTATTTTGAAGCGAGCAATTGAAAAAGAAGGTCTCACCTTGCGACATTCTGTCGGCGTGGGTGATACCGAGAGTGATATTTCCATGCTGGAATTGGTATCGCGGCCGATTTGTTTCAATCCGAATGCGAGTTTATACGCGTATGCGAAAAGAATGGGATGGAAGGTGGTGGTGGAGCGGAAGGATGTGGTGTATGAGTTGTAGCAACGCGCCGAAATCGGCTCCTTTGGGGTCGCGTCCGCGCGTGCTCGCGCGGCGCTCACTCTCGGCTCGACAGCCTGCGAGAGACCCCAAAGGAGCCGATTCCGGCGCTCTTGCCGTTGGGACGTTCCGCTCCGTGGTGTGGGGATATTGGAAGAAGGAGGGGAGGCATGATTTGCCATGGAGAAAAACACGAGATCCGTATCGAATACTCGTATCGGAGATGATGTTGCAGCAGACGCAGGTGCCGCGGGTGATTGAGAAATATGAAGAATTTTTGAGAGCATTTCCGACGATACACGCACTCGCCGAAGCATCGCTTGCAGAAGTGCTCAGGGTATGGGGCGGACTTGGGTACAATCGTCGGGCGAAATATGTGCGTGAGATAGCGAGGGGAATAATGACGCGGCACGCCGGAGGCGTGCCGCGCGAATACGACGCGCTTCGCGTATTTCCAGGAATTGGTGATTACACAGCGCGTGCTGTTCGCGTCTTTGCGTTCAACGAACCTGACGTTCTTATTGAAACCAATGTACGTACCGCGCTCATATACCACTTCTTTTCGCATGTTCCACTTATTCGCGATGGCGCATTATGGGAATATGTAAAGAAGGTGGCAGCAGGGCAAGATCCGCGAATGTGGCACTGGGCGCTTATGGATTACGGCACGCATCTCAAACGATCAGGTATCAAACTGAATGCACGACGCAAAGGGTATGTGAAGCAATCACGCTTTGAAGGATCGCTCCGCCAGGTGCGAGGAGCTATTTTGCGCGAACTGCGCCAAGGACCGTCCTTGGTGCGAGGGTTGCCGTTTGGAGATGAGAAAATAGCGAATGCACTTACGTCACTCGCGTGCGATGGTTTGATCGTGCGCGAGGGAAATCTGTGGAGAGTTGCCTAAATGCTTACGATGACGGGTATGACAATCGGGCGCTTCATTGTTCGTTGAAGAAGAAATTTGGCGACTGATTCTGCGAGGTCGTCGCGCGCAACGTCGAGATCAGTGGCGCGTGGATTTCTCAGCGATGTTTCCACTGATTTGCGAATGATGAGACGCGTCTGGTCCATGAGTTCTTTGTTGTCGCGCAGATAGACAAAACCGCGCGAAATAATGTCGGGTGATTTGTGTAGGCGACCAGAACGACGATCTACGGTTGCGACGACGACACAGAATCCTTCCTGTCCGAGAGCTTTACGATCGCGCATCAGCACATCAGAAAGTTCGCTCACGGTATGTCCTTCGACGACTCGAAGTTCAGCGGGAGCTTTGACGGATAGTATCGAAATCTTCTCGCCGTTTTTGATCTCGACTATTGATCCGTTGTCGGGTACGACGATACGATCTTTAGGCGTGCCGAGTTCATGCGCAAGATGTGCGTGTACGCGTAGCATGTAGTGATAGCCATGGATAGGTACAAAGAACTTTGGACTGATTTGACGATGAATCCATGCGGCTTCTTCTCGGTTACCATGACCAGACGCGTGCACATCAGAGGCGTGATAGGTAATAATGTGTGCGCCTTGACGCGAAAGATTATCTTTCAATTTCTGTACTGCCCGCTCGTTTCCGGGAATAACAGACGATGAGAGTACCACGGTATCTGTGGGTTGGAGACGAATGTATTTGTGTGATTTGTTTCCGATGCGCGCCAAAGAAGCAAACTCGTCTCCCTGGGCTCCTGTTGCGAGAATGACTATGCGTTCTGGCGGATACTGATCCATGTTCTCGACATTGATGACCGTGTCGTCTTTGTATTTGACGAGTCCGATTTCCCTTGCAATTTCAATGTTGGTGCGCATTGATCGTCCATCGATCACGATCTTCTTCCCGGCTTGCTCTGCGAAATGAATGACGCGAATGAGGCGTTCGAGATGAGAGGCAAACATCGCAATAATAAGCCTACTTGTGGCGTCGGACACGATTTTTTCGAGAGTTGCATAGACGTTTCGTTCAGGGATCGAAAAACCGGGCTGCCACACATTGGTTGAATCCATGAGAAGAGCGAGTACTGTTCTTTCTTTGAACATGCCGAATGAGCGCTGCTCTTCCTCGGAAGGAATTCCATCATTGTGATTGAGTTTGATATCGCCCGTGAAAACAACATCACCCCATGCGGTTTCAATAATGATTCCCATGGAATCAGGGACGGTGTGCGTGACGCCAAAGAAACGCACGGTATGGTTCCCGAGTTTGAGTACTTCTTCTTTCTCTACTTCGCGTATGATGATTTGCGGAAGGTGTACAAATTCCTCCTGCCTTTTCTTGATCATCATGCCCGTGAGCTTGCGTGTGTAGATGGTTGGATTACCTATTCTGTCGAGAACGTATGGTATGCCACCGATATGATCGAGGTGACCATGCGATATGAGCAAACCACGAATTTTGTCGCGACGTTCCTCGAGATAGCCCGTATTGGGCAATATATAGTCGATACCGGGCGTTTCGTCTTCGCGGAATTGAAATCCGCAATCAAGAATAAATATATCGTTACCAATTTCAATGGCGGTCATGTTGCGACCAATTTCTTCGACTCCTCCCAGAGGAATAATGCGCACGACATCGTCAGCTATCGGAGGAATAGGCGGTGCCGGTGGACGTGATACGGATGTTTGGTGCTCAACGCGACTTTTGCCACGCGGTCGCATAGGTCTGCTGCCGCGGTTTCCGAATGGTCGCCCTCCTCCTCGATGAAGAGGCGGTCTTGCAGGATGTCGTCGTGGCGGCATGGTCGATGGCGGCCTGGTGTTATGGGGTATGTTGCTTGCGGGGTTTTGAGTATGATTGTTCATAGAATGATGAGAAATAATTAGTGATACATAATAATTATGTGCTAAGAAAACAGATTGTTATTTTGTAAAGATTGTCCATACGCGCTCGGTCTCGATGTACCACGTGTATATGGTTGCGAATCGTTCTGATGGCGTGGTGAGTACTCCAATGTCGACTCCAGAGAGCTTGCGTGGCACGAGGTATATGAAATCAGGAGCGTAGAGGAATACGGCAGGTTTGTCGGCATTGATGATAGATGCAAACTGCGTATATAGTCTTGCGCGATCTTTTTTGTTGTCAGTTGCGCGAGCTTGAGTGAGCAGGGAGTCAGTCTTGGAGTTGGCATACATAGACACATTGAGTCCTGGATCAGATCGTTGACTTGAGTGCCAGAATGCAAACAAGTCAACCGTACGACCGACGACTTCTCCGAAGAGTATCGCGTCATACGCACGTGGTCGTATAACAATCGTGTTGAGCTCTGATAATGGATACACGTGTACATCTACGACTATGCCGATGGAGCGCCACGACGCTGCCACTGATTGCGCGGTTGCAGATAGCTCAGGCTCGTCGGCAGTTGCAAGCGATAGATGCAATATATCGTTATGTTTTTTCCATACACTGGCATGCGGATCAAATACCCAACCACCCTTGATGAGCGCATTTTTAGCATTGGCACTTGTATCGACGGTGGATGTTGCAAAGATATTTTGCGTGAGAGCGTGCGGAGTTGCCGGGTCGACATGATCGAGGATGTGTGGAGGGATCGGCCCGGTCAATACGACCCCATACCCTTTGAGTACATCTGCCACCAGTACATCTTTGTGTATCGCGCTATCGAGAGCGGTACGAACGGATGCGTCCGCCAAAAGTGGATTTTTAGATTGATTGAAGAAAATACCAAACGTCCTCGGAAGTGCCGCATGTACGAGAGCGGCATCTTTTCGATGAATGGTCGAAACATCGGCAGGTGCTATGCCCGCTACACTGTCGATGTCTCCTGCGTTATATGCAGTAAGGAGATCGTCATTGTTTGGGTAGAAAAGAAACGTCACGGTGCTCACGTATGGTTTGCCAAGCGTGAACGCGGAGAATGGCACGAGATCGAATCGCGTGGGGACGCCTGTTTCGTCGATGTCTATGCGCGATACGCGATATGGTCCGGTGCCGATTGCGTGTATGTTGAGTGGGCTAAACGGAAAGTCTTGTGCCGAGACGTGCTCCCATAGATGTTTTGGGAGGATGCCGAGTGATGTGTTTTCTAGAAAAGGTGCGTACGGATGAGCTAATGTGCACACAATAGTATGAGAGTCTGGTGCGGAAACCGTCACGCCTTCCCAGTCGGCGCGATGAGGACTCTTGATATCGGGATCTTTCGCTTTTTGTATGGTAAACAATACATCTGCCGCGAGTACGGGTGTGCCATCATGGAACGATGCGTTGGGGCGCAAATGAAATGTGTACACCGTTCCATCGTGAGAAATGTCATACGTCGACGCAAGGTCTGGGATGATCGAACCATCGGGGAGAGTGCGCGTGAGTCCTGAATACACGAGCGTGGCAAGATCGTTGTCTGATTGTGAAAGTGCAATGACCGGGTTGATGAAGCGCGCAGGTCCCACCAAGCCTTCCGTGAGAGATCCGCCTTGAGTGGGGATTGCTATAGAAAGTGCATTACTCACGCATGCCAAGAGTGCGAACGTGCTGGCGGCGAGAATAATTGAAAGACCGTATAAGACAACACGCTCCCCTGTAGAGAAACGAGCAAGCAAAGTCTCGAGCGCCGATAGCCGCGCGATGGAACGATGTTTTTTTAGTTGTTCAAAGTGAGTGTGATACTCAAAACTCATATTCTGAATGCGCTGCACTCATAGTGGCGCAGATGATCGGCACAGTGCCGACGGTTAGACGATTAATAAATAAGATTGACGAGCGCAGAAAGCGCGAAAAGTATACCAATGGCAATGGTAGCATAGAACAAAGTCTTCTCCAATCCTCGGCGTGTATGAAAACCAGAGCTGAAATTGTCGGCACCAAAAGCTCCTCCGAGCGACGCGCCTGTTTGCTGCAAAAGTACCGTGATAATCAGCATCACAGAAAGCACTATTTGTATGTAGGGCAATATACCGTGGAGAAACTCCATGCGCGGTATGGTAGCACGAACGAATGTTGTGCGCAATAGATGTGATGCCTGACCTGCCCGCACTTCTCCCCACGTCATAAAGCCAAAAACAGGGACGATTCGCTAAAATAGAAGTGTCGAACTCATATTTTTAGCAAATCGTCTCTGTTCTCGTATGAACATACTAACCCGCAGGCGGGAGTTTTTGCA
>CAIJXH010000020.1 GCA_903824595.1 uncultured bacterium
CGTCGGACACGTCCGAATCATACGCGGTGCGCATGCGCGTGGATTGTGAACTCATATGGGTATATCAAGTGAACTCTGGTATACCCATATGATATCGCAACATTTCTCACCGCACGGGAAGGGTTTTCAGACAGGCTCTAGGACCGCAGCTCGCCGTCTTCTCTCCTGAGAAGACATGGCTCCGCTGTTCGAGCCCAAGCCGCAGGGTGCTCAGGCACCCTGCTTCCCACATCTGCGTTCGCTTCGCTCACTGGCTGGCTGTCTCGGTTGTGAACCCCGTGGGGCAAGACCCCACAAGCGTTTTCGAGACCCTTATATCGTAGCACCCCGACGCGTCTCAGTCGGGTCTCCCCCGCTAGGATGGTTTACAAATCTGACACCCGTTCGGGCTTTTGTGCCACGTACCCGCATCTGCCGTTAGTTGGAAGTAGGTGCCATCTGCGAGCGCGGAACAACGAGTATTGATAAGATGGAGAAATATGGAGCCACGGGAAACAACACATCCCTCGTTCATCCAAGACATGTTCAAGGACGCGCTTCGCAAACGCCGGCAAGCGCAAACGATGATTGATGAGTACATGAAGCGAAACTCTTTCGCCTTCAAGGCGCTGGCGGCACACACAGAGCGATTGCGCAAAATGGTCGCAGACGCGGACGCATCCCCCTTGGGGCACGACGCCGTCGCGATACGAGCCGAGGTCGCCCGGATCGTCGACGCAGAACTGCCAATGTCTACCGGCGTTTCAAACACGGAACGAGCGTCCGTCACTCTGACCACAGAAGATCGTGAGTACATCGTAAACTCAATCACGCGAGAAATTACGGGGTGGCTCACGAAGACCGAAGCGAGCAAACCTCTCGTCAAGGTGCCGCCCGGGACTCGGTGGGAGGATCTCTCGCTCACCTTTCAGGGGGATGATGGTATAGCCGTCAGTTACAAGGACAGAATTCTTGGCGCATACACTCGTTCCCAGCTCGGGTTCGTCAAATCAAAAACGCGCGATCAAGATCCCGACGTGCTCTGGGAACTACTGCACATCCTCGCCATTTGCAATGAGTTGAAGCATCCCCCGACGAAGGATGGTCTCCGTCATAACTGGGGCACCAACGCACCTACCGAAAACTCAATCGAGAAACGGAAAAGTAAGCTCGCCGCCAAACTTCGCACGGTGTTCGGCATCCACGACGATCCGTTCTTGCCGTACAATCGCTCACAGGGATACCGTACCAAATTCACTCTGCGCCCCGAAGCAGAATTGCGCAATTCCGGTGAACTCCACGCTTCCGGAATTGCGTACGACGACGACAAATACAGCGAGGAGGACGACCTGAACTGACTCGGATAACTCATTTTCAAGAGAGACAACCGCCTCGCTAAGCCATGCGAGGCGGTTTCGCTGAAAGTCAGCAGATAAGGATAGAGGGGCTTACTAATCCACCCCTCCATATTAATTATGAGCAACACAGCTCTTACCTGGCACACGGAGACGCGCACGGTCGACGACCTCGTCCCGAACGCCAAGAACCCTCGGTCGCTCTCTGACAAACAGAGAGCCGACCTCGAGGCAAGCATTACCAAATTCAACCTCGTCGAGATTCCGGCGATAAACACCGACAATCAGGTGCTCGCAGGTCATGCTCGCCTCAAAATCTTCCAAGCGCTCGGGCGCGGACAGGAAAAGATTGACGTGCGCGTCCCGAACAGGACACTCACCGAGAAAGAATGCGAGGAGTACCTCCTGCGCTCGAATAAAAATACGGGCTCATGGGATTACGAGCTCCTCAAGGCGTTCGACACTGAGTTCCTCCTCGAGATCGGCTTCGACGACACGGACCTCTCGAACATCTGGGACGACGTGCTCGAACTCGAAAACGACGACTTCCGCGAGGAAGACGAGATCGAGAATGCCAAAAACACCGACATCACGCCGGGTGATCGCTTCGCGCTCGGCAACCATCGGCTCATCTGCGGCGACAGCACCGACGCGCAGGTGGTACGCACCCTCGTCGGCGAGCACCAGATCGACATGGTGTACGTCGACATCCCGTACAACATCGGTCTCTCATACGACAAAGGTCTTGGTGGCAAGCAATCGTACGGCGGCAACGTGGACGACAAGAAGTCGGACACTGAGTATCGCGCGTTTGTCCACTCGCTCATGACAAACGCGCTCTTGGTCTCGGCAAATGACTCGCACCACTTCTGGTACTGCGATTCCAGCTACGTCGGAATGCTCCAGTCGCTGTTTTCCGAGCTCGGCATCGGGTACAAACGCACCGCGCTATGGATAAAGAACGGCATCAATCCGACGCCGCAGGTGGCGATGTCCAAGATGTACGAGCCCTGCGTGTACGGCACTCGTGGCAAGCCGTTCCTCTCGCCCAAGCACACGAAGATCGGCGAGATCCTCAACACGGACATCGGTATCGGGAACGCCACGATCGACGACATCATGGATATGGTCGACATCTGGCTCGCCAAGCGCGATGCCGGATCCGATTACGAACACCCGACGCAGAAGCCGCTCACCCTGCACGAGCGTCCGCTCAATCGGTGCACCAAGATTGGCGACCGCGTGCTCGATCTCTGCGCCGGCTCAGGATCGACGCTCCTTGCGTGCGAACAGCTCAAGCGCACGGCCTTCTTGGTCGAGAAGAGTCCCATCTTTTGCCAGCTCATCATCAATCGCTATGAACACTTCACTGGAAGCACAGCAATCAAGCTCGATTAAGCGCGGCGACGTCGTCCGTCTCGGCGACCATGTCCTGTGCTGCGGCGACGCAGCCACCGTGGACATCGCATCGCTCCACCAGGGGACGATCGATCTCATCCTGACGGACCCGCCATACGCGGTCGACTACGCCGGGAGCAAGCGCGGCATCGGCAAGATCTCCGTCGACAAGGACATCGAGAACGACGGGCTCATGAACAACAGCGAGTACTGTAAATTCACCAAGGACTGGCTGTATCCCGCGCTCTCGCGCCTCTCCGCCAAGAACAGCATCTACGTCTTCAATTCCGACAAGATGATCTTCGCGCTCGACGAGGCGTTCGATGCGCTCGGCATCAAGGTCGCGCAGCTCCTAGTCTGGATCAAGGACCGTGCGGTCATCGGTCGGCTCGACTACCTCCCTCAGCACGAGCTCATCCTGTACGGATGGTACGGGACGCACCTCTTCCGGCGCGGCAAGGACAAGACGGTCATCTGCGTGCCGAAGCCTGCTAAGAACGCGCTGCACCCCACCATGAAGCCGGTCACGCTTCTGCGCCGGCTCATCCTCAACAGCTCGGAGATCGGCGACGTGGTGTACGACCCTTTCGGCGGGAGCGGATCGACGCTCATCGCGTGCGAACAGACCAAGCGCAGGTGCATCATGGTCGAGATCGATCCGGAGTACTGCGCGACCATCATCGCTCGCTGGACCCACCTTACCGGCCATGACCCTGAGATCATCCGTCGCGAAGCCTAGGACCGACTCCGCGAAGAGGAAGGTGCTCGAACATCTCGCGGAGTCCGGCAACATCAGCTACGCCTGCAAACGTGCCGGCATCAGCCGCGAGACGTACTACAAGTGGCGGGAGAGCAGCGTGTTCGCGCGTCAGGCGGAGATTGCGATCGAGCACGGCAAGTGCTTCGTGAACGATCTGGCGCACACGCAGCTCATCCGCAGCATCCAGGACGGCCACTTCCAGGCGGTGCGCTTCCAGCTCACGAGCTGTCATCCCGATTACTACCAGCCGAGGAAGCCGCAGAAACACGCGGAGGATGTGCTACATCCGGTGACGGAGATCACCATCGTGTCGCCGGAGAAATCGGACACTACGCCGCCGCCGACATCTCCGAGCGGTGTGTAACGATGCGGCGAACATCGGCGACAATCGCGCGAACGACATCCTTGGCAGTCATGTCATCCGGGATGGTGACGGAGCGATAGAAGTCGATACCGGCGTATCCGTTGAACGGCTTCTCGCCACGCGGATATTCCTTGAGGCCGGTGCCGACGTTACTGAAGTCGAACCAGAGCTTTTGTCCGCGGAGCCGTTCGGCGACACCTTTGGCATCTTTCCCGTACCCGGCATACCCTTGGACCATCTGTCGATACGAGAGTCCCTGTACCTGTATCGTGAGGAAGAGCCCGGGAGCGATGACGCAGGACGCTTCGATGAGGCCGATGGAGTTGGTCATGCCATGAGCAACGTATATGTCGTCGGCTACACGATTCGCGACTGGAGCGGAGATGTGCACGCGACCCGGATACTCCGAGCCGAGTTCCTTGTACAGGATGCCGGCGAGCGCTTCGCAACGGAGCTTCTGGTATACGTCGCCGATGCGGATCTGATGCAGTTCGCTCAAGGTGTCGTTGCGATACGGCGACAATATCTCCGAGAACAGCTCGTCCTCCTTGACCGCGTTCGACGAGAAGATGGCACTCATCGATCGGATGAAGCCGATGTAATCGGCGAGGATGGATGCGTGGTATTGATCGGTGATGTCGTCGCGCACACCCTCGAGCAGCGACGCGAGATCGGCGTATGTGATCGCCGTCCATGTCGCACTTCCAGCGTCGATGCGGCCGTCCTTCGAGAATGGTGGTGGCACGAGCGAGAGCAGGACGAAGTTCTGATGCGGCTGCGCATCGGTCGAGTACAGGGTCAGCTGTTCGATGTACGGCAGGCTCTTCACCTTGTTCTCGATGACGAGTTCCTGGCCGTTGCCGAAATGGATCGTCAGGTCGCGATTCTTGAGTTCGCGCAGGACATTCGTGATTGCGACGTCGCCGCTCCGATCCTTGAGGAACCGCGACAGCGCGCCGCCGAGCTCGCGCGGGTACAGCTCGAAGAGCCACGCGAGGAAGTTGCTATGGAACAGCTCTTTCGAGCCGAGTGATAGATTGAATAACGGAGACGAACGGAGATACGATATCTCCATCCCGATTGATGTTTGCATATGCGCTCTAGCGGGTTTTGTGCGACGAGGAGCCTTCCCAAGAAGCTCCTGGCCATCGCGATCCCCGAAGGGACCAGTATCCTTTCGGACACTACCCGCTAGAGCGACTCTGACCAGGAGTTTACTGGCCTCTAGCGGGATTACTTAAACAACCATGCCGGAGCGCTAACTACGGTTTAGGTCGCCGCCCTCTCGGGCTATTCGTATGTAATGAGCATGATAGCATTTTTGGCTATCTTGGGCACCCTAGCTTAGTTTTAGGAGGTTGCGAAGAGGTCTTACTACCACACGACGATTACAAAGGGCTGCGAAGCAACAGAACAAAACCAACGGCTCTGCGCAGCGCAGAGCCGTTGGTGCCGACCATGGTCGGGCTTGCCAAGCACTTCGCTCATCTCCTGTGGCAACAAGCCCACAGACGGGGCGAATCCAGTGGCACGCCGTATCGGCCGCTTGTATTCCTTTGCTTAGAATTCGGGGAATGTAAAGCATTGCCAGAATCTGACTGCGAAACTATCAGGATAGCGAGGAAAAAAATTGCTTGAGAGGCACTTCGCCAACCACATACAACTCATTCATCGCACGCGTAAGCGCGACGTATACCTGATCGCGAACTACTCGTCGCTTCTCTTCACGAAGCACATCGTCATACTCTGGAAATAGTGCATCGGCGTTGTGGACCAGTACCACAACATCAAACTCCAAACCTTGCGCCTCAACCGCAGTCATCACTTTGCAGTGCTCTGATTCCAACGCGCGATACGGGTGTATATCTTCGGAATTAAGTCCGATGATACCCACCAACACATCTTTCTTTTCCTCCACAATGCTCCTAACCTTCTGTTGGATTTCTTGTTTTGATACGTAGTGCTCCTGCACTTCATCACCCGCACGAACACCCTCTGGTACGTCAATCGCAAAATCGAGCGACTTGATGTAGGTGAGTATCTGGCGCGTCGAGCGGTAAACTTTGTAGAGATGCACAGCCCTGCCGTCAGCAAATTGCTCGCCCACCTGCGACCACTCTCGGAGAGTGAAGAGAGACGTCTGCTGAGCCAAGTCGCCCACATACACCATCGCTTCGGTCTTCTCGGAAATACAGGATTTGATGATTGCTATTTGTTCGGCAAGGTAGTTCTGCACCTCATCAAGCAGTACCATCGCGTATTGCAGCGCCACCTCCCCTTCTTTTGACTTCATCGTCCCGTCTTTTTTGGGCGTGTAGATGCGCCCGCGCACCTTCAGAGCACCCTCGCGCAAGAGCCGCAATCGCAGAAGCGCCGTAAGGTCGATGCGGTCGAATTGTCTTGCCTTCTTTTGCTTCGCGAAGAGTTTTTTCTGGTCTTCTGGAAGATATGCATCATATATCTTTTCGAGCAGAGCAAAAGGGTTTTTGGTATGCGCGATGACTTGCAGTTGTTTTAACGCGCGATATTTGCTTGCCGCCAACAGGTCGCGTTCCTGCTCAGTAGGACCAAACTGTGGCACGTATTCAGCATCTTGTATGTCGAGGAGATTCATCGCCCACAAATCGTAGGTAGAGATGCTTACGTTGTTAATGCCCAGACTGGGGAGCAATTGTTCGAAGTATTGTTTCGAATGTTTGTCTTGCACGAGCACGAGAATGTTGCGTGGATCAAATTGCTCTGCATATTCTGGCGATTGGAGCACATACGCGATACGATGCAACGCAAGCGTCGTCTTGCCAGAGCCTGCCGGACCGGAGATTAAGAATGAACCATGAGCACCGGCGCGGATAATATCATCTTGCGCCTTCTCCATGCGTTCAACAATCTCCGGCAGCATGAATGACGATTTGTGTGCAGAAAACTTGTCTTGATATACCAGCGTTCGCGGCTCATCGCGTGTCGCCGTCGCCATGAAGCGTATCTGTCCTTCTGCGATCAGATACTGATCGACGCGCCCCAAGAAACCCGACACACGCTTCCCGGCTTCGGACTCATATGAAAAATCGCCCGGCTCATTGAAACGAATACGCGCCGCCGGTGCGGCCCAGGAGTAGATATGCAATTCAGGGAGCGAGAATTTCCCGAAATACAGGCGCTTCTCGGATTCATCTGGAGTGGCTATGTCGCATCGAGCAAAATACGGCGCACGCCGTGCGTCCTGCAAATGCGCAAGCTTCTGTTTCCTCATCTCCAGAAACCTCTGCGCCAGTGTGGTTGATTGCGAGGAGCCACCGTGTCGCAGTTCAACAAAACTCTCTTCGATGCTTTTCTCAGTCGCCGGTATTTCTGATTCTACGTGCCGTACCGTCTCTGTCACGTGCTCTTGCGCATCCCGAAGCAGTGCTTCCTTGGATGATGCGTCCATAGAGACGCATAGTATCGCAGCTCCTGGGGTGAAGCAATCACACTACCACACATATGTACCAAGAAATTCATCAAACTGCTGCGCCAAATGCTTCCATGACAACTTATTTGCCAGCAGGAGATTAGACTGCCTCATCTCACTCTGATGTTCCAGCGCAAAGCGTATACCATCCCGCCACGATGCCATTGAAGCAGGGTTCACAAATGCAGCATTTATCTTGTCTGCAAGCAGCCAGTTCATTCTCCCATATCCCAATACTATTGGTTTACCGACGGCCAGATACTCGCTGACAGCGATAGGGCTACAATCCTGACTAACAGGAAAAACCGCCACATCAGCGATGTTCGTGTACAACGGAACCTCGGGAAACCTTACCGCACCACATAACACAACATTGGAACGTTTTGGAATGTCACTCATCAAAGGACCGTCCCCAACTACCAAAAACACTTGATTTTCCTGCACTGCATGGGCTATGGTGATTATTTGGCTGTACCATTTATTCAATTTACCTGTATATACAAGAATCTTTTTGTTGCCGAGAGAAATATTGTGTTTATCCTCAATCATTTTCACAGATTGTGATACCACATCTTTTTTGTATGGGAAAAAGCACGCTTCATCGTACCCGTTTGGGATGATGGCCGTCTTGTTTGTCTTCAGTCCACGCTTCATTAAATCCTCGAGGATGGTCGGAGACTGTGCAACAACCAGGTCTGCCCTACAGATTATAGTATCCATTGCGCCTTGTAATAAACGATAACCATCATCTCTACCAAATTCACGCTCATACATCTCTTCATACCAATCAATGCAATCAAAAAGTATCGGCACTTCGGTATCCGGGACAGCAAGGATACTCAGGGGGTTGTCGAGCAGTAGCGCATCATACTCACCTTGTTCTATCGCTTGTGCGACGATTGATTGCGCACCCTGCACTGCAGATGCATCGCGTAATATCGGATGACTACACGTATCAACCACCACATGCTCGCGCAAATGATCAAGTAGAAATTTTTCGCGCTGTGGGAATCCCTGAAGGTAAGATGGTACGAATTGCTGAATACTCTGTCCGTACACCTTGTCACCGATTTTAAGTAGCTTCTTCATGCTATTGCGTTTGCAATTGTGGCAAGAGCACCGGCGTTCAAGGGTGCGTAATTGTTTATGATAAACGCCTCGCCATATATTGCACTAACCGTCTTGCCGCGCAATTTTGCGCATACACGCAACTTTTCTGTGAGCCAATCATCACCTACCTTGTGTTCATCTTTCACCGACTCGTAGCACACGAACGCATCCATTTTGCGCGCCAGATGCTCTTCCGCAAGTGCAGAGACTGTATCGAACGCAAAAAGTGTCGTCATCTCCAAATCAATTTCACCCTGCAGAATGGCCGCAGCATTCCACACAGTGTCCCCACCACATAAGTCACATCCGCTTTGAAAATTTGCCTCGGGAACAATTTCTCCCAGGGTGCGATGATCTATGTGCTTGTCACCAGCATGATGTGAAATTATCAAATCGGGCTTTACGTCCCGAATTTCGGCCATTACCGCGCGAATCAGTCGACCCTTTTCAGATTGCAAATTCATATCACTAAAGCCTGATACAATGCCACCGTCATAACCGAGTACACGAGAACTTGCCTTCATCTCCTGTACCGTTCGCGCGCGACGCCTCGCTTGGGTTTCTTTACCGAAATACGCTTCGTCATTGTGCGTAAAAAATCGCACCGATACACCATGCCCTGCCTTTATCAGTTTATCAATCGTTCCACCGCACATAATTACCTCATCGTCTGGGTGTGCTACAAGTACTAATATCTTCATATGTTCTTTGGTAAATTTAATATTGTTAATAGGGTTGAAATTTCAATACGAATATCGGCAAGAACACCTGCGTATGCGTGATCTTTACGCCCTTCGGCATGTCCCCACAAAAACCGCGAGAACATCTTCGAATCATACATCGCCAGTATTTTCCCTGGCAATTCCCTACCTATCATTGCAACAAGCGTGTCACGTTTTGAGGAAAAATGTATTGTGTGATACACAACTTGCGCGAGTTCGAATTCCTTCGTCCATGGCCCAGAAAGCGCTATGTCAAAATCAATCTCATACACACGACCATCATCGCCAATCAAGGTATTTGGTCCCCATCTGTCAGAGTAGATAATACCCTTTTGATGAGCATCTGCAGTCTCGCGCAACACTAATGGTACTGCATCGGTCTCTCCACGTGCCAAATACAATTCGTATGACTCAGCAGGAATAAACGGTGAAATCATTTCTTCTTCAGTGACATATATAGGCGCAACAACAGGCAGGTTATTATGCAAACACATATCGATAAATGCCGCCTGCTCCGGAAGCGAACGAAAACTATACGCCCCACCACTCCCAAGAAAATTACTCTCCCCCAAATCTTCTTCTATATACGGAATGATTGCTGCGCCCTTGATGGGAATGCGTTGTATATATACATTACCCTCGACATCAGACCAAAGGAAATTTTGATTCAGCTCGCCATGAAATGTTTTGTTGGTCAGTCGAAGTGCAAGTTGCTGCGATGAGCCCCCGTGCAACACGAGCGAGCTATCATACTGTTCCTTATGGGTAAATAGTTTATGCATATATGTGTTCAATGATTTTTTGCACTTCCACGCCCTGCGCACTAATCCCTGCGCGAGAGTGTATTGAATTGTAAAATTCTGCAAGAATTGATTCATACTCCTGTATCATGTGTGAGCCTGGCATTCCAGGCCGCTCGAGCATGAGGAAGTCTATCGTATGCGTCGTCCCGTCCTCATATGTAAATGTGATACGCTTTTCTTCGGTTTTGGATTCCCAATCCAAAGTAAGAACTCCGCGGCTATCGTGCGCAAAGGAAAACACAACACTTGCCTGCGTCTCAACCTCTCTACTACCGCGCTCAAGCCGCGCCGATACCACGTTGAGTGATCCGACTATTGTGTACAACACGTCAATAAAATTCGTACCATTGTCGATAACACATCCGCCACCAGAAAACGCTTTGCGGAAATACCACGCATCACTTGGATTCGAGTGGTTCAAGATATTTTCGTTAAACACTGCTTCAAAAGAAACAATTTGTTTTTGTGGACTGGAACGTAGAAAATGTGTCACCAGTGGACTGTAGCGGTTATGGAATGCCACGGCGAGATACTTGTTTGCACGCGTAGCCGCTTCAATCATACGTGCAGCATCCGCTGCTGATGTTGCCATAGGCTTTTCGCATAGCACGTGTTTACCCGCCTCAAGTGATTGTATCGAAAGCGGCGCGTGCAAAAAATTCGGAGTGGCGACAATTACCGCATCAATGGCAGAGTCACTAAGTATTTCTTCAACGCTCGCATACACGCGATGATTAGTACGCAACAATTCCATTTGCCGCTCCTTTTCTGGAACGTACACACCACCCAACACAAGGCGCGGGTTTGCGCGAATAGCCGCGTCGTAAAACGGCGCAATAGTACCAAAACCAATCATGCCGAGTGTTAGCGCTTGCATACCAATTGAAATTGATTCCGCGTACGCCTAATTCGGTTGATAAATGAATTGCTCGATTCGTGAGCGCATAGTGCCACCTCAAGCGCCTTGACAGCGTGCTCCATTTCTACACACGCGCCAGCTTGTATCATATCTGCAAAATACCGTATTTCCGCTTGCAGCGCATCGGCGTTTGGTACTGTGTAAGTTTCTGTATGCTCCGCACATACGGTCACGTTGCGCAACAGCAGGTCGGCAACAATAGTACCGCGCTCCCCCCTCAATTCGATTATTCGTCGCTTATGCGACGAAAGCCAGTCAGTATGGATATGTGCGACACAGTCACCATATTCGAGCATATACGAAGCCACGTCGGCCGCACCATGACCGCCAATGTCTTTGGATAAACACATTGCATGCATCGGGTATTGATTTAGGAAAAAGTTTGCAAGATCAATGTCATGTATCGCAAGATCAAGACGCACATCCACATCGGACATACGTTGCGGGAAGGGACCAGAACGTATCGTGCACACAACATGAATGCGCCCAACCTTCTCTTGCCGCACCAACTCCTTAACTAATGAAATCGTGGGATTAAATCGCTCGATATGCCCAACCATCAATTGACGCCCGGTAAGTTGGGTAATTTTTTGCAAGCACCGTGCCTCACCCACGCGAACGGTAACTGGTTTCTCGAGAAGCACGTGGCATTCATGGCGTAAGCAATAGGCCGCTACCGCAAAGTGTTGCATTGCCGGCACACACACCGAAACAATATCTGGTTTTTGTTCGCGAATCATATCCTCAAACTTTTCATACCTGGGCACCACACCAAACACCTCACTATGCAATGCCGACACGTTTGTGTCCGCTATCCCAACAATCTGAAATCTATCCATCGCCATATATGCTTTCACATGATGCGTCCCCATGTGACCTACCCCTATGACTGCTACGCGAATTTTATCCGACATACTCAAGAACATTTGTGGCGATGTAATCAATATCTTTCAATGTAATACCAGGATGCACCGGCAGTGATACGACTTCGCAAGCAACTCTTTCAGCAATTGGACATTCACCTACTACATGACCACGTTGCGCAAACATCGGAGTGAGATGAATGGGGCGTGCATAATACAAACCAGCTTGTATGCCACGCGCGTGCAAATACGCGATAAAATCTTCTCGCTTGCGAGCATCTGCACCCAAGAGACGAACGGTGTACTGGTGAAAGACATGCGAGCCGTCAGCAGGTACTTGCGGCGCAACGAGCGCTACACTTGTCGAAAGCCGTTCCGATAGCCGGCGAGCATTACGAACACGATGTTCATTCATGACATCAACTCGCGTTAGTTGCTCAATAGCAATTGCCGCCTGCATATCGGTCATACGATAGTTGTAACCCAACTCCAGGTACTCATATCGCACGCCCTCTTTTTGTCCATGATTGCGAAACCGTCGTGAACATTCGTATATATCTTTGCTATCAGTAGTGAGTATGCCACCTTCACCACACGTTATGTTTTTGGTTGCGTATAAGGAAAATGCCGTCGCATCGCCAAGCGACCCTGTCTTGTGCCCGTCCATAGATGCGCCAACCGCCTGACACGCATCGTCCAAAAGCGCCGCGTTGTTTTTATGAGCTACTTCTACCATCCGGGCGTGATCATGCACTTTACCAAACAAGTCGACCGGCACGATGGCTTTAGTGCGCTTAGTGATACGAGCCGCAACTGATGCCGGGTCAATACACATACTATCCTCGGATATATCCGCAAATACTACTTTCGCACCAAGCATTAACGCAGGGCTTACCGAAGCAATAAACGAGAAAGGTGACACAATAACTTCATCACCTTGACCAACACCAAGCGCATGCAATCCCGCATGGATAGCCGCGGTTCCAGAGTTTACCGCTACGGCATACTTGGTACCACAGTACATAGCGAAAGCGCGTTCCAGTTCCGCAACTTCTACGCCTTGCGCCAATTGTCCGCTTTCGAGGACTCTGGTGACTCGTTTAATTTCGGCATGCCCGATGTGTGGTTGGTTTAGAGTTAGCATACCTGGCCGAGAGCGGGTACACCCCCAGACGGGCGAAGCATATACGAGATTATTGATTTTTGCAACGTTGAGCATTCCATGTCAAGACCCATGTTCCACACCACCAATGCTACAGTGTATGGATGCATACGTACGTAGCAGAATTGCTCACAGCAAAGGAATTGGCCCACCAAGCTGGTGATATTATGCGTATTCACTTCAATAGCGAACTCGCAATAGTACGCAAGGGGGACGATTCACCTGTTACAAAAGCCGATATTGAAATCAACCACATGGTTATCGAAACCATACAAGAAAAATTCGGCGATACTGTCGTTGGCGAAGAAGAAAGCACAGGTGAATACGGCATGGGACGCCGATGGATATGCGATCCCATCGATGGCACGCGCGCATTTACCTGGGGGTTACCGACCGCGATGTTTTCGCTCGGGCTTGCTATTGACGGCGTCTCAACACTCGGCGTCGCGTATGATCCGTTTTTAGACCAGCTATACGAGAGCGTCACAGGCAGCGGCAGTTTTTGTAATGGAAAACCAATACATGTCTCCAGCGCCACGCTCGCCGGCAGTACCGTTGCTGTATCAGGTAGCCCGGAAAAGATTCTGACCAACCCCGCACAAGCAAAGCTCGTACAAAACCTCACTAGTAAAGCTGCGCGCTTGGCATGTTTTAGCGGCTCCGTGTATCGCGCCTGCTTGGTAGCGCGCGGAAAATTGTCGGGATATGTTGAACAAGATATTAATACACACGACCTCGCTGCAGTCGACATAATTATTCGCGAAGCTGGTGGTATGATTACCGACTTCGATGGCAAACCACTTGATTACAGCAAACGCTTCAAGGGCGCAGTTATTTCAAACGGCGTATCGCACAAAGACTTGCTCGAGTGCGCCGCACACTACGCAATCAAAAATTGACAAGGCGACACCCATACAATAGTGTGCAAATTAGCCGACACTTTTGCACATCCGTGCAAGTGCCCATAGCACAAAGGAGACGTGTCCCGTGACTAAAGTTCTTTCAGTACCTTGGAAACAGGGGGTGCATTTTGGCTTCACTGGAATTGACGGTTCAGGCAAATCCACCCAAGCCGGACACCTTGCCTTCTACATGAAGAAGAGGTTCGGTCCTACATACCTTGCAGAGCCCCGCACAGACATGATTAGCCAGCTTTTGCATTCGCTGGCATGGCATCATGGCAAAGTGGGTCGTCGCAAATACTACGGCAATAGGATGGTCGACTTCGCCAAGTCATTCGACGTGGTGCGAGACTATCAAACCACACTCGTTCCACTGTTAAGCGCAGGTACACACGTGGTTGAACCACGATCCGTATTTTGCCGATCTGCAATGGCGTTTGCCATGAACGGCGAACGCGACATCAAAACCGAAGAGGTGCTCGGGCTGATCCCAAAACCCGACCTTCTGTTCTGGCTTGATACAAAACCGGACATTGCACTGGAACGCATCAACAGACGCGCCATCGACTGTGAGACATTGCGTGACCTGCAACTGTTCTATGATGCGTATCATAAGATACCCGAATCGCGTAACTGGATTCACATCGATGGTAACGCCGAAGAACTCGCAATCGCCGAGCAGATTCGCAAACATGTCGATGCATTCTTTGCTTCGCAAGACAGCTGAAACCCTATGCACAAGCCGTCGCTCTGACGGCTTGTTTTTTGTCTTATCAATTCGCGAAGTAGAGTGTTACGACGCAATCATTGGAATATTTTTATATCCGCGATACTATGCCGCCGGAGGTTCAACTTCATGCAAAAGTGGACCAATTAGCACATTCACTCAAACAAAAGTGAGGATCGCGATGACTATCGCAACAAAGTCTGGACTTGGTCCCATTCTGGGATTCACTACACAGGAGTTGAAAATACTGGCGGCACTAGCACGTCGCGACATGTTCCGAGTCTGCCTTGATGCAAGCAACGGGCACGTTGGCGGATGCTCGTCGTCGGTGGAGCAACTTATTGCCCTCTACTTTGGCGGTATTTTGCGACTCAATCTGACTGATCCGCATGACCCCGAACGCGACCGCGTTTTGGTACGCGGGCACCTGGGACCGCTGCGCTACCGACTGTTTGCATGGCTTGGATGGCTTGAAGAAAGTGAGCTACCCACCTACCGCGTATTCGGCTCACGCCTGCATGGTCACGAGGATCACCTGCATACGCCCGGTGTCGATATTACGCCAAGCGGTTCGCTCGGTATGCAGCTGTCATTCGGCGCGGGAGCCGCTGTCGCCGCGCGCGATAAGGGACTTCCGTTCCGCACGTTCGTATCAATCGGTGACGGCGAAACGCAGGAGGGCAATATCCACGAGGCAGCATGTCACGCCGCCGCGCTCAATCTCGGCAATCTTGTCGTCATACTCGACCGCAACAAAAAACAGCTTTCAAACCCCACCATGGTGACAGAAGCATGTAATGCGGAAACAGTGTGGCGCGGGTACGGATGGCGCACAATCACCGTCGATGGTCACAACATCAATCAACTACTGAATGCTTTGCGCGAAGCGACTGCGAGCGATTCAGCCTACAGCACGCCGACAATCATCATCGCCGACACTGTCAAAGGATTCGGCCTTGAGGGTGCTGAGGATCATTTCAGTGGCTACCACACCTTCGGACGCGCAGGGCCAGAAATTGTTGAGCGAGGAATCGCGTCGATCAACACATCGCTCGATCCAGTAGTGACCGAGCGAGTCATGCAAAAGCTCACCGCGATTCGTCGTGAGCCGTGCACGCCAGCAACGGTTGCCGAGTGGTACCCGGTCAAGCTTACGATTGCACCAAACCCGAATGAGTCAAACCATCTCGGCGATGGTCAATCAGAACACGCACCCGGTGATTACTATAGGCAGTTGCATCAAGTCATCACGACAGGTGCACTGCCGCCAGAAGCCCTGTATTTTCTCACGGCAGACGTAACGACCGCAAAGACTGTCGAAACATTGCAACTTGGGGAGATGTTCCACTTCCACAACGTCGGCGTTCGCGAACAGCACATGGTCGCGCTCGCGCACGGCATATCGGTCACTCGTCCCGAAGCGCGCATTCTGCTCAATGGCTTCGACGTGTTCTACTATCGGTGCATGGATCAGATACATGCCGCGATGCAGGGTGGTGGCAACATGATTCTTCTCGGCAACATCGCCGGGATCACACATGCGCGCAATGGTAGGACACACCAATCAATCGGCCAGCCCGCCGCACTACTCGCCATGGACGATATGACATTTCTGGAGCCGTGGGATACAACCGATCTCTTCGCGTGCCTCAACTGGGCACTCGGCGAGAGTCGCGGCGTTGTGTACATTCGCATTCACAGTGCAAACATCACGGAAACTCCTGATGACATGGCGGCGCGCACCCTAACATATTACATGGTGCGCGATGCAGAAAGCCCCAACATTGTTCTCGTGGCTTCCGGCATGACCGTGACCAGCTGCATCGCTGCGGCAAATCAACTGGCGAGCACGGGCATCCGCACTCGTGTGGTAAACGTCGTCAACCCGCGCACGCTCGACGACGGGTTTCGGTCGCTCATTGATCCAGGCAAACCGGTGCTCACGGTTTACAACGGACACCCAGCAATCCTGCGTCAGCACGTTGCTGGTGCCTTACTGGATTCAGTTGCTCCGATTGCCTCACGGTGTCACGGTATTGGGTTCACACAGGGTACAACTGGCGCATTAAAAGACCTGCTCCCGTGGTCGAAACTGGATTGCGATGGTGTCGTGAGAGCCGCACAGGAATTGCTCGCTTGAAGAGCATACATGACTGAAAGACCGCTTCCGGGCGGTCTTTTTTTTTGTGAGCAACGCGGTAAGATGGACATATGATTATCCCGATACAAGAATTTGGTTTCAACACGACCAACAATGCCGCGCTTATTTTTTTCCCCGGCTACACCAAGGCATTCAAAGCACCAATCCTCGCGGAACTTATTTCAGCGTACGTGAGTCGCGGCAACGTTGATGTGCTCGGCTTAGATCCCGACTACGTGCATGACACCATGGACGACTTCCACGTTTCCGAAACCAATATCCACGAAACCATTGTCGCATTCCATGCACAATACCCCAAGAAGAAACTAGTTCTCATCGCCAAATCGCTCAGCGGTGCATTGTGTTTGCATGATGCACACAACCTACCGATTGCAGGTATCGTTGTACTCGGTAGCTCGCTCGCGCTTGGCTGGCCGCAACGTATCTCAATACTGGACCAAGAGGGACACCCGAGCTACGCGTCAGAGTGCGCCGATTTTTTGTCGCGCATTTCTATTCCCACACACATTCTCAGCGGTGGCGATGATGTACTAGGAGATAATACTTTTCTCGAAACCATCGTTGCATCACATACAAATATTCGTGTCACAATCATTCCGCACGCCGGACACGGACTGCAAGACACCACATCAAAAGTGCCACTCACCGATATATGCATACCACACATCGACGAAATGATCGCACACGCATAACCGAAACAAACGCGGCGTATTGACTTATGGCGTCGCCTGGGTGAGTATACAAAAATCAGTAAATGCATATGAAAGATTTCATAACGACCCCCGAGTTTGATACCCTGGTACGCGACCTCGGTAGTCGGTACGACACCAAAACCGTCTCAGATTCCCCATACAAACGACACACCGCGTCACTCTCACCCAATGTAATCCCGAGTATCGACCGCTTCCCCATCTCAGCACATGGAATGATTATCGAGACAGACAAAGGACCACTTATCGACCTCTCCTCCCAGACCGTCAACACCATCTTGGGTCAGAATGATCCATGGGTTATCGCTAATCAAATCGCATTTCAGAAAAGCACCTATCCGTCGTTTCTCACCAGTCAACTCCACAATCTATACACCTCCCACGCATCTGCACTCGTAAGTAAAATCGGCGGCATCAACGACGCCATCGTCAATCTCCGTATTTGCAGTGGTGGCAGCACCATCGAGTCACTCCTCTCGACTGCGTGGCAGTATCGATTGCGCACGGTCAGTGGCAAGACACGCAAGACGAAAGTTGGAACGTTTCTCGGCGGCTTTCACGGACAAGCAGGGCATGCCGGAATGATTTCTTCGACACAATCCGAAGCGCACTTACTTTTCCGATTCCCAGGCGACCAGTCGTCAAATTGGGTGTTCATCGGTACACCGACTCACGCTTCATACGATGACACATCTGCAACTCTTTCCGAAAACGACCAGCAAATACTCGAATTCATCCGCGCACAGCGCGACGAACTATTCCTCGTCCTCCTCGAACCAATCATGATGAAATATGGCGTCATTACACCATCGCCTATGTTCCTCAAAGAATTGAAGCGAGTGTGTGAAGAGAACGAAATTCTTCTCGGCTTTGACGAGGTCCAAACAGGGTGCGGCTGGCTCGGTGAAATGTCCGCATCGCAACGCGTCGGTGTTGCTCCAAATATTCTCGGTATCTCCAAGGCATTAACGGCTGGATATGGTCCCCTGGGGGCCACAATTGCCGACCGAACATTGCCCCAGCAAGGTGGTACGGGTGAAAGCACAAACGGCGCAGACATGCGCGCACTCATCGCGGTCATTGCGCTTCACGACCGCTTGCTCGGCGTACCGGAGGATCGTATTCCCGCATCTACACCACCCGAACTTCGTGAAGAACTCAAGACAGGCCTCTTGCCGCTTATTCCCGCGCGTGCAGCACACCTGCGGTCACTCTTGCAACCACTTACCGAGAAATATTCAGGTATCATTAGTCCAATGCGCGGCGATCGCCTCATTATCGGCATTCCATTCCTCGACACGAAATCTAACACCGCCAAAGACATAGCAAAAACCATGCGCAAAGCACTCATGGACGCGGGAGTACACACTCGCATCCAGCACGCCACACTCATCATCAAACCTCCAGCTATCATAACTGAAGACATCGCACAAACAGCAGTTGAGATAATGGATAGTGTCTTTGCCCGTCTGTATACCAGTTTCTGATACCATTGATTCATGCTATAAGAAGCGAAGAAGCTCTTTAACTGCTCCGGAGTCTCTTCCATGAAGATAGTTGCAGGTTTGGACTTTGGCACGTCAAACTCCGCTCTCGCGATTACCCGCGACGACAAAACGCAGGTACTCCGAATCAACAATCGAGAATCAGCGGAACGAACACTTCGCTCTGTCATACACATTGACGAAGATCGAACAATCGAGGTTGGCCAACGAGCAATCGATCAATATATCGAGTTCCAGGGCTTGTCCGGAAGGTTCTTGCAGTCAATCAAGGCTTTTTTGCCTCAGTCGACTTTTGCTGAGACAAGAATCTTTGGAAGACGCTACGAACTTGAAGATCTCGTGGCAATTATCCTCAGGGAAATTAAATCTCTCGGTGAAAATGCGCTACATCTACCACTCGAAGAGATTATAATGGGTCGTCCAGTTCTCTTTTCTGAAGACACTGAAAAGGATGCCCTTGCTGAGCGACGCCTACGCACCGCCGCCGAGCGTGCAGGGTTCAAATCAGTTCAGTTCGAACTAGAACCCATTGCAGCCACGCTCGCCTACAGATCGACACTTACTCCGAGCGAACAAAAAATCGTCCTCATGGGTGATTTTGGAGGAGGGACTTCCGATTTTTGTGTCATGTCCGTTGACGGAAAAACATTGACGCAAACGGAAAGACGCAAAAGTGTGCTGTCCACTGGAGGTGTCTACATAGGCGGCGACACGTTCGATAAGCGAATCATGTGGGAAAAAGTAACACCGCATTTTGGACGGGACGTTACCTGGCGCGGCCTAACAGGCAACCAACTTGAAATGCCTGTACATCTGGTTCGATCCATCTGTGAGTGGCACCAGATTCCATTTATGCGTGACCGCGCCACACTCGCCACAATCCGAGACGTGAAAAGAACTGCCAGCAACCCTGGCTTGGTAGCAAATCTTGAGAACCTGATTCTGGAGAACAAAGGGTTCATGGTCTTTCAGGCAATCGAGCGCGCAAAAAAAGAGTTGGCCACAGAAAGCGAGGCAACAATCAACTACACAGACCGAGACATCATAATCAACGAAAAGGTGACGCGGGGCGAATTCGAAGGAATGATCAGGGACGATCTAGAGGCAATAAAGGCCTGCGTCTCCGACACGCTTCAAAAAGCTGGCGCAACAGAACAAGACATAGACATGGTCCTGCTTACCGGCGGGTCTTCCTTCATCCCGGCAGTACAACGCATCTTTACCGAGCGCTTTGGCGAAGTGAAACTATTGCAAATGGACGCCTTCACAAGCGTCGCGCAAGGACTTGCCTTGAGCGGCACTTAAGTGCATGGGCCAAAACCTCAAAACCCCGTCACACTGGCGGGGTTCTTTCATAATAAACTCAACTGAGCAGATGACCCGAGAAACCAAAAATCACTTGTATTCCCTCGTCTGGTGAAGCTCTACAAAAAGAGTGTGCAATATTTTCTGTAACATCAGAAGCGCAGTATCTTTACTTTTTTGTTTGCGCTGTCCCAACCAATAGAGATTACTTCACCCTTCTTTAGGGTGCCTATAAATTCAACCGTTATGACACGGTCAATGTCTCGACTGAATGCAGAAATATCATCTGTATCTTCTGGCACACTCAAATTAATCACTGGTTGCTCCTCTCCGATCTTCAGTTGAAAAGAAATCTGTATCTCCGCTTTTGGTTTCTTTGAACGTACCCAACTCCAGGTCTTACCTATTGTGGTCTCAATAACCGTTCCGAGGGCCAAATCTCGCACGAAGGAAATTACACTAAAATCGTGAAAAATTATCCTTACAACCTCTATAATATCAAAGCTTTTTGTAAAGTACTCTCCGATCTCGAAACCATCATCAGTAAAGAGTGAAGCAAATTCCTGGCGTTCTTTATCAGTAAATTTTCCGTTAAGCAGTACTTGTGTCATAAAGATTCCTCAATAAGATTCTGTAAATGTCTCCAAACTGCATACATCGCATAAGTATCAAGGCCGCAGTATGTTTTCAAATCTGAGGCGATTTGTCTTTGCTCAACCTCTGATGTAGACAATGAGATCATTGTCCACCATGCATCAGACGCTTGTCCGCCTTCGTGTATGTTTAAATCTGCGTAACTCACGCCTGACACCAATGCCGGAAGCACCTTTTTGATTGAGGTCTTACCCCGAAACTCGGGGTGTACATAATATTGTTTATGAAAAATATCCTTAAGGTCGTACATTTGGCCATTAATATGCTCGAGTACAGCTCGATGACGTGGCACGCGCCCTGCCAATTCTCGATTAACACCCTGCTCAAAGCTTTTATTCCATGAAATCACCGACCCCTTCGGTTTGATGTGCTGCACAAGCAAGTCGACTATTGACTCTGATGGATCGGAACGATATTCGTGCAAGTACTCCACATGCTCCGGCTCACTTGAGGCATCACGCAGAACATGGAGAGAAAATTGGAACGGGATTCTGGAATATGGGCTGTATCCATCAAACATCGGGATAGCAGGCGCGAATGTTTCGTAGTCGAGAAAGTACAGCGGAAATTCAAGCGCACCCAACTCTTCTTTGATTTTATCTAGGTCGATGATTGACTTTTGGGTGCGATGCACTCGGAGTTGATTTTGTTGAATTTCGCTCAACTCAATATCAGCTGGCACGTCTGCAAGATCGAATATCTTGCGGTCAACCATCACAGCCAGTTTCTTTTTGCTATTACCGATCCGAGCCAAATCATGTACTGAATACGCGGGCACATATGGATGTGAGTGTTGAAAGGTTGTGCAATGTGAACTCCGTCCACTGTAAATACAATCACACTGAAAGGATGGCTCTTTCTCCTTTGGAAGATGTTCTGAAGCGGCCGCCATTTTCACTTCTATGTCCGGTAATCGAGCAAGAATCTGCTCGGTCACGTCGTCCATCAAAAACAGCTTATGCAGATCGAGATCTCCGTTACGGACATATTCTTTGTTCAGATGAATAAGGATGTAGCGCCCAACCGACACTTTCGCACGCTTCAATACCGATGCCTGGAAAGCAAGGTCGTCGATATGACTACGATCACTACCTTCCTCCTTTATAGAGTTCGTCCCCTTGATTTCACATATGCTCCAACAATCCTTTGCTCTGTTATATGTGAGCACGTCAACCTTTGCAATGAAGCCATCGACAACAAAGGTTGCCTGGAAGATCGCTGGCATCTTTGAGAGCATTAACCTCTCAGTTTCTCGCACTGCCTCGTCTTCAGTGGCAGTAACTTTTGTACCCTCTGGAAATAGGTTACGGGCACACAACTCGACTTCATTTCCTTGCTCAACGAGTTGAAGCTCGAATGGAGACAAAGCAAACATTTCAAGAAGTTCTGGCTTATGTAGCTTAAACCAAGTGTTCTTGGGACATATTAGAAACTCCAAAAAATTTGTTTTCGAGACAAGCATAGATTTATTTCTCTACAAGTGGCTTTATTCCAAGATCGTCGAGTTTCTTCCAAAGACTATCGAGCGCCTTCTCCTTGTGCCGATAGAAAGAACTCCCTGTGACGCGCCAGAATTCCCAACCTGCGCGGCGTAGCTGTCGCTCACGGACCTGATCTTCCTCCCAATTTTCGAGCGTATGATATTGATCCCCATCACATTCCACAGCAAGACGTGACTCAGAGCCCTGTATGACAAGGTCGATACGATATCCAATGACGGGGTACTCGGGCAGAACTTGATAGCCTTTATCAAGAATTAGATTCCCAACTTCATAGGAAAATTGCGATGCACGCCCAGAATCAAACTCCTTCTTCAGGGCTTCACGACCGGCTTTTATTTCCTCTTTCTTCGGATCGTAATACCAATTGAGAAGTTTATATCGCCAGTCGTTCTGATTACGAAACTCGTCCAATGGAATTGAGTGGAAGAGGAATATTTGATCTCGCGCACGAGTGGCGGCAACGTTGAAGCGCTGCGCTGCGCCCTTATCAGTGAGGGGCGCGACAGTATCGTTTGGCTTATTAGGATCGAGAGATCTCACCATAGACAGGAGCATCACATCACGCTCATCACCTTGGAAGGCATACGCATCACCGCAAATGATCTGCCGTTCTTCGATTATCTTCTCTCCGATTTTTGGATGCTTTAAGATAAGGTCTTTGATGTGCTTCGCTTGATCTTCAGCAAGCAAAGAGATGATTCCAAAAGTGCAGAGATGGCCGTCTGGTCGTTTCTGATAATTTGGATTCTCAAGGAGTTCGACAAGCTTTTCGACAACCGCCTTCGCTTCTGGCTCATTAACTTTGTTGTTGGTGTTCTGATATCCGCCTTCGACCAAGATAGGCACCAGCGCTGGTTTAAGTAGACCCTTAGGGTGCGGGTGACGAAGGGGCTTGAGCTTTGAATCATAAATATAATGATTGCTGAACGCGATGATCTCGGGGACGCACCTAAAGTGTTCGTTTAGTTGAATCATGTTAGGGATGCGAATCTTTGCTAGATCAAAAAGACTCGAGGTAATCGAGAAGTTATCCTTGTGAGGGATATCGACGAGGAATCGAGATATAAGTTCGAAAATCTTTTCTTGATCTTGGAAGATCCCTGCCGGACTGATCTGATCGGGGTCGCCTACGACAAGCAACTTTTTACCAAGATAGCCGATAGTAAGACCGCGAATATCACACTGGCTTGCCTCGTCGAAAATCACAACATCGAACATCCCCGGGGTTGGGTCAGAGAACATTTGAGCTGCTCGGTGCAAAGGCATAATCCAAACAGGGACAGCGTTCTTCGCTTCTTTGAGAGATTGCTGTGCCGAATTAAGCCATTTGTTAGCATATTTTCCTGTTCCTTTGCCATACTTCTTCATAGCATCGGACCAAGCCATCAAAGCATCGCTCTGACGCTTGGTTACTTTGTCGATCTGGCGTTGCCAAGCAAGCACAGTGACAAGCTCAGAGTTGAGGTCAAATTCTTTTTTGTTTAAGCGTTCAAGCTGTGCCTGGAGACTATCGATATCGTCATGGTCATGGATAGTGTTAAGCCATGACTCAAGCCGGGCCATCTTCCACGCAACAAGCAGGTTTTCCGGACAATTAAACTTTTGCTTTTGATCAGCCATTTCAATAATCTCTCTGCAAAGCTGGGGGACTTGTTTTTTGATTTGTTCGCATAGTTCATTCAGTCTTATTGCTTTCTCCTTCTTTTCAACAAGCATATTAAGCTCTTCAACACAGTTCCTCCATCCGGAAGAATTGTGCTTTACGATTGCTTGAGCAAGATTGTCAACAATGGCGTGCTGTGCGCGAAAATTCACTGACGATCGGATTACGTTCTCCCATTCAGTGAATGACTTCTCGAGATTCTTAAGCTCAAAAGCGGCCGCACGGGATGCAGTTAGTTCTATGGCAGTGTCGATGTCTACTTTCTTGATGAACGAAAGATCCGAGAGTTCTTTTACTTCATTGAAACATTTATCAATTGCTGAGAAATCAGAGCAATAATTTACCAATCTCTGGAGACCGGCTACGAACACCTCGAGCTGAACCATGTCGAGACCATCCATGTCTATCTCCAGGGTATTCCTGAGACTTGAGAAGCCTTGTTCAAGGAGTATCTTGATATCGCGCTCCGCAGCTTCAACTAATATCGAATTTCGTAGAATCTCGACCCGTTCCGGGCTATCTGGCACAACTCCATCAACTCTATAGGTTTCCAAAAGGCGCTTTGCATTCCCAGGTAGAAGAACTTTAGAGAAAGTGCCTAATTTTCCCTTTGATGCCTTTGCGTATAGAGCTTCTACTGCCTCGCGTATGTCATACAGCGAAAGATCTAATTGACCAGAGATAACATGGCCAATCACACCGTTCTTACCTTTAGCTACAATCTGAATTTTTTCGGATATTTTTGAGAGGATAGATGACCATTTTTCGCGCTCGTTCTGACTAATAGTACACACGCCGAAAATTTCCTGTTCATAATTCTTATTGATTGATCCTAATACCTTCTTTGCCTTCTTTAGGAGATCCCACAGCTTAGCAAGTGTTTCCTGATCAATCTTCGCTTTACTAAATGCCCCATTGGAGGATCTGGATTTCGTGTTGAGATCACGGTATGAAGCAAAAGCACTGAGGACGACATCTTCATTGGGCAGGATCGACGGTTCCGGCAAGTCTTCCTTGTACAAAGAACGATCTATTGCCTCAACTTCTCGAGCAAGATCATAAAGTTCCTGGAGATTTTCTTCAGTGAATTCAGGATTAGTATCAAAGGGAACTTCATCGGTAAACCATGCGATTGTCTCATTATCTTTATTCTTTTCGACAAATTTTGCGGCATCAATAGGCTTAATTTCTTCGCCATCAATAATCAACTTCTCAGACGAGTCAGTAAGGATATATTGCCGAATTTTTGCTGCGAGTATGGCCTTTTCTTCCCTAACCCTTTTCAAGTCTCGGCGAACATTTTCCGCACGCGCATCGCTGAACTTAGTATCTCGCTCACCAAGGTTAGAGCTGATTTCTCCAATTGATTGCTGGAGCACATCATCACGCTTCGCCGTTTGATGTAGTTGAGACACGGCAAGGCTTCGAATGTTTTCAGGAAGCTTATCGCGCAAGACCTCCAAAGCCTTACTTGTCTGAGAGGTTACCAAGACGCTTTTCCCTTCCGCCAAAAAGCGCGAAATTAGATTTGCGATTGTGTGGCTCTTTCCAGTGCCTGGCGGGCCTTTTACGACGACACCGTAGTTCGCGTCTAACCGTTCTGCAATCCTTTTTTGCTCGTCATTCCACGGCAAGGGAAAGTAGAGTTCTGACTCGGGGATAGAGACGTTGCCATTTTCAATCCTCTCATCAGACCCATCACGATCCCCAGCAGGAGCTTCATCGTATTCGCCGACGAGATCAGTGATGAATTCAGTTGCTTCAATTCCGTACTGCTCGATGTCTTTGCGAATGGTGGCCGCATATTTCGACCACATGTCATTTGTTCGCTTTCGAGCGAAAATCACCGGAGCATTCCAAATGCTCGGGTTTTTTGATGCAGCAGGAGCGGAGACAATCTCATCGGTGAATTGATCTTCTCCATCCGGTGAAATGTAGTTGATCAATGTCTTTGCCTGGCCCTTGAGGGTTTCGAGATGCCAGAAGTCGAAAGGATTTGCATTGATAGTATCTCCCCAAGTGATAAGATCCATTTCAGCTGGATTATCGGTCTCATAGAGTGCCGACGTCTCTACAAAATTCCTGAACATAGGGTCAGGATTAATCTCAATTGTTCGCTTGGAGGCGTCGAAGTCAAGCGTGAGAGGACTGAGGAAGATTGGAGTATAAATGGTACCCACTCCCTGATGCTGCCAGGCCAAAACACCATGACCCAAAAGGAGCTCGTAATTATCACCTTCGTTCTTAAGAAGTAGTCGTAGAGCGTAAAGTTGATCATAGAGAAGATTTGCCTTGTACACCTTTTTCACCTGTTTTGCCCAAGGTTTCCATTCGTTCTCAGTGTATCCATCGAGCACCTTCGCAAGCGCAGGGTGATCTAACCAATAGTCAGGTTCGTATCTGACACTTATGACCTCTGGTAGCTTATTCGGCAAAATCGTCACCCAATCCTTCAAATCTTCGGGGATGTCGTCTCCCTGCTTATAGTTTTTGCGGAAATCTTTAAATTCTTTCTCACGATTCTTATCATCAGCAAATCGAATCTTGCGGTCAACTTTTTCTTTTGCAATGGGCTCTTGCAGCGGATTCACTTCATCAATCCATTCTTCAAGTTGGCTTGGCAATTCTGGTGCCGCTTTGATGTTCTTCTTCTCAACCTTTAGCCACGAGGTAGCCTGGACGCCCTCCGGAGTCTTTTCAGTGTCAAAAGGACGGATAGTCAGGTTCTCGAGATCTGTAGGATAGTCAGCAAGCCACCAGGGAGAAGGTGCTGCGGTAGTGGTACGAAAATCCCGGACGATAGAATCATCGACAGCGAGAGCTTTTTCTAGATATGTAAAGAGTCTGATGACTTTGTTTTGTGCCGCAGATGAAATATTAGAAACACGCTTTTTTCGTGGCTCCAAAACTTCAATGTCCGCAGAAACAGGGACATCTTCGATGAGATCTTTGTTCTTGGTAGTTTCTCGTTGTTGCTTCATAAATTCTTTTTTGCATTCAGAGCATACCGTCCCTTCCTTCACTTTGTGTTTCTTACAAACTGTACACAACGGCTTAGTTGCCCAATATCGCTTTGCATCAAATTTGCCACGATAGGGGGACATATCAGTGTTTAGCAATATCCTGACCTAAAGGCCCTTCTATAAGCTTAATTGTTTCTCTCACAAATTCCTCCCACGTATAGGAGCCCTTGTACCAGAGTAGCACCGCATCTGTTCTATGTCCCAAAAGTTTGAGGAACTTCTGCCAAGTAAAGCCCTCAGGTTTTAGAACACCTTTCCACTCGCCCCATAAATATTGAGGCAATTTATTCCCGTACCAGACATTTAAAGAATCCCAATTTATTAGACCAGACTTTTCGGTCATGCCTTCAAGTCTCCGAATCCAATCTTTTACGTCTGTAGGCTCTTTAGGGACCGATAATTTCATACCCCAAGTATATAGGGTATCGAGAAAATTGTAAATCTTTGAATTGGTCGTATCAAAGTTACCAACTCCAGGGGTCATGGACTCCTAGGAGGGGTTGCGTCATTGCTTGTGGTATATGGATAAAACACAGCCACTGGAGGCCCTGCGGTACTGCCTCTATGCCCGTAAGAGTACCGAGGCCGAGGACAAACAAGCGTTATCAATCGAGTCACAGGTCAAGGAGATGCAGGCCTTGGCGACGAGGGACGGTCTGCGCATAGTCGAGATCAAGCGCGAGGCGCACTCGTCTAAAGACGTGGGCCAGCGGCCCGTCTACAACGAGATGCTCGCCGAAATACGTTCGGGAAAGTTCAACGCGATACTCACGTGGGCACCCGATCGCCTTTCGCGCAATGCGGGCGACTTGGGGTCAGTGGTGGACCTGATGGATCAAAAACTGCTGCATGAAATACGTACTTATGGACAAAAGTTCACCAACAACCCCAACGAGAAGTTTCTCCTCATGATCCTTGGCTCACAGGCGAAGCTTGAGAACGACAACAAGGCCGTCAACGTGAAGCGTGGACTCCGAACACGATGTGAGATGGGGTGGCGGCCGGGAGTCGCGCCGACTGGATACTTGAACGAAAAGCATGTCGACAAGAAATGCCAATGCCGGATCGACCCCAAGCGAGCACCTATCATCAAGCAGATGTTCGAGAAGGTTGCGCACGAGCAATGGAGCGGTCGCAAGCTGTATCGCTGGCTGTGCGAAACGGAATTCAAGACGCATCGCGGCAAGCCGCTTGTGCTGGCAAACGTCTACATCATTCTGCGCAACCCGTTTTACTACGGTGAGTACGAGTACCCGATCGGGAGTGGTCAGTGGTACACCGGCAAGCACACGCCGATCATCGACAAGGTTCTGTACGAGAAGGTGCAGATGACACTCAACGAGAATTTCATACCAAAGACCGAGAGCAAGGAGTTTGCATTTACCAAACTCATTCGCTGCGGCTACTGCGGCTCTGGCATATCAGCCGACGAGAAGTTCAAGAAGCTTAAAGACGGGGGCGTAAACCGGCATGTGTACTACTTCTGCACGAAGGCGCGAAACATCGATTGCAAGAACTCTCCGATAAACGAGCCGGGTCTGATCGAAGAGCTTATCGGGCTTATGGACACCGTGGATCTGGACGAGCTCGGTATACGCACAAGAATCGAGGACGAAATACGACGCTTCAACAAATTCCGCTCAGGTGTGCTCGGACACAAGCAGGACAAGGTAGAGATCGACGTGGATGTACGGAATTACACCAAGTATTTACTGCGAGAAGGAACGCTCATTGAGAAGCGAGAACTGCTTGGGTGCCTTCAAAGCAAACTGTTCTTGCGAGATAAAAAGATAACATTCGAATAAGGGGACATAGAAAAAGCATGCCACGAAACGCCTCATTTATCTAGAGGCGTCCTAGTCACCTGACTTAGTATATGACTGCTGCGGGACTTGGACTCGAACCAAGATACTCTGCTCCAGAGGCAGATGTCCTACCATTAGACGATCCCGCAAAAATACTACAAAAAGCATTCGTAGCGACGGAATTGTAGCAAATCCTTGCATATCGGACAACGACATTGGATAATAGCGCATGGAATTGAAAGGATTGATGCGCCACGAGCCGCTTGCGGAATTGCATTTTCATCTCGGACAATCCGTAGAGCCTCATATTCTCTGGGCGATCGCTCACGAGCAAGGCATCAAACTACCCTCAAAATCATACGACGAATATTTTGATTTTGTCACCCTCAACAAACCCGACATCACGTGGGACGACTACCACAAACTCTTCCATCTCACGGAGCTCATCCAATCATCGCCGATCGCGATGGAGCGCGCCGTGTATGAAGTGATCAGTGGTGCGTACCGTGTATCAAACATAACGCTCATGGAGCCGTCGTTCAATCCAATGTTCAGAAACCGTCAAGGCGAGCGCGATCTCGATTCAATCATTCTCGCCGCACTGCGCGGCATGGAGCGCGCATTGGTGGAATTCCCCGTCGTGCGCGCCGGAATCATCTTCTCTCTCGACCGTCGCCTCCCGCGCGAACACAACGAGATCATCGTCAAAAAAGCAATCAAGTACAAAAATCGCGGCGTGGTCGGTATCGACATCGCAGGTCCTGCAGCTGAAGCTTTTCGATACGAAGAGTATGTCGATCTATACGAACGCGCCCGCTCCGAAGGGCTCAAAACCACCGTACACACCGGCGAGGACGGCGACGCGGCGGAAATGCGGCACGTGCTCAAAACACTGCCCGTCGATCGCATCAACCACGGCTTCCGCGCCTACACCGAGCCGGATCTTATGGACGAAATAATCAAACGCAACCTCACGCTCTGCCTCTGTCCTTCTTCCAATCTTCGCATCGGCTTCGCTCGCGACACGGAACATTTCAAAGAGATCGTGCGCACGTTATATGATCGCGGTGTGAAAATCTGCTTCAACACCGACAGTCCCTCGATGCTTCGCACCAATCTCCCAAAAGAGCTCGCCTTCGTGCGCGACCACAACATTCTATCCGAAACAGAAATTGCACAAACTACCAAGTGGGCGTTCGACGCCTCGTTCATCGATCGCTCCACCCCGGGGAATTTGTATTTGTAACCACGTACCACCCACCTGACCTGCCCGCACTTCCCCTCATACCGTTTTTAGGCTCGCGGTTTGTGTCGGCGGACCTTTTGCCCACGCCCGCCACGCCTCTCGCCGCATGATCTCCCATACATACCGCACGCGACTCACCGACCACGATGCACGCTC
>CAIJXH010000021.1 GCA_903824595.1 uncultured bacterium
GAGCGTGCATCGTGGTCGGTGAGTCGCGTGCGGTATGTATGGGAGATCATGCGGCGAGAGGCGTGGCGGGCGTGGGCAAAAGGTCCGCCGACACAAACCGCGAGCCTAAAAACGGTATGAGGGGAAGTGCGGGCAGGTCAGATGTGATGCCTCACAGACAGTGAGCTGTCAAGTTGACCAGTCTCTCACAATTCTTTATATTTCCTTCACGGTGCGCAAGCACTTATCCAATGTTATCAGCATATTAAAATAACTTTCGTTATGAAAAATGAATCGAAAGGTGCGAAGAAGATTACTGTTCTCCCCATGGGAGATCGTGTGCTCGTGAAGCCAGAGACATTGAATGATGAGCAATCGCCATCCGGTATTATTATTCCCGACACGGCGCGCAAAGAAAAACCAGAGCGTGGTGAGGTGATTGCCGTAGGACCAGGCAAGCGTGAAGATGGAAAAAATGTGCCGCTCTCGGTGAGCGTGGGTGATACGATCATGTTCTCGAAATACGGATACGATGAAATCGTTATCAATGACGAGGATCACTACATCGTGGCGGAGTCAAATATTTTGGCAATTATAAAGTAATCTAACTTCAAAATTCTATGACGGCAAAGAAAGTAATTTTTGATCAGGAAGTTCGCAGCGCGCTCAAGCGCGGTGTTGATATCGTTGCGGGTGCGGTAAAGGTTACCATTGGTCCGCGCGGTCGCAATGTTGCGATTGCGAAATCGTGGGGAAGCCCAACGATAACCAATGATGGTGTGTCGATTGCAAAAGAGATTGAGCTTGCCGATAAATTCGAAAACATGGGTGCCTCAATCGTGAAAGAGGTTGCGACGAAAACCAACGACAAAGCAGGTGATGGTACGACAACCGCGGTCGTGCTTACGCAAGCGATAGTGCACGAAGGACTCAAACGCACCGCGCTCGGCGCTAATGCGATGATGGTTCGTCGAGGTATTGAGGCAGCGGCGAAAGACGCAGTTGCTGAACTCAAGAAAATGGCGAAACCTGTGAAGGGGACAAAAGACATCCAGCAAGTTGCGTCAATCTCGGCGGAATCCGAAGAACTTGGCAAGACCATTGCGGATACGGTGGAAAAAGTGGGTAAGGATGGTGTGGTGACGGTTGAAGAATCGCAGTCGCTCGGTATCGAGTCGGATTTTGTTGAGGGACTTGAGTTTGACAAGGGGTATGTCTCGGCGTATCTCGTCACCAATCCAGAGCGCATGGAAGCTGAAATGAAAGAAGCGCCAATTTTGATCACCGACAAGAAGATATCGACGATCAAAGATATTTTGCCGCTTCTTGAGAAAGTTGCTCAGTCGGGCAAAAAAGATCTGGTCATTATCGCTGATGATGTGGATGGCGAGGCGCTTGCGACGTTCATCGTGAACAAATTGCGCGGTGCCTTCAATATCCTTGCAGTCAAGGCTCCCGGATACGGCGATCGCAAGAAAGAAATACTTGCCGACATTGCAATCACGGTGGGTGCGCAGGTTGTTTCTGAAGATCTCGGCATCAAACTTGAGAATGCTGATCTTTCGATGCTTGGTCGTGCGACACGTGTTGTTGCAACAAAAGATTCCTCGGTCATCGTCGGCGGTAAGGGAAAAAAGAGTGATATTGAGGCGCGCATTTCTCAGCTCAAGAAACAGGTTGAGACGATTGATTCAAAATTCGATAAAGAGAAACTAGAAGAACGTATTGCAAAACTTTCTGGTGGCGTGGCGGTGATTCGCGTGGGTGCGGCTACCGAAACAGAAATGAAGTATCTCAAAGACAAAATCGAAGACGCGGTCAATGCGACGAAGGCGGCGATTGCCGAGGGAATAGTTCCTGGAGGCGGAGCGGCACTTGCGAAGGTGGGTGATAAGCTTGGGAAAAAAGTGGACGCAAAGGCGCACGACGAGTACACAATCGGATATCGCATCTTGCTCTCTGCTCTTTCGGCGCCATTTTTGCAGATCGTGAAAAATTCAGGACGCGAAGATGGACAGGTGTTGTTGCAAGAAATTATCGCAAAAGGAGGTGCGTTTGGGTTTGACGCATCGGATGAATCGGAGAAAGCGACTATCGTGGATATGTACGAAGCGGGTATTATTGATCCAGTCAAGGTGACACGTAGTGGCGTGGAGAACGCGGCATCAGCAGCAGCGGTTCTTCTCACAACCGAGGCGGCAGTGGCGGATATTCCAGAAGAGAAAAAGGCGTCGCCAGCCATGGGTGGCGGTATGCCCGGCATGGGCGACATGGACTAAGTCCAAAAATGATAGGTCTCGAGATACCTCGATGCGGCGGCGCCTTCGGCGCCGCCGCGGTGTTTGTTATTGGAAAGTTTGACTTGTCTCATAATTGCAGTACAATGTCTGCGAATGTAAAAAGTTTCCGTGCGAAGTGGTTTTATACTATAGAAGCAGGGAAAAGGTTGGTTTACATTTTTATAAAAGAAAAAACGCATAGAACTCATGGCAAAGAAGCTATACGTTGGCGGTCTGCCGTACGCGACGACCGACAATGAGCTCAAAGAGGCATTCTCGCAGGCGGGATCCGTAGTGTCGGCTGTCATCATCATGGATAAGATGAGCGGTCGTTCAAAGGGTTTCGGTTTCGTAGAAATGTCTTCCGACGAGGAAGCGCAGGCGGCGATTGATATGTGGAACGGCAAGGATTTTGGTGGCCGTTCTCTTACAGTCAACGAGGCGCGTCCTATGGAGGATCGCCCTCGACGCGATTTCCGCTCTGGTGGCGGCAATGGTGGATACGGAGGCGGGCGCGGCAATGGCGGTGGACGCAGCTGGTAATTCCAGGTGTCCCTGCTTGAGAAAATCGCCGTACCACGTACGGCGATTTTCGTTTGTGTATTCGCGCGCTGCAAAGACCTCGTCGAACACGTGTTGTGAGTGGATACACACGTCGCTATCCACACGTATGATGCACATCTTTATCGTGGAGCGTTCATAATGAGGGGTATGAAGTACACGACATTGTTTGGGTGGGCGTTTTTTATATATGCAGCCATGTTTCTAAAATCATGGGTGTTTTACATCTACGGATTTGTACAGGGCGACGCACCTGTTGTGGCGGGTCTCTTTTTGTGTGTGACCTTGTCTTTGATCGCAGGGATATCGCTTCGTGCGCAATCAGCATTTGACGTGATGCCGTATTCCATATCTTGGGCATTGATTATGATGATGTGTGATATGGTGCTGAGTGTCCCGATATTGGGCTGGAGCACTTTGCTTGATTGGCACGTGTGGCCCGGGTATTTCATTGTTGTTGTGGTACCGCTTGTTGCGCCCTCGTTGCGACGAGCTTTCATTGATCGTGGTGTGTCAGCTGGCATTTGATTATGGAAACAGATACGCTCGTCCCGACAGAAATAACGGCTCTTCGTGCACATCGGTTTCTTTTGCGTGCGTCGCTGGCGCTTGGTGGTATGTTTGCGTGGATATTTTCGTTGGATTATTTGTATGAGATTGCGGGCGACGTACCACGTGCTATCGCAGGGACGGCGCTGCTGTACGTGCTTTCTCAAGTAATTACCATCGTTCTAACTCCCGTTGCGGCAATGCATCTTCGACGAGGAGTCAGACAGTCGCTTGTATGGGCAGTGGTCGCATTGGGGAGCGCGTTTGTTTTTCTCGGAGCGACGATCGCTGATGCGTTTGGTACGGAGACAACGGGGTGGGGTATTGCGTGTTTTGCGGTATTGATGGGTGTGTATCGCGCGCTGTATTGGGTTCCGTATCATGTGCAATGCGCAGAGCTTCCTCACACGAGATTTCGGATGCATGTGTTGTTTGAAGGAGTGCTTGCGCTCATGCCGTTGTTTGTGGGTATGACGATTGGTATGGTTGCCTATCCCATCGAGCGCATATTGTTTGGCGCAGCAGGACTTGCTGGTGCGTCTATCGTGCCACTGTTTGCGCTTGCTGATACCCGCGAGAAATTTTCATGGTCGTTGTCGTACACGTATGCGCAATTATGTAGGCAAAAAAATCGTCTCTTGGTTGCGCGTTCGCTTATGGCGGGCGTGGAAGGAGCGGGGTTGTTTTATGTATGGCCGATTGCGGCATTTATCGTCCTCGGGTATTCATATGGCGGTTTAGGCATTGTGTGCTCGGTGAGCCTCGTGTGTGTTCTCGTGCTGCGTCATGCGTATCGATGGATGACGCATCGCTATAATTTGCATACGGCACCTGTGTTTCAGACTGTCGCGGTGACGGCTGGCTGGGTGGGGCGTAGCGTGGCGGGGACGCCGATTGGTTTGATTATTGCAGACGTATTGTCATACACCACGATTCCTTCGCATGGAATTGTGTCTGATCCTTTTGTATTTGAACAATCGAGTGATCGTGGAACATTTCTCGACGAGTATACGGCGATCAAAGAGATGTCGCTTGCAGGGGGGCGAATTATATGCGCGACACTCCTGGGGACGCTTGTGCTCGTTATACCTCTTGCGTATGCTCTCGCGTTTGTGCTTGCGTGTGCAACGCTTGCGTCAGTGTTATCCCTGCTTGCGGCTCGACATGTTTAGAGTCTGTGTGGAAGAAGCGATGAAAGCACCTCGCGTACGTCATTTCCATCGGCACGACCATCGAATTCTTTCATAATGGCGCCGATAAGTTTGCCTGTGCCTGAAGAGTCGATGACGCTATGTTCAGCGATTTTTGCTTTGGCGATTTTTTCGATCTCTTCGCGCGAAGCGCCAGCAGGTAGGTACGACTCGATAATGTGAAGCTCCTCGGATTCTTTCGCGGCAAGCTCGGGGCGATTGCCCGCGGTAAATTGTTCAATTGAATCTTTGCGCTGTTTGGTGAGGCGTTTGAGCACGACGACGATCTCGGGATCGGTCAGCTCGTCGGTCGGCTTTTTGTTCTTCGCGACCAGTTCATTGGTAAACGCGGCGAGGCACCCGCGAAGCGTCTGCGTCTTCACGTTGTCTTTCGCTTTCATTGCGGCGATCATGTCGGCACGGATGTGTTCTTTGAGCATGTCGTAAAGTATAGCAGATTGGTCATATGCTACAATCTTTGCATGGAATGGATCATCGCAATATTACTTATAGCTAACCTTAGCTTCATTGTTTTTCTTTTCTTTCGCAACACAGGGGGGCGTGAGCAAAATGAGCATGATCGTGAAAAAGTGCGCGCCGAGGAGCAAGGCATGCTGCTCCTTTTGCAAGGACAATTGCAAGAGTTGTCACGAACCATGGAAGAGAAATTAGGCGAAGGAACACATCGCATCATGATGCATTCTGATCAGTCACAGCGTCTTATGACTGCCATCACCGAGCAAGTATCGAAGCAGCTCATGGAGGTGGTGCGCGGCGTCTCGGAAACGAAAGAATCGAGCAAGCAAGTGTTTGGTATTGCGGAAAAATTGCAAAATCTCGAACGTATCCTCACGCATCAAAAGCAGCGCGGCACGTGGGGCGAGGCGTCGCTTGAGTTGGTGTTGTCCAACATTCTGCCGCCCGGCACCTTCAAAATGCAGTACGGATTCCCCGATGGTGAGACGGTGGACGCGGTGGTGGTGACGCGCGAGGGTGTGATACCGGTCGACGCGAAATTTTCTCTCGACAACTACGTGCGTCTCGTGAAAACCTCCGACGAACTCGAGCGCGCCGATCTCGAGAAGCAGTTCAAGAACGATCTCAAGCTCCGCATCGACGAAACCTCGAAATACATCCGTCCAAAAGACGGCACGCTCCCGTTTGCGTTCATGTATATTCCAGCCGAGGCGATCTACTACGATTTACTCATCAATGAAGTCGGAGCGGTGAAGGTAAACACACGCAACCTCATCGACTACGCGTACAACGAAAAGAAAGTCATCATCGTGTCGCCGACCACGTTTGCCGCGTATCTTCAGTCGGTGCTCTATGGTTTCAAAGCGTTCAAGATCGAGGAAACGGCAAAAGACATCGCGAAAAATGTGGAAAATCTCTCCCGTCATCTCAAGGCGTATGAGGATTATTACAAGAAAATCGGCGCGTCGCTTTCGACCACGGTCAATCATTACAATGCGGGCGGCAAAGAATTAGGCAAGATCGACAAAGACGTGCTTCGCATCACCGGCAGCTCGCCAGAATTGGACATTGTCGCGCTCGATCGACCGATGCTTGCAGGAAATGAATAGGTGAGTTATAGTGCTGCCTCATGGCTAAGATAGCTATCATAGAGACGGGTGGTAAGCAGTACGTTGTCACGCAAGACAGTGTTTTGGATGTTGAGAAACTTCCTGGCGTTTCAAAAGTGGGGGAGAAGATTTCATTTGATAAAGTGCTTCTCGTCGATGATGGCACGGCGATCAAGGTGGGCGCGCCGTATGTAGCGGGCGCGACTGTGTCTGCGGAGCTGGTGGAAGAGGGGAGGGACGAAAAAATCACCGTCATCCGCTACCGCCAAAAGAGTCGTTATTTCAAGAAACGAGGTCACCGTCAGCCATTTGCAAAAGTTCGCATCACGGCGCTGCCGTAACCATTGATGATTGTGCGTGGTATCGCGCTCATTATCGGCGATTGATAACCGCATGTTTTATTGTTTCCGGATCAGCGTATTCGAGCTCGCTGCCGGTGGAGAGTCCACGACCAAGAGTGGTGATGTGAATACTTTTTCCGAGCGTCATAATTTCTTCGCGTACGCGCGTTGCGGTTGCGTCGCCCTCAGGATTAGCAGGAAATGCCAGAATCACCTCGAGTAATGAATTGGTGTCGATGTGTGTGAGGAGTTCTTTCATACGCAGTCCTGTGAGGAGTTCAGAAGCAAGAGAAATAGTGCCGCCGAGCACAAAATAACGTCCGCGATATGACCCGCTTCTCTCAAGTGCGATAACATCGGTGTCGGACGCGACGATCGCGAGTTTTGTATCTTCTCGTGTCGGATCTGCGCACAATGAGCACGTCGGACCTGTTTCTCCTGCATAGCGCATGCAAGACGAACACTGCTTCACGGACTGCGCTAGTGAGCGTATCGTATCGACAAGCTCGAGCCGCACTGACGGCGATGATCGTAGGAGAAATTGCACAAATCGTTCCGCCTGTCGCGGTCCTATACCGGGAAATCGCTCGAACAACGCGATGAGTCGTTGTATGGTATCCATACGTCAAAACGGTGCGGCGGCATTGTCGACGGTTGTTTCAGGTTGGAAATCTCCAAAATCACTTTTGTCGACGGAGACGAATGTGGTCTTCTCGTCGTCGAATTTGAGGTCTACTTTGCCAACGGGACCATTACGATGTTTTTCTATCAGTATCTCGGCGATGCCCGTTTTTTCATTACTTGATCGATTGCCCATCATATCTTCACGATGAATGAACATAACCACGTCAGCATCTTGCTCGATGGATCCAGAGTCGCGCAAATCGGAAAGGCGCGGACGCCCGCCGCGCTGCTCGACGGCGCGCGAAAGTTGTGAAAGTGCCAAAACAGGAACTTCAAGTTCGCGTGCCATTGCTTTTAGTGCGCGGGATATTTCGGTAACCTGCTGCACCATAGAATCACTCGATCGTGCGTTGGTGGGTGTTATCAACTGTAAGTAATCGATCACGATCAGCCCGAGATCTTTTTCCATTTTCAATCGACGTGCGACGCTGCGCATGGCAAGCGCGCTGCTCGACGCTTTGTCATCAATGTAAATCGGCGCCTCCGAAAGCATTCCCATACCCTCTTGCAAGCGTTCGAATTCTTCCTCGCTCTTTATTTTACCCGTACGGAGTCGCCATGAATTGACTCCTGCTTGCGCCGAAAGCATGCGGTCGACGAGCTGTTGAGAACTCATTTCGAGACTGAAGATGCCCACCGCCGTACCGTGCTTGATCGCTGATTGGCGCGCTATGTCGAGTGCAAGCGCAGTCTTTCCCATGCTGGGACGCGCGGCTAAGATAATAAGATCTGATTTTTGTAATCCAGACAGAAGCGCATCGAGTTGAGGAAATCCAGTGGGTACGCCACGCATGGTGTCCTCGTGTTTTTGCAAATGCTCGAGACGTTCCCATGCCTCGACAAGCTCTTCTTTTATCGTAGAGAATGAGCGAAGCATAGGTGATTGTGTTACCGCAAACACAGCAGATTGTGCCTCGTCAAGAATCTCTTCGATGTCGCGGTGTTCCTCAAATCCCAATTCTCCAACCTTTGCAGCCGCGTCAATCAAGCTTCGCAAAACATATTTGGTTTGTACCTGTTGCGCATAGTGGCGAGCGGAACCTGGTGAAGCCGCCGCATTGGCAAGTTCGGAAAGGTATGCGCTTCCGCCTATGTCAGAAAGCTGTTTGCGTTCTTTGAGTTTGCTTGAGACGGTAATGACGTCAATCGGCTCTCCTTTCCCGTGCAAAGACAGCATTGCATCGAACACGACACGATGTTTGCCTGCATAAAATGAATCAATACCCACAACATCGGCTGTTTCGTAGATGGCGTTCTGATTGAGCATAAGAGCGCCTAAAAGCGCGCGCTCAACATCGATATCTTGCGGAGGTACGCGGACTGTCTTCTCGGTCATGTCGAGATAGTAGCATGTCTTTTGGGAGATATAAGAATGGGCAATGTCAGAAAACGTGGGTTTTCTGTGGACAAGTTGGCACGTATCCCCTCACGACACGATTCTCCGAGGTCGGGATTTTTCTGCTGAAAAATCCCTCTGTTTCGCGCCGTCGCGCTGCAAAGACCTCGTCGAACATGTCGTGAGGGGATACGCGTGGACAAGCTGGGTACATACCATCTCACGACACAAACTATTGGGAAGTTGGTGTATGATAAAGCTATGGAGCCTGCACGGCATGTGACGAGCGATTGGTACGACACGTTGTTTCGTATCGGTATGTGGTGGCGTATTGCGTATGGTTCTTTGCGAGTGGTTCTTGGGTGTGTGTTGTTGCGCTGGGTCGGTATGCAATTTTCCGATGTATTTTATCAGCTCATGCGCCACGAGATAGATGATGGTGACGGGCGTTTCATCCAGAACCTGAATGCTTTTCTGATCCACCATTCTTATACGGTTACCTATTTTCTTGCGGTGCATTTTATGTTTTGGGGCGTGATCGACATTGTGTTGTCGGTGAGTTTGTTGAGGGATAAGCTGTGGGCGTTTTCTGTGAGCGTATACCTTATATCAGTATTTATCGCGTATGAGCTGTATCGAGTAGCTCACACACACTCGTTGATTCTTGCGACGGTTATTGCGGTGGATTGCGTTCTGGTGTGGATAATTCGTGTGGAAGAGCGGAGACGTTTGAATCGATTATAGTTCGTCGTTGGCTATGCGGTGACGAATCAATGCGGCACGAGCGTTGAAGAAGTGGATGTTGTGATACGAGGTTAGTTTCATACCGGTGAGTTCGTGCGCGCGCATGAGGTGGCAGATGTATGAACGTGAGTACGTTTTGCATACATCGCACGCACACGCGTGATCGAGTGGCTTTTGGTCGGTGAGGTAACGACGCTTCTTGATTTCGAGGCGTCCTGTTGAAGTAAATACGACGCCGCGTCGTGCGTAGTGTGTGGGCGCAATGCAGTCGAAGGTATCGCCACCGCCCTCGGCAATGTAGGAGAAATCTTCTGGATGTCCGACGCCAAGTACGTGACGCGGTTTTGATTCTGGGAGTACATCGTTGACGATTCCAAGCATTCTTCGGAGTGAGCGTTTGTCATAACCGAACTCACCTCCCACGCCAAATCCTTCGAAAGGCAGCGCGCCGATTATGTTCGCGCTTTCGATGCGAAGATGGGGGAAGGTGCCGCCTTGCACGATGCCGTACATCGCTTGGTCGCTGCGTTTTCGTACATTGAGACACGTGGTTTCCCAGCGGTGCGTGCGTTCAAGTGATGTGCGCATATATGCTTCGTCGGCAAGCGGCGAAGGGCACTCGTCGAATGCGAATATAATGTCGGCACCGAGTTTCTCCTGGATGCGCACGGATTCTTTCGGTCCGAGAAACAACGGCGAGCCGTCAACAGGCGAGCGAAAATGTACGCCATCGTCGGTGATTTTCACGCTCGATGGTTGCGTTCCCTGTACAATGGTTCGTTCTGGCTCTTCTTTCAGTATCTTGCCCATACCGTGGTCAGAACCGAACCCGAGACTGAACACCTGAAAACCGCCAGAATCGGTCATGAGCGGCGCGTCCCATTGCATAAAGCCGTGGATTCCGCCCGCTTTCTGGACGATTTGTTCGCCGGGCATCATGTGGAGGTGATAGGTGTTGCAGATGAGCATGCGCGATCCTGCGTCGCGTACCTCGCGGCTCTCGAGAGTGCGCACGGTGGCGCGGGTAGCCACAGGGATAAAGGCTGGCGTTTCGATCTCTCCATGCGGCGTCGATATCACGCCAAGCCGCGCACGGGAGAGCTTGGAGCGTTTGAGTATTTTGAAGGAGAACATAGGGCTACAGTAGCATTACGCGTACCATCTTGGCTAGAGCACGATACGAGATGTGAGTGCCTATCCACTCACGACATGCTCGACGAGGTCTTTGCAGCGCGTCGGCGCGAAACAGAGGGATTTTTCAGCAGAAAAATCCCGACCTCGGAGAATCGTGTCGTGAGGGGATAGGCATCGAGATGTGCACGGTATGGTACGATACACTCCAATGACGGGTAGAAATTTCTTCTCTCTTTTGGAAAGCAAGTGGGACGAAAAGAAATTCTTGTGCGTGGGACTTGATCCTGTGCTCGGCGCTATGCCGGAGGAAGTGCGGCGAGAGAGTGTACGCGAGACATATATGCGCTTCAATCGTGCGATTATCGACGCTACCAAAGATATCGTGTGTGCATACAAACCAAACATTGCGTTCTATGAAGCTCATGGTGATGAGGGTATGGAGGCGCTTCGTGAGACGATATCTTACATTCAAGGACTCGCACTCGACATTCCTGTCATACTCGACGCCAAGCGTGCCGACATCGGCAACACGAGCGCGTTGTACGCTGAAGCGGTTTTCGATTATTTGGGCGCCGATGCGGTGACGGTGCAACCGTACCTTGGAAGTGATGCAATCGCGCCGTTTCTCGAGCGAAAAGAGAAAGGAGTCATAGTGCTCTGTCGCACGTCCAATCCTGGATCAGGAGAGATACAAGATGTACTGGTAGAAGGCGTGCCTTTATATCAGCACGTGGCGCGTCTGGTTACCGAGAAATGGAATCGCAATGACAATTGTATGGTGGTGGTGGGGGCGACGTATCCGGAAGAGCTTCGTATGGTGCGCGAGATTGTGGGGACGATGCCGATTCTCGTTCCGGGTATTGGCACGCAAGGTGGCGATATCGAACAGACGGTGAATGCAGGGAAGAATGCGCGTAGCAGAGGACTCATTATATCGGTATCGCGCGGTGTGATCTTTGCGTCTGAAGGCGCCGATTTTGCCGCCGCCGCTCGCTTGAAAGCTCAAGATTTGCATGACACGATCTCGAAACTGATATAGAATACGCGAATGACCGAAGATGAGGTGCTCAATCTTCTTCAAAACGTCGGCGCATTTCGAAGTGGACATTTTGTGTATACATCGGGTAGACACGGCGATTCGTATGTGCTCAAAGACGCGCTGTACGCTTCGCCAAAAGATACGTTGCGCGTGTGTGCCGAGATGGCGCGGCGATTCAAAGACGCGCACATCGATGCGGTGATTGGTCCTGCGATCGGCGCAGCGATTCTGGCGCAATGGACTGCTTTCCATTTGAGTGATATGACGAAAAGAGATATCGCAGCCGTGTATGCCGACAAAGATGGCGAGGGTGGGTTCGTCATCAAACGCGGGTACGACAAACTCATCGCCGGCAAAAACGTGCTTGTGGTGGAAGATCTTACGACAACTGGCGGTTCGATCAAGAGAGTGGTTGATGCGGTGCGTGCGGCGGGAGCGCAAGTGGCGGGAGCCGTAGTGCTTTGTAATCGCGGACATGTCACCAAGGAACAGGCGGGCAATCCTTCTGTTTTTGAACAACTCGTGTCACTTGATTTGGAGTCGTGGGATGCGGATATGTGCGACCTATGTAAAAAGAATATACCAGTCAACACTGACGTGGGACACGGGCGGTCGTTCGTGCAGCGAGCATTATAAATGCACGCATTACGAATTGCGTCTGAGTGCGATGTATATGTCTTCGAGCGCTCGAACGGCGTCGCCAGCGGCGATATTGTTCTGGTGATATATGGAATCAGTAACGTCGCCCGCGGCCCATACGCGCGCATGTGACGTGCGACCTGTCCGCGGATCGACTTTTATTTTCTTGTCTGGGGTGAGATCGAGTGAGGAGCCGAGCCAGTCAGTGTTTGGGAGGAGTCCGATCTCCACAAAGATTCCCTCAATCGGCAGAAGATCCTCGATTCCCGTCTCCGTGTTTTTCCATGTTAGCCCGGTAACAAATTGCGCTCCAATCACCTCGGTTGGTTCGGCGTGTAGCTGAATACGCATGGCAGGATGTGCGCGAGCTGCGGCGACGGTTATTTCGTCGGCGCGAAAGCGATCACTTCTGTTGAGAAGAGTGACGCTTTTACAGTACGCGAGCAGCTGCATCGCTGTTTCAAATGCTGCGTTGCCGCCTCCGATGACCGCTACATCCTTTCCTTCGTAGAGTGGCCCGTCGCATGTGGCACAGTAGGTGAGTCCTTTTTGATCATATTCGGCGGCTCCAGGAATAGATAACGTACGTCGGCGAGCCCCGCTGGCGATGAGGGCGGCGCGCGCTTCGATCGACGTACCTCGTGCAAGGCTTATCGAGACAAACTGTTCGTGTATGGTGATTGCCGTGGCGCGAGCAGGCACTTTGCACTCAAGCAGTGTTCCTCGATAGTGTTCAACGTGAGTGCGTAGTGCGTCCGCAAGATGAGCGCCAGAAATCGATGGCGTGCCGATCCAGTTTTGGATATTGGAGGATACGGTGCTCTGTCCTCCCCATGATTCAGCTATGAGTATGGTTTTGAGTCGCTTACGCGCGGCGTAGACGGCGGCACTTGCACCCGCAGGACCGCCGCCGACGATAGCAAGATCGTACATGTCAATACCTTATTTTCTCCTCAAGAAAGAGGGAAGTCCGCCCCACAGATCTTGTGAGTTGTCTTCTTTTGCGATATCAAGTTCTACGAGGGGTTTTTTCTCAATGATACTATCTTTTGATGGTGTAGGGAGAGGTTTCTCGATGACGCTACTTGTCTTATCGATGACAACAGTCTTTGGTTCATCGCGTTTTTCTTCTTGCTTCTCGCGGTTGATCGTGAGTACGGTGCGCTCTGGTCGTGTTGGTGCGCCAAATATGCGTGATGCGGGAGGGAACGTAACCGAACGAGGCGAACCGTCAGGGAATCCTGTTGCGATAACGGTAACACGCACCTGTCCTTTCTTGAGGCTTTCGTCGGTCACTGCGCCGAAGATAACCTTTGCTTCAGGATCGATCGATTCAGTAATAATGTTTGCGGCGTCTTGAACCTCGAGCATACCGAGATCTTCGCCTCCCGCAATAGAGAACAGTACGCCTTTTGCGCCGTTTATGGAAACTTCGAGGAGCGGGGAGTTGATGGCTGCACGCGCCGCAACTTCAGCACGTTTGTCACCCGACGCGATACCAATGCCCATGAGAGCACTTCCTGCGTTTTGCATGACCGCGCGTACATCAGCGAAGTCTACGTTGATAACACCTGTGGTGGTAATAAGGTTTGAAATGCCCTCGACCGCCTGCTTGAGGATGTCGTCGCACATGGAAAACGCATTGCGTATACCTGTTTCTCGCGATACCACTGCCAGTAATTTATCATTTGGAATTATAATGAGCGCGTCGACGGCTTTGCGTAGATCAGAAAGTCCTTGCTCGGCAAGTCGCATGCGCTGCGCTCCCTCAAATCCAAATGGTTTCGTGACGACTCCGACCGTAAGTGCGCCGAGATCACGAGCGACTTTCGCAACGACGGGCGCTGCGCCTGTGCCTGTTCCACCACCCATACCGCACGTGATGAACACCATGTCGCTTCCTTTGATTGCATCTTGAATTTCTTCACGTGTCTCATCTGCTGCTTGTCTTCCGACTTCAGCGTTCATTCCTGCGCCTAATCCGCGCGTGATGGTTTTGCCGATATGTATTTTGCGTCTCGCTTTTGATTTGTGAAGATCTTGAGCATCCGTGTTGACGGCTATAAAATCGACACCCTGCACATGCGTTTCAACCATGTGGTTGACCGCGTTGCCACCTGAACCGCCAACTCCAATTACACGAATCCGTGCGAACGATTCAACCTCTGGCTTGACCTGCTTGCTCATAGTCTTGGCATCATACCACATTGCGTCGACTGGCAACGTTGACTGATTGGTAGGCATGATGCGGGATTTTATGGAAGCAGCGAGCGTAGTGTTTGTCGGAGCCATTCAGCAGTACTGCGGAGAATATCGGCAAAACGATAATCGCCACCCGACGCATCTTCCGCCATGCCCCAACGACAGAGTCCGCATGCGACCGCCCACGTGGCATCCATAAGAGAAGAGTTAGCTATTTGTCCTGTATGCGAAATTTGTGCCGGGAGCTGGAGAGATGCTTTAGCTATGTCTTGCATCGTAACCAAGCTAGAGCCGCCACCCGTCATCACAATTCCTGCAGGGAGGAGTCGATCTCGACCAAGGGACTTGAGATGTGCATTGATGAGGGAAAACATGTCCTTGACGCGAGCAGTGATAACGGTGCTCATCTTTTTTGGTGATGGATTGCTTGTTGTCCCGCTGCGTTTTGCCGTCTCGGCTTCGTTGAGAGATATTTTGAGCGCGAGCGCGATGGTGTTCGTAATATCGGCAGACCCAACCGGGAATACTTTGATGGAAATGGGGATGTCGTTATCAAATACCATAATGGAGAGTGTTTCTGATCCGATATTTGCCAACACGACTCCTGCCATGCGTTGCGCTTTGGTGAGAGTTATCATACTTGCCGCCAACGGTGAGGCCATGACGCCCTCTACTTCCACACCTGCTGATTCGACGGCGTTTACAAGGTCGCCGTGATGCTTGGTGAGCATGGTAACAAGAAGCGTATCTACCGACAGTTTTGTGCCTTGTAATCCGTGCGGTTTTCCGAGCACGCGCGTTCCATCGATACGATACTCGAGAGGAATGGTGTGAATAATGCTTTTGTTGCCGAGACGGGGAGCGGCGCGATTTTCGCTTTCTTTGAGCGCCTTTTCAATGTCACGTTCTGATACGATGCCTCCTGAAGACGTGAGAGATACTTCGCCTGTCGAACGCGTTTCATCGAGACCGACCCCTCCTAATCCGATGCGAGCATGACGTACTTTTACGTTTGCGTTTTTTTCTGCTTTGGCAAGAGCCTCGCGAATACTGCGAGCGGCTTCTTTCATGTCGATGATGTAACCAAGACGCATTCCTCGTGAACTCGCGGAACCTGTGCCGAGTATGTGCATAGGAGTGTCTGGTTGCTCGCTTGGAGCAGCTATGACGACTTTGACGTTATACGTGCCAATATCGATACCTGTGTAAACGGTACGTGTCATTGATGCATTGTAACTCGTCTTGCGAAGAGTCAAAATATTTGTTTCGGTGGATTAGTATCCAAGACGCGCAAGTATACGCTGTTCTCGTGCCTCCATCGCGGCGCCATGATCACACCCGCTCAAATGTAGGCAGCCGTGCGCAAAGAGTAGTGCAAGACGTGATAGGTAGGGAATGCCGTATTTTTTTGCTTCGCGCGCCGCCGCGCGGACATTGAGGAAAATTTCGCCTTCGGACGATGAGTTTGGAAACGAAAGAACGTTGGGACGGTAGGTCTTTTTGCGATACTCGCGGTTCATGCGCTGCGCGAGTGAATCGCCGCACAGTACAAGGCTCAATTGATATCGTGCAGGCAGAGCATGGTGAGCGATTGTCTCAAACGGAAGACGCGGCATGGTTCCGCGTATCGTTTTCCGTATTTCTACCAAAGGAACTTTCCGCATTTAGCGCGCAATGGGAGTGCCTTCGCCAAGTCGGGCTGGTTGTGTCGACTCTTTCTGGTTTTGTCCGCGGAATGAATGACGAACTGGCGTGTCAGAGATTTTTCCCTCTTTTACTTTCTGACGAAAATCAGCACGACGCTTGATGAGTTTGAGTGCGCGCTTTTTCTTGACGATCTTTGATGTGTCGCGCTTGAAATAACGTCGATTACGGACCAGCTTGACCAAACCAGTGCCTTGTACACGGCGGCTAAATTTACGTATGGTCGCAAGCGCATTCTCTGCGCCCATCTTCTGTACTTCTGCGTTTGTGCTCATGTGGAGCGCACTCTATCACGAGGCGGGTAGATTAGGCAAGTGCGGGGCTGGTGTTTACAAACCGATGTCGTTTGAGGTAGCTCGGTAGGTCGGGAAGCGGGACGGATTCTTGATAGTTTGTCGCAACCTCTCGAACGATAATGGTGTTCTCGGCGGCTTCTTTGTGTCCCATAATGAGAATATAAGGAACGGCGAGCCGTTGCGCGATAGCCATCTGATCGCCAAGACGTTCGTACACGAGACCTTGGTGTATGGCGATTCCCTGTTCGCGTAATTTTTCCATGACTGAAAGTGAGCGGCGGCGAGCTTCTGCGCCGAGATGTGCGAAATACATGGACGGTGTCGGTGTAGTATTTCTCTCACTCGTCTCGATTTCAACCGTCCCCCGTGTTTCGCATGCAATGGCGATTGTTGCCGCGGGAAGTGCAGCAGCAGCATATCGTGATGCGAGAGGGTCGTATCGACCTCCAAACGCAATTGGCGTGCGCGCTCCGGTACTTTTGTTGATTGACGATATTTGATACAGGGAATGTTCCCAGCAATCGCGACTACCAAGCACGTGGGGAGAAAGCTCATAGGGTAATCCTGCTACCTCGAGATACTCGAGCACATTCCAAAAACGTTGCCGCTCTTCTTCGATGAGGTATTCTGCCGCTTGAGGTGCGCGAGGAATTGCCGGGTGTCCACGTTCTATAAGGGTGACAAGGGTTCCGAGTGGATCAATGGCTGCACGTGGACGCAATGTGGCAGAGATGCTTTCGAGGTGTTTGCGCAAGTATGATCCGACGTCACGCACGAAACGATTCGAGGATTCTGGTGAACCTATGCTGTTGATGTGGAGTATGCGTGTCGAAATACCTGCGGCGCGCACAATCGCGTCAGCAACAGCGATAAGAAGTGCTTCAGACACCGCTGAAGCGTTTCCGACGACGTGTAGCTCAAACGTTGTCGTGGGGGTGTCGTCGCGATCTCGTCCTGTGTCGGATATGCGCCACGCGAGCAATGGCTCGTTGATGCGCGCGCATGCGGCGCAACGTTTCGCGGCAGATACGAGCATGCGTTCTTCGCGTCGCGCGAACGCGATGGCTGTTTCGTTTTTCGCTGCACGCTCACGCATTGACTTGATTTCGTGCGATTGTTTGAGCGGAATAGTGTCTATGGGCAAGAATCCGTAGAATCCCGCAATGCGCATCGCGGATTCGAGGAATGCGGCTGTTGACGCGTGTCGTGTGTCTTTCAAGTACAACATAGCAGTGTATCAATGAATGTCTTGTGTATAACGCGACTGACTGGGTACGATATCAATTTCATTGAACGGAAAAAGACGAAGTGCTACCTTTCCGATAATGTTGGATCGAGGAAGTACGCCCCATATACGTGAATCAGAGCTCACGCGACGATTGTCGCCAAGTACATAATATTCATCGGGTCCAAGGGTAGTTACTTGCTGATCAATACCTCCAAGATCGGAAGGATCAAGATAGGGTTCATCGAGTATGAAGCCATCGGGGTGTGTTTTGTCTTGTATGCGTACTGCGTTTCCCATAATTGTTATGGTATCGCCTGGAAGTCCGACAATTCTTTTTATGAGATCGCGCGACGGCATTTGCGGTAAACCAAAAACAACCACATCGCCGCGCTCTGGTGCGCTAAGGCGATAGGTGAGTCGATCGACGATGAGATAATTGTAATCTTGAAAATTGGGAAGCATCGATGTTCCAGACACAAGCCATGGCGATGCGATGAATACGCGGACGAAGAGCACAACACCGACAACAATGAGAAAATAGAGAAAAACAAACTTGTCTTCCGATGGTGCGTGTGTGGCGGTGAGTGAATTAGTGTCATCATTCGCGTTACGGGTGATGAACGAATTCTCCATGCGCGCTATTCTACTCTACACACCTCGTTGACACCAAATGGTTAGAGTGTTGCATGCGGTTTTGACAAAAAAATTCTGATACAATTTTCGCATGAAGTGGATTCTTGTCGGTCTTGGCAATCCTGGAAGCGATTATGACATGACGCGACACAACGCAGGACGTATGCTTGCGGAATATGTCGCGAAAAAAAACAGCGCGGATGAATTTCGCGACACAAAAAAAGCGAACGCGCACATCACCAGCGCGTCAGTCAAAGAAAACGAAGTGACGATCGTGCTACCCGACACCTTCATGAACAAATCAGGACTTGCTGTCATGAAATTTGTGAAGAGCGCGAAGGCCGCGGAACGTCTGATTGTGTGTTATGACGATCTTGATTTGCCGCTCGGTGCGCTGAAGGTGTCTTTTGACCGCGGATCGGGCGGACACAAGGGAGTTGAGTCGGTGATACGTTCGGTAAAGACAAAAAAATTCATTCGTGTACGTATTGGTGTTTCTCCTGCAAGCGCAAAAGGTGTGGCAAAGAAGCCAAGTGGTGAAAAAGCCGTACTTGATTTTATTCTCAAGACATTCAAGCCTCATGAGCGCGCCATTCTCGACACCGTGTTCACGCGTGCCGCCGATGCAATCGAGACGATAATTTCCGATGGAAGAGAGCGGGCGATGAATACCTCCAATAGACCCACTCAAAAAGTCCCTTCAGTTCTGTAGATCAGCTGCGTCGTGACCGTGTGTCGCTTCTTCTTTCCCGAGTAGTTACACGTGTTTATAAACTATGCCATCGGCTTCAGGGTCATGCGACGGTCTTTTGGCTCAAAGAAACTAATGGTGAACGGATACACCTTTCCTAGCTCGAGTCGTGCGCGCAAATCCTGTTCGCTGCCAAACTCGGAGATATGTACCAGTCCTGCCACGCCTTCTTCGATTGAAGCAAGCGCTCCGTGCTTATTGTATTTGATGATAACCGCCTCTACTTTTTGATCTTTGCGGTATTTCGCGCCCGCCACTTTCCACGGATCGTCTATGAGAGCCTTGATGGAGAGAGATACCTTATCGTCTTTGACATCGATGACTCGCACTTTTATCTTTTCGCCTGTCTTGTATCGTGTTCTCGGATTTTCGACGAGAGCCCAATCCATTTCAGAAATGTGAACCAATCCCTCAAGCCCCTCCTCAAGCTTCACAAAAATACCGAAGTCAGTTGCACCTGTTACGATACCGTCGAGCACATCGCCTGCATGATATTTCTCTACGAGTGAAGCGCGTTCTGACGAGCCAGCGCCTTTCTCGCTGAATATAAGCTTTTGTTCTTTCGGGCTTGCGGTAATGACAAGTACTTCCAGTTTGGTACCGACAAGTTTTTTGAGTTCTGTGAATATTTTGTCTTTATCGCCGTCAGGGACGCGCGGGTAATGTGTCGGCGCGAGTTGAGATGCAGGGAGGAAACCCTGAATTCCATTCCATGCGATAAGCAGGCCGCCTTTGTTTGCCTCGGTAACGGGAAGTTCGAAAACGGTTTTCTTCTGAAGAGCATTTTCTGCTTCGTTCCAGATGAGTGCCTGGCGCGCTTCTCGTAATGAGATTTCTATGTAACCCTCATCGTTATCAAACCCAACGACTTTTGCGGTTATGACGTCTCCTATGTTGACGTTTTTGAGTGTCTCGCGCGCTGATAGATATTCTCTGCCGTAGATAATACCCGTACCAAACGGCGCGATATCGACGAAAACACGAGCGCGTCCCGTCGCAATCACGGGACCTTCGACGACATCATCTACGATAGGACGCGTGGGTGCCGAAGCCAAGAGCTCTGTCATGGGGCCTTGATTCTCGGGCACTTCTCCTTCCACCTCAATTTCCTCCACTGTCATGTTTTCTTTTACCATAATTATTGTCCGGACTACCTCGCCTGCGCTACCGTGACAGTCAGCGAGAAAGCATTACCGGAGCTGTTACTACTAATAAATATGTTCTCCGATGAGAACGTTGCGTACTATACAAAAATAAGCAGATAGAAGCAAGTTTGCAATAATAAAGTAGACCCAGAGAGATTCAAGACACCGAAACAGTATTTAGTTTCGATGTGCTTGTTGCTCCCCGGGTCTTGTTCATGAACAAGATCTACTCTTTTGCAAGAATAGACTCTCACTACACCCATGTCAACTCGTGTAAGAGGGTGGTGTGGATAACTTTGGTGCGGTATACTGTACGGTATGATTCTCACATATCATGATGGTGCGTGCATAAAAGCAAGTGCGGGAGAGACGACGCTCGTCTTCGGTCCTGTGTCAAAGCAGTCAAAAAATTTCAGACCGGTAAATTTTGGCGCAGATGTTGCGTTTGTGTCACTCAATCATCGAGATATGAATGGTGCAGATGACGCCACGCGTGGCGATAAGAAGCCATTCAGTATCTCTGGCCCTGGCGAGTATGAAGTACAAGAAATGACGGCGGCTGGTTTTGGGAGTGTGTCGCGCTGGGATGGTGATCAGCGTACGAATACAATCTACGCTGTCCGCTTTGACGACATGTCTATATTGTATATGGGAGCGCAAGGAGACACCGAGCTGCCGAAAGAAGTACTCGAAATGGACGCGCCCGACATACTCATCATTTCCATCGGCGGCTCTGGTGTTTTGAGTCCTGCAGAGGCGCAGAAACTCGCGGTTTCCTTAGAGGCAAAAGTGGTGATTCCCGTACTCTACGACTCGAGTACGCTCACGCAGTTTCTCAAGGAAGCTGGCGCCGACGATGTGGTGTCAGTTGAGAAGCTGACCATCAAGCCGCGCGATCTTGTGGGAAAGGAAAACGACGTGGTTGTGCTGGCGTCGTAGATGCTGTCGTATGTTCATGCATTACATCGAGCGTGTGCGACAAAAGTCGGTTACCGAGCGTAAGGCCATAGCGTTGTGGATAGCGTGTGGCGTTGTGCTCGTGCTTTTTGGCTTATGGATCCTGTCTTTTTCGTGGTAGAATCGCTCGGTTATGACACATCGAAAAGATAGTGAACCACATAAAGACGCCGTGCCTGAACGTGTATCGGGAGTGGTTGCGCGCTCTATTACCACCGAAATGCGCGAGTCGTATCTTGATTACGCGATGACGGTTATTACTGCTCGCGCGCTTCCCGATGTGCGCGACGGATTGAAGCCTGTGCATCGCCGTATTTTGTATGCAATGAACGAAATGGGTCTAACGGCGACAGCAAAAACTCGAAAATCTGCAGCAGTGGTTGGCGAGGTTTTGGGTAAATACCATCCGCATGGCGATGTTGCTGTGTACGATTCGATGGTGAAGATGGCGCAGGATTTTACCATGCGTTATCCGCTTATCATCGGACAGGGTAACTTTGGCTCTATTGATGGAGATGGTGCTGCCGCGATGCGTTACACCGAAGCCAAAATGTCGCGTCTTGCGGGTGAAATGCTCGGCGATCTTGAGAAAGAAACGGTTGAATTCCGTCCCAACTACGATAACACAAAGAAAGAGCCATCTGTCATGCCTGCCGCGATTCCAAACCTTCTGCTCAATGGTACGCTCGGAATCGCCGTTGGTATGGCATCCAATATTCCTCCGCACAATCTGCGTGAAGTGTGCGAAGCATCCATTCATCTTATCGAAAACCCCAACGCGACTACCGAAGACTTGCTCGGTTTTGTAAAAGGTCCTGATTTCCCGACAGGCTGCATCGCGTTCAATCAAAAAGACATCGCGCATGCATATGCAACGGGACGCGGACCAGTCGTTGTGCGTGGGAATGCGGAGATCGTCGAGGGTAAGAAAGGCGACTACCAGATCGTCATAACCTCAATTCCGTTTCGCGTCAATAAATCAGATCTTCTTCAAAAAATAGCCGATCTGGTGCATGAAAAGAAGCTCGAAGGCATCCGCGATGCTCGTGATGAATCGGCAAAAGATATTCGCGTGGTGATTGAACTCAAGAATAATGCCAACGCACAAACGGTGCTGAACTATCTCTACAAGCACACCCAGCTTGAGGAGACGTTCCACTACAATGTTGTTGCGCTTGTCGATGGTGTGCCGCAGACACTCTCGCTCAAGGCAATGCTTCAATATTTTATCGCCTTCCGAAAGGAAGTAGTGACCAAGCGTACCGCGTATGATCTTGCGAAAGCGGAGGACCGCGAGCATATTTTGCTCGGTCTCAAGAAAGCGCTCGACCATATTGATGAGATAATCGCGCTCATCAAGAAATCGAAAGATGTGGACGATGCGCGCGCGAAGCTTATGTCGGTGTTCGCGTTCTCCGAGCGTCAGGCAAACGCGATTCTTGAAATGCGCCTTCAGAAACTTGCAGGACTGGAACGCAAGAAGATTGAAGATGAACTTCGTGAGGTGCAAGCGCTCATCGAAGAGCTTCGTGCGCTTTTGAAAAGCGAAAAGAAAATGATGGAACTTATCAAAAAAGAAATACGCAGCGTCATAGAAAAATATGGAGATGATCGTCGCACCGCCATCGTCAAACGCGGCGCGACGATTCTTTCTGCAGAGGATTTGATTGCCGACGAGGATTCTGTGCTTGTGCTCACGAGCGGAGGTTACATCAAGCGCACCAATCCATCGGAGTATCGTAAGCAGAAACGTGGAGGCGTGGGTGTTGTCGACCTTGACACGAAAGAAGAGGATTTTGTGACTCAATTTCTCACCGCTTCAGCTCATAGTGACCTGCTTTTCTTCTCAAATCAGGGCAAAGCATATCAGCTCAAAATGTACGAATTGCCAGAGGGTAGGCGTGCGACCAAGGGGAAATCGATTATGAATTTCTTGTCGCTCGAGCAGGGTGAGACGATTACCTCGATTCTTGCGATGCCAAAAGAGGTAAAGGCAAGCGAGGGGCTCTCGCTTTTGATGGCAACTCAAAATGGAACAGTGAAAAAATGTGCGGCGGCAGCATTCAAGGAGGTGCGCAGAAGTGGTTTGATCGCGATAACGCTCGACAAAGGAGATTCCCTCATATCTGCGCAATTTGTCCGCAGAGGTGATGATGCGTTGCTCACGACCGCCAAGGGTCAATCAATTCGTTTCAAAGAATCCGATGTCCGTGAAATGGGCAGACAGGCAGCAGGTGTGCGTGGGATGAAGCTTGCGGGCGGTGATGTGATCGTAGGAGCGGGCATCGTTCCGAAAGACGCGAAAGGCGCGGCGCTTTTTGTCGTCTCCTCTACCGGGTATGGCAAAAAGACGAAACTTTCGGAATATAAGACGCAAGGAAGGGGTGGCAGTGGAATCAAAACGATGTCTATAACGCCAAAAACGAAGCAGCTTGTTGGTGGCGCTATTGTGCTTGATGGAGGAGAAGTGGTTGCCATGTCGAAGAAAAGTCAAACCATCCGCACGGGGCTTGCGGAAATCCCCACACTTAGCCGCGCAACCCAAGGTGTACGCGTTATGAAAATGCGCGAGGGTGATAGTGTCGCGTCGTTTGTGGTGTTTCCGAGTGAGAACGAATCTGTGGAGTGATGGTGCCACGTTATACACGGGGCGTATGAGACGCGTTGCGTTTTTTCTATTACAATGGGCGACATGGGAGATGCTCTTGCACACACGCGATCTTCTGCGTTTGCCCATCCGCGGAAGAATGTTTCTATGCTTGGCATAGTGTCTGGTATGCGTGTAGCCGATTTTGGGTCGGGAAGTGGAGCGTATGCGCTTTCCATTGCAGAAGAGATGAATGATTCTGGGCGTGTATACGCGATCGATATACAAAAAGATCTCTTACGACGATTGGCGAACGAGTCAGCGCGACTCGGGCGTACAAACCTCGATGTTATTTGGGCTGATCTGGAGGTACCGCGCGCATCCAAACTCGCGGAGCATTCGATCGATGTAGTGCTTATGTCCAACATGTTATTCCAAGTACATGACAAAAAACGCGTGATACGCGAAGCGCTTCGCGTGGTAAAAACAAATGGTCGCATTGCAGTAATTGACTGGACTGATTCATTTGGCGGCATGGGTCCCACGAAAGATGACATACTGTCTCGTGATGCGGCGCTCGCTTTGTTGCAAGAAGAAGGAGCAGCGCTCGTACAAGAATTTTCTGCCGGCGCGCATCACTATGGACTAATCTTTATGCCCGAACAACACACCGTATGAAAACTTCGATGTTTCAGATTATCTTGCTTGCGGTATTTGGTGCTTGTGCGGTGGCTGGCACGCTTATTTTCGCTTTATTGGTGAGCGGTAATGCGGGCAGTGCAATAGGTAAGGTGGTGATATGGGGCACGTTGGATGAATCGACCATGACCTCGGTCATCCGAAATGCCGCCGAAGATGATCAGCGCTATTCGCAAGTGAGTTATGTATACAAAGATCCAGATACCTATTCATCCGATCTGGTGAATGCGCTTGCGGGAGGTACTGGTCCCGATCTTTTCATCATGTCGCAAGACATGGTTATGCGCGACGCCACAAAGGTGTATCAAGTGCCGTTCACGGCGTTATCAAAGACCCAGTTCCAAAACACATTCGTGCAAGCGGCGAGCGCGTTTATGGGGGAGAACGGCATTGTTGCGTTGCCTCTGACGGCTGATCCGCTCGTTATGTATTGGAATACTGATCTTTTGTCTGGTGCTGGATTGTCGCAGCCGCCTGCATATTGGGACGAGGTGAGCGCGTTTGCCAAGCGCATAGTCAAACGTAGTGATGCGGGAGACGTGACGCGGTCGGCGATTGCATTCGGGGAGTATGACAACGTGAATAATGCGAAAGATATTTTGAGTATGCTCATATTGCAGGCAGGAGGCACGATCACGGCACGAAACAGCGGTACGATTGTTCCACTGCTTTCAAGTCGTTCTGCCGACGTGCAAGGATTACCTGCGGAAAAAGCACTCATGTTTTATACGGAATTTGCCGACCCGTCGCAACAAGAATATTCATGGAATCGCGGAAGACCAGACGCACGTACCGCATTTACCTCTGGTGATCTTGCTTTGTATTTTGGGTATGCAAGTGAAGAAGAACAAATACGACACGCGAATCCAAACCTCAATTTTCTCATAGCACCGGTGCCGCAAGAGCGTGGCATGACTCCTGTGTCTGTTGCTCGTGTGTATGCGCTCGCGACGGCGCGTACAAGTTCCAACGTGACCGGCGCATTGACTATCGCGACTCTCCTCGCGGCGCACGACATGTCAGCAATGATTGCTGACTCGCTCGGCGCAGTAAGTGCTCGTCGGGATGCGTTGCAGAGTACGAGTACCGCTGCGTCTGGTAATGGGTTGATTGGTGATGGGTTGTGTTCTGATTCGGATGTCCGAATATGCTCGGTGCTGCTTGCTCGATCGTGGATAGATCCAGATCCCGATAAGACCAATGCGATATTTCGTGCTATGATTCAAGGCGTTACGTCGGGGTCGGTACGCGTGCAAGATGCGCTTGGACGTGCCGATCAGCAAATCGCTCATGCAGTAGGACAATGAAACGCACATCCACAATCACACGAATAGGAATGTATACCGTTGGGTTTTTTACGTTGATGAATACGACCGCGGTTGCGTATGCGGCGTCGCTGCAAAGTCCGCTCAACCCGATGGTGAGCAGTATACCGCTGTTCATAAGTACGTTGTTGAAGGCAATGGTGATCGTTGCTTTGCCCGTCATTTCAGTATTTATTGTACTCTCGGGGTTTCGCTTTCTTCTTGCGCAAGGCAAAGAAGAAGGCCTCAAGATTGCCAAAGAGAATTTCAAATATGTCATGTATGGCACGATTCTTATTCTTGGTGCGTGGACGATAGCAAGTATTATTGTGAGTGTCGTGGCGCAGGTAACAAATTGACCTATGCGGATTTTTCCTATCGTGTTGTCGTGTATGTTGGCGCCGTTTGAGGTGTATGCGGCACCTCGAGATTTGATGACGCTCGCGAAATCCGTTTCTTCGTTGATCGATACCGCCGTGTTTGTGCTCATTACCTTTGGTATTGTGCTGTATTTCTATGGACTTGGTACCAATATTTCCACAATCGCAAAAGATCCAGAAAAGCGAAAACACTTCTTTGTGTGGGGGCTGTGCACGATTTTTGTTATGGTATCCATCTGGGGAATAGTCGCACTTCTCAAAAATACGCTTTTTGGCAGCATACAGCACGTATGAGACATGCGAACACCTATCTTGGTGCGGCAGCTTTCGTGGCAGGAATTCCTACCGTTGCGTGTGCTCTTTCCGTCACGCAAGTTCCTGTTGCGCTCATCAATGTTTTCCTCGGTGTGTATATGACCGTCATGCTCCTCATGCTGTGCGCGGGTATTGCCATGTATATTGGGCGTATTGGTACTTGGCCATCCAATCGCGATGAGGCGATACGAGTGTTTGAGTGGGTGGTGGCGATGATGTTTACACTCGTGGTGATCGTGGCAGTGGGGAAGTTTGTGGATCGCAATCCTGTCATCGCTTCTCGCATTGCGGGTGTGTGTGTCTTTGGCGTGGTTGTGTGGTGGGGGTGGAAGACGTATCGCGTTGACTCTGATACAACTGAGAAACCAGCAGAAAAGAAGGTTGGGCATTGAGTGTTCGCGCCGACGCGCTGCAAAGACCTGGTCGAACATGTCGTGAGGGGATACGCGCGGTCTTATCCACAGAAATGGTGTGTGGGGGTTGTGTTTTCGCAGCAACTCGGTACCATGAGTATACTTATTGAATAATATTTTCTATTGCACTCTATGTCTCTACGCGCCGCGCTTTCAGTATCTGCTTTTGGAGTGACGCTGCTGCCTATGATTGCCTCGGCAGCTGGTCTTACCGATGTGTTGGTGCTTGCGAGTTCGATTTTGAAC
>CAIJXH010000022.1 GCA_903824595.1 uncultured bacterium
CACCCCTACACCTAGAGTTCTATGCACCTCTCACGCCCTCAAGTCGCGCCGTTTCGCCCGCGGATCCAGGGTTGAGCCCTGGGGTTTGACGGACGACTAACGCGACCACCTACGCACTCTTTACGCCCAGTAATTCCGGGTAATGCTTGGGGCCTCTGTATTACCGCTCCTGCTGGCACAGAGTTAGGAGCCCCTTATTCTTAGGGTAGTGTCAATGACTTCTTCCCCTACAAAAGGTGTTTACGTGCCGAAGCACTTCATCCACCACGCGGTATCGCTCGATCAGGCTTTCGCCCATTGTCGAATATTCTCGGCTGCGGCCCCCCGTAGGGGTATGAGCCGTGTCTCAGTCTCATCGGTGGGGGTCACCCTCTCAGGTCCCCTATGCGTCATAGCCTTGGTGAGCCGTTACCTCACCAACTAGCTGATACAAGGCAGGCCGCTCCGGAAGCGATAAATCTTTCATCTTGCGACAATATCGTGAATTACCTCGTCTTTCGACGAGCTATGCACGACTTCCGGGTACGTTCCTACCTGTTACTACCTCGTCTGCCGGTGCTCTTGCGAGCCCCTCGACTTGCATGCCTTATCCATACCGCCAGCGTTCACCCTGAGCTAGGATCAAACTCTAAATAAAAGAATTTGAACATAGTTCAATTTCTCGTTGGAATGAACGGAACAAAAGAATGACTTTCCCGCTTGCGCAGGAACATCTTTTTTCCATTTCTACTTTTTTGCTTGTGTGTGTTTATTACCAATACATTACTTGGTTGTGCTTGTGTTCTCTATGCAATTGTCAAAGATCTTCGTGAAGTCATATCGACTCCAGCCACCCCTCCCACTTCGCAAACACAAGGACTCATGTCCACCAGGAGCGATGGTCGGGACAGTATAGACGTCAGAGTAGATAAGTCAAGGAAAAATTGACTTTTCGCACTGTACCTGTCGTTCCATGCCCGCGTCGGACAACGCTGCGTTATACTTCCATATAATGCTGCAACCGTTTGGATCAATCGTGCATCGCCTACGCACGTGGGGCGAAGCACTACTCGACGCACTGCTGCCTCCGCGCGCTCGATCGGCACGCACCAAACAGCGAACAATTTGCGATATTCCACTCTCCCCCGTCACTCATGAATTACTTGGATCTCGCATAACTGCGCTTATGGATTATAGGCAACCAGCCGTGCAAGATCTCATCCAAGCACTCAAATATGACCGATCGGATTATGCCGCTCGACTTGCCGCGCATGTGCTAGCCGATTTCCTCAGAGAAGAGATACACTCGCGAAAAATATTCTCCGCGCAAAAAATAATTCTTGCGCCCATCCCTCTGCACAGTACGCGAATGAGAGAACGCGGATACAATCAAATTACGAAAGTACTTGAAGCGCTGCCGCGCGAATTCCACGACGGATCACTTACGCACGTTGCGCTCAATGCGCTCGTGCGCACGAGAGCAACGCCACGCCAAACACATCTCCCAAGACACGAGCGTCTTTCTAATGTTGCAGGCGCATTTGCGCTACATGATCAATCGCATATGGTCAACGCGCATATTGTACTGATCGACGATGTTGTAACCACGGGCGCAACACTCATTCACGCAAAACACGTGTTTCGCTCTACAGGATTGAGTGTCTCTCTTATTGCACTCGCGCGAGCGTGATGAACTATGTATACTACGTCACACGGAGAGGTGCCAGAGTGGTCGAATGGAGCGCACTGCTAATGCGTTGAGCCTCAAAAGGGTTCCGAGGGTTCGAATCCCTCCCTCTCCGCCAAAATTGAAAATCGGAATCAGAAGCCGAAATGGGGTCGGCACGAAGTGCCGACACAAATGTATTCCCCCCGCCGAATCCAGAATTCAAAAGGTTTTTCCACGCTCCGCGTGGCTCAAAAAAGACGGTTCGATCCTTAATTTGAAAGTTCGAACCGACTTTTTTAAACAAATGAAGATTTTCTTCATTTGTTTTCTCGTTAGCCAATTCCACCATATGAATATTAGCTTTTAGAAAATTTTC